>NZ_CAUM01000011.1 GCF_000350085.1 Mesorhizobium metallidurans STM 2683
ACATCAACGGCGTCTTCTATTGCAACAGGGCGCTGGTCCCGCATATGCTCGAACGCAGTTACGGCAGGATCGTCAACATCGCCTCGATCGCCGGCAAGGAGGGAAATCCCAACGCGTCGGCCTACAGCACATCGAAGGCGGCGGTGATCGGCATGACCAAGTCGCTCGGCAAGGAGCTGGCCAAGACCAAGGTGACGGTGAACTGCGTCACGCCGGCCGCCGTGCGCACGGCGATCTTCCAGCAGATGAGCCAGCAGCATATCGACTTCATGCTGTCGAAAATACCGATGGCGCGCTTTGGCGAGGTCGAGGAGGTGGCGGCGCTGATCGCATGGATCGCTTCCGAGGAATGCTCCTTTACGACCGCCGCCGTCTTCGACGTTTCCGGCGGCCGCGCCACCTATTGAGGCAAGGCAGCGACCTCCCAAAGAATGCCTGGCCTTTGCCATGGTAACAATCAGGCGCCTGACAAAAGCGCTATTCGGCTAAAGAGGTCAGGCCGGCATGCCGGATGTCATCCGGGCCTGTTCGCCTGCCTGACTCTCTAAGTTTGATTAGCCGGCAAACGTATAGGCGGTTTTCACGGTGGTGTAGAATTCCGCCGCGTAGCGGCCCTGTTCGCGCGGGCCGAAGCTCGATCCCTTGCGCCCGCCGAAGGGGACATGGAAATCGACGCCTGCCGTCGGCAGGTTGACCATCACCATGCCGGCCTCCGAATTGCGCTTGAAATGCGTGGCGTGCTTGAGGCTCGACGTGCAGATGCCCGAGGTCAGCCCGAAAGGTGTGTCGTTGGCCACGGCGAGCGCCTCATCATAGTCCTTGACGCGGATGACGCTGGCGACGGGTCCGAAGATCTCCTCGCGTGAAATGCGCATCGTGTTGCTGGCTCCGGTGAACAGCGCCGGCTGCAGATAGAAGCCGGGCGTTTCGCGATCGAGCCGCTCGCCGCCGAAAGCGAGATCGGCACCCTCCTTGCGGCCGAGGGCGATGTAATCCTCGTCCTGCTTCAGCTGGCTATCGTCGACGACGGGGCCGATCTGGGTTTTCGCATCGAGGGCATCGCCGACGACCAGCTTGCCCATGCGGTCTTTCAGCGCCTCGACGAAGCGGTCATGAATGGCGTCGGTGACGACCAGCCGGGACGACGCCGTGCAACGCTGGCCGGTCGAGAAGAAGGCGCCGTTGAGCGCGCAGTCGACGGCAACGGCCAGGTCCGCATCGTCGAGCACGACGAGCGGGTTCTTGCCGCCCATTTCGAGCTGGAACTTGCGCATGTGCTCGACGCTTGCGGCGGCGACGCGCTTGCCGGTGCCGACCGAGCCGGTGAAGGTGATGGCGTTGAGGTCGGGACTGTCGAGCATGGCCTGACCGACCACCGATCCCTTGCCCATGACGAGGTTGAGCACGCCCTTGGGCAGGCCGGCGCGATGCAGGATGTCGACAATGGTCCAGGCGCTCTCGGGGACCAGCTCGGCAGGCTTGAAAACGATGGTGTTGCCGTGGGCAAGTGCTGGAGCGATCTTCCACGCCGGGATGGCGATGGGGAAATTCCATGGCGTGACGATGCCGACGACGCCGACCGCCTCGCGCGTGACCTCGACGCCGACTCCCGGCCGCACGCTCGGAACCAGTTCGCCCGACAGGCGCAGCGCCTCGCCGGCAAAGAAATCGAAGATCTGGGCGGCGCGCACGGTCTCGCCGATACCTTCGGCCAGCGTCTTGCCTTCCTCGCGCGCCAGGGACCGGCCGATTTCATCTTTCCGCGCGGTGATCTCGTCCGATGCCTTCCTCAGCACTGCATGGCGCGCCAGCGGGCCGGAACGCGACCATGCCGCAAACGCTGCTTTCGCCGCCGCGATGGCTTGCCGGGCCTGCTCGGCGCCAGCGGAAGCATATTCGCCAACCACATCGCCGGTGTTGGATGGATTGATGTTGCGGGAACCGGGCTCGCCCACCCACTCGCCATCGATGAGGTTCTTTCGAAACAGGGTCATGTCGCAGTCTTCCTAGCCGTTCGGTTGCCGTCTATCTGGACCACCGGCCACCACACCGCAAGACCACGTCGCGGCAAACCTCACCAGAAACCGACGGCCGACCTCAGCATCGCTCCAGGGCCAGCCGCTTCCCGGCATGTTTTGCGGAACCCGGTTCGTCCTGTTGCGCTGATCACATCATCGTCGATGTCGCGTAGAATGGTCTTCGCGTTGCGCCACCCGATCCGGAACTGAATTTTTCAGTTTCGCGCCGGACGTCGTTCGCGGACGGCGAGATCTGCCCGGTTCTTGTCGTCAGATCGCGAAAGACCCGAACAGGCAGGCCAGCGTCGCCGCGGCGAAAACGACAAAGAACAGGCTTCTCAGCAGGATATTGCGGCGCAGCTCGTTCATGAAGAGATGGCATGCCACGACGGCCGCGACGAACAGGAAGCGCCAGTTCAGCAGCGCCGTCAGGACGCCGGCCTGGCCGAAAGCCCATCTGGCGGCGAGGCCGCCGATGATGGTCGCGAACAACACGATCACCGTCCAGAAGATGGCATCCGCGGCATTTGTCAGAACGATGCCGGCCGCCCTGATGGGCAGGATCATCATCAGCAGCGCACTGAAAAAATACACCGCGGCAAGCGGGATGAAAATCCCGGCATCGGCAATGTCGTCGAGGCGTTTGGCGCCGATCGCACCAAAGGGATAGCCATGCCTGGCCACCGCCAGGCTCAGCGCCATCAGCAAAGCCGTCAGCACGGCAACCAGTGCGAATGAAGTGAGAGCCTTGCTCATGCCTTGTCCCCGACGAATCGAACAGGAATGTTGGTAGCCCACCGTCTGTAAATGGCTGGTAAGCGTCAAGGAAGCGCGGTGACCAGGCTTTCGGGAATTGCCTTCACGGCAGAACCGTTCCCCGCCGCGGGAAGTTCAACGGCAGGCGCCTTACTCCGCCGCCTGAAGGCGGCGCGCGTCGATGATGGTCCTGATCTCGGCGCGGCAGGAGCCGCAATTGGTGCCAGCACCCAGAACGGCGCCGATCGCCGCGACGCTGGCGCAGCCGCCGCGCACCGCTTCCGCGATCTGATTGGCGCCAGTGCCGAAACAGGAACAGACGATGGCGCCGCGGTTGACGCCGTTGCCGCCCGGCCGTCCGGCGACGATCGCCAGCCGCCCGCGCCGGTCGGCATGGTCCGCGCCCAACTGCTCCACGGCCCAGCTGCGCGACACCGCGACCGGCACGGGCGCCAGATAGAGCGCGCCGACCAGCCGGCTGCCTGTGAAGCGGGCAAAGCGATAGTGCCCGCCGGCAGCGTCATGATAGGCGAGCGTCTCGCTCTGCGCGTCGGCGCCGAGGAGCGAGGCCGCGAAAGCTGTCCAGTCCCGGCCGGCTTGCAGCGCAAGCTCGAGCCGCCAGCCGGCGGCGCAGCGGGCGAGGCTCCAGTAATCGGCGTCGATCGAGGCCGGCCGTTCTGCAAGCACCGCGAAGCCGAAGGCAGCGGCAGCGAAGCGTTCCAGGCGCGCGGCGCCGTTCTTCGAGGCCGGCTGGCCTGAAATCGCATCGGTGATCGGCGCCACCAGCGCATCGACGCGGGCGCGGGCGGCGAACTGATCCGTCCAGTGCATCGGCACGAACACCGAGCCCGGCCGCTGCCGCGCTGTCACCAGCGCGCGCAGTAGCGCTTCGCCATGCACGGTCGAGACCCGCACGATATCGGCGTCGCCGATGCCGAAGCGCTGCGCATCCGCCGGGTGGATTTCGGCGAAGGGCTCAGCGATGTGCTGGGACAGGCGCGAGCTTTTTCCCGTCCGCGTCATGGTGTGCCAGTGGTCGCGGACACGGCCGGTGTTGAGGATCAGCGGATAGTCCGGGCTGGTGCGGGTTTCGACGGTTGGGCGGACGGCGATGAAACGCGCCTTGCCATCGGGCGTGTAGAAGTTACCGTTGGCGAAGAAGCGAACAGGGCCCTCCGGTCGCCGAGCCCAGGCATCCCCCTCTGGCGGCCAGAGGGGGGCGCCTGGGCTCGGCGCTGGCCACTGGAAAGGCTCGAGTGCGTCATAAGCTTGCGCGTCGACAGCGGCATAAGCGCCAATATCGAAATCCCGCGCGCCGTCATTCTCGAAGCCCGACAGCGCTGCATGCTCAGCAAACAGCTCCGTCGGCGACACATGCGAAAACGCCTCGGTAAAACCCATCCGTCTGGCCACTTCGGCGACAATCCACCAGTCGGGTCGTGCCTCGCCTGGCATCGCCATGAACGCCCGCTGGCGCGAGATGCGGCGTTCCGAATTGGTGACGGTGCCGTCCTTTTCGCCCCAGGCGGCGGCGGGCAGCCGGACATGGGCGTGGCGGACCGTATCGGTGCTTGCCAGCACGTCCGATACCACGACGAAGGGGCAGGCCTTGATTGCCGCCTCGACGGCATCGGCATCGGGCATCGAATCGACCGGGTTGGTAGCCATGATCCACAGCGCCTTGATGCGCCCGTCGGCCACCGCCTTGAACATGTCGACCGCTTTCAGGCCGGGCTTTTCGGCGATATCGGGCGCCTTCCAGAAGCGCTGCACGCGGTCGCGATGCTCGGGGTTTTCGATCTCCATATGGGCGGCCAGCATATTGGCCATGCCACCAACCTCGCGACCGCCCATGGCGTTGGGCTGGCCGGTCACCGAAAATGGGCCGGCGCCGGGTTTGCCGATGCGGCCAGTGGCGAGATGGCAGTTGATGATGGCGTTGACCTTGTCGGTACCCGAGGACGACTGGTTCACGCCCTGGCTGTAGACGGTGACGGTCTTCGCGGTTGCCGCAAACAGGCTGTAGAAGCGGACAAGCTCGTCCTCGCTCAGGCCGGTGGCGGCGGCGATGCCGGCGAGGTCGAGCTTCGAGGCGGCGAAAAGGGCTTGCCCGAAGCCGGTCGTATGCGCCGTGATATAGGCGCGGTCCAGCGCGTTATGCTGGCCAAGATACGCAAGCAGCCCCATGAACAGCGCGACGTCACCGTCCGGCGCGATCGCCAGATGCAGGTCGGCGATGTCAGATGTCATGGTGCGGCGCGGATCGACCAGCACCACCTTCATCTCCGGCCGTTTTTCCCGTGCCGCCGCGATGCGCTGGTAGAGTACGGGATGGCACCAGGCGAGATTGGAGCCGACCAGCACGATCAGGTCGGCAAGTTCCAGATCCTCGTAATTGCCTGGTACGGTGTCCGAGCCGAAGGCGCGGCGGTGACCGGCGACCGAAGAGGCCATGCACAGGCGCGAATTGGTGTCGATATTGGCCGAGCCGATGAACCCTTTCATCAGCTTGTTGGCGACATAATAGTCCTCGGTCAGCAACTGGCCGGAGACGTAGAAGGCGACCGCGTCGGGGCCGTGCTCGGCGATGGTTTGCGAAAAGGTCGAGGCGACGCGATCGAGCGCCTCGTCCCAGCCGGTTTGGCGGCCGTGGATTTCGGGATGGAGCAGCCTGCCGTCAAGGTCGATGGTCTCGGCAAGTGCGGAACCCTTGGAGCAAAGCCGGCCGAAATTCGCGGGATGATCGGGGTCGCCGCGGACGGTTACTTGCCCGTCCGCGGCGACCTTCGCCAGCACGCCGCAACCCACCCCGCAATAGGGGCAGGTGGTCCTCACCTCGCGCGCTTCGTCAATCTGCATGTGTTCAGGCCGCGCGGCTGGCCAGCGCTTCGAGCGCCAGGAACAGCCGCTCGCCGTCGACCTTCACGGGGATCGTGCGTACCGTACCTTCGTCGGCGCCGAGCGCCTTGCCGGTTTCCAGCGAGATCACCCAATTGTGCAAGGGGCACGTCACCGCCACGCCATGGACGATGCCCTGGCTGAGCGGCCCGCCCTTGTGCGGGCAATGGTCATCGATGGCGTAGACCTGATCGTCCGCCGTGCGGAAGACGGCGATTTTCCCCTCAGGAGTGTCGACGCAGCGCGCGCCACGGCGGGGGATGTCGGAGATGGAGCCGATGGCGATCCAGGTCATTGGGGCATCCCTGCCTTTGCTTGATAAGAATTCGCCGAGGCACCCCCCTCTGTCCTGCCGGACATCTCCCCCTCAAGGGGGGAGATCGGATGTCGTGACGGCTTTCGCCAATCGCCAACGTTGGCCGAAGGGCTAAGAGGCTGAAACTGCCAATCTTCCCCCTTGAGGGGGAGATGGCCGGCAGGCCAGAGGGGGGTGACTCGCGCCGACATCACTCGGCAGCCTCCGCAAACCCGACCGAAGCCATCGGCCGGAATTCGTGCTTGTCCTTGCCGGACACGCGCTCCGACCACGGGTCGACCTGGGCGAATTTCTGGCTGAAGACGAAGCGCTCGTAATAGGCCTTGCGCTTCTCGCCATCGTCCATGATCTGGCGCTTGATCTCTTCTATGCCGATGCGCTTGGCCCATTTGTAGATGCGCTCGAGATAGCGGCCCTGCTCGCGGTACATCTGCGTCAGCGCCACGATATGCTCCAGTGCCTCGTCCTCGGTCCTGACCAGGCCGAGCACTTCGGTGCCCTTGATGTCGAGGCCGGCGGCACCGGCGAAATGGATCTCGTAGCCACTGTCGACGCAGATGACACCGACATCCTTGCAGGTCGCCTCGGCGCAATTGCGGGGGCAACCCGACACCGCCATCTTGACCTTGGCCGGGGTCCACGAGCCCCACATGAATTTCTCGATGCGGATGCCCAGTCCCGTCGAATCCTGCGTGCCGAAGCGGCACCAGTCGGAGCCGACGCAGGTCTTCACCGTGCGCAGCCCCTTGGCGTAGGCATGGCCGGAGACGAAACCGGCATGGCCGAGATCGGCCCACACCGCCGGCAGGTCCTCCTTGCGGATGCCGAGCATATCGATGCGCTGGCCGCCGGTGACCTTGACCATCGGGATCTCGAACTTGTCGACGACATCGGCGATGGCGCGCAGTTCGGCGGCATTGGTGACGCCGCCCCACATGCGCGGCACCACCGAATAGGTGCCGTCCTTCTGGATGTTGGCGTGGACGCGTTCGTTGACGAAGCGCGACTGATAGTCGTCGGCATAGTCATCCGGCCAGTCGCAGACGAGATAATAGTTGAGCGCCGGCCGGCATTTGGCGCAGCCGCAGGAGGTTGTCCATTCCAGTTCCTGCATGACGGCCGGAATGGTCTTCAGGCCCTTGGCCTTGATCAGCCTGCGCACCTCGTCATGGCCGAGCGTGGTACAGCCGCACATCGGCTGGACGGCGGCCGGATTGTATTTGTCGCCAAGGGTCAGCACCATCAGCTTCTCGACGAGCCCGGTGCAGGAGCCGCAGGAGGCCGACGCCTTGGTGTGGGCGCGCACATCGTCCAGCGAGGTCAGGCCCTTGGCCGTGATCGCGCCGGTGATCTTTCCCTTGCAAACGCCGTTGCAGCCGCAGATTTCCGCATCATCCGGCAAGGCTGCAACGGCCGCCATAGGGTCCAGCGGGGCACCCCCCTGGTAGGATTGGCCGAAGATCAGCGTATCGCGCATCTCCGAAATGTCGGTCTGCTTCTTCTTGAGGTCGTTGAACCAGGCGCCGTCGCCCGTCTCGCCATAGAGCACGGTGCCGATGATGCGGTCGTCCTTGAGCACCAGGCGCTTGTAGACGCCGGCAGCGGCGTCGCGCAGCACGATCTCCTGGCGGTCCTCGCCCTCGGCGAAGTCGCCGAGCGAGAACAGCTCTATGCCGGTGACCTTGAGCTTGGTCGGCGTGTCCATGTGGACGAAGGCCGCTTTCTCGTCGCCGGCAAGCTGGCTGGCGGCAACGCGCGCCATCTCGTAGAGGGGGGCCACCAACCCGTAGACCATGCCGTTGACCTCGGCGCATTCGCCGAGCGCGTAGATGTCGGGGTCGTTGCTGCGCATGCCGGCATCGACGACGATGCCACGATTGACGGCTATGCCGGCCTCCTTGGCGAGCGCCGCGTTCGGCCGGATGCCCACCGCCATGACGACCAGCGTCGCCGGGATGACGGTGCCGTCGGTGAGCTCGACCTGCTCAACCTTGCCGTTGCCGGTGATCGCCTGGGTGTTGGCCTTGGTGATGACCTTGATGCCGCGCTGCTCGACGGCCCGCTGCAGCAGATAGCCGGCGGCCGGATCGAGCTGGCGCTCCATCAGCGTCGGCATGACATGCAGCACGGTGACGTCCATGCCTTGCGCGTTGAGGCCGGCCGCGGCCTCCAGGCCAAGCAGGCCGCCACCGATGACCACGGCCTTGGCGCGCGACTGGGCGGCGAGCAGCATCGCCTGCACATCGTCGAGGTCGCGATAGGTGAGTACGCCTGGCAGATCATGGCCTGGCACGGGGATGATGAACGGCACCGAACCGCTGGCGATGACCAGCTTGTCGTAGGGCTCGGTGACGCCATGATCGGAGGTGACGGTCTTCGCCTGGCGGTCGATGGCGACGATCTTGTGGCCCTTGTAGAGGGTGATGCCGTTGGCGATGTACCAGCCGTCGCCATGGATGATGATTTCCTCATAGGCCTTTTCGCCGGAGAGAACCGGCGACAGCATGATGCGGTCGTAGTTCACCCTGGGCTCGGCGTTGAAGATGGTGACCTGGTAGCGGCCGGGCGCCTTTTCCAGGAGGTGCTCCAGCATGCGCCCGGGGGCCATGCCGTTGCCGATGATGACGAGCTTTTCGGTCATGGTCCTGATCCGCTCCGGCCTCACTCAGCCGCGTAGGAAAGGGCTGGTGCTTCGTCAGCCGCCGCGCGCTCCATCCGCCGGATGGAGAAGTGCATCCAGGCAAAGCAGGCGGCGACGATTACAAAGAGCAGCATGAAGCAGCTCGACCACACGCCCGTGAGGTCGTTGAGCGCGCCGAAGGCGATCGGCAGGATGAAGCCGCCGAGGCCGCCGATCATGCCCACCAAGCCACCGACCGCGCCGACATTCTGCGGATAGTAGGCCGGAATGTGCTTGTAGACGGCGGCCTTGCCGAGGCTCATGAAGAAACCGAGCACGCAGGCGACGGCAATGAAGGCGAACGGGCCGATCTCGAAATGGAAGGGGATCGGCCCGTTGATGCCGCGCACGACATAGTCTGCCGAGGGGAGAGACAGAACGAGAGTCGCGACAGCGGACACTGCAAAAGTCCAGTAGAGCACGGTACGTGCGCCGATGCGGTCGGAGAGCGCGCCGCCGTAGGCGCGGAAGATGCTTGCCGGGATCGAATAGGCCGCACCGATCATGCCGGCGGTCGCGATGCCGAAGCCGTAGACGCCGATCAGGTAGCGCGGCAACCACAGCGACAGCGCCACGAACGCGCCAAAGGCGAAGAAATAGTAGAAGGCAAAGCGCCAGACCTGCAGGTTCTTGAGCGGCGCGAATTCCTGCCAGAAGCTTCTCGCCGGCGCGACCTTGCCGGCGCGGCGCTCGCGGATGACCGGATCGTCGCCGGTGGTGAACCAGAAGACGACGGCCATGACGACCAAGGCCGCCGCCCACATCTGCGCGACCGATTGCCATCCCCAGGAGAGAAGCACGAACGGCGCCAGGAACTTGGTGACGGCGGCGCCGACATTGCCGACACCGAAAATGCCAAGCGCTGTGCCTTGCCTGCCGGCGGGGAAGAAGCGCGAGACATAGGCGACACCGACAGCGAAGGAGCCGCCGGCGAGCCCGACGCCAAGTGCTGCGACCAGCATCTGCTCATAGGTCCGCGCATAAGCGAGCAGGAAGGTCGCGACCGCCGCTGCAAGCATGGTCGCGGTGTAGACCAGCCGTCCGCCATAGCGGTCGGTCCAGATGCCGAGCACCATGCGGACGAGCGAACCAGTGAGAATCGGCGTGCCGACGAGCAGGCCGAATTCCGTCTCGTTCAGCCCAAGTTCCTGCTTTATGCGGATCCCGATGATTGAAAAGATCGTCCACACCGCGAAGCAGACGGTGAAGGCGATGGTGGACATCATAAGCGCCTGCCGGGGATCATTATCGTGGCTGGACGCGGCTGGGAGATTTGCGGTCATGATAAGACTGCCTTTTCGTTGGCGATGATCAGCGGCGCGGCATAGGTCAGCGCGATGAGGCCGGGCTTGGCGCGGTCATTTCGGGGCCTTTTCCGCCGGGCTTGGCGCCGGCGGGAAACAGCATGAGCGCGGCGGCGAACAGAGCCGCGGTCAGCGCGCTGCTCGCCAGAAGATCGCGGCGCTTGAAATCCTTGAGCGTTCCAGTCCCGATCCGTTTCGTCATCGTCGTCTCCGGTTGGACGCGGCCTGGGAGGCGCGCCGTCGATTGCGTGTTCGGTCAAAACAAAAAAGCCGCCGGCCAGGTCTTCGCGCCCGAGAGACCGGGATCGCGTATTGACCTGAGCGGCAGCTTTGCCTGCGGCGCCCGCCATTGGACGCCTGTTTCGTGACCCATAAAGAGCCTGCCTATTGCAAAGCAGGAACCGTGCCAGTTTGGAGCGGGAGGAAAAATATCAATGAAATCAGCGATGCGTGCCGATCGGGACGCTCCGGGACCGCAAGCCGGACAGGCCAAAGATTGTTCATTGGCGCAATTGCACGCACAAATTTTGTGCAATGCACAAGAATGGCGCGGAAATGATCAGGCTTCGGTGCGGGCCGATTTTTGGCCGGCAATGTAGGCATCGATCTCGTCGGGATCGAAGATCTGACCGTCGAAGAAACCGTCAGGACCGAGCACCAGGCTTGCTCCCGCCGAACCGACCGGAGTCGCCACCTTCAGCGCACCCTCGACCTTGGAATTGGCGCCGGGCAGCGCGACACCGAGCGGCTTCAGCGCCGAACGGTAGAGGTCGGGCCGGTAGCAATCCCTGGCGATGGCGAGATTTTCCGGCGTATGCGCCACGTGCCCCCAGCGCACCATCTGCGTGTAGAACCAGAGCGCATGGCTCTTCCAGGGAAAGTTCGCCGCCTTGTCGAAGGGCAGGAAGAAGTCGTCGATGGTCTTTTCCGCTCCGCCGCCGAGATCAAGATGTCCGGTCAGGACCGGCATCTGCACCGCCGGCGGCAGGCCGAGGAAGCCTGGCTGCGCCATGACAGCGGCCAGTTCGCCGTGGTTGGCCGGATCCTGGCACCAGCGGGCCGAATGATGCAGCGCGCGCAGCAGTGCCGCCAGCGCCTCCGGATTCTGCTCAGCCCACGCCTTGCGCACGCCGATCACCTTTTCCGGGCTGTTGCGCCACAACAGCGCCTTGACGGTGACGATGCGGCCAGTGCCGGCGGCAGCCGAGGCGCTGTTCCAGGGCTCGCCGACGCAATAGCCATCGATGCGGCCGGCGGCCAGCGCATCGGCCATGAAGGGCGGCGGCACGATGACGATCTCGATCGCCTGGGTGGGGTCGATGCCGCAGGCGGCAAGCCAGTAGCGCAGTTCGTAATTGTGCCCGGAATGCGGATGCACGACCGCGAAGCGGAGCGGATCGCGCCCGGCCGCCGCCCGCTCGCGGATCAATGCTCCCAGGGCCTTGCCGGTCCGCGCCGGATCTAGGTCGGGCACGGCGCCATGCGCGGCCATGCCGGTCCAGACCGCATTCGAAACAGTGACGCAATTGCCGCCGAGCCCGAGCGAGAACGGCACGATGGTCTCTGAGGCGAGCGGCGTCAGCCCGAGATTGCAGGCAAGCGGCATCGGCCCCAGCATGTGCGCGAGGTCGAAATGGCCAATGGCGATGCGGTCGCGGATGTTGGCCCAGGAGGTCTCGCGGTGCAGCGTCAGCTCAATGCCCTCGCGCGCGGCAAAGCCCATCTCGCCGGCCGCCACCAGCACGGCGCTGTCGAAGAGCGGCATGAAGCCGGCGGTGATCTGGTGCGTCGCGCTCATTCGTCCTCCGCCGGTCCGAGCAGCCCGGCCGCCGTCACCAGGCTCTGGGCGATATCGCTGATCTTGCGGTTCTGGTTCATCGCCGTCTTGCGCAGCAGCGCGTAGGCCGCCTCTTCGCTGAGACCGCGCGATTTCATCAATATGCCCTTGGCGCGGTCGATGACCTTGCGGCTCTTCAGCTCGCTGCGCGCCTCTTCCAGCTCGCGCGCCATGCGCGAGAAGGCGTTGAAGCGACTGACCGCCATGTCGAGGATCGGCTTGACGCGCTCTTGCCTCAGACCATCGACGACATAGGCCGACACGCCGGCATCGACCGCCGCCTCGATCGAGGCCTGGTCGGAGCGGTCGACGAACATGGCGATCGGCCGCTTCACCGCGCGCGAAAGCTGGAACATGTTTTCCAGCATGTCGCGGTTCGGGTTTTCGAGATCGATGACGATGACATCAGGCTCGATCTCGGCGATGCGCCGCGCAATGCCGGTAACGTCATGAATGACCGTGACCCGCTCATGCCCGGCCTCGCGCAACCCCGCCTCGATGATCGAGGCGCGGATGCGGTTTTCGTCGATCACCAGAACGGCGAGTGAGGAGCGGACCATGACGGTATTTTGCCGATGCGGGGGGATTGTGCAATGCGGGATGGGAGCCGCCATGCCTCGCCCGGCCTATTTAGGCGGATGTTGGAAATGGACAGCTGTGATTTTGGAGCTTATCGGCGGAGGCGGCGAGGCACCCCGTGGCGACTTGCCGCCCGGTCACGTGGTTTCCAGAGTCGCGCCGGCTAAGGATGAGTTAACAATAGCTGCGGAACCTGACCCTTCAGGCGCTGATAGCATTTTCCAAGGCAGGAACGTCCGATTGCAATGCACATCCAACCTTAGGATTTACTTTCACTCTATACACTGATCCACAGGCTCGGTACATCAAACAGAATATTGCAAAATGCGATTGCTCGATCCCAATGCCTGTGACGCTTTCCGATTTCATTATGAGCTATGCTCCTGCAACAGGAAGTGAGCTTCACCTAGTTCACTGTACGAGCGCGGGTGCCAGCATTCAGATATTGGCAGATCGAATTCTGAGCCCAACCAAATGCCCCGTTTACGGAGACCACCTGCTATACCTGTTTTATGGTCGGCCGGCCTACAAGCCGGGTGCCGGTTCGGCCGCGAGTGGCATTGTCGAATTGGCGCCTGTCTGCCTTGTGTTAGATCCGGCACTGTTGGCAACTGCAGTGCGCCTTCTACCATTCGATAGTGGTGGTTTTTCACGCTATGAACCTCTTTTGGGGCCGAGCCTCAAATTACCTGAGTTCGAGCTGGGGAATGATCCGAGTGCTCCGCTTCGACTCGTGCGAGCCTTCTATGAAACGAACGCAAACTATTATGACCAGATCCCTGCGTTAGAGGAAAAAACTCTTCCGCTATCGCGACTTACACCGCGCGCATATGCTCGCCTAATCGCCGACCCTTCTATACGCGCCATGGATGATCGTTGTGGGACGATTGAAGTTCAATTCTCAACCACGATCTCGCTCAAGAGCGCCCTCAGAGCGATTGTCGGACCCAATGCTCTTTTTGACGATCCGGAGGTCAAAGCGGCCCTCGTAGATTGTCCTGATGCAGTCGCGCTCCCTTACAAAACATATGGCCGCTCAGAGCCAGACAATTTTGCTCATGCTCTCTATGAGCGGGTAGAAACATTCCTCCGTGACCACGGAGGTTTTCTATGAGCATTGAGACGGAACCTCACGATCTCGTTGGGGTGGCCGACCCGTTGGGCAAAGGGCTGGGCTTTCTCATTCCCGTTTTCACACGCGGGCGTTCCAATGCCCTGAGGGTCGAGCGCCAAGGTGACAATGGGTTGATTGAGGCGTTTGTCGATCTGCAACCTCAAGAAACGCCTATCATTGAGGTGGACGGGCCTGAAAGTAGCGTAGGCGCCCCTGCCCATTGGGCATTCGGGTTCGGGTTCGGGGATATCCTCCTAGGCCAAGGCGAAAATGGCCGAGATGCGTTGCAAGCTCGTCTTGGCGATAGTTTTTTTCTTGAGCGTCCCCTATTGGCGATGGAGGTTGCTGAGTTTCTCCGCCTGTCTACAGACAGGGTGAAGTATGCGGACTTAGCACTGCAATACCTAAGAAAACTTTCTCCAAAGACCGCAGATCGCTGGCGCGATCTATCCGTGCTGACACCGGACATTCGCGAGGCACTCGCCGCAATAAAAGATTGGCCACTTCAAAACCTGCAACGGCTAACCGCCCGTGTGGAAAGCAACATTATTCTGATCCGCGGCATTGATGTAGATCATGATGAAACCTTTCAAAAGCAGGCTTCGAGACACATCGCCCGGGTCGTGGAAAATCTCCAACCCCTGTATAATTCGCCAGCAGATGGTTGGCAGCTACGGTTTGTAAAGCCGGAGCTTCAGCCAGCAGATCGGTTGGTCGTAGGTTACGATCTTTCCAAACTTTCGGCTCTCGTATATGTCGCTGACGAGGACGCTGATGTGCTCAATCGGGTATTTTCACGCCCTGCTACCGATGGAATAGGGCTTTATACACCACGGCAGTGGAAAGAGTTTGCATATCAAAGCTCCGAGTTCTCAGGTGCGAGCTTCATTCTCTTCAGGGCAAATGGGCAGCTTGGCCAAGTCTGGTCTGACGACAACCGTAGAGCGGATCGAATGCCAATCGGCCTCGCGACTCGAACAAGCTCGGGCCTTAGCTTAGCGCCATCGGAGCGCGCCGGTCTCCGTCGCTATCAGCACCCGACCGTCGTAGTTTCAAAAAGAGAAATCGGAGCATGGGGCCCTAAGGATGGCTTCGCTGGTGAAACTCGAAATGCTATTCATCTTCTCTCCGCCGCCTGGCATCATGGTCTCCGTTCCCACCTTCGCGCCAGAACCAACTTCTTCTTAAGTGCTCGCGGGGCCGGCCCTCGATTGCAAGACGATGCTTGCGCCCAAATTTACGGACGTTGTTGGCGGCTCGGAGTGACTCGACCAGATGGTATTCTCTTTGACGTTGGACAGAGGGAGTTCGATACCGGTTTACATCAACGCTCGTTGGCAGAGATTCTATTCCACAATCTTCGTCCCTTGGATGTCCAGAATTATCGAGATCCGAGTAGTCGTGCAAGGATCGATGCTGCTGTACTGGTGACCGCAGACGACCACACTGCGGGCAAAGATTGGCGAGTTTATGGCGAAGTCGTTGCGTCTATGCTTGAGAATCAGAACTGGTCCATTTCGGGCGAGCGAAATAGTAGGGGCCCAGTCATTGCCCTAACGCTTTATGGCCAGCGCAATCAATTCAATATCTCGATTGGCATGGAAAGATACAAGCGCCGAGGGCGCTACCCTTTTGAAGGCCTACTTGAACGAGATTTAAGCGATGTGAAGCACATTGCCGTAACGGAGGATGCTGGAGCCAGCACGGTGCTTACACATCTATTCGAACGGCATGAACTCTTGGCAACCGTACGAGATCTATCTGTTTTTTCGGCCCAGAATGGCACCATATGGTCACTTCTTGGCTCTCAAATGCGGCGCTTTAGTAATTCTCTGCCTTCACGCCCACGCAGTCACTATTTTGCGATGTTGACTCAGGCCGCGATTCAACACGACAGCGTGAATTGGGAGCACGCCGGTCGCTTAGTGAGGGCAATACACGACCAAAATTTTGGTGAGGGAACCCATCTTCTATGCGGGCGAGTTCTCTACGAACCCGATCGCGCTGTTGCGATGATGCGGCTGGCACCTGGGCTTGGGCCTAGATCGCGAGAATTGTGGTCGGCAGGCGAACTCGATCTAAGATTCAAATTGACAATCTCACGCGACGGCCCAGAAATTACACCTGCAGACGTAAATTAGCCTGCTCTGGCAGCGCGTTTATTCCCACTTGGATCCAGCCCCGGTTTCTCACCGACGATGCACCGAAGGTCGGTCGCATCGTCGTCTGCTCCGAGCGTGGATCGCGGCCTCGCCCCCTACTCCGCCGCCTCGTACCCCGCGATGCCCTTGATCTCGAGGAAATCCTCCAGCCCATATTCGGCGTATTCGCGGCCGTTGCCGGACTGCTTGTAGCCGCCGAAGGGCAGACTGGCGTCCCACTGGGGATAGTTGATGTAGACGTTGCCGGAGCGCATGCGGGCTGCCACGTCGCGGGCCTTCTGGATGTCCTTGGCCTGGATGTAGGAGGCCAGGCCGTAGACGGTGTCGTTGGCCTGCTCGATCGCCTGCTCGACGCTGTCGTAGGGCAGGATCGCCAGCACCGGCCCGAATATCTCTTCCCTGGCGATGCGCATGTCGTGGGTGACGTCGGCGAAGACGGTCGGCCTGATGTAGTAGCCGCGGTTGAGTTCGGCGGGGCGGCCGGGGCCGCCGATCACCAGAGTGGCGCCTTCGTCGATGCCGCTCTGGATCAGGTCCTGGATCTTGTCGAACTGGATCTGGCTGACCACCGGGCCAAGCTTCGAACCGGCCGCGTCGGCCGGGCCGACGGTGAACTTTTCCGCCGCCGCCTTGGCATAGCCGGCCGCCTCGTCGTGGCGGTCGCGCGGCACGAACATGCGCGTCGGCGCGTTGCAGGACTGGCCGCTGTTGCTGAAGCAGCCGGCGACGCCCTTGCTGACGGCGGTCGACAGGTCGACATCCGGGAATAATATGTTGGCCGACTTGCCGCCGAGTTCCTGATGCACACGCTTGACCGTGTCGGCGGCGGTCTTGGCTACCAGTATACCGGCGCGGGTCGAGCCGGTGAACGACATCATGTCGACATCGGGATGGCTGGACAGCGCCTGGCCGACGGTCGGGCCATCGCCGTTGACGAGGTTGAAGACGCCCTTGGGAACGCCGGCCTCGTCCAAAATCTCGGCAAAGATGATGGCGTCGAGCGGCGCGATCTCGCTCGGCTTCAGCACCATGGTGCAGCCGGCCGCAAGTGCCGGACCGACCTTGCAGGTGATCTGGTTGAGCGGCCAGTTCCACGGCGTGATCAGGCCGACGACGCCGATCGGCTCCTTGACCACGAGATGGTGGCCTTTCACGTGGCGGAATTCGAAACGCTTCAGCACTTGCGCCATCTTCTGCAGATGCGCGAGGCCGATACCGACCTGGCTGTCCAGCGCCATCTGGCGCGGCGCGCCCATTTCGCGCGACACGGCCAGCGCCAGATCGGCGCTGCGCTTCTTGTAGACCGCGATGATGCGGTTGAGGAGATCAAGCCGCTCGGCGACTTCCGTAAACCCGAACGTGTTGAAGGCACGCCTGGCGGCGGCAACCGCCTTGTCGACATCGGCCTTGGTGCCGAGCGAGATCTGGGCGAAGGAATCTTCGTTGGACGGATCGATGACGTCGAAACTGTTCGGCACGACCGGATCCACCCAGGCGCCGTCGATATAGAACTGCAGATTGTGTGACATGGTTTCTCTCCTTCGGTCCGCCGAAGTTCTCAGATGTGATGAGGTTGGTCGTCGTATCGTGTCAGAGATAACGATGCGCCAAGGACGATGTCAAACGCAAGTGCCGGCGATTGAGCCAGTGCGCCGGACCGGTCAATCGCGCCGGCCGGGCGACCCTCTCAGGAACCTGATCCGGCCCGGGCACGTTGTAAACGTTGCCCATGCAACAAGTCTTCGAAGAATTCGGTCATCCGACATATGTCCCATTTGCGGTTATTGCGGCGAGGCTGCTGCTGGCGGCGGTCTTCGGCGCCGCAATCGGGTTCGAACGCGAGTGGCGCAATCGGCCCGCCGGGCTGCGCACCCATATCCTGGTCTGCGTGGCGGCGGCCACCTTTGCCATTTTGACGATCGAGATCGTCCACGCACCGATGTTCACGCAGGACTCGGTGAAGGTCGACCCAATTCGCGTTGTCGAAGCGGTTACCGCCGGCGTTGCCTTCCTTGCTGCCGGCGCCATCATGTTTTCGAGAGGCGAGATCCACGGGCTCACCACCGGCGCCGGCATGTGGCTGGCCGGTGCCATTGGCGTCGCCTGCGGGCTCGGCCTGTGGCAGGTGGCCGCGTTCGGCACGCTGCTGGTGCTGGTGGCGGAGGGGCTTCTCTACAGCTTTGTGGCCAAGTCCGGGATCGGTGATGGACAGGGAAAGCCGAAGTCGAATGACGATGTGGCCAAGCAGCGCAAGGGCTGACGAGCAGCGAAGGCCAGTTGGATCATGTCTCCCGATCGTCGGTGGTCATTGCCTATCTTTCGTCGATGATCGCCCGAGTCGCCTGCTGAGGTTCCCGCTCCGTCGGGCGGCGCAGCAGTTGCTCCTCCCCGTTGTTTAGCAAAGAGCGGATACCGCTGAGCACCAGGGTGATGGCTTCGTCGCGTCCGACATCGTCGGTCGCCGCCTTGCGCAGCCAAAGTCCATCGATCAGGGCAGCGATGACAAGGCTCGCGTGGCGAAGGCGTGTCGCATCGAACATCCCGTCAAACACCGAAGCCAGATTCGAGCGCAGCCGCTGGTAAAACAATCGCTGGAGCCGGGCATATTGCGGGTTTACGCCTGCCTCGGCGCAGACCGACAGCCAGGCGTTGGCGATGGGGCGGGTGAAAGCCGAGGCGGGAAAGTTTCCTTCGACGATCGCCTCCAACCGCGCCCAGGCGGTCCGTGCCGCGCGCAGCCGCGCGATGACATCTTCCATCAGCAGGCGGTTGTTGTAGCGCACCATGCCGAACAGAACCTCGTCCTTGCCCTTGAAATAATAGGCAAGAATGCCGGGCGACATGCCGGCCTCGCGGCATATGCGGGCCGAGGTCATGCCTTGCAGCCCGTTTTCGAGGAACACACGGTGCGCGGCCGCGATCAGCTCGATGCGCCGGATGTCCTCGATTTTCGTTCGCTTGCGTTGAGTCGCCATTCGCCTTTCTAGCAAATAAGAGTTTTGTATTCATATACAAGATTCTATATTGACATACAGCGAGAAGGCCATAGCGTCGACGGGCAAGCCGTCTCACGGAGAAAACTGGGGAACAAAAATGCGCACCGCTGTCGTATTTGCCTTGCTTTCGGGCCTCGTCGTTTCGCCCGCCATGGCCGCCGATGCGGCACAATGCCAGAAGGTCCGCATGGCGGATCTCGGCTGGACCGACATCGCGCTGACCAACACCACCGCCGAGGTGATCCTCGACGCTCTGGGATATGACGCCTCACAGACCCTGCTCGGCCTTGGCGTTGCCTATTCGGCGCTGAAGGAGAACGACATGGATGTCTTTCTGGGCAATTGGCGGCCGGTCCAGGACGAGGAATACAAATCCTATTTCGATGAGGGATCGGTCGAAGTCCTGGGCGTGAACCTGGAGGGCGCCAAATACACGCTTGCCGTTCCGCAATATGTTGCGGACCAGGGCGTCAAAAGCTTCGATGATCTCGCTGCCCACGCCGACAAGTTCGGCGGCAAGATCTACGGCATCGAGGCGGGTTCGAACAAGCCGCTGCTCGACATGGTGGCAGCCAACCGGCACGGACTGGGCGACTGGCAGATTATCGAGTCCAGCGAGGCAGCAATGCTGACGCAGGTCTCAAATTCCATGGCGGACAAGGACTGGGTCGTGTTCCTCGGTTGGGAACCGCATCCGATGAATCTCGACTACAAGATAAGCTACCTGTCGGGCGGCGACGTCGAGTTCGGGCCGAATTTCGGCGGCGCCACTGTCCGCACCATCGCCCGCAAGGGCTTTTCGGCGGAATGCCCCAACGCGGCCAAGCTGTTCGCCAATCTGGCATTCGATCTCACTTATGAAAACCATGGCATGCGGATGATCCTGGGCGAGGGAAAATCCGCCGACGAAGCCGCCCGCGAGATGATCAAGCGCAACCCGGACAAGCTGGCGAAATGGCTGGACGGCGTCTCGACCCTTGACGGTCAGCCGGGCTTGGCGGCCGTGAAAAGCGCCCTGGGCCTGTAAATGAACCACACGATGCTCGCAGCCGTGCTGGAATGCGCGGGCCAGCCGTTGCGCATTATGTCTGTGCCACGGCCGGAACCGGGTGCCGGAGAAATACTGGTTCGCCTGGAGGCGAGCGGCATCTGCCATACCGATGTGCATGTGTGGCAAGGGCATCTGCTGCCGGCGTCGGGCCGACAGCCAGAAATTCTCGGCCATGAGGGCGTTGGCCGGGTGGTGCAGGTGGGCGCCGGCGTCACAAGCTGGCGCCTCGGTGAGCGTGCCGGCATCGCGTGGCTTCACGATACATGCGGCCACTGCGATGAATGCCACTCCGAAATGGAGTCTTTCTGCCAGCACCAGCGGGCCCACGGCTTCGACGTCGCGGGCACTTTTGCCGAATACGTCGTTGCCGACGCAGGTTTTGCCGCGCGAATGCCGGATGAGGGCGATGCCGCAGTTTTGGCACCGTTAATGTGCGCGGGCCTGACCGCTTTCGGCGCCGTGAGGCGGGCGGAAATAGCCGCGGGAGAGACCTGCGCCGTATTCGGCTGCGGCGGCTTGGGCCTCTACGCGGTCCAGATCGCCCGGCGGCTCGGTGCAACTGTCGTTGCCGTTGACACCGATGAAGCCAAGCTCAACCTTGCTGCTTCGCTTGGCGCCGAGCACACATTGCTGGCCTCGCCTGGCCTCGCCGATGACTGGCCGGCGAAATTGCGTGCCCATGTCTGCATCAATTTTGCGCCGACACCGGCAACCTGGGATGCCATGATCGCGGCAATCCGTCCGCGTGGCAGGATCATCGCGGCGGCGATGGTCTCGCAACCGGTGCCCCTCAGCCAAGAGTGGCTTACCGCGAGCGGGGTCTGGATAACGGGCACCAGCGTGGGCACGCGAGCGCAGATGCAGGAACTGATGCAACTGCATGAGGCGCAGCCGTTCGAGGCACGGGTCGAGCGCGTCACGCTCGCCGAGGCGACCAGCGCACTGCACCTGCTGAAAGCCGGAAACGCCGAAGGGCGGCAGGCGATTGTCTTTGGAGCCGACAAACAGCTACCTTACCGCGAAAAGGTCGCGGCCGATAGCGAGGGCTGACCGTCCCTCGTTGGAGCTGGCCGAGCCTGCGCAGCGGCTAACGCGCCGCGCAGCCGGCGATTGCGCCTTCATCCGCCCGCTCTTCGCGCCGCGCCCATTCCCTCGATCACGAGCTTTACGCCAAGCGCGCCGACGACGGCGCCGGCGGCGCGGTCGATCCAGTGCTTGGCCCGTAGATAGATAGAGCGCGGTCTGCTGGACGAAAAGGCGAAAGCGACGATCGCGTACCAGACGAATTCGTTGCAGAAGAGCAGCGGCGGCAGGACGAGAAGCATCCACAGCGGCGGCGAGGCCGGCAGCATGGCCGCGAACATCGATGCATAGAAGATGGCGGTCTTCGGGTTGGCGAGCTGCACAAGAAGCGCCCGCATAAGCGCCTTCCGGAACGATCCCGGCCGCGCCGACGCGTCGCTGGTGATCTCGACCGGTTCGGTGGCGCCGCGCCAGATCCGGATGCCAATCCACAGAAGATACAGGCCGCCCGCGATGCGCAGCCCGATGTCGAGCCATGCGACCTGGACAAGAAGCGCGGTCAAGCCGGCGACGGCGATGGATGCGAAGATGAGGCCGCCGATACCCATGCCGATCGCGGCCGCGAGCCCGTCCATGCGCTCGCCTGAAATCGCGATGCGGGAGACGACCACGAAACTCGGCCCCGGGCTCATCGCGCCAAGCAGAAAGACACCCAGTATGGAAAAGATCGTCAAGACTTCAGACAAGGTTTCTCTCCTGATTCGAGGCATTGCGTAGGGATCGCCTGTGCTTCCAGGTCGCCGGATCGGTCATTGCCGACTTACCTCGATCCCGACGAAATATGACGGCTCATTCCAGCACGACAAGGTCGCCGTTTAAACAATGTAACAATTGTTGTCCGTTCGCGCGACGGTTGCATCGTATAAGGCTGGCCTGAGTGCATCGCATAACCGTACCGCGCATGGCGGAACCGACACGAATGACAGTACGGCAAAGGCTTTTGCTTTCATGATCGCCGGCCTAGGTGGGCTGGCCGCATCGGCGATCTCGTTTTCGATGACGCTGTACGAGGCTGCCCATCCGCCGAAAGTGCCTGTCATGCAAGCAGGCCAGCGGATCGATACCGGCCGCTGGTTCGTGACATTGCGGACGGCGCGCATCGGAACCGTGCCGCCGACCGGCGTTAACGGGCGAACAGGCATCCGACGCCAAGTTCCGGAGCCCATGCGAGAGAACGGCTGTGTGAAACTCTTCACTGAAGGATTTCGTAAAGCATGATTGGACGGGTGCCATCAGGTCTGTTTGTGAACGCGCGGCAGCATGGGGCGCTGCGGCGGAACATGACTGACTGACGAGCGGGAAACTTTTCGCCGGCTGAAGCGTTACTTCTGCGGGCTGCATGGGCGGGCTTACATGGCATTCAAACGCAGTACGACGGATCATTTGTCCGATGATCCTATAATCCGCGGCGATATAGCAAACAGGGTTTCAACGGCGGTCCAGAGCAACGGAAATGCGCAACTTGGTGGAATGGGGACGGATCGTCCCGAGTTGCACAAGCAACTTGTCAAACCTGAACGGCCCCCTGCTTCATCTGTCAAAATAACCGTTTTCGTCGGTGCCTTTCTCGTCCTCGCGCTCGTGGTGCTTGGTTTCTTCGTTCTCTACTGATTGAGGGAGAGCGGCGGAGCATCCCGACGCAGCAGGTCTGCAACTTCCATGCAGCGCTGAAGTTTTCGAATTAACGATCTAGTGCGGGCCGCATACTGAGATTGCCAATGGTGGGACTGTTTGGTGGAGCCAATCGGAATCGAACCGACGACCTCTTGAATGCCATTCAAGCGCTCTCCCAACTGAGCTATGGCCCCACTCCCGGCAGTCAACCGGCGCCGTTGCCGGCGAAGAGATCCGGCGCGGGTTCTAAACCGCGCCGTTAGTGCAGGCGGCTTCTAACCCCGCCTTCCCTTAATATCAAGCCTTCAAGAACCGCTTTTTCTCGACGGCGCAACGAAAGCCGGCGAATGCAGTTCGCACCCGCCTGGCCCGCATCAAACTTCGTCGTCGTCGTCGCCGACGCCGATCATGTCGGCGACATCGTCGTCCTCTTCCTCTTCGTCGGCAAGGAAAGTGTCGTCCTCTTCGTCGCCGAGGTCGACATCGTCCTCGTCATCGCCAAGATCGGGAAGATCGTCGCCACTTTTCGCCTCGTCGTCCGCCTCTTCGAGCGAGACGACCTCGACGCCCTCTTCCTCCTCGGTGTCGACTTCCTTCTCGGCGACTTCCTCTTCCTCCTCGATGGCGGCGGCCTTGCCTTCCTCGAAATAGGAACGCGGATAAGTCTTGCCGGTATAGGGCGAGACAATCGGGTCCTTGTTCAGGTCATAGAATTTTCGACCCGTTTCCGGATCTATGCGTTTGGTGCCAAGTTCAGGTTTTGCCACAGCAAGCCTCGTAGATAAAAGGTTGGTCCCCTTAGCGGCAGTTTAAGGCGCTGTCAAAGCCTAAAGCCGGCGTCGCAAAGCCCCGCATCGGACGGTCTCGCGCAAGGGGATGACCATTTCGACGCGCCATGGTACGAGACCGCCGCAACGAACGAAAAAAGCCGGTCGGCCGGCATTTCATCCAGGGTATACAATGTCGCATTCCGCCGCCGCCAAGCCGGCCACCGCTCGCAAATCTCCAGCCCTTTCCGGCACTGCCCGCGTGCCCGGCGACAAGTCGATCTCGCATCGCTCGTTCATGTTCGGCGGGCTGGCTTCCGGCGAGACCCGCATCACCGGCCTGCTGGAGGGCGAGGATGTGATGCGCACGGGTGCGGCGATGAAGGCGATGGGCACGCATATCGAGAAGCGCGGCGCTGAATGGGTGATCCACGGCACCGGCAATGGCGCGCTTTTGCAGCCGGAAGGTCCGCTCGATTTCGGCAATGCCGGCACCGGCTCGCGCCTCACCATGGGCCTGGTCGGCACCTATGACATGGAAACGACCTTCATCGGCGACGCGTCCTTGTCCGGCCGGCCGATGGGCCGCGTGCTCGAACCCTTGCGCCAGATGGGCGTGCAGGTGCTGAAAGCGACGCCCGGCGACCGCATGCCGATCACGCTGCGCGGCCCCAAGCATGCCGCCCCCATCACCTACCGGGTGCCGATGGCCTCGGCGCAAGTGAAGTCGGCGGTGCTGCTTGCCGGGTTGAACACGCCTGGCGTCACCACCGTGATCGAACCGGTGATGACGCGCGACCACACCGAAAAGATGCTCAAGGGTTTCGGCGCCAATCTGTCGGTCGAGACCGACGAGCGCGGCGTGCGCCACATCTTCATCGAAGGCCAGGGCAAGCTCACGGGACAGACGATCGCGGTGCCGGGCGACCCCTCCTCGGCCGGTTTCCCGCTGGTTGCCGCACTCATCGTGCCGGGCTCCGACATTGTCATAGAGAATGTGCTGATGAACCCGACCCGCACCGGGCTTTTGCTGACCTTGCAGGAAATGGGCGGCAGGATCGACATCTTGAATCCGCGCAATGCCGGCGGCGAGGATGTCGCCGATCTGCGCGTGCGTTACTCCGAACTCAAGGGTGTCACCGTGCCGCCCGAGCGGGCGCCGTCGATGATCGATGAGTATCCGGTGCTGGCGGTGGCGGCGAGCTTCGCCGAAGGCGAGACGCTGATGCAAGGCCTGGAAGAATTGCGGGTCAAGGAGTCGGACAGGCTGTCGGCTGTCGCCAATGGGCTGAAGCTCAACGGCGTCGACTGCACCGAGGGCGAGGCGACGCTTGCCGTGCGCGGCAGGCTTGGAGGTAAAGGCCTCGGCGGACACCCCAACGGCCAGGACACGACGGTGAAGACGCATCTCGACCATCGTATCGCCATGAGCTTTCTGGTGATGGGGCTGGCAACGGAAAAGCCTGTCACCATCGACGATCAGGCGATGATCGCGACGAGTTTTCCGGAATTCATGGGGCTGATGAAGGGGCTCGGCGCGGAGATCGGGTGACAGTCGATGGCAATCGCAGACCTTCGAGATTGGGCGCCGACATCCTTCCCTTCGTCATCCTGGGGCGAAGCAAGGAGCGAAGCGACGCGGCGCAGACCCCAGGATCCATGCCGTGACGTCAAAGCGCCGCGACGGTGCAGAATTCTGATCCGCAGCATTCCTCGGCCAATGTCACGGCATGGATCCCAGGGTCTTCGCTCCGCTACGCGTTCGCTGCGCCCTGGGATGACGAAGGCGCGAGGGCCTGTTGCCAAGCAGACGAGGCGTTGACCTACCAATGAGCCCGACCTTCACCATCGCCATCGACGGACCCGCCGGCGCCGGTAAGGGTACGCTCGCCCGCCGGCTCGCCGACCATTACCGGCTGAACCTGCTCGACACCGGCCTCACCTATCGCGCGGTGGCGCATGCGCTGCTACAGCTTGGCCTGCCACTCGACAATGTGTCGGCCGCCGAGACCGCGGCGCGGCAGGTCGACCTCAACAAGCTGGACCGCGCCATATTGTCGGCGCACGCGGTCGGCGAGGCTGCTTCGAAAGTCGCGGTGTTCCCAACGGTGCGGCGCATCCTGGTGGAAAAGCAGCGTGAGTTCGCCAAGGCGCCGCCTGGCGCCGTCCTCGACGGCCGCGACATCGGCACCGTGGTCTGCCCCGACGCCGACATCAAACTCTATGTGACGGCGAGCGCCGAGGTGCGGGCGCGGCGGCGGCTGGCCGAGATCGAGAGCATCGGCGGCACCGCCAATTTCACCGAAATCCTCGCCGATATCCTGCGCCGCGACGAGCGCGACATGGGCCGCGCCGACTCGCCGCTGAAGCCGGCCGCCGACGCGCACTTGCTTGATACGTCCGAAATGGCTATAGAGGCCGCGTTTCTGGCGGCAAGAGCGATCATCGACGACGTTCTCGCCAAAAGAAACAACGCCTGAGCCGGGTTTTCCCGCTGTTGCCGATTGCCGGCGGCGCAAAAGATACCCATATCGGGCACGAACCAGCCTGCCAGCATTCTTCATGCGCCGGAATTGCCGCTCAGGCGGCCAAGGGCTTTTTGGAAAGCCCGGAACGCCGGCAGGCCAACGCAACGCTAACCCACGGCGCCCGCCCCGCTTGAGATGCGGGGCATTCCAGGAGAAAATATGTCAGCTGCAAATCCCACTCGCGATGATTTCGCGAGCCTGCTCGAAGAATCTTTTACCGCCGGCCATTCCGGCGAAGGCCAGGTCGTCAAGGGCACGATCACCGCGATCGAAAAAGACATGGCCATCATCGATGTCGGCCTCAAGGTCGAAGGCCGCGTGCCGCTGAAGGAATTCGGCGTCAAGGGCAAGGATACCACCCTCAAGGTCGGCGACACGGTCGAGGTCTATGTCGAGCGCATCGAAAACGCGCTTGGCGAAGCGATGCTTTCCCGTGAAAAGGCCCGCCGCGAAGAGAGCTGGGTCCGCCTCGAAGAGAAGTTCACCAAGGGTGAGCGCGTCGAGGGCGTCATCTTCAACCAGGTCAAGGGCGGCTTCACCGTCGACCTCGACGGCGCCGTGGCCTTCCTGCCGCGCAGCCAGGTCGATATCCGTCCGATCCGCGACGTCTCGCCGCTGATGCACAACCCGCAGCCCTTCGAGATCCTCAAGATGGATCGCCGCCGCGGCAACATCGTGGTGTCGCGCCGCACCGTGCTCGAGGAGAGCCGCGCAGAACAGCGTTCGGAAATCGTGCAGAACCTCGAAGAAGGCCAGGTGGTCGAAGGCGTCGTCAAGAACATTACCGACTATGGTGCGTTCGTCGACCTCGGCGGCATCGACGGCCTGCTGCATGTCACAGACATGGCATGGCGCCGCGTCAACCATCCGACCGAAATCCTCAACATCGGCCAGACGGTCAAGGTGCAGATCATCCGCATCAACCAGGAAACCCACCGCATCTCGCTCGGCATGAAGCAGCTCGAGAGCGATCCGTGGTCGGAGATCGGCACCAAGTTCCCGATCGGCAAGAAGATCAAGGGCACCGTCACCAACATCACCGACTACGGCGCGTTCGTCGAGCTGGAGCCGGGCATCGAAGGCCTCATCCACGTTTCGGAAATGTCGTGGACGAAGAAGAACGTGCATCCCGGCAAGATCCTGTCGACGACGCAGGAAGTCGACGTGGTGGTGCTCGAGGTCGATCCGGCCAAGCGCCGCATCTCGCTCGGCCTCAAGCAGACGCTCGAGAATCCTTGGCAGGCTTTCGCCAGCAGCCATCCGGTCGGCAGCCAGGTTGAGGGCGAGGTCAAGAACAAGACCGAGTTCGGCCTGTTCATCGGCCTCGAAGGCGACGTCGACGGCATGGTGCACCTCTCCGACCTCGACTGGACCCGTCCGGGCGAGCAGGTCATCGAAGAGTACAATCGCGGCGACATGGTCAAGGCGCAGGTGCTCGACGTCGACATCGACAAGGAGCGCATCTCGCTCGGCATCAAGCAGCTGGCCAAGGATACGGTCGGCGAAGCGGCGACTTCGGGCGAACTGCGCAAGAACGCCGTCGTCACCTGCGAAGTCATTGGCGTCAAGGATGGCGGCCTGGAAGTGCGGCTGGTCGACAGCGGCATCGAGACCTTCATCAAGCGCTCCGATCTCAGCCGTGACCGCGACGAGCAGCGCCCCGAGCGCTTCACCGTCGGCCAGAAGGTCGACGCCCGCGTCATCGCCTTCGACAAGAAGACCCGCAAGCTGCAGGTCTCGATCAAGGCGCTGGAAATCGCCGAGGAGAAGGAAGCGGTCGCCCAGTACGGCTCGACCGACTCCGGCGCTTCGCTGGGCGACATCCTGGGTGCCGCGCTGAAGAAGCAGGGCAGCTAAGAACGCCTACGCCGCGTTTGTGCGCGGTCTCGAAACAAACCCCGCCGGATCGCTCCGGCGGGGTTTTTCTTTGGCCGGTGCTGAAGCGCTCAGGCCCTGCCGTAAAGCGGCACCAGCGTACCGCTCATCGCCAGATTGGCCGGCGATACGAGATAGGCGATGGCCTCGGCCGCTGCTTCGAGGCTGACCCATTTGGCGAAATCGGCATTCGGCATGTCGGCCCGGTTGGCCGGCGTGTCGAGCGTCGAGGGCGCAACCGCATTGACCAGTATGCCCTTGCCCTTCAGCTCTTCCGCCATCGCCAGCGTCATCGCCGCGACCGCCGCCTTGCTGGCGGCATAGGCGACCATGCCGGAGCCGCGCCTTGGGTCGAGCCCGGCGCGCGCGGTGATATTGACGATGCGGCCGGATGTTTCGGCCGCCAGCATCGAGCGTATCGCGGCGCGGCAGCACAGGAAGGTGGTGCGGGCGTTGGTGTCCATCATTTCGGCGAAGGACGCGGATTCGATCTTTTCCACCGGTGCGGCGGTAAAGCCGCCGGCCAGATGGATGGATGCCCACAGATCCGGAACGCCGTCATAAAACGCATCGACCTTGGCGGGGTCGGCGAGGTCGACATTGTGCGCCAGCTTGACGCGCTCATGTGCCGGATAGGGAAAATGCCCGGGCGCGGCGGCATGGGCATTGGGCACATGGCAGATCGCGCCCTCACCCAGCAGTTTGCCGACAACCGCGCCGCCAAGCGCCCCGGTGCCGCCAGTGACCACAATATGCCTGCCGTCCAGTGTTTGCGTCATCTTCGACCGCTCCAGTCATTCTCGTACTTGCGCCGCGCCGGTGGCGAACGTCGCGCCTTTCGCGTCGTCACTCAACTGAAATTTCGTTGCCGCTAGATCATTCGGCCCAGATCAAGCAGCCGGCCATCCCTCGATGATCGCGTCCCATAGCAGGCGCTCCCCTGTCGCCGGCCGCGGATCCCTGTGGGTCAGCTTGTGCAGCCAGAAACGATCGAAGACCGCGCGATGGGCGGCTTCATTGAACGGGGTGAAAAGCAGCCATTGCAGCTCATGCGGCTGCTCCGCACTGATTTGCGGCATGCGCAGGAAATCGCGCCGAAGCCGCCGGTGCAGAAGCAGGGAGGCCTCGAAATGGTAGGGGAACATGAAGTACTCATGAATCCTGTCATATTTCTTCCAGTAGTCCGCCAGGCCGTGAAACACGGTTTCTACCAGCGGGTGTCCTTTGCGGGCGTGCATGAACCAGGTTTCCACCAGCCTCGGATGGCGGGTCGTCTCCCGCAGGATGTAGAAATCCTCGCGCTCGATTTCGGCTGGAACCGGCTGCCGCAACAGGATTGTGGCGTCGAGCCATGTTCCGCCGTGCCGATGAAGCAGGCTCAAGCGAATGAAATTGGAGAAATGTTGCCGGCTCATCAGGGCGCGTTTGTCCCAGATGTGGCCGGGCAGGTCGATATGGCCCTCGATGGTCTTGTCGTCGAGGACGATGAGTTGGCGATCGCCCCTGTTGCGCTGCACGGAGCGCAAGCATGCCTTGACCACCGGCGGAGCCTCGTCGGCGCCTTGCCCCCAGTACTGCCAGATCGGACCGAGGCCGCCGGTGGGCGTGCTGGCGGAGCACCATTGCGAATGGTGGACAGCAATGTGGCGAGCCCGCCAAAGGCTCTTGCGCGCATAACTCATGCAAAGCTTCGCGGCACGTTTGCGCAATGGCCAGGGCAAAGTCGATGAGGATGCGGCCCAGCGCGCCGGGGCGAGATACGCGGATGTCAGCGGATCGCGGTTCGGCTTGTGTTCGCCGGAAATCATCCGGCAGTCATGGCATTTCCCGCCATGGTCAGTCGACGGTGATTTCAATGACGTGCGGCTTGCCCGTCGCCCGCGCGCGTTTGAGTGCGTCCGCCAGATGCCCGATATCGGCAAGCCGTTCGGCGGTGATGCCATAGGCCTCGGCCAGCTTGCAGAAATCCGGCGGCGCGGGCGAGACGCCGACTGGCTCGACGCCGACATCGAGCATCGAGGTTTCGATTTCGCGATAGCCGCGATTGTTCCAGACGACGAAGATCACCGGTGCCTCGGCATCGAGTGCAGCACCCAGTTCCGGCAAGGTGAACTGGAAACCGCCATCGCCGGTGAGGCAAACGACCGGAGCGCCGGGCACGGCAAGCGCGGCGCCGATGGCCGCCGGCGGGCCGAAGCCCAGCGCGCCGAAGCCGGTGGCGGCATTGAACCAGCCGCCCGGCCGGTCGTGATCGTAATAGAGGTTGGCGGCGTAGACCGGCTGCGTCGAATCGCCGACGATGATGGCGCCCGGCAAGGCATCGCGGATCACTTCCACCGCGCGTATCTGGGCAGTGAAGGCCGGGCTGAGTTCGGCAAGGGCCGCTTTTCGCGTGGCGGCGGCACGAGCCTGGCCGTCGCCCGACGCGGCCGATCCGCCGATCCGGCTGAGCAGGGCCTCGATCGCCTCGGCGCAATCCGCCTGGATGGCAATCGTTGCCGGGCGTCGCGCCAGCTGGTCGGCGCCGATATCAATGCGGATCAGATTGGCCGGTGGGACAAAACCGCCGTCGCCATAACCATCATAGTCGGTCGGACCGAATTCGGTGCCGGCCGCGATGACAAGGTCCGCCTCGGCGATCAGTGCGCGCACAGCCTTCAGGCTGGGACTTGCCGGCACGCCGAGGGGATGGCGGTACAGCAGGCCGCGCGCATTGGTCGTCTGGACAACCGGCGCCCCCAGCCTTTCGGCAAGACGCTTCAGCGGCACCTCGGCCTTCTTGGCGCCGCCGCCGGCAAGGATGAGCGGGCGGCGGGCAGAAGCGCAAAGTTTTGCTGCCTCCGTTATCGCCGCCGCATCAGGCTCCGGCGGCCCCGCATTTGTCGAAAGATGGGAAATACCGTCGGCAGGCTTGACCATGACATCGGTCGGGATCTCGATATGGACCGGGCCGGGACGCGAGGACGAAAACAGCGCAAAGGCCCGCGCCAGCACGCCGGGCAGTTCGTCGGCTCCGGCGATGCGGTGCGAAAACAGCGCGACCTTCTCCATCATGCCGCGCTGGTCGGGCAATTCATGTAGATGGCCAAGCCCCTTGCCCAGCGTCGGCGTGGCGTTGACGCCCGATATCACCAGCATCGGCACCGAATCGGCGCGCGCCTGGCCCATGGCGGTAATGGTGTTGGTCAGCCCCGGTCCGGTGATGACGAAGGCGACGCCCGGCCTGCCGCCGGCGCGCGCGTAGCCGTCGGCCATGAAACCGGCGCCCTGCTCGTGGCGCGGCGTGACGTGGCGGATCTTCGACCGGGCCAGGCCGCGATAGAGTTCGACCGTATGCACGCCGGGAATGCCAAAGACGGTGTCGACGCCGTGGGCTTCGAGCAAATTGATGAGCGCTTCGCCGACTGTCGTCATTGCGCGGCCTCCAATTGCGACCCGTCTGTTTCGCCCACCCTGTCTGTTTTGCCCACCATGTGCTCCTGCGATGTTCCCTGCCGCCAATAACCACTACAGCAAGCTGTGATCAATGGTCCAAAAACCATGGTTGACGGAGGCAAGCGGAACGGTCCATCCTGAGAATGGGAATTCGGTACAGTGACGGTTAATGGGTAAAAGATTTCACCAGCGACGGGTCCGGCCGTCCGACGAGGCGCCGGCAAGGTGATGGCGCCGGGCGCAGCACCCGCACTGAAGCATTTGGCGCAAAACGGCGCCGCCGAAGCCATCCATGTCGAGAACCTGCACAAGAAATTCGGCGAACTGCATGTGCTGAAAGGCGTTTCGCTGTCGGCGCGCGACGGCGAGGTCATCGCCATCATCGGCGGTTCAGGTTCGGGCAAGTCGACGCTGCTGCGCTGCATCAACTGCCTGGAAAACCCGACCAGCGGCATCATCCGCGTCAATGGCGAGGAGATCAAGCTGAAGGCCGACAGCCATGGCCACACGGTTCCCGCCGACCGCAAGCAGATCGAACGCATCCGCTCCAAGCTCGGCATGGTGTTCCAGAATTTCAATCTGTGGAGCCATATGACGCTGATCGAGAACGTCATCGAGGTTCCGGTGCATGTGCTCGGCGTCAAGCGCGAGGTGGCGATCGCCGAGGCCGAAAAGCTGCTCACCCGCGTCGGGCTCGCCGAAAAGCGCGATGTCTATCCAGCCTATCTGTCCGGCGGCCAGCAGCAACGCGCGGCGATCGCCCGGGCGCTGGCCATCAACCCGCGCGTCATGCTGTTCGACGAGCCGACCTCGGCGCTCGATCCGGAGCTGGTCGGCGAGGTGCTGAAAGTGATCGGCGACCTGGCGCGCGAGGGCCGCACCATGGTGCTGGTCACCCATGAAATGAAGTTCGCCCGCGAGGTCGCGACGCATGTCGTCTACCTCTACAACGGGCTGGTCGAGGAAGAGGGGCCGCCGGAGCAGATCTTCGGCGCGCCCAAATCCGAAAGGCTCAAGCAGTTCATCCGCAACATCGGCTAGATCGAAGCGGACGAAAACCGGGAACAACAACAAACTGGGAGATATGACATGAAGACTATTCTCAAAACATTCGCCGCAGCGCTTCTGCTCGGCGTCGCCGCGATGGGCGTGGCCAAGGCCGATCCGATCAAGATCGGCGTCGCCGCCGAACCCTATCCGCCCTTCACTTCACCGGATGCCTCCGGCAAATGGGTCGGCTGGGAGATCGAGTTCATCGACGCCGTCTGCGCCGAGGAAAAGCTCGACTGCGTCATCACCCCCGTCGCCTGGGACGGCATCATCCCGGCGCTGACGACCAAGAAGATCGACCTCATCGCCAGCTCGATGTCGATCACCGCCGAGCGCGAGAAGACGATCGCCTTCTCGGACAAATATTATAACACCCCGACCGGCATCATCGGACCGAAGGACCAGAAGTTCGGCGCCACGCCGGATGACCTCAAGGGCAAGGTGATCGGCGTCCAGGTCTCGACCGTGCATGCCGTCTACGCCAAGAAGCACTTCACCGAAGCGGCGGAAATCAAGGAATACCAGACCCAGGACGAAGCCAACCAGGATCTCGCCGCCGGCCGTGTCGACGCGGTCCAGGCCGACTCCATCGCACTTGGCGAATTTCTGAAATCCGATCAGGGCAAGGCGTGCTGCGACATGAAGGGCACGGTGGCTCCGGACCTCGAAGTGCTCGGACCCGGCGTCGGCGCCGGCATCCGCAAGGAGGACACCGAGCTGAAGGAGAAGATCAACGCCGGCATCAAGGCTATCCGCGCCAACGGGAAATATGACGAGATCTCGAAGAAATACTTCGATTTCGACATTTATGGCGACGACGCGCAGTCGAACTGACGGCCGGGATCCATGAGCGAATAACCACGTGGCGCGGACAGCGCGCCGCGTGGTTCGCCTGAACTCATCCACGCACGCTTTCCGCTGGCGGAGATCACCAGTGGTCTGCGCCAGCAATTCGGGGCGCCAGCAATTCTGGGCGCCAGCAATTCGGGGGCGACGCTAATCGACGCGGCCAGCATCTTCGAACTTCTCTCGCCCACGCCGCCGGGCTGGGGCGGAACGCTTTTGGTCGGTCTGCTGCACACGATCGAGATCGCGATCGGCGCCACCTGCCTCGGCCTGCTGATCGGCATAGGCGGCGCCTATGGCAAGCTCTATGGCGGTCCGGTGGTGCGCGATCTGCTGGCGGTCTATACGACGGTGGTGCGCGCCGTGCCGGAACTGGTGCTGATCCTGCTGCTCTATTATGCCGGCACCGACCTGATCAACCAGGTGCTGGCGGCGCTCGGCTATCAGCGCATCGACATCAGCGGGCTGGCGGCCGGCATCGCCGTGCTCGGCTTCGTCCAGGGCGCCTATTCGACCGAGGTGATCCGCGGCGCTATCCTTGCCATTCCACAGGGCCAGATCGAAGCCGCACGCGCCTACGGCATGTCTCCCGGCCTGCTGCTGCGGCGCATCACGCTGCCGGCGATGCTGCCCTTCGCGATCCCCGGCCTTGCCAATCTCTGGCTGATCGCCACCAAGGATACCGCACTGCTGGCGGTCGTCGGCTTCTACGAGCTGACACTGGCCACACGGCAAGCGGCCGGCGTGACCAAGGCCTATCTTACCTTCTACCTGGCCGCGGGCGCGATCTACCTTCTGGTGACGCTGATCTCCAACCTGATCATCGGCCGCATCGAAGCCAGGGCCCGGCGCGGCATGCCGTCGCTCAAGGAGGCGCGCTGATGGCTGGTGAAGCGGCCATCGTCAACGTCGCCGCGCGAACGTCGCTGTGGCTTCAGCCGCATCGCATCGTGCTCATCCTGATGGCGCTTGGACTGGTTCTGGCGGCTGCCTTCTTCATGCGCTGGGACTGGCTGCCGCAATATTACGAGGCGGGATTGCTTGGCATCTGGCGGTCGCTGTGGATCCTGGCCGTTACCTGCGTTCTGGGCTTCCTGCTCGCCGTGCCGCTCGGGCTGGCGCAGGCTGCCGGCTCCTTCTGGTTCGCAGCGCCCGCCAAGGTCTTCTGCACCATCATCAGGGGAACACCGCTGCTGTTGCAGCTCTGGCTGCTCTATTATGGGCTGGGTTCGCTGTTTCCGCAGTATCCCTGGATACGCGAATCCTGGATGTGGCCGTATCTCAGGCAAGCATGGCCCTATGGCGTGCTGGCGCTGACGCTGTCCTTCGCCGGCTATGAGGGCGAGGTGATGCGCGGTGCCTTTGCCGGCGTGCCGAAAGGCCAGATCGAGGCCGCCCGCGCCTTCGGCATGAGCCGCTGGAAAGCCTTCCGGCGCATCTGGCTGCCGCAAGCCTTCTACCGGGCGCTGCCGACGCTGACCGGCGAAACGGTTTTGCAGTTGAAATCGACGCCGCTGGTGGCGACCATCAGCGTGATCGACATATTTGCCGTCTCCTCGAAGGTGCGGCAGGACACCTACCTGACCTATGAACCCTTGCTGCTCCTGGCCTTGATCTATATGGCGATCACCGGCATCCTCGTCTTTGCCTTCAGCAGGATCGAAGCGCGGATCCCGAACAAGATCGGTTAGAAGCGAGTAGCGAATAGGGAGTAGCGAATAGTGAAGGTTCGCTGATTTCCCCCTACTCGCTACTCCCTATTCGCTAGAATTTCAGGGCAACGACAATGCAACTCAGTCTCGATCAGGCAACAGAACTGTGCCGGATGGCGGCGCTCGGCGCCGGCGCCAATGAGGAAGCGGCGCAGTCGCTTGCCGCCTCGATCGTTGCGGCCGAGGCGGAAGGGCTCGCCACGGTCGGGCTGACGCATTTCATCGACTATCTCGAAGCGCTGGAAGCCGGCCGCATCGACGGCAAGGCCGAGCCGGTCATCACCAGGCCGGCGCTCGCGGTCTATCTCTCCGATGCGCGCGGCGGTCTCGCCCATACCGGCTTCGACCGGACGATCGACGATCTCGCCAAGGCGGCGCGCTTGTTTGGTGTGGCCATCTTTTCGCAGAAGAATTCCTATACGTGCGGCGCGCTCGGCTATTTCACCGGGCGCCTGGCTGCACTTGGGCTGGTGTCCTTCGCCGCGACCAACGGGCCGGCCGTGCTTGCCGGCTCGGGCTCGGTCAAGCCGGTCTACTGCACCAACCCGATGTCGTTTGCCGCACCCGCCGCCGACGGCGCGCCGCTGGTCATCGACCAGTCGTCGAGCGCCACAGCTTTCGTCAACATCCGCAAGGCGGCCGAGGACGGCAGACAAATTCCGGAAGGCTGGGCGCTGGACGCCAGCGGCAACCCGACCACCGATCCCGCCGCCGCCATGAAAGGCGCCATGCTTGCCTTCGGCGGCCAGCGCGGCGCCAACATCGCGCTGATGGTCGAAGTGCTGGCGGCCGGCCTGTCGGGCGCCAATTGGTCGCTCGACGCGCCGTGGTTCAGCGGCGGGCCGGACAGTCCGGGAACCGGCCTCTTCGTGCTGGCCGTCGAACCGAAGCTGCTCGATCCCGATTTCGAAAAACGCATGAAGAACCAGCTCGACCGCTTGCGGCGGCGCTTCGGCGTGCATGTGCCCGGCCGCGCCCGGGCCGAAGCGGCGGAGAAGGCGGCGGCGCGCGGCATTACAGCGCCCAAGGCCGTGGTGCAGCGCATTTCGGAATTCGCCGCCCGCTATTCGTTCTGACAGAACCAGCATTGGATGAATGACTGCCGGCTTTCCAGTCGGAACATCGCGACGCGCGACTTCTCCGCTCTTGCTGAACCTTTTCCCGGCCGACTGCGACAAATCCGTGTCGAGGGCAAAACTAAATTCGTCCTGCGCTCGTTGCTTAAGGTGCGCGCTCGATCAGCCGCGGACGAGATCGGCGGCACCCGTGTCGATGCCAGGGCTGGGATGGGCGTACTTGCTTGACGCCCTCCTGATACCGTCTCAGGTCAGGCCGCTCCGTCGGCCCCTGGCTTTGCATGGATGTCGCCCGGAAAACCCCGCTTCGGCGGGGTTTTCTGCGTTTCAGTATCCAAAGCAGAAAACATGCTGTCTGCTGTCAACTTTTGTTCATTTGACATGGCCGGACCCGTCGGGCGTTTGCAAGGACCGTCAAAAAGAGGAGTCCCAATGTCTGCAACCACCGACAATTCCGGCAAAAGCCTTGTCATCCCAGCCCTTGGCGGCCTGTATTCGGCATTGCATGACGCCGGCGAAACACTGCTGCGCGTCGTGGCCGGCTTGTTCCTCGCCATCCACGGCTCGCAAAAGATCACCAACCCGTTCGGCGCGGCCGAGATGGTCGAGGGCCTCGGCTTTTACCCCGGCGCCTTCTGGTCGCTGCTGCTGGCCTGCACCGAGTTCTTCGGCGGCATCCTCATCGCCATTGGCTTGCTGACCCGCCCGGCGGCCTTTGCCGGGATGTTCGTGCTTCTGGTCACCGTCTGGTTCCACTGGGTCACCATGGGCCAGGGTTTTTTCGGCGCCGAAAAGTCGCTGCTGTGGGCGGCGATCCTGCTGTTCTTCGTCATCCGCGGCGGCAACCGCCATTCCGTCGACGCGCGCATCGGCAAGGCGTTCTGAACCGGCTAAAGCAAGGACATCGGCGACGACACGCCACCCTTTGCCTTTGGCGCGAAACGGACTATGAAACGGCTTCAGCCAAGCCAATCTGGAAAGCGCGCCGGAGCCAGCCATGACCGAAATCCTGCAGACCCCAAAGCTCGTCGTCGTGTTCGGCGGCTCAGGCTTTGTCGGCCGCCATGTCGTGCGGGCGCTGGCCAAGCGCGGCTACCGCATCAGGGTTGCCGTCCGCCGGCCCGATCTTGCCGGTCATCTGCAGCCGCTCGGCAATGTCGGCCAGATCCAGCCGGTGCAGGCCAATGTGCGCGTGCGCTGGTCGGTGGACCGCGCCGTGCAAGGCGCCGACCACGTCATCAACCTGGTCGCCATCTTGCATGAGAGCGGCCGGCAGAAATTCAGCTCCGTGCACGAGTTCGGCTCGCGCGCCGTCGCCGAAGCGGCGCGCGCCGTCGGCGCCGGCCTCACGCACATTTCGGCGCTTGGCGCTGATCTGAATTCGCAATCGGACTATGCACGCACCAAGGCGCTCGGCGAGAAGGCGGTTCTGGAGACGATCGAGGATGCCGTCATCTTGCGACCGTCGATCAATTTCGGGCCGGAGGACGCCTTCTTCAACCGCTTCGCCAACATGGCGCAGCTTTCGCCGGTGCTGCCGCTGATCGGCGGCGGGCAGACCAAATTCCAGCCGGTCTATGTCGGCGACGTCGCCGAAGCGGTGGCGCGCTCGGTCGAGGGCAAGGTCAAGGGCGGCCAGATCTACGAACTCGGCGGGCCGCAGGTGCTGACCTTCAAGGAGTGCATGGAGGAAATGCTTGCCGTGATCGAGCGCAGGCGGCTTCTGGTGCCGGTGCCATGGTGGGTGGCGAATATGCAGGCATCGATCCTCGGTCTTTTGCCCAATCCGCTGCTGACCAAGGATCAGGTGCTGCAGCTGCGCGAGCACAATATCGTCTCCGACAAGGCCGCCAAGGAGAACAGGACGCTGGCCGGCCTCGGCATCCAGCCGCAATCGATCGGAACGATTCTGCCGAGCTACCTCTGGCGCTTCCGCGCCGCCGGCCAGTTCCAGCGCAAGTCCGCGGCTTAACGCGGGCTCAGTCGCTCTGCCTATGAACCGCGCCGCGTGACCTGCATCGGGAGGCCGCCCTGCGGCTGCGTCGTCAGTTTCTGCACAGGCCACGGCCTGGTCTCGGCCGTCGTGTCGAAACGGAAACGCGACAGCATGATGGCCAGCGCGATGATCGCCTCCTGCATGGCGAAGCTGGCGCCGATGCACACACGCGGCCCGGCGCCGAACGGCAGATACTGGAAGCGGTCGATCTTCTCGCGATTTCCCGGATGGAAGCGTTCCGGCATGAAGGCGTCGGGCCTGTCCCACAGCTTGCGATGGCGGTGGACGACCCACGGCATCACCAGCACGGCGGCATGCCGCGGTATATAGAGGCCATTCCAGGTTTCGGGCTCGATCGGCTCGCGGTTGATCGACGGCGCCGGCGGATAGAGCCTCAGCGCCTCGTCGAAGGCGGCGCGGGTCAGCGGCATGGCGTCGAGCCATTTCGTCGGATCGGGTTCGCGTGCCAGCACCGCATCGACCTCACGCTCGATTTTCTCGCGCTCCCACGGCGCCTCGGCCAGGCAGTAGAGCGTCCAGCCGAGCGCGCGCGCCGTGGTCTCGTGGCCGGCGCCGATGAAGGTGATGATGTTGTCCTCGACCTCGGCGCGCGTCAGCCCGTCCGGACCTTCGGCACGCAGCAGAAGCGTAAGGAAATCCTGCGGCACCGTGTCCGGATCGCGCTTCAGCCTCTCTTCACGCATCTTGACGGTGTCGGTGACGATCTTGCGGAAATAGGCCATGGTCTTGCGGCCGCGGATACGGGTCAGGCGCGGCAGCCATTCGGGCGCCCGCAACAGGTCGAGCGGATCGACCCGGCCCATGGTCTCGAACAGGCGGTCGATCTCCTTGGCGAAACTGCCCGGCTCGCCTGATATCTCGCCGGAAAACAGCGTCTCGGCCAGGATGTCGTAAGTGAGCAGCGTCATGTCATGGGCAATGTCGGACACACCGCCGTCCTCGTAGCGGGTGACGAACTCCAGCGTGCGCCTCAGCATCGGCTCGGCGAAGCCGAAGATGTGGCGCGGCGTGAACACCGGCGCCATCGCCTTGCGCGAGCGCTTCCACACCTCGCCCTCGGCGGTCAGCAGACCGTCGCGCAGGATCGGGCGCAAGATCAGCTGGCGCACAGTCGCCATCTTGTAGTTCTTCGCATTGTCGACCAAGACGTGGCGGATGAGGCCGGGATCGTTGGCGACGACCAATGGCCCGCCAACGCCGGTCACCGATATCCAGGGTTCGTTGTAGGTCGGCTCGCCCCACAGTTCGAGCGGATTGCGGTAGACGATGCGGATCATCTCCAGCGTCGAAGGCGGCGAGGTGCGCGGCTTCGGCGCCGGCGGGACGAAGGGGGCGGGCTGACTGTCCATGGCGTGCTCCGCTGGCGATCCTCAATGTAGCGACTGGCAAGGCGGGCGTCCATGTGACCGAACGCGGACGCCAATTTTCGCCGGGACAGCCGGCTCGCTCGCGCTGATCGTGCTCGACCGCCTCATCCCCGCCGGAAATGCCTGCAAACCTTGGAAAAACCGCCTTTTGTGCCTATATCTAGGACATCAAAGCGGCGCGATTCGCAGCCACATTCTCGCGCTGGACAAGCGGCATCAATCAGACAGGTTTTCATGAGCGACCAGATCGACAACGCCAACGGCGCTGAGGCCGAGTACGGCGCCGATTCCATCAAGGTTTTGAAGGGGTTGGATGCCGTGCGCAAGCGGCCCGGCATGTATATCGGCGATACCGACGACGGCTCGGGACTGCATCACATGGTCTATGAGGTGGTCGACAACGCCATCGACGAGGCTTTGGCTGGCCATGCCGACCTCGTCACGGTGACGCTCAACCCCGATGGTTCGGTGACGGTTATCGACAATGGCCGTGGCATTCCGACCGATATCCACACCGGCGAAGGCATTTCGGCGGCCGAAGTGATCATGACGCAGCTGCATGCCGGCGGCAAGTTCGACCAGAATTCCTACAAGGTGTCCGGCGGCCTGCATGGCGTCGGCGTCTCGGTGGTCAACGCGCTGTCGGCCTGGCTGAGGCTGAAGATCCGCCGCAACGGCCAGATCTTCGAGATGAGCTTTACGCATGGCAATGCCGACGCGCCGCTGAAAGTCACCGGCAGCTATGAGCAGCACAAGGTTGCCGGCACCTATGAGGGGCGCAGCGGCAGTGAGATCACTTTCTTTCCGTCGGCCGAAACCTTCACCATGGTCGAGTTCGACTTCGCCACGCTGGAGCACCGGCTGCGCGAACTTGCCTTCCTGAATTCGGGCGTGCGCATCGTGCTGACCGATGCGCGCCATGCCGACATCGTGCGCCACGAGCTGCATTATGACGGCGGGCTGGAGGAGTTCGTCAAGTATCTCGACCGGGTCAAGAAGCCGCTGATCGACAAGCCGGTTGCCATCAAGGCCGAGCGCGACGGCATCACCGTCGAGGTCGCCATGTGGTGGAACGACAGCTACCACGAGAATGTGCTGGCCTTCACCAACAACATCCCGCAGCGCGATGGCGGCACGCATCTGGCCGGCTTTCGCGGCGCGCTGACGCGCCAGATCACCGGCTATGGCGATTCCTCGGGCCTGACCAAGAAGGAAAAGGTCTCGCTGATCGGTGACGATTGCCGCGAGGGCCTGACAGCGGTGCTTTCGGTCAAGGTTCCCGACCCGAAATTCTCCTCGCAGACCAAGGACAAGCTGGTCTCGTCGGAAGTCCGCCCGGTGGTGGAAGGGCTGGTCAACGAGGCGCTCGGCACCTGGCTGGAAGAACACCCGACCGAGGGCAAGGTGGTCATCGAGAAGGTGATCCAGGCCGCGGCGGCGCGCGAGGCCGCGCGCAAGGCGCGCGACATCACCCGCAAGAGCTCGCTCGGCGTCACCTCGCTGCCCGGCAAGCTGGCCGACTGCCAGGAGCGGGACCCGGCGAAATCCGAAATCTTCATCGTCGAGGGTGACTCGGCCGGCGGCTCGGCCAAGGGCGGCCGCTCACGGCAAAACCAGGCCATCCTTCCCTTGCGTGGCAAGATCCTCAATGTCGAGCGCGCGCGTTTCGACCGCATGCTTGGCTCCGATATGATCGGCACGCTGATCACCGCGCTCGGCACCTCGATCGGCAAGGACGAGTTCAATGCCGACAAGCTGCGCTACCACAAGATCATCCTGATGACCGACGCCGACGTCGACGGCGCTCATATCCGGACCTTGCTGTTGACCTTCTTCTTCCGGCAGATGCCGGAACTGATCGAGCGCGGCCACCTCTACATCGCCCAGCCGCCGCTCTACAAAGTGACGCGCGGCAAGAGTTCGCAATACATCAAGGACGAAGGTGCCTTCGAGGAGTTTCTGATCAATTCCGGGTTGGAAGAAGCCTCGCTTTCGCTTGGCTCCGGCGAGGTGCGGACAGGACAGGACCTGCGCGCCGCCATCGACGATGCGCTGGCGGTGCGGCAGCTGATCAACGGGCTCCACACACGCTATAATAGAGGCGTGGTCGAGCAGGCGGCGATCGCCGGCGCGCTCAACCCCGATGTGCTTGCCGATCTCGGCCGCGCCAACGCCATGGCCGACCGTGTCGCCAAGCGCCTCGACATCATCGCCGAGGACACCGAGCGCGGCTGGAGCGGCCGCATGTCGACCTCGAACGAAGGCGTCGGCGGCTATGTGTTCGAGCGCACGGTGCGCAGCGTCAAGGAATTCGCGCAGCTCGATCTCGGGCTGATCAATTCGGCCGACGCGCGCCAGCTCGACCGCTATGCACCGCGGCTGGCCGACGTGTACGGGACGCCGCCGGCGCTGCGCCGCAAGGATGTCTCCGAGACCATCTCGGGACCGCTGGCGCTGCTCAACGCGGTCTTTGCCACCGGCCGCAAGGGCCTGACCATGCAGCGCTACAAGGGCCTCGGCGAAATGAATGCCGAGCAGCTCTGGGAAACCACACTGGACCCGAACGTGCGCTCGCTGCTGCAGGTCAAGGTCAATGACGCAACCGACGCGGACAGTCTGTTCTCGCGGCTGATGGGCGACGAGGTCGAGCCCAGGCGCGAATTCATCCAGGACAACGCGCTGTCGGTGGCCAATCTGGATATTTGAGGCGCGATCCGTTTCTACGCCTGCGGACTTGTCATCGACACCGCCTGGCTTGCCTCCAGCTTGCGGCCGAGATCGACCGCGTCGCGTAGCACGGCAAGATGCGAGCGCGGCGGAGTACCGGCGGGCGCGGCGACCTCCACGCCGGTCGCCTTCAGCGACCAGTAGAGCGTGTGCGTGAAGACGCGGCCACGCAAACCGCGCAACTCGACCTGGATACTCTCCACGCCCGGACCGAAATTTTCCGCCATCGGTCCGGAGATCGGATCGCCTGTCAGCCAGCCATTGCCCCGGTCGAAGATATTGGTCCAGCGCGTCGCGGCAAACACTGCGCCATGATGCACCGCCCGCTGCCGCTTGCCTGACGGGCTGTGGCCTTCCTCATAAAGCATGGTGCCGGTCGCTCCTTCGCCGACCGGAGGGCAGGCGGAGAACAGCCGCTCGGCAATGCCGCGCCTGAATTCGGCGAGATTGTAGGTCACCAGAAATTCGCTGTGGGTCAGCGGGCTGCCGAGCGTGACGAAATCGCTGATCTTCCACGGCATCGGATGGTCGGCACTCCTGATCCGGAGTTGCCTGTAGAGTTCCCATTGATCGCGCCGGAATCCGGAAAGGTCGTCCAATCTGTCGGGCCAGGCGGAGCCATCTGCCTTAAGCGTAGCCTTATCGATGGCGCGGATCGCCTTCAATCTCGCCTTGTCGCGGGCGGCTTCCAGCTTTCGCGGCCTGAAATCGGCCCACAAAATCTGCAGCAGATCATAGGCGATGACCGATCCGAGGCTGTGCGAGACCAGCACGATGCGGTCGTAGCTGTCGTCCGTCATCAGTTGCTTCAGCAGCGTCAGGCCACGTTCGCGGACAAGCGCCCGCTTCTCGACCGTCGCCGCTTCGGCACGCACATAGGCGGCGACATCGCCGAAGTAGGGCAGGCCGAACCGGTCCACGGCCCAGATGACCAACGATGCCAGGATGGTGACGACCATGCCGGTGGCCCAGGAGATGTAGCCCTGCCAGGCCGAGGCCGCGAGCGCGAAAGACGCTGCGAGGACGGCTATGACGGCCAAAAACGTGACGACATAGAGCCCGCGGGCGTCGCGCGGAATGTCGGCGGGTTTGCGCCAGAGCAGGTTTGTCACCCAGGCCGCAAGCCGGCCCCGCGTCGTGCCTTGCGTGATGTCGGCCCAATAAAGCTCATAGAAATCGGTACGGCGGCCATCGACATCGTAAGGAGTGGTGATCCGGCGAAGCTCGTGCGAGTTCGTCCGGCTGTCGGGCGTGATCCAGCTCTGGTTGATCTTCTCGCCTAAGGGGTCGGCCGGATCGGCGACATGGGCATAGAACGGCGCGCGGGCGGGGTCATGGCTCCAGACAGCCTGGGCAAACGCTCTCAGCGTGTCCATGGGCCGCTGTTCACCCATGCCATGCACGATGACCACCGCCTGGCTAAGCTTGCGCGGCGCCTTCGCGGAAGCCGGCGGGTTGGTGACCGGCGATGCGACAGGCTGAGAGTCGGGCACCGGCACCTCCGTCGGTGATGCTATCGACGAGAACTTGCCATCGTAGCTTCAAAACCGGCGGCAGGCCAAGAAAAAGCCCTGCTTCTTGAACTGACCCCCGAAAGTTGGACACAACCTTCGGGGGTCAGTTCATCTCCGCCGGGCTTTTTCTTGAAGTGCGTCTCGTGCGATTCACGCACTTTAAGCCTTTGTTTTTATGCATGTCGTTGCCACCAAAAACCGCTGCACACTTTTGGGCGGCATGCATTGGACCGATTGGATTTGCTTCCAGATCAGTGGTCCATGGCCTTGACGATCTCTTCCGTCATTTTCTTGGCGTCGCCGAGCAGCATCATGGTGCCGTCCTTGTAGAACAGCGTATGTCGATGCCGACATAGCCGGAGCCGAGCGAGCGCTTGACGCACGGGGCGGACAGGCGCGCCCCGCGAAAAAGGCGACGGCATCGAAGCAGCCATAGAGAGAGGGGATTCGGGGCTCAGGCGGGTGCGAAAAGATCCGCGAAGCCCACAAACGGCTTGAGCGGGCAATACCGCACGTCAAGCAACGCCTGATCCACATAGGGCAAGGACTCGACGAAGCTCTTGACCTCGTCCATCGTGCTCGTCTCCATCTCCAGTACCGCGCCGCCTCCTTCCTGCAACCCATGGATCGCACGCACGGAACCGGTCGCGATGCCCGTCCACGCAGCCAGAAGCTCTGCCCGGTGAAGCCTCGCCAGGTCGTCCGTGGCGGCACCTGGCCGCCTGGTCAATATCACGACGGTCTTCACATCACGCTCCAATATCAATAGGTTGAAGGGCCGTCTCAGCGGATCGCGGGGCAAGTTGCCTGCCCGCGATATGCGCTAGCAATCCGCTTTGACCTACGGCAACATGACTGGCTAGGACGTGGGCGTCCGGATAATCCCCGCCATTTTGCGACCGGAAGGGAATGAGCGCGTCCTCGAAAAGACCTTCGAGACGAAGACGCCAACCTTCCTCCGCCGCTGTCACTCCTTCCGCCGTGATGCTTCCGGTTCCATAGACGGCATGGGTGGGCAGCACGCCCATGCCGGGGAAGAACAGCGTGCCGTGGGTGATGGGAAAGAGCAACTGCTCGAGCGGCCCGTTGATGCCTCGCGGCGAATAGTCTTTCTCCGGACCGCCGACCATCACGGACAACATTGCCCGCTTGCCCTTGAGGGCACCATCGCCGTAGCGATACTTGTTGCCGGCGCCCTTGAAGCCATACGCTAGGCCGTATGCAAAGACGCGGTCGACCCAGCCCTTGAGGATCGCCGGCATGCCGAACCACCAAAGCGGAAACTGCAGTATCACGGCGTCAGCGGCGCTGATTTTTTCCTGTTCGGCTTCGACATCCGCGGTCTGCAGCCCGTTGCCGTAGGCATGCTCGGACTCGGCAATGAACCCAAGCCGGCTCGGGTCGAGGCGGGACTGAAAGTCATGCTCATCGAACGTGGCCTTCCAGTTCATGCCGTACAGGTTCGACAGCAGGACTTTGTGCCCTTGCCCCTCAAGCGCCTCGACACCGACATTGACGAGGTGGCGGGTCAGCGATGTGGGTTCAGGTTGTGCATAAACGATCAGAACGGTCTTCTTCATGATTTCATTCTCCATTTGAGACCGCCGGGATGAAAGGAGCCGTTTCGTGCACTCCTGCCTAATGCAGCCGGAGCGCCCAACCGGGTCGCCTTTTACTCTTGGCCCATGGAGTTTCCGTTGCCCTGAGCTATATTGGAAATCGCAAGAATATTTGGCTACCATCCAAATTATGGATAGCAAACGCCTCGACCTGAACCTGCTGATCACCCTGGAAGCGTTGCTGGTAGAGCAGAACGTGACCAAGGCGGCCGCGCGCCTGCACCTCAGTCAACCGGCGGTCAGTGCCCAGCTCAATCGCCTTAGGCATGTGTTCGATGACCCGCTGCTCATTCCCGTGCAGCGCGGGATGACGCCGACCGCCAAGGCAGTCGAACTGCTCGACCCATTGCGCCATGCCCTTGATCAAGTTCGCTCGACTGTCGCCACCAACCGAAACTTCGACCCATCAAGGGCCAGGTTGACGGTCACCATCGCCTGCACCGACTATCTGCAGGCGGCGATCGTCAGACCGCTTGTCATGAAACTCAGGGCGAGTGCGCCCGGGGTGCGTGTGGCGATGCGCAATCTTGATTTGCCGCAACTGGAAGCACAGATGGGGCGCGGCGATGTCGACCTGGCGCTCATGACGCCGCAAGCCGCGCCGCCAAGTCTTCGCACGAGACACCTGTTCGACGAGCGCTATGTGCTTATCGGCCGTCGCGACCATCCGCAGCTGCAGGACCGGATCACGGTCAAGGAATATGCTCGATTGGAGCATGTGATCGTGTCCCTGATCGGAGGTGACTTCATCACCCCGGTTGACACCGCCATGGCTGCGCTTGGACACAGTCGCAATGTGGTGCTGTCGGCGGCTTCATTCCTGTTCGTTCCCGAGATCGTGGCCCAGTCCGACTTCGTGGCCCTGGTCCCGGAACAGCTGGTCCACGACCGGGCCGACAAGCTGAAACTGATCGACTGTCCGTTTCCCGTGGAAGGGTTCGCGGTGGGCATGGTGTGGCACGAGCGCGGTCACGGACATAGCGGCCAACGCTGGATCCGGGAGGCTATTGTCTCGATGATCAACGCTTGGACCAGCGAGCGCGGCAGTGTTGCCGCGAAAGCTGACCGCCGGTGACGATGGAGGGGCCAATCGATTTCGTGAATTCCTCGACTGCATCCCTCATTGTGAGCCATGTTTGTCGGCCCATCCAGATCAGTGATCCATGGCTTTGACGATCTCCTCGGTCATCTTCTTGGCGTCGCCGAGCAGCATCATGGTGCCGTCCTTGTAGAACAGCGTGTTGTCGATGCCGGCATAGCCAGAACCGAGCGAGCGCTTGACGAACAGGCAGGTGCGGGCCTTGTCGACGTCGAGGATCGGCATGCCGTAGATCGGCGACGACTTGTCGTCGCGGGCCGAAGGATTAGTGACGTCATTGGCGCCGATGACATAGGCGACATCGGCCTGCGCGAATTCGGAGTTGATGTCCTCGAGTTCGAACACTTCGTCGTAGGGCACGTTGGCTTCCGCCAGGAGCACGTTCATGTGGCCGGGCATGCGGCCGGCGACCGGGTGGATGGCGTATTTGACGTCGACGCCATTGGCCTTGAGCTTGTCGGCCATCTCGCGCAGCGCGTGCTGCGCCTGGGCGACCGCCATGCCGTAGCCGGGCACGATGATGACCTTCTGCGCGTTCATCATCAGATAGGCGGCATCATCGGCCGAGCCCTGCTTGACGGTGCGCTCGATGCCGTCATCGGCCGCCGCTGCCGTTTCGCCGCCGAAGCCGCCGAGGATCACCGAGATGAACGAGCGGTTCATGCCCTTGCACATGATGTAGGACAGGATGGCGCCCGACGAGCCGACCAGCGCGCCGGTGATGATCAGCGCCAGGTTGCCGAGCGTGAACCCAAGCGCCGCCGCTGCCCAGCCGGAATAGGAATTCAGCATCGAGACGACGACCGGCATGTCGGCGCCGCCGATCGGGATGATCAAGAGGATGCCGAGGACCAGCGAAGCCGCCACGATCAGCCAGAAGATCAGCTTGGATTCGGTGGTGACCAGCAGCACGATCAGCACGATCAGCGCGATGCCGAGTGCTGCGTTGATGAAGTGGCGACCACCGATCATGATCGGCTTGCCCGACATGCGGCCGTCGAGCTTCAAAAAGGCGATGACCGAGCCGGTGAAGGTGATGGCGCCGATGGCCACACCAAGGCTCATCTCGACCAGCGCCTGGGCATGGATGTCGCCCGCCGTGCCGATGCCGAAACTTTCCGGCGCGTAGATGGCGGCCGCGGCCACCATCACGGCGGCAAGGCCGACCAGCGAGTGGAAGGCGGCGACCAATTGCGGCATCGAGGTCATGGCGATGCGCCGCGCGGTGACCGCGCCGACACCGCCGCCGATGGCGAGGCCAAGCACGATCAGGCCGAAGCGGCCGACAGATGGGGTGGCCAGCGCCAGCGTGGTGGCGATGGCAATACCCATGCCGATCATGCCGTACATATTGCCCTGGCGGCTGGTGGTCGGATGCGACAGGCCGCGCAGCGCCAGGATGAACAGGATGCCGGAGACCAGATAGAGGAAGGAGGCGAAGTTGGCGTTCATGGCGCTCTTACTTGTCCTTCTTCTTGTACATGGCCAGCATGCGCTGGGTGACGAGGAAGCCGCCGAAGATGTTGACCGAGACCAGCATCAGCGCGACGAAGCCGAAGCCGGCGGCAATGCCGGAGGCCGCGATGCCGACGGCAAGCAGCGCGCCGACGACGATCACCGAGGAGATGGCGTTGGTGACCGCCATCAGCGGCGTATGCAGCGCCGGCGTCACCGACCAGACGACATAATAGCCGACGAAGATCGCCAGCACGAAAATGGCGAAGCGGAAGACGAAGGGGTCGATGGCGCCGCCGGACAGCGCATACGCGGCGTCACCCGCGGCATCAGCGCCGGGCGCATTGGCCAGGTTCTGCACCGCCAGCCGGACGGCGGCACTTGCCTGGTCGAGCTGGTCGAGGGCTTTCTGCAAGGTCTGGTCCATCACGCGATCCCCTTCGGCTTACCGGCGGACTTCTGGGCAGCGGACTTGCCCGTGGCGGATCTTTTGTCGGCTGTCTTTTTCGGCGCGGTTTTTTTCACGGATGCATCGGCAACCATTGTCGTTGCCGGGATCGCCGCCGGTTCGACATGTTGGCCCTTTGGCGGCTCCACCGTCGCCTTGGCGAAGGCCGGATGCACGACCTTGCCGCCGTCGGTCAGCATCGTTGCCTTGACCAATTCGTCGTCACGTTTGATGGAAAGCTGCTTCGTCGTCTTGTCGACCAGCGTCTCGAGGAAGGCAAACAGGTTCCTGGCATAGAGCAGCGAAGCGGAGGCCGCGACACGGCCCGGCACGTTGAGATGGCCGACGATTTTTACGCCGTTGGCCGTGGTCACCACTTTACCCGGCACGGCGCCCTCGACATTGCCGCCGCGCTCGACCGCGAGGTCGACGATTACCGAACCCGGCTTCATCGACGCTACCATCGCCGCCGAGACCAGCTTCGGCGCCGGACGGCCCGGGATCAGCGCCGTGGTGATGACGATATCCTGCTTGGCGATGTGCTCGGCGGTCAGCGCCGCCTGCTTGGCCTGATACTCCTTCGACATCTCCTTGGCGTAGCCGCCAGCGGTCTCGGCCGCCTTGAACTCCTCGTCTTCGACCGCCAGGAACTTTGCACCGAGCGACTGCACCTGTTCCTTCACCGCCGGCCGCACGTCGGTGGCGGTGACGACCGCGCCAAGCCGTCTTGCCGTGGCGATCGCCTGCAGGCCGGCGACGCCGACGCCCATGATGAAGGCTTTCGCCGCAGGCACCGTGCCCGCGGCCGTCATCATCATCGGCAGCGCCCGGTCATATTCGGCAGCGGCGTCGATCACCGCCTGGTAACCGGCAAGGTTGGCCTGCGAGGACAAGACGTCCATCGACTGGGCGCGGGTGATGCGCGGCATGAATTCCATCGAGAAGGCGGTGACGCCTGCCCTGGCCAGCGCGGCGACGGCGACATCGTTGCCATAGGGATCCATGATGGCGATGACGGCGGCGCCGGATTTATAGCCCTTCAGTTCGGCGTCCGTCGGGCGGCGCACCTTCAGCACCACGTCGGCCCTGGCGACATCGCCGGCCTTGCCGATCGCGGCGCCCGCCTTGGCGAACTCCTCGTCGGGAATGCGCGAGGCAGTGCCGGCGCCGCTTTCGACGACCACGTCGAGGCCCAGCCCCGCCAGGCGCTTCACCGTATCGGGCGATGCCGCGACGCGCGGCTCGTTCGCATCGAGCTCACGAGGGATGAAAACCGTCTGTCCCACCGCATGATCCTTTCGGCTGGAACCTGTTTGCGCAACACGCCAGCCGGGTTGCCGGCGACGTCACGGCAAGGGTTTTTTTGAAAAATCTACCGGAGAATGAAGGCGCCGACGGCGAGGATCAGAACGAACAGGATGGTCGCCGAGAAGAAGCCGCCCGCAAAGAAGCCGAAAGCCATCGCCAGGAGCACCGCAGCGCAAAAGAGCGACCCATATTTGGCGAGCGTGACAAAGCCCGCATAGGTGCGGTCGTGCTCGGCATAGTCCATCTTCGCGCCCAGTTCGACAGGACCGGTCGGCGTGTGATCAGCCATAGGAATAACCCCTTCGAAGACATCTTTCAGGCACATAGCGAAAAGCCGGGCCGAGGGCAATGGCGCTATTGCCGCATCGCCGGCGACAACTGCCTCAAAGGAAAGTTGAAGCTGCCTGCGAAGGATCTTCCGCGAAGGCCCGGTGTCTCAACCGGCGAGCTGCGGAAACAGCCCGAGCAGGCCGACGACGATCAGATAGAGGGCGACGATATAGTTCAACAGCCGCGGCATGATCAGGATCAGCACGCCGGCGATCAGGGAAATCAGCGGGGTAAGCGCGAGCGTGGAGATGGTCATGTGGGATCCTTTCGATCGACTAGCGCGAAGCGGGCAGATTGATGTCGTCCATCGCGCCATCGGCGCCAGCTAAAACGCCGAAGCAGCCGGAAGGCTCCACAACCGCACCGCAAAAAACCGTGAAGAACCTCAGGCGGCTTCGCGAAAATATTTGGCCGTAGGCAGGATGGTGAGCGGCGCGAGCTCGCCAGCCGGCGGTTTGCCGAACATCAGGCGCCGTTCCATGGGCGTCGAGCGGAAAAACGGGAACCGGGCGTAGGTCTCATTCTTGATCGCCAGGACGTCGGCTTGATAGAGCAGCGCGAAACAATTGATCACGCCGGCATAAGGACGTGCATCACCGATAGGCCGCGCTCGATAGATACGCTTGTAGAAAGCCGCGTGATCTTCACGGATCATGGATATGCAATAAGGCGCGCCAAAATGGAAGCACGCCATGCCGGCAAGGCGCAAGGTGACATAGGGGATCTGCGGATAAAGCCGCGACCATTCGGCGTCCACGGCAAAACGGCTTGGGTCGATAAAGACCTCGCCGGCCGCCAGACGCGGCGTCAACAAATCCCTGTAGACACTGAGTGCCGGCGACGCCGGGTTGTCGGCTGACACATTGTGCAGGCGCATCGTGCTGACCAACCTGTCGTCGATGTAGATACCGAACGTATGGCAATTCGGAAGCTCATCGAATTCGTCATGGACCTGGCGGGACGCATTCTCGGGCACCAAATCGTTCATCCGATAGGCGTTATAGCGCAGCCTGTAGATGTTTTCGAAATCCTCGCCGGTTTCACAGCGGCGGTATTCTGTCCTGTCGAGCAGCGCCAAAACATGCCTGGCAAAGCTTGACATACTATCGGACGCATCTTTCCCGCCCGCCCCGGCCGTCTGGCCAAGCGAAGTCAACTGGGCACACATGAACTCAATCCCCGTACTGCCGCCGCGATTAAGACACTACGACAGGGTCAAAAGATGTAAAGGTGAAAATAAGTAGGAGACCGTTTACCGGTCGTTAAGGTTAACAATCGGTAAAATTAGACTAAAATATGGGGGTTTTTGCCAAAATCAGCGACGCGTCGCCTTTCTGGCCGTCTTGATGTCCTTGGCGAAAGGCCAGACCGTGCTCGACATGGTCTCGATGCCGGAGGCGCTGAGCGCCGAGCCGAACAGGAAGCCCTGAACCAGATCCGGCTTGACCTGCAATGCCAGGATCTTGAGCTGCTCGAAGGTTTCGACGCCCTCGACGGTCACCGAAAGCCCCAGCGGCCGCGACAGGTTGACGATGCCCTTGAGCAGTTCGAGCGAACGGGTGTTCTGGGTGACGTCCATCAGGAACGAACGGTCGATCTTGATCTTGTCGAGCGGCAGCTTGTGGAGATAGCTCAGGCTCGAATAGCCGGTGCCGAAATCGTCAAGCGCGATGCGCACACCAAGCCGCTTCAATTCCTCGATATACTGACGTGTCAGCGATTTGTCGTCGAGCAGCGCCGTCTCGGTGACTTCGATCTCCAGGCGGTCCGCGGCCAAACCGGAGCTGGCCAACGCATCGCGAACCTTCTGGATGACGTCGCGGTTGCGGAAATCCTTGGCCGACAGATTGACCGAGACGCTGGTCTGGGCCGGCCATTTGGCGCATTCGGTGCACGCTGCATTGAGCACGAAGGCGCTGATCTCCGAAATGATGCCCATTTCTTCCGCCAGGGGAATGAAGACGTTGGGCGAGATCGGACCGAGATCGGGGTGGTCCCAGCGGCACAGCGCCTCGCAACTGGCGATGCGCATGGTGCTCATCGCCACGATCGGCTGATAGACCACCCGCAACCCCTTGCCTTCCACCGCGCTGCGCAGGTCCGCCTTCATCAGCTGGCGATTGCGGAACGCGGCATCCATCGATGCCTCGAACAGCCGCCAGCTGTTCTTGCCAAGCTCCTTAGCCTTGTAGAGCGCGAGATCCGCCTTGACGATCATGGCGTCGACATCGGTATCCTTCACCCGCGACAGCACGGCGCCGCCGCTGGCCTGGATGCGCAGCCCGTGGCCGGCAACATCGACCTCGCCCTGCATGTCGAGGAAGATCTCGTCGAGCTTGCTTTTCAGATGGCTTTCGTCCTCGACGCGATCGAAGAAGACCATGAACTCGTCGCCGCCAAAGCGGCTGACGGTGATGCCTGGTCCCGCCACCGCCGCCAGACGTTCCGCCACGGCATAGATCAGACCGTCGCCGATCGGATGGCCAAGCGTGTCGTTGACACTCTTGAAATCGTCGAGATCGAGCACGGCGAGCCCGCACAGACGATCATGGTCGCCGGACGCCATGGCCTCTCCCACCAGCTCGTGGAAATAGGCGCGATTGGGCAGGCCGGTGAGGTTGTCGTAACGCGCCATGAAGCGGATCTTGTCTTCCGCCTCAACGCGGGCCGTCACATCCTCGAAGGTAATGACGCCCAGTTCCTGGCTGCCTTCGCGGGCCGAGAACTCATAGTGCTGGCCGTTGGCGAGCGAGACGAGAACCTTGCGGTCGCGGCCCTCGCGCAGGGCGCGCGTCAGCTGGGCTTCAATATAGCGGCAATCCTTCGGCGCCAGCATGCCGCCGGCAACGCCGCGCATCAGGAGACCATGGATCGACCGCCCAAGCAGCGCGTCGGGCGATTTGAGCGACATCAGATGCGCGGCTTCGGCATTGGCCACCGCCACCCGGCCATCGGGACCGAGCATGACAAGGCCATGCGACATGGTGTTCAGCGCGCGATTGAAACGCTGGGCGATGCGGTTCGCCTTCTTTTCCTCGGACAGGGCGGTAAACAAGACCTCACGGACAACATCGGCGAAACGTTTGATCGCGAACAGAAAGGGAGCTGACAGCAGGCCGAGTACAACGTGGTAGACATCGCCGCGAAGGATGAAACCGAGCGATATCGGCCATGTGGTGGTCACGATGAAGATCATGACCATTCGTGGCGAACCATAGTTGCGGCCGGCAATCGACGTAATCGACGCCAGGGTGACACAAATGGCGGCAATCTCGGCATAGTTGTCGGGGTTGTCGCGTGCCAGATAGATGGCGATGAAACAGAAGGCGCCTAGCATGAAGCCATGCATCGCGCCGAAAACAATATAGTCGTTTTCGCGGCGATGTGCTTCCTCCCAGCTCTTCGGAGAGGAAAGCCTTCTATATTTCCGGATGTTGCGAAGGCGCAGCGTGCCGACGATGATTAGCCCGGCGGCGACCAGAAGATACGCCGGGTGCATAGTCTTCCAGTAGACCAGAATGACCAGAAGCGTCTGCGCCACGATACCGATCGAAAGCGTCAGCCCGTCGCGAAACAGAGTTTCCACGAACGGGATGTAGACGTCGACCGGGATCTCGTTTTTTCTTTTCAGATTCACGCCTGAATCCCAACCCTGGGGAGCCAAGCAGTGTCACATTCGCCTTAAGAAAGGTTTAGAGAGGCCATTTTTGGCCGCCGCCGCCAGCCGGTTGACGCAAGGGAAACTATCGATCAGGTAAACAAGCCGTATCGATCACTCGGCGGCCTCCAGTTCCGGCCGCGCCGGGGTCTTTGCCAGGCGTTCGAGCAGCCTCAGGCGCTCGCCAGCGGCCTTTTCGGCACTGGCCTGCCTGACATGGCCATAGCCGCGAATGAGCGCCGGCACCGAGGCAAGCGCTGTCGCCGCCTCGATCCTGCCGGGCGCCAGTGCTGCGGCGATCAACTCCAGATCGGCCTCATACTGGGCCAGAAGATGGCGCTCCATGCGCCTCTCGGCGCTATAGCCGAACAGATCAAGGGCAGTGCCGCGCAGGCCCTTCATCGCTGCCAGCACGCGAAAACCCCTCATCATCCAGGGACCGAAGCTCGACTTCCTCGGCTTGCCGTCATTGCCGCGCCTGCCCATGATCGGCGGCGCGAGATGGAATTCGAGCTTCTCGTAGCTCTGAAACTGCTTTGAGAGTTCCGCGGCGAAGGAACCGTCGCTGTAGAGCCGCGCCACCTCGTACTCGTCCTTGATCGCCATCAGCTTGAACAGGTTCCTGGCGGCGGCCTCGGTCACATCGCTGGAGCCGGGCACCGCCCTCGCCTCGGCCTGGCGCAATGCGGCCAGTCTGCCGGCGTAACGCTTGCCATAAGCGGCGTTCTGATAGGCGGTGAGGAAAGCGACGCGGCGGGCAATGACGTCGTCCAGCGTGCCGGCAATCGCGGTCGTCTGCGCAGCCTTGCCGGGCTGGGCAATCAGGCGGCGGACGAAATCCGGCTGATGGGCGGCACGACGGCCCCAGCGGAAGGCCGAGACGTTCATCGCCACCGCTTCGCCGTTGAGCTCGATCGCCTTTTCGACCGCCTCGGCCGACAGCGGCAACCCGCCATGCTGGAAGGCGAAGCCGAGCATGAACATGTTGGCGCCAAGCGAACTGCCGAACAGTGCTGCGGCGGTGCGGGTGGCGTCGAAGAAATGCGCCTTGTCGTCGCCGGCGGCGGTGCGGATCGCCTTTTTCAGCCGCTCGACAGGCAGCGAGAAATCGGCCGAGCGGGTAAACTCGCCGGGCATGATCTCGGCGGTGTTGGCGAGGAAGATGGTGTGGCCCTCGCGCACCGCGGCGAGCACCTTCTGGGCGCCCGACACGACGAGATCGCAGCCGAGCACCAGATCGGCCTTCCCCGCCGAAACGCGGATCGCGTGGATGTCGTCCGGACTGCGGGCGATGCGGACATGGGTGAACACCGAGCCGCCCTTCTGGGCAAGGCCGGCCATGTCGATCATGCCGCAGCCCTTGTCCTCGATATGGGCGGCCATGCCGAGCACCGCGCCGATAGTGACGACGCCGGTGCCGCCAACGCCGTCGATGATCGCCGCCCAGCCTTGTTCGCCAAGCGGGAATTCGGCCGGTGCCGGCACGCCGTCGAGCGGATCGGCGGTGCCGGCAATGCCTTCGGCCTTCCTGATCCTCGCGCCGTGGACGGTGACGAAGGACGGGCAAAAGCCGTTGACGCAGGAGAAATCCTTGTTGCAGCTCGACTGGTCGATCCTGCGCTTGCGGCCGAATTCGGTCTCGACCGGCTGGATCGAGACGCAATTCGACTGCACGCCGCAATCGCCGCAGCCCTCGCAGACCAGTTCGTTGATGAAGACGCGCTTGTCGGGGTCGGGAAACGTGCCGCGCTTGCGGCGGCGGCGTTTTTCGGCGGCGCAGGTCTGGTCGTAGAGCAGCACCGATATGCCCCGGACCGTGCGCAGTTCGCGTTGGACGAGGTCGAGGTCGTCGCGGTGATGGATGGCGGCGCCAGCGGGGAATTCTGCCTTGCCGGCATATTTGTCCGGCTCGTCCGTGACGATGGCGATGCGCTCGACGCCTTCGGCCCGCACTTGCCTGGCGATCATGTCCACGGTCAGGCCGCCTTCATGCGGCTGGCCGCCGGTCATGGCGACGGCGTCGTTGTAGAGGACCTTGTAAGTGATGTTGGCGTCGGTCGACAGCGCGAAACGGATCGCCAGCGCACCGGAGTGATTGTAGGTGCCGTCGCCGAGATTCTGGAAGATGTGGTCGCGCTTCGAGAACGGCGCCTGGCCGACCCATTGCGCGCCCTCGCCGCCCATGGCGGTGAAGCCGACGGTGTTGCGGTCCATCCACAGCGCCATGAAATGGCAGCCGATGCCGGCGGCGGCGAGCGAGCCGTCCGGCACCTTGGTCGAGGAATTGTGCGGGCAGCCGGAGCAGAAGAAGGGCGTGCGCGAGGCGATATCCCTGGTGTCGGCGAGCATCGCCTGGAACTGGCGCAGTTTCGCCACCCGCGCGGCGATCTCTTCCGACGGACCGATGGTGCGCAGGATGCGTTCGCCGAGCGCAATGGCGATATCGTTGGGGTCGAGCGCGCCCTTGGCCGGGAACAGCCAGTCGCCGCGCTCATCCTTCTTGCCGACGATAATCGGCTGCGTGGCGGTACCGTAGAGGTTCTCGCGCAGTTGCACTTCGATCAGCGAGCGCTTCTCCTCTATGACGACGATGGTATCGAGGCCGCGGGCAAAGTCGGTGATGTGCTGCAGGTCGAGCGGCCATGGGCAGCCGACCTTGAACAGCCGCACACCGATGCGGTTGGCAGCGGCCTCGTCGACGCCGATGTCTTCCAGCGCCTGGCGAACGTCGAGATAGCTCTTGCCGATGGTGACGATGCCAAGCTTCGGGTTGCGGCCGCCCGAATAGACGATCCGGTTCAGCCCGTTGGCATGGATGAAAGCCGATGCGGCGGCGCGCTTGTACTCATGCAGCCGCTCCTCCTGGCCGAGCATGTCGATCTCGTTGCGGATGTTGAGGCCGCCGGGCGGCATGTCGAAATCCGGGACGACAATGTCCAGCCGCTCGAGCGAGGCATCGACCGAGGCCGTCGATTCGATGTTGTCCTTGACGCATTTGATCGCCGCCCAGGTGCCGGCGAAACGCGACATGGCAAAGCCGTAGAGCCCGTAGTCGATGATCTCCTGGACGCCGGCCGGATTGAGGATCGGCACCATCGTGTCGACGAACAGGAATTCGGTGGCGTGCGCGTTGGTCGAGGATTCGGCCATGTGGTCGTCGCCCATCAGGGCAAGCACGCCGCCGTGTTTCGACGAGCCGGCAAGGTTGGCATGGCGGAACACGTCGCCGGAGCGGTCCACGCCCGGTCCCTTGCCGTACCAGACCGAAAAGACGCCGTCATGCGTGCCCTCGCCCAGCAGTTCGGCCTGCTGCGAGCCCCAGCAGGCCGTGGCGGCGAGTTCCTCGTTGAGGCCGGGCTGGAAGACGATGCCGGATCGGGCGAGATGGTTCCTCGCCTTCCAGAGCTGCATGTCGAGGCCGCCGAGCGGCGAGCCGCGATAGCCGGAAACGAAACCGGCGGTGTTCAGGCCAGCCCGGCGGTCGCGCTCACGCTGTATCAGAAGCATGCGGATGACCGCCTGCGCGCCGGAAAGGAAGATGCGCTCCTTTCCGAGGTCGAACTTGTCGTCGAGCGCAACTTCAAGCAGCGTCATCAGGCACTTCCTCTGCGGAGGCCACACTTGCAAGCGCAGCCAACGTCGGAGCTGGAGGGCACAGTGTTTCTTCCCTTGCCGGGCAGGTCAAACAAAATCGAAGCTGCCAGGCAATGCGCAACGAACAATCCTGTCCGCGCCCGATGCTATAAGAAACCGCATACGATTTGCCCAGCCGGCGCACGAAAATTCCGGCTTTGGCTCGAACCGGCGCAGCGGCGTCAGATGCCCTTCGAACAATCCGGCTTCGGCTCACCCGGCAATTTGCCGTCGGGATGGCCGGCAAGGTCGGGATTGGCGGTATAAAGCTGGTCGATGACCAGCGGCCGGTCGGGCAGGATCGACTGGTCCTCCGTCGACATCAGCGTGGTGTCGATCTTTTGCAGAACGGCGCCGTCGGAGCCCTTGATGCTGATGGCGATCGCATAGGGCTTGTTCTTGATGACGCAGGTCAGCGCCGGGCTTTCCAGGGTCACCTTGTCAAGCTTCGGCCAGACCTTCTGCTCGACCACCAAGGGCGCGCCGCCGGCGGGATCCTGGAAGCTGGCGACGGCGACCTGGCCTTCCCCCATCGGCTGCAGGGGCCGCAGCGTCACGACATAGGTCGCCCTGGCGAGACGGTAGTTGAAGACGAACAGCTTGCCGGAAATCTCGAACAGTCTGCCTTCACCGTCCTTGCCGGTGTCGCGGCAGGCGCCGAGCGCAACGGCCGCAATCAGCGTCGCCGCCAGCAGGATCGAGCGCGAACGATATCTAGACATTGTCGACCTCATTGGCCGCCGTCCGGCGGCGGCGATAATGGCGGCTTGCCTTCTGACGGTTGCCGCACACCGCCATGTCGCACCAAAGGCGGCTGGAATTGCGGCTTCTGTCGATAAACAGCCAGGTGCAATTGCGGCAGATCCTCAGCCTTGCGATGGTGTCGCGCTGCAACAGCGACAGCGCCGAAACCGCCAGCGCCGCTTCGAAGGCGATCGGCGTCGCCGGATCGCCGAACGGCTTTCCAGCTGCGCCGATTTCAGTGCGGCTGCCGGCCAGGCCATCAGCGCAGGCCCCCAGGAAGGAAGGCAGATCGGTGGTGGCGACCGCGCCTTTCGACACCGCACCGCGAAACAGCCGGTCGGTGGCCTCGCGGATCGACAGCACGACCGGCGCGATTCGCACCGGCGACGGCGCCGCCAGCCGCCTGCCGCCAAGCTCGGTGGCGCGAAAGCCGCTTGCCGCCTCGGCGAAACGGACGATCTCGCCCGGGTCTTTGAACCGGTCGAAGGTTTTCCGGGGATCGCAGCGCATAACGACAGTGTTCGCTGTGTCGAGCGCCAGAAGGCCGCCGGTGAAGCGATGCGGGGTCCAGGCAACCGTCATGAGCGCAATTTCTAACCTATCAATCGCATTTGACAAGTTAGATTCCACGATGCAAATCTTCATTGGGCGCGGATCGCCGCAGCCCGTCTGTTGTTGAGCATGTCTCTGCCCCAAAGACCGCTTGGCACTTTGGGCGACATGCTCTGGGTTGGCTCATGCTGTATTTTTTCCAGCAGGTCCTGAACGGGCTGCATTCGGGCGCGCTCTATGCGCTGCTTGCCTTTGGCTATGTCTTGACCAACGGCATCCTGCACCGCACGAACCTTGCCTACGGCGCATTGTTCGCCTTTTGCGGGCAGACGATGATCCTGACCGCGGCCTTCGGCTATCAGGTGCTGTGGCTGACGCTGTTCGCGGCGGTCGCACTCGGCATTGTCGCGGCCTTCCTCTACGCGGCGCTGATCAGCCACATCCTGTCGCGCAGCATTTTCGAGCCGCTGGCCGATCGCACGCCGAACGCGATCGTGGTGACGACGCTGGGCATATTGCTGCTCCTGTCGGAGGCAAGCCGCATCGCCGCCGACACCCACGATCTGTGGCTGCCGCCGATGCTGGCCCAGCCGATTGTCTTTGCGCAGAACGCCGGCTTCAAGGCGACGCTGACGCTCATCCAGTTGCTCGATTGCGCGGTCGTCGTGGCAACCGTCGCGCTCGCCACTTTCGCCTTCGCGCGGTCGAGCTTCGGCCGGCGCTGGCGCGCCGTGTCCGACGACCCCAGGGCGGCGGCCATGTGCGGCGTCGACGTGCGCGCGGTGTTCCGGCAGGCGGTGCTCGCCGGTGGCTTTTGTGCGGCGCTCGCCGGCATAATGGCCGGCCTCTACTACGGCAATATCAGCTTCGGCTCCGGCCTGGTCTACGGGCTGAAGATCCTGTTCGTGACGGCGGTGGGCGGCTATCTCTCGCCGCCACGGGCGGCACTCGGTGCCGCCGCCTTCGGCATGGCCGAATCATTGTGGGCCGGCTATTTCCCGGTCGAGTGGCGCGACGCCTGGATGTATCTGTTCCTCGTCGCCATGCTGGTGCTGATCGGCGCCGGCCGCGACCAAAGCAAGGTTGCCTGAACCGCTTCCGATAGACTTTGGTTGCATAACGTTCCGTCAGCCGGCCGTTTTCACCCACCCTCGCCTCACAAGATTGTTTACCCGGCCCGCTCCGTGTTGACCCGCCGTGCCACGCACGGCATACCGTTGGGCCACAGCGATGCGCCGGAAAACAAGAGGGAATCGACGTGTGCTGGCACTTTGAGTGACGCATCGTGCTTCCCGAAAATCGACACCGAATTTCGAGCCGATGCGTAAAAGGGAGGAACTCATGGCAGAGCTTCTCGCTCTATCCAGAACCATTGACCGTGTGAACGAGTTCATCGGCAAATGGGTGTCGTGGCTGATTCTGATCTCGATTCTGGTCAGCGCCGGCAATGCCATCATCCGCAAGGTGTTCGATACGTCTTCGAACGCCTGGCTGGAACTTCAGTGGTATTTGTTCGGCGCCGCCTTCATGCTCGCCGCCGCCTACACGCTGAAGCAGAACGAACATATCCGTATCGACATCGTCTACGGCATGTTTCCGCGCCGCGTGCAGCACTGGATCGACCTTCTCGGCCACCTCTTCTTCCTGATGCCGTTCGTGACCTTGATGGTGATCTATTTCGTTCCCTATGTGTCGCTGTCCTTCCGCAGCGGCGAAATGTCGAACAATTCCGGCGGGCTGATCATCTGGCCGGCCAAGGCCATCCTGCTGGCCGGCTTCTTCCTGCTGGCGCTCCAGGGCATCTCCGAGATCATCAAGAAGATCGCCATCATGCGCGGCGACATGGACGATCCCAACCCATTCATATCGGTGCATGAACAGGCCGAGCTCGAAGCCAAGGCGCTCGCCGACGAAGCGAAGGCGCTCGCCGGAGAGGTGCGCTCGTGATGGAGTTCATCGCCCAGAACATGGCGCCGATCATGTTCGCCTCGCTGATCATCTTCCTGCTGATCGGCTATCCCGTCGCCTTCTCGCTTGCCGCCAACGGCCTGCTGTTCTTCTTCATCGGCGTGCTGCTGACGCCCTATTCGGGCGGAGCGATCAATCTCGCCTGGCCGCTGCTCTATGCGCTTCCGGACAATTTCTACGGCAGCCGGGTGATGTCGAACGATACGCTGCTGGCGATCCCGTTCTTCACTTTCATGGGCATCGTGCTTGAACGGTCGGGCATGGCCGAGGACCTGCTCGACACGATCGGCCAGTTGTTCGGGCCGATCCGCGGCGGACTTGCCTATGCCGTGATCTTCGTCGGCGCGCTGCTGGCGGCGACGACGGGCGTCGTGGCGGCGTCGGTCATCGCCATGGGGCTGATCTCGCTGCCGATCATGCTGCGCTACGGCTATGACCGGCGAGTGGCGTCAGGCGTCATCGCCGCATCGGGTACGCTCGCCCAGATCATCCCGCCTTCGCTGGTGCTGATCGTGCTGGCTGACCAGCTTGGCCGCTCGGTCGGCGACATGTATGCCGGTGCGCTGATCCCCGGGTTGGTTCTGACCGGCCTTTACACGCTGTACATCCTGATCATGTCGATCGTCCGGCCGAAGTCGATGCCGGCCTTGCCGCTGGAAGCGCGCACGCTCGGCCACGGTGTGCTGTCGTTGCTTGCGGCGCTGCTGGCGGCGGTCGTGGTTTCCTACGCCGCCTATCGCTACCTGGTGCCGGCGCATGGCAACAATGCCGACATCCTCGGCGCCAGCGTCGGCGTGATCCTGATCTATATCGTGGCGGTCGCCGACAAACGCCTGAACGTCAACATGATGTCGCGGCTGGCGCAGCAAGTGGTGATCGTGTTGATCCCGCCGCTGGCGCTGATCTTCCTGGTGCTGGGCACCATCTTCCTCGGCATAGCCACCCCGACGGAGGGCGGCGCCATGGGCGCGGTCGGCGCCCTGGCCATGGCGGCGATGAAAGGTCGGCTGTCGCTCGATGTGATCAAGCAGGCGCTGGCCTCGACGACACGGCTGTCGTCCTTCGTGCTGTTCATCCTGATCGGCGCAAGGGTGTTTTCGCTCACCTTCTACGGCGTCAATGGACAGGTCTGGGTCGAGCACCTTCTGACCTCGTTGCCTGGCGGCGAAGTGGGCTTCCTGATCGGTGTCAACATCCTTGTGTTCCTGCTCGCCTTCTTCCTCGATTTCTTCGAACTCGCCTTCATCATCGTGCCGCTGCTGGCGCCTGCCGCCGACAGGCTCGGCATCGACCTGATCTGGTTCGGCGTGCTGCTTGGCGTCAACATGCAGACCTCCTTCATGCATCCGCCCTTCGGCTTCGCGCTGTTCTACCTGCGCTCGGTCGCCGCGCGCGTGCCCTATCTCGACCGCCTCACCGGCAAGCAGATCGCGCCGGTAACCACCGGCCAGATCTATTGGGGGGCGGTGCCCTTCGTCTGCATCCAGGTCATCATGATCGGGCTGACCATCGCCTTCCCGCAGATGGTGATGCGCTACAAGGGCACACCGATCGACCCCGGCACCATCGATTACCAGGTGCCGGAAACGCCTGGCATCGGCCTGTCGCCGCTCGGGACACCGCCACCGGCCAATGACGGCACGGCCCCGGCCGCGCCGGCTGCACCGGACTTGTCGCAGCCGCCGAATTTCGGCGACACGCCACCAGCCAAACCGGCGGCGCCGGCGCCGGATCTGTCGCAACCGCCGAGCTTCAATTAAGGTGAGCCGGATGAGCATCATGAAAGCAATGCGCCTGGAGGCGGTGGGCAGTATCGTCCTGCGCGAGGCCGGCAAGCCCAGCCCCGGACCGAACGATCTCCTGGTGCGGATCGAGGCTTGCGGCGTGTGCGGCACGGACCGTCATCTGTTCCATGGCGAGTTCCCCTGCAAACCGCCAGTGACGCCGGGACATGAATTTTCGGGCATCGTCGAGGCGATGGGCGGTGCTGTATCGGGGTACTCCATCGGCGACCGGGTCACCGGCGATCCCAATATTGCCTGCGGTCGCTGCCCGCATTGTCGTGCCGGCCGGGTCAATCTGTGCAGCAATCTCAGCGCCATCGGCATCCACCGCGACGGCGGCTTCGCCGACTATGTCCTGTTGCCGCAGCAACAGGCCTTCCTGCTGCCCAGCGACCTCAAACCCACGCATGGCGCATTCTGCGAGCCGCTTGGCTGCTGCCTGCATGGCGTCGACCTGGCCGAAATCAAGCCTGGCGCCTCGGTTGTCGTGCTGGGCGGCGGCGTGATCGGCCTGCTCACCGTGCAACTGGCGAAGCTCGCTGGGGCAAGAACAATCATCCTGTCGACACGCCAGGCCTCGCGGCGCGCGCTTGCCGAGGAATTGGGAGCGACGGCGACGGTCGATCCAGGCGCGGGCGATGTCATCGAAGCGGTCGCCGGTCCGTCAGGCCTGGTGCCCGGCGGCGTCGACGTGGTGTTCGAATGTGCCGGCGTGCGCGACACTGTCGAACAGTCCATGCGGCTGACCAGGGCCGGCGGCACGGTCATTATCGTCGGCGTGACACCGCAAGGCATGAAAGCGGCATTCGAGCCCTTCGATCTTCTGTTCCGCGAGTTGAGGGTCCGCGGCTCCTTCCTCAATCCCTACACCCACGGCCGTGCGGCCCAACTCATCGCCACGGGTGCGATCGAGATCGACAAGCTGATCTCCAGGCAAGTGACGCTTGAGGAGGCTGCGGCCGTTATCGCAAACCCACCCGCGCCGGGGGAGGTCAAGGTGCTGGTGGTGCCGCAGCGACGTTGAGCCGCTTTCGCCGATTGACGTCTCCAACATAAGTTAGAAACTGTGCCGCCGACGCCGGACAAGGAAAAACCCCGGGATCACACCTAGCCCGAGGTCTCTTTGAATGAAGAGCGATCGAAACGCCTACAGTTTGCCGTTGCGCTGCTGGACCATCATGAAGGTGTCGTAATTGTATTCGGCTACCTGCGCCCAGAGATAGTGCTCCTTGCGGAACGCCTTGATGGAGTTCCAGATCTTCTTGAACGGCGCATTCGTGGCCTCCATCTCGGCATAGACCTCGTTCGCCTTTTCGAAGCAGGCCGCCATGATGTCCTGGCTGAACGGACGCAGTTTGGCGCCGCCGGACACCAGCCGCTTCACCGCCGCCGGGTTGAGATAATCATATTTCTGCAGCATGTTGGCGTCGGCCGCCTGCGCGGCGGTGTGGACCAGCGACTTGTAAGCCGGCGAAAGCTCTTCGTATTTCGCCTTGTTGAACATCAGATGAACCGTCGGTCCGCCTTCCCACCAGCCAGGATAGTAGTAATAGGGCGCGACCTTGTAGAAGCCGAGCTTCTCGTCGTCATAGGGGCCGACCCATTCGGCAGCGTCGATCGTGCCTTTTTCCAGAGCGGGGTAGATATCGCCGCCGGCGAGCTGCTGCGGCACGACGCCGAGCCTCTGCACCACCTTGCCGGCAAAGCCGCCGATACGCATCTTGAGCCCGGAAAGGTCGGCGACGGTGTTGATCTCCTTGCGGAACCAGCCGCCCATCTGCACGCCGGTGTTGCCGCCCGGCAGGCCGAAAAGCCCTTGTGTGGAAAGAAACTCATTGAACAGGTCGATGCCGCCACCGTAATAATGCCAGGCATTGATGCCCCGCGCATTGAGTGAGAACGGCACGGCGGCGCCCAGCGCCCATGTCGGATCCTTGCCCCAATAGTAATATGCCACTGTATGGCAGGCCTCGACAGTGCCGGCGGTGGTGGCATCGGCGACTTGCAGGCCGGGCACGAGTTCACCGGCGGCGAAGACCTGCACCTGAAAATTGCCGTCGGTCGCTGCCGACAGCATCTTGGAAAAGACTTCGGCACCGCCATAGATCGTATCGAGCGATTTAGGGAAGGACGACGCCAGCCGCCACGTCACCTTCGGATTGGACTGGGCGATGGCCGGCGCGGCAAGCGCTGCGGTAGCGGCCGCGGCGCCTACACCGGTCATGCCGGCCTTGCGGATGAATGATCGACGATCCATGAAGTTCCTCCCTTTGGATCAACAGACCGACGCTCGGGAAATCCTCATTGCCCCGGCCGGCTTGGCGGAGACAATACACAGGCAAGAAGTCGAGTCCAGCACGGCAGCCGAACCAAGCGCTCCTCCTGCAACTATAGTCTAACGCACCGCATCGGCCCGAAAATCGGAATCGATTTTCGGAAAGCACGATGCGTAGCTTCAAAAGCGTTAGAGCTTACTTTGTGCGTCCAATTGGACACACGCCGCTCTAATGCCGTGGCCCATGCGACACGACAAAACTTGCCATGGCAAAGCGCCTTCGGATCGCCTATTTTAGAGGCAGAACATGTCCCCGCACCCAATGGAACCCGGGATCAAAAATGCAGCAGCCGCTCGTCGCCATATCGACCGACGTCCGCCAGTTCGACAACTACACCTGGCATGCCGCCCCGCAGCAATATCTGGAGGCGGCGCTCTCGGGCGCCGGCGTATTCCCGGTGCTGGTGCCGTCCTTCGGCGACCGGCTGGATTTCGACGAGCTGCTGTCCTGCGTCGACGGCGTCATGGTCACCGGCTCGAAATCCAACGTGCATCCCTCGCTCTATGGCGGCGACGCCAGCGAGGCCAACGGTCCCTACGATCCGGCCCGCGACGCCACCACGCTGCCATTGATCCGCAGGGCGATCGAGCGGGGCGTGCCGCTGCTTGCCATCTGCCGCGGCATCCAGGAGATGAATGTGGCGCTGGGCGGCACGCTGGGAACCGAAATCCAGGAGCGCGAGGGGTCGCTCGACCACCGCGCGCCGGTGAGCGACAACCAGGATGAGCGCTTCGCCATCCACCAGACCATTTCGATCAAGCCCGACAGCTGTCTCGCGGGCGTCTTCGGCGCCGGCGAGATCAAGGTCAATTCATTGCACCGCCAGGGGATCGACCGGCTCGGCCCGAAGCTGCAGGTCGAGGCGGTCGCCGCCGACGGCACCGTCGAGGCAGTTTCGGTTCGCGACGCCCGCGCGTTCGCGGTCGGCGTTCAATGGCATCCCGAATACTGGGTCAAGTCGGACGATACTTCGGCCAAGATCTTCCGTGCCTTCGGCGATGCCGTGCGCCTGCATGCGGCGGCGAAAGCCGGCGCAAGAGCCGCGGCGGAATAAACCAGAAATCAGGGAGCGGCGGCGGCCAGCGACAGCAGCGGCAAGGCCGGCTCGTAGGATTCGTAGCCGTCGCCGTCGGCGACCGCGAAAGTGACGATCGGGTCGATGCCATCGGCGCTGAAGGTGACCGTGCCGTCGTCCTGCTCTCGCCAGAATTTCGCGCGCTCGATGCCAGGTAAAATCCGGCGGCAATTGGCGGCGACCGTCAGCAGCGACAGGCCATGCGAAATTTCGGCACCGCGCCTGACCGCGCAAGACGCTTCGTCGCCATTGGCCACCAACCTGTAGTTGCTGGAGGATGGCACCAGCGCATTGGCTGCTCGGCCCTCCCAACCACCGTCATAGAACAACCGAACGCCGCCCAACAGAGCGGCCGCCGCAATCAACGCAGGAAGCGTTTTCATCCTGTCTGCACCCATGCATTTGGTGATGGATGCACAATCATTTCAAAGCGTTAAGCTGGCGTTAACAGGTGTGGCAGCCCCTTGCTCAGCGCCGCGCCTTGACCTTTTCGGTCTCCGGTACGGGAGTGAGCGCCTGTCCTTGCGAGAACCAGGAAACCAGATTGTCGACGCACAGATCCGCCATGGCGCGGCGGGTATGCTCGGAAGCCGAGCCGACATGCGGCAAAAGCGATGTGTTGGGGGCGTCGAGCAGTGCCTGAGGGACGTTCGGTTCGTCGGCGAAGACATCGAGCCCGGCGGCGGCGATGGTTTTGTTGGCGAGTGCCGCGGCAAGTGCTGCCTCGTCCACCGTACTGCCGCGGCCGATATTGACGAAGACGCCATTCGCGCCGAGTGCCTCAAGGATCTCGGCATTGACCGCCTTTTCGGTCGAGGCGCCGCCCGGCGCGACCGAGATCAGCGTGTCGACCGCGCTGGCCAGACCTTTCAGCGTCGGGTGGTAGTCGTAGGAGAGGCCTTCGACCCTGCGACGATTGTGATAGGCGATCGGCAGCGCAAAAGCCTCCAGCCGCCGGGCAATGGCGAGGCCGATACGGCCCATGCCGAAAATGCCGATGCTGCGGCCGCGCAAGGTCAGCCGGCTCAAGGGATAGTTGCCCTTGCGCACCCAGCTGCCGTCGCGCAGCCAGGTCTCGGCGCGCGGCAATTCGCGGATGGTGTTTATCAGCAGCGCGATCGCCGTGTCGGCGACCTCCTCGGTCAGCACGTCGGGCGTGTTGGTGACCATGATGCCGCGCTGCGCGGCATGGCGGGCATCGACCGAATCGTAGCCGACGCCGAAATTGGCGATGATTTCGAGGTTTGGCAGCGCGTCGATGAAGGCAGCATTGATGCCGCCGAACGAGGCGATGCCGCGCACCGTCCGGCGCATATCATCGGTGACCAGCGAGGGGTCGGCGCGTTCGATCTTGACCTGCCGGAACGTCCGGTCAATGCGGCTAACGGCATGGTCGTTGAATTGGCCCGGCACCAGAATGGCGACGGGCAGTGATTGTTCGGCTTTTGTCATGCACGCTCCACCGGCTTGCCGGTCGACTGACGCACATGCAGTTCCGGCTTGATCAGTTCCTGCGACGGCCGCACCGTCTGTCCGTTAAGCTTGTCGAGCAAGGCACTGGCGGCGCGGCGGCCGACCTCGCGCTGGCCGTTCCAGACGGTGGTCAGCGCCGGCGTCGCGATCGCCGCCTCTTCGAGGTCGTCATAGCCGGTGACGGAGATGTCGATGCCCGGCACCAGCCCGGCCCGCGCTATGCCGTTCATCAGGCCGATGGCGACCAGGTCGTTCCAGCAGCAGGCGGCGGTCGGCCTGTCCTTCAGCGCCAGGAACTGTCCGGCGGCCTCGAAGCCGGCCTGCTTCGTGCGCGGGCCGGCGATGCGCCAGGACGGCCTGACCTCAAGCCCAGCCGCCTCCATGGCGTTGACATAGCCCTGGTAGCGATCACGGCCGGTCGAGGTCTGGTCGGTGCCGCCGATCATGGCGATGCGCTTGTGGCCGAGCGAGATCAGATGGTTGGTGGCAAGCCCGGTGCCATAGGCATCGTCGCCGCGAAACACCGGCACGTCGGCGCCCTCGACGGTGCGCGCGATCAAAACCGCCGGCAGGCCGTTTTCCTCGGCCATCAGGATGTCGGCGGCCGGCGTGCCGATGGCCGGCGACATGATGACGCCGTCAGCGCCGAGCTGCAGCAGCGTGTCGATGAAGGTGCGCTGCTTTTCCAGCTGGTCGTAATGGTTCGACAGGATGAAGGTCTGCCGGCTGCGGTCGAGCTCGCTTTCGATCGATCGCAGAATCTCGGCGAAGAAGGGGTTCATGATATCGTGGACGACGACGCCGACGATGCCCGAACGCGAGGTGCGCAGGCTGGCGGCGCGGCGGTTGTAGATATAGCCGATGGCGCGGGCGTGTTCCTTGATGCGGTCGCGGGTGGCGCCGGCGACCAGCGGGCTGTCGCGCAGCGCCAGCGAAACCGTCGCCGTGGACACGCCCAGCGCATCCGCGATCGTCGAAAGTTTGATCTTCTGTGCCAGCCCCTCGCTCCCCGATCGTTTTTTAAACTGTTTAAAGGCGGCCTTATGCCATCGATCGGCAGCAAATCAAAGTTTTTTCGCGAGCGTTTCCGCCTCCGCGTCCAGTGCCGCGTGATTGCGCAGGCGAAGCCGGTGTTCGCGATGGACGATATAGAGGCCGCTGGCGACGATGACGGCGGCGCCAATGAGCGTCCAGCGGTCGGGAAACTGGTTGAAGACGAGCCAGCCGGAAATAATCATCCAGATCATCTGCGAATAGGGATAGGGAGCGAGCGCCGTGGTGGTCGCAAGCCGGTAGGCCTGCACCAGAAGCCAATGGCCGATGCCGCCGAAGACGCCCAGCATCAGCAGGATGAACCAGTGCCAGCCATCATGCGGCAGGGAAAATGAGAACGGCAGCAGAGGCAAAAGCACGACGGCCGGCGCCAGCGCCGAAAACAGGATGAGGCTCTCCGAGGTTTCCGTCGCCGCCAGCCGGCGCGTCATGATGACGTAGAAGCAGTTCGACAGTATCGAGCAAATCGCGAAGACATGTCCGATGCCGAAGGCGCCGACGCCCGGACGGGTGATGATGAGAACGCCGACAAAGCCAGTCAGGATCGCCAGCCAGCGGCGCCATCCCGCCCATTCGCCAAGCAGGGGGCCGGCCAGTGCGGTGATCACCATCGGCCCGAAGAAATAGATCGACGTGGTTTCCGCAAGCTGCAGGGTCTGCAGCGCCAGAACGTTAAAAATGGTCGATCCAAACAGGAACAGACCGCGCGCGACCTGCGCCGGCAGGTTGGCGGGACGAAAGCGCGCCGGCTCGCGCCATCCGCGCAAAAAAGCGCCGACCAGCAGGACATGGACGGCAAAGCGAACCCAGGCGACGATCAGCGCCGAGACGCCGGCCAGGACAAGATATTTGCTGCTGGTGTCGAGGAAAGTGAAGAACACATAGACCGAAAGCATGCAAAGAATCGCCGCCGGAGGCGTCGCGCTTTCGTCTTGCTTTGGGGAAGGACTCAATTTCAGGCCGGGTAGTGAGGTAGAGCCTCACCTTTGCGGTAATTGTGGCCTGCCGGCAAGCCAATTGTCGCCTGATGCCGGGCCAAAGGGAACTGGTACAACAACAGGCGCCAACAGGCTTAGTTCTTGTGCTGCAAGCCGTTGTCTGTCCACTCTTGGTTAAGCCCAAGGCACACTCTAGGCGTGCATGTGGGCGCCCTTGGTGATCTTGTCGACAAGTTTCTTCTCGGCGCGCAGCGCGATGCCGACGACCTTGGCGTCGTCAGGCGCAAATTCGGCAAAGACGGCGCGGTTGGCCGCGTCGTGGCCGGTCGAGAACATCTCCTCGACATAGAGCGACGTCGCCACGCCACGCTCCAGCGCGCGCCGGTGGAGCGCGCCAAGCGTCGCGCTGTCTGCGGAAAGCACGATGACCGGCTGGATCGAGAGCGCGTTGTAGATATTGCCGGCGCGGTCCCGGTAGGGCTCGCCGATGATGTCGGGAAATTGCGCTACGACGCCGCTGGTCAGGAAGGCGGTGACGTTGAGCTTCTGCCAGACGGGAAGGTCATCCCTGAGCACGATTGCAAATTTCGTATCGAACATGAGACAGTCCAGAACATGATTGAAGCGATGCCGCACGATCTAGGCCAGCAGGCCCGCCAGGGTCTTGAACGTTTGTGCGCGAACGCGGCCGGAGATTGCATCGTCTCGGCGCCCGGCGCTGCCGGCATGGAGCGCATTGAGGCGCGGTTCCATGGCAGCGCCTTCGATCTCCACCGCCACGATACATATGCAATCGGGGTGACGCTCTCTGGCGTGCAACGCTTCCGCTATCGCGGCGCGATGCGGCACAGTCTGCCTGGCCAGGTCATCGTGCTCCATCCCGATGAATTGCACGATGGCGGCGCCGGCACCGAGGATGGGTTGCGCTACCGGATGCTCTATCTCGAGCCGTCGCTGATGCTGGACTGCCTCGGCGGCGCGTCACTGCCTTTCGTCAGGGACGCCGTGGTGAGCGACCGCGCTTTCTGCGCGACGCTGCTTTCGGCGCTGGCGCCGCTGGACCGGGAACTGGATGAGCTGTTCGTGGTCGATTTCATGGCGCAGCTCACGCAATGCCTTCGGCGGCACGCCGGACAGCCGGCTAAGCCGGTGACAAAGACGGCCCGGCGCGCCGCCAGTCTGGCGCGCGACTACCTGGAGGAGAATGCCTGGCGCACGGTACGCTCCGGGGAGCTGGAGGCGATCACCGGGCTCGACCGCTACAGGCTGTCACGGCACTTCCGCGCCACCTTCTCGACCAGCCCGCACCGGTTTCTCTTGATGCGGCGGCTGCAGCGGGCACGCCGGATGATCGAGGCGAACGAGCCGCTGGCGGAAATCGCGGTCGCCGCCGGTTTCAGCGACCAGAGCCATTTCATCAGGCATTTCAAGAAGGCGTTCGGCATCACGCCGGGACGTTGGTCGGCGCTGATTCACCGATCACCAACGGCAGCGGACCGTTGATCAGTCGTCGAGGTCGGTGTCGTCGTCGAGGAGCACCATCTCCTCGTTGGAAAGATTGGCCTCGATGCGGGCAAGCAATTTGAACAGCGCCTTCTGGTCCTTCTTGTCGAGGCCCTTCAGCGCCTGCTTTTCGGTCTTTTTCACCGATTTCTCGATGGCGTGAATGATTTCGCGGCCGGTATCGGTGAGGAAGATGTGGGCCTGACGGGCATCGTTTACCGAGGCGCGCTTTTCCAGGAAACCTTGCGCCTGCAGCCGGTTGATGGTCTTGGTGATGGTCGGCGGGCGCACGCCGAGGCGGCCGGCGAGATTGCCTGGCGTCTGGCCGTCCTCGCGATCGAGCGCCAACATGATCTGGTCCTGCCCGGCATAGAAGCCATGCGCCAGGAGTCGCGCGGCAAGCGCCGTTCGCGCCAGTCGCGCCGCCGAATGCAGCCGGCTCATTGTCGCAGTCTTGTCCGCCTTGGCCATGGTCATCCCTCTTCGGCCGAACCGGTGCGAGCAGCATAGAAGCTGCCGGCCGGTTGGCAATCGACGATCAAAAGAATCCGGCGCCGAGAAACAGCTTTGCCGGCAAGCATTGCGATGTCCGCCGTGGTGATGCCAGATGTTTATTTCAGTTAGATGACAAAGGACTTTCGGCCGCCGGAGACTTTGCAGCGCCGCCACGCACGCCCCGAAACCGGCCGCTCAGCCGGATTTCACGGCGACGACCAACAGGGCCTGGTAGGCGTCCGCGGCCTCGCGCACCGCCGCCTGCGACAGCGGCCCGGCCCGGCGGGCGATACCGTCCCGGACATTCAGCGTGTCGCGCTTGCCGGGGCGGTCGTTGTAGGGCGCGATCTTGGTGAAGATGTCATCGCTCAGGCTATCGGGGAAAAACATCTGACCGGTCATCACCGACTTGTCGTCGGGGAAGACCTTGAAGTGGATATGGGTGGTGCGGCCGTGATACCAGCCGGGATAGATCGTGGCGAAGGAGACGATGCCGCTCTCGTCGGTCTTTTGCCAGCCGCGCAGAAAATTCTGACCGGAGGTGTCGATGTCCTGGCCGTCGCCTTGCCCGGGATAACCGGAATAATGCCCTTGCGCGTCACAATGCCAGATGTCGACACGCGCGCCGGCAAGCGGGCGGCAGGCAGGGTCGACGATTTGCAGCCGCACATTGAGGCCAATCCCCTTTTTGCCCCCGGTGATATCGGTGCGTTCGAGCTTCGGGTCGAAATAGAACGGACCCTCGGTCGCTTCCGGCGTGATGGCGCATACGCCGGCACCGCTCTCGAACAGGGCAAGCCCGGCATAGGGTGAAGCCGGCGCGACCAAGGCTGCGGCCGGCAAGAAGACGCCGCCGCCAGCAGTCACGGCGATGAGGCCCAACGCCTGACGCCGGTTCAATGGCAAGGACTTGTCTGACATCCAGCGCTTCTTTGCTTTTCTCGAGCTACCTTGCCTTGCTTACCTAAGCAGTGAGGCGAGCCCTTGCCAATGAAAGTTCGACAATGCCGACGATCCATTTGGCCTATCGGTTTGCTGCGTGCAAAAGCCGGGCACACATCCTATATGGAGCCGACAATCTCCTTTTCGAGGCCCAGACATGAGCGATGCACAGACGCAGATTCCCGTAACCGTCCTCACCGGCTATCTCGGCGCCGGCAAGACGACGCTGCTCAACCGCATCCTCTCGGAAAACCACGGCAAGCGCTATGCCGTCATCGTCAACGAATTCGGCGAGATCGGCATCGACAATGAGCTGATCGTGGAATCCGACGAGGAGATCTACGAGATGAACAATGGCTGCGTCTGCTGCACGGTGCGCGGCGACCTGATCCGCGTCGTCGAAGGCCTGATGCGCCGGCCCGGCCGTTTCGATGCCATAGTGGTCGAAACGACCGGCCTCGCCGATCCCGTGCCGGTGGCGCAGACCTTCTTCATGGACGACGACGTGCGCTCCAAGACCAAGCTCGACGCGGTGGTGGCGCTGGTCGACGCCAAGCATTTGCCGCTGCGGCTGAAAGATTCCCGGGAAGCCGAGGACCAGATCGCCTTTGCCGACGTCGTCGTGCTCAACAAGACCGATCTGGTAACGCCGGAGGAGCTCGCCAAGGTCGAGGCGACGATCCGCGCGATCAACCCGGCAGCCAGGATCCATCGCACGACGCGCGCCGGCGTGGCGCTGTCGGAGGTTCTCGATCGCGGCGCCTTCGATCTTGCCCGTGCGCTGGAGAATGACCCGCATTTCCTCGACGAACATGATCATCATGACCACGACCATCACGATCATGACGGCCACGATCACCACCATCATGATCATGACGGGCACGACCATGATCACGAGGGGCACCACCACGCGCATCCCTCCGACATCCATGACGTGACGGTGCAGTCGGTGTCGCTGCGCGGCGGCGAGATGGATCCGAAGAAATTCTTCCCGTGGATCGAGAAGGTCACCCAGATGGAAGGCCCGAACATCCTGCGGCTGAAAGGCATCATCGCGCTCAAGGGCGACGACGAGCGCTATGTCATCCAGGGCGTGCACATGATCATCGAGGGCGACCACCAGCGCGCCTGGAAGGATGGTGAGAAACATGAGAGCCGGCTGGTGTTCATCGGCCGCGAACTCGACGCCGAGCGGCTGAAGAAGAGTTTCGAGGCCTGCCAGGCGGCTTGATTTTCAAACCTTATAACGGTAGCGCTGCCCCTTCTTCCTTCTCCCCTTGTGGGAGAAGGTGGCCGAGCGAAGCTCGGTCGGTTGAGGGGTGTTCCAGCTTGGCACCGGCGGCGATTCGTCCAACACCCCTCAACCGTCTTGGCGCTGCGGCCAATCCACCTTCTCCCACAAGGGGAGAAGGTCGCGTCGCACCTGGCCTCGCTGATGATTCCTCCAATGGCGGCAAGGCGACCAAACAATCTCTAATGGAACAGTTCGCATGCCCACAGTCGCGCCCCTGGATCTCGAAGGCCATTGCATCACCGCCGTCTTTCTTGGTGACGTGCCGCATTTCGCGCTGGCCGACGGGGCTATCCATCGGCTCGACCATGGCCACAAGACCGTGCAGGCCAATGACGGGCTGCTCGCCGCCTTCCATGATGTGGCTAACGACCGGCTGATCACCGGCGGCGAGGACGGCAAGGTGTTTGCAATCACCGCCGGTGGCAATGCCGGGGAATTGGCGAGTGCCGGCAAGAAATGGATCACCAGCGTCGCCGCCGGGCCGCAAGGCGCCATCGCTTTCGCCTCAGGCAAAACCGCCTATGTGCGCTTTGCCGACGGCAAGACGAAAGAATTTGCGCATCCGCGCTCGGTCGAGGGGCTGGCGTTTTCGCCAAAAGGCATGCGTTTCGGCGTTGCCCGCTACAATGGCGCAACGCTGCATTTCCCCGCTGCCGAGGGCAAGCCGGTGGAGCTCGAATGGGCCGGCGCCCATACCGGCATCACTTTTTCGCCGGACGGCGCCTTCCTCGTCACCACCATGCAGGAGAATGCCCTGCATGGCTGGAAGCTCGCCGACGGCAAGCACATGCGCATGAGCGGCTACCCCGGCAAGGTCAAAAGCCTGTCGTGGAGCGTCAAAGGCAAATGGCTGGCGAGCTCCGGCGCGCCGGCGGCAATCGTCTGGCCGTTTTCGAGCAAGGACGGGCCGATGGGCAAGGCGCCGCTGGAGCTCGGCACGCGAGGCAACGCCATGGTGACCGCCGTCGCCTGCCATCCAAGCCAGGATGTCGTCGCTATCGGCTATGACGACGGCATGGTGATGGCGGTGCGCTTTGCCGACGCCAAGGAGGTGCTGCTGCGCCGGCCGGGCAAGGGCGCCATCACCGCGATGATGTGGGACAAGCAAGAGCGCCGCGTCGTCTTCGGCAGCGCCGCCGGCGACTGCGGCGTCATCGATATTTCGGCGTGAGCTGGCCTGCCACCTATCCGGGTGTCGGCGCCGCCGGCATCTGAAAGTTTCCTCCTAACCACGCTATCGCTGAGCCAATGCAGGGCGATCAAACGGCCAATTGCGGTTGACGATACCCATTGGCTAAAGTGGGGAGAGGGATTCATGCGCAGCATAGACCATTCAACGACTTCCATCGGCGGCATCGACGCCGCCCGCATCGCCGAGCTGCGCGAGGCGGAGGCGGTGGCGTTCCGCCAGGCGCGGCCGAAATCGATGGCAAAGGTCGGCAACGGCCTGCCCGGCTTCTTCGGCGGCGTGCCGATGCACTGGATGGCCGACTGGCCGACGCCCTTCCCGATCCTGGTCGGCAGCGCCGAGGGCGCCACGATCACCGACGTCGATGGCAATCGGCTGGACGATTTCTGCCTTGGCGATACCGGCTCGATGTTCGGCCATTCGCCGCCGCCGGTCGCCCGCGCCATCCGCGCGCAGGCCGGACGCGGCCTGACCTATATGCTGCCCAGCGAGGACGCGCTTGCCATCGGGCCGCTTCTGCAACAGCGCTTCGGGTTACCTTTCTGGCAGATCGCAACGACAGCGACCGACGCCAACCGCTTTGCCCTGCGCGTCGCCCGTGCCGTCACCGGCAGGGAAAAGATCCTGGTTTTCAACGGCTGCTATCACGGCTCGGTCGACGAGACGATGGTGCGGCTGGTCCGGGGAAGGCCGGCCAACCGACCCGGACTGGCCGGCGAATTCCGCGACCTGACCCGGGCGACCGAAATTATCGAATTCAACGACCTGCCGGCGCTAGAGGCCACGCTCCGGAACAGGGACATCGCCTGTGTCATCACCGAGCCGGTGCTGACCAATTCCTGCATGGTACTGCCCGAACGCGGCTTCCACGATGCCCTGCGACGCCTCACCCAAGCGGCCGGCACGCTGCTTCTGATCGACGAGACGCACACGATCTCGACCGGCCCCGGCGGCTACACCAAGACGTTTGGACTGGAGCCGGACCTGTTCGTATTGGGCAAACCTATCGCCGGCGGCGTGCCGGCCAGTGTGTGGGGGATGAGCGAAGACGTCGCCACACGCTACGGCGCCTATATCAGGACCAAGGAGCCAGGCTATTCCGGCATGGGGACGACGCTGTCGGCCAATCCGCTGCAATTCGCGGCGATGCGCGCCACGCTGGAAGAGGTGATGACCGACGAGAATTATGTCCATATGGACCGGCTGGCGCGGCGGCTCGACGCCGGATTGACCGCCGTCATCGACCGCTACCGCCTGCCCTGGCATGTCGCGCGTGTCGGCGCCCGCGTCGAATTCATCTGCGCGCCCGGCCCGCTGAGGAATGGCGGTGAAGCGGAAGCCGCGCATGCGCCCGACCTCGAAGCGGCAATCCATGTCGCGCTGGTCAATCGCGGTGTGCTGATTGCGCCCTTCCACAACATGATGCTGCTCTCGCCGGTGACGAGTGCGGCCCAGGTGAACCGGCTGATCACCGCCTTCGCGGCGGTTGCAGCAAGGCTCACGGCGTGAGACAAGCTTGCGGCATGAGAGAAGCACGCAAGCCAGATTTGAGCTCCATCATCACCTCGCCTTCGGGTTCCACGCCGGCAGAAGCGCGGGCCTTTCTCGACTTACACCAAGAGATCGAGGCCTTCGATATCGTGCTGACCGACGCCAACGGCGTCGGCCGCGGCAAAATCGTGCGCCGGCATGAGCTGATGAGCATCTTCGAGGGTGGCCGGCACATGCCGATCTCGATCCTCGGCCTCGACATCACCGGCGAGGACGTGCACGAGACCGGGCTGATCTGGGCGACCGGCGACGGCGATCTCAGGGCATGGCCGATCCCCGGCACGCTGGTGCCGCTCTACGGCACGCAGCCGCCGCGCGGCCAGGTGCTGATGGCGATGTACCATCTCGACGGCCAGCCGATGCCGTCCGACCCACGGCTGGCGCTGGCCAGGCAGGTGGACATCCTGGCGGCCAAGGGCCTCCATCCGGCTGGCGCCTTCGAGCTCGAATTTTTTCTCCTCGCCAATGAGCGCGATGGCGACGGCAAGGTGCAGCCGGCGCATGCCGTGCTCGACGGCCGCCGCTCGGCCAAGACGGAAGTCTATTCCGTCGACCATCTGCACGGCATGGAACCGCTGTTTTCCGACATCTATGCCGCAGCGAAGATGCAAGGCATTCCGGCCGAGACGGTCATTTCCGAGTATGCGCCAGGCCAGTACGAACTGACGCTCAACTACCGCAAGGATGTGATGCGGGCGGCCGACGACCTCGTCATGCTGAAGCGGCTGGTGCGGGCGCAGGCGCGCCGTCACGGCGTCACCGCTTGCTTCATGGCCAAGCCGATCGAGAAATATGCCGGTTCCGGCATGCATTTCCACGTCTCGCTGCAGAACAAGGAGGGCCGCAACGTCTTTGCCGAGGCCGGCGGCGAAAGCTGGTCGCTGCCGCTGCTCAACGGGCTCGGCGGCTTGATCCAGACCATGGCGGAATCGATGCTGGTGTTTGCGCCGCATGCCAATTCGTGGCGGCGCTTCGTGTCGCAATCCTATGCGCCGGTGGCGCCGAGCTGGGGCGTCAACAACCGTTCGGTGGCGCTGCGCGTGCCGGCGGGCGACGCCAGGAACCGGCGCATCGAGCACCGGCCGTCGGGCGTCGACGCCAATCCCTATCTGGTGGCGGCGGCAGTGCTGGCAGGCATCGTCAAGGGATTGGACGAAGGCCTCGATCCCGGCCCCGAAACCACTGGCAACGGCTATGAGTCGTCCGAGACCCAGACCAGCATGCCGGTGGACTGGCGCGCCGCGATCGAAGCGGCACGGGCATCAAGTTTCCTGAAAGGCGCGCTCGGTGAAGACCTGCACCGCACCTTCGTGGCGATCAAGCAATCCGAATATCTGCGCGTGGCGCGCACGGTCAGCGAACTGGATTATCACCTCTATCTGCACGAGGTGTGAGAGGAACCATCGTCCGCCCTGTCCATTTCCCTATCGAAGCGGATGAGGTCGATGACGGCGACGACAGGCTTGCCGCATAGAGCGAGGACACCAGCCCGACGCGCACCACGTGCTGCGTTGGCGCCGAACGAGGGCAATGCCAGCTCGATTTCCGAATTGCGCGAGGCGGCCGAGGGTTGCCGGCGCTGCCCGCTTTGGCGCGACGCGACGCGGACGGTGTTCGGCGAAGGGCCCGATAACGCAAGTGTGGTTTTCGTCGGTGAACAGCCAGGCGATCAGGAGGATCTCGCCGGCCAGCCATTCGTCGGCCCGGCCGGCAAACTCTTCGATGCAATATTGGACGACGCCGGGGTGAAGCGGCAGAAGATCTATGTCACCAACGCGGTCAAGCACTTCAAATTCGAGCCACGCGGCAAGCGCCGCCTCCACTCCAAGCCGAATGCCGGCGAAGTGCAGGCCTGCCGCTGGTGGCTCGACAGGGAACTCGGGCTGATCAAACCCAGTCTGGTGGTGGCGCTCGGCGCGACCGCGGCGCAGTCGCTGCTCGGCAAAGCGGTGCCGGTGACGAAGATGCGCGGCGAGGTGATGCAGCGCGAGGATGGTTTGCGCGTGTTTATCACCATTCATCCCTCTTTCATCCTGCGCATCCGTGAGCCTACCGACAAGGAAGCCGAACGCGAGCGATTCCTGCAGGATATGAAGCTGGTGAAGCGGCTGATGGCTGCCTGAAGGTTCGGACGAACCTATCTGATCAGTATCGCCCGGAGATCATTCACATTCGTCCCGGTCGGACCGGGTACGAACAGGTCGCCTGTCGCGTTAAAGGCCGTCCAGGCATTGTTGCCGGCAAGCATGGCCTTGGCATCGATGCCAGCCGCCCGCATACGCGCGACCGTCGAGCCGTCGGCAAAGGCGCCGGCATTGTCTTCCGAGCCGTCGATGCCGTCGGTGTCGGCGGCCAGCGCATGGATGCCTTGCGCGCCACTGATGCCAATGGCGAAGGCGAGCAGGAACTCCGAGTTGCGGCCGCCCTTGCCTTTTGCCCGCAAGGTCACCGTGGTCTCGCCGCCGGACAGGATCAGCACCGGCTTGCGGAATGGTCGGTTGCGTGTCGCCACCTCGCGCGCGATCGCGGCATGGACGCCGCCGACCTCACGCGCCTCGCCCTCGATGGAATCGGACAGGACGACCGCCTCGATGCCCTGGCGCCTGGCTTCTTCCGCTGCGGCTTCCAGCGAGACGCCGGCTGAGGCTATCAGATGCACTTCATTGCGCGAAAAACGCCGATCGTCGGCGCGCGGCGCATCGGCAGCCGGCGAATTGATGTGCGCCATGACGGAAGCCGGCAGTTTCATGCCATAAGCGGCGATCGAGGCCAGCGCATCTTCGCGGCTGCCGGCATCCGGCACGGTCGGGCCGGAAGCGACCAACGCCGGATTGTCGCCGGGGATGTCGGACACCACAAGCGATACAACCTTGGCCGGATATGCCGCAGCCGCCAGCCTGCCGCCCTTGATGGTGGAAACATGCTTGCGGATGGTGTTCATCGCCGCGATCGGCGCGCCGGAGGCGAGCAGCGCCTCGTTGACGGCGATCTCGTCGGCCAGCGTCAGGCTGCCGGCAGGCGACGGCAGCAGCGCCGAGCCGCCACCGGAAATCAGCGCCACGACCAGATCGTCCGCGGTCAAACCCTGGACCTTAGCCAGCAACCGGCGCGAGGCCTCGAGCCCGGCGACGTCCGGCACCGGATGCGCCGCCTCGATGGTCTCGATGCGCTCGCAGGTCGCGCCGTAGCCATAGCGAGTGACGACCAGTCCATCGATCGGCCCGTCCCACACCTTCTCGAAAGCCGCCGCCATCTGCGCCGAACCCTTGCCGGCGCCAATGACGACCGTGCGCCCCTTTGGCTTTGCCGGCAAATGATCCCTGATGGTTCGCTCGGGATCTGCGGCGGCGACAGCGGCGTTGAAAATCGCGGTGAGGAAGGATTTGGGGTCGAGAATGGTCATACTGAGCTGCGACCGACGTTCTTCGAACTTCTCCAGCGTTTGCGCTGCCCCTCACCCTTACCCTCTCCCCGTATAGAGACGGGGAGAAGTGCCCGGCGTTGGAGCGCTTCTCTTCTCCCCGTCCCTATACGGGGAGAAGGGGCCGGTCCACCCTCCGCAGCTGCAGCGCAGCTGCTGCGGGGGACGGGCAGGCGGATGAGGGGCGGCGTCAACGTTTTTCTTCGGGCGGCAGCGCCAAGTTGCGCCCGTCAATGCCGAGATGCTCGCACAGCGCGTCGACGACGACGCCATGGTCCTGGCGCTCCGGCAGGCCCGAAACCGCGATCACACCGACGACGCCAGCGCCTTTGACCGTTATGGGAAAACCGCCGCCGGCCAGCACATAGTCGACAATGTCCAGCCCTTCGCCGACCTTGAAGCTGCGGTCGGGGCGCTGCTGCTCCAGAACCATGCGATAGGTGCTTTTCAGGAAACGCCGCACGACATTGATCTTGCGCCGCGCCCAGTCCGGATTGGAGGCATTGGAGCCAGGCATGGCGGCATAGAACAGCGGCCGGTCGAAGGTTCTGATATCGACGATGACAGGCAGGTCTTCCCTGAGCGCCCGCTCACGGATTGCCGAGCCGATCTTGAAGGCCACGGCCTCGTCGAAGGTGGGGAAGACGAGCGTGGCTTCCTGTTTCTTGATCAGAGCGATGTCGTCCGCAACGGCCACTTTCTTCCTCCGAAAATCGTCACACGTCGTTTGTACGACAAGCTCTGCCCGGTCAAGCTCCCGTTGCGGCGGCCCTCTCATCCGGCCGCTTCGCGTCCACCTTCTCCCCGCC
>NZ_CAUM01000010.1 GCF_000350085.1 Mesorhizobium metallidurans STM 2683
ACGGGGAGAAGATGCCGGCAGGCAGATGAGGGGCAGCGCCGACATCCGCCTTGAATCGGAACGTTCGCGCCGCCCCTCATCCGATCCTTCGGGCCACCTTCTCCCCGTGAACGGGGAGAAGGAAGGGAGAACCGCATGACGCGCCCCGCTGTTTCCAGAAAATCGTCGTGGCCGCGCACGCTCCGCCGCGGGCTGATGGAAAACATCGCCACCGCGATCATCGCCGTCGGCTTCCTGATGCTGTTCCAGCCCTTCGCGCTGTCGCTCTACACCTATTCCTTCATCACCATGCTGGCCGGCACGGCGATGTTCATCATCGTCTCGAAATTCCCGGAGTAGACGATGGCTGAAATCCGCGTTGAGCATCTGAGGAAAGCGTTCGGCGATTTCGTCGCCGTGCAGGATTCCAACTTCGTCGTTGGTAACGGCGAGTTCTTCGTCATGCTTGGGCCGTCGGGCTGCGGCAAGACGACGACGCTGAGGATGATCGCCGGGCTCGAACTGCCGACCGGCGGCAAGATCCTGCTCGGCGGCGAGGATGTCACCATGCGGCGCGCCCGCGAGCGCGACATCGCCTTCGTCTTCCAGCTTTTCGCGCTCTACCCGCACATGAACGTCAGGAAGAACATCGGCTTCCCGCTGCTGGCGCAAGGCATGCCATCAGCCGAAATCCGCCAGCGGGTGGAAGAGACGGCCAAGCTGTTGCGCATCGATCATCTGCTCAACAAATCGGTGTCGGGCCTTGCCGGCGGCGACCGTCAGCGCGTGGCGCTCGGCCGCGCCATCGTGCGGCGGCCGAAATGCTTCCTGATGGACGAACCGCTCGGCACGCTCGACACCGAATTCCGCGACCTCATGGTCCATGAATTGCGCGAATTGCACAACCGCATCCACGCCACAACTGTCTACGTCACCCACGACCAGATGGAAGCGATGTCGATGGCCGACAAGATCGCGGTGATGAACCACGGCGTCATCGAGCAGTTCGGCACACCGCGCGAAATCTACGACCGCCCGGCGACAATGTTCGTTGCCGATTTCATCGGCTCGCCGCCGATGAATTTCCTGGGCTTCGGCGGCGGGCTGGCGAAAGGATCCAGGGAGATCACCGTGCAGGGCGCCAAGGTGGCGGTGCCGGAGGTGCGCGAGGATATCGCGCCGGCCGAAATGGCACTCGGCATCCGTCCCGAACACATCCGCTTCGACGATGCCTCGAAATTGCGCGGCGCCATCTACGGCACCGAATATCTCGGCACCACGCAGATCGTGGCAGTGGAGACTGCGGACGGCATCATCAAGGCGCGGGTGCCGGCTGAAATCCGGCTCAACACGGGCGACCATGTCGGCCTGGCGCTGAGCAGCGCGCGGCTGTCGCTGTTCGACAAGGGATCCGGCCGCGCGGTCAGGACCGCAATCCATGACGCAGCGGCGGAGGCGCGCCATGGCTGACGTGCACATCAGAGGCGTGGCCAAGAGTTTTGGCGAGCACGCCGCCGTCGACAGGTTGGACCTGCAGATCAAGGACGGCGAATTCGTCGTGCTGCTCGGGCCGACAGGGGCCGGCAAGACGACGACGCTGCGGCTGATCGCCGGGCTGGAACGGCCCGACACGGGCACGATCCATATCGGCGGCCGCGATGCCACGATGCTGTCGCCTGCCGAGCGCGACACCGCCTTCGTCTTCCAGCAATATTCGCTCTATCCGCATCTGTCGGTCTATGACAACCTCGCCTTTCCGCTGCGTTCGCCGGCACGGCGGCTTGCCGAGGATGCGGTGCGCCGCCGCGTCGAGGATGTGGCCAGGATGGTGCGCATCCATCACAAGCTGGACAACCGCTCGACGAAGCTTTCCGGCGGCGAGATGCAGCGCGTCGCCATCGGCCGCGCCCTGGTGCGCAAGCCCGCCATCTACCTCATGGACGAGCCGCTGTCGTCGCTCGACGCCAAGCTGCGCGCCGATCTCAGGCTGGAGCTGAAGCGCATCCAGGCAGAGCTCGGCGCCACCATGCTCTACGTCACGCACGACCAGATCGAGGCGATGACCATGGCCGACCGCATCGGCATCCTGGCCGAGGGCGTGCTGGTGCAGATCGGCACGCCGCGTACGATCTATTCGGAGCCGGCGAACCTTCATGTCGCGGCAAGGCTCGGCCAGCCGGCGATCAATCTGTTGCCGACCGGCCTGCTGCCCGATGGCGACATGCCGGCGGGAACCAAAACGATCGGCGCGCGTACAGAACATCTGTCGATCGGCAAGGCGTCGAACGGCCACGCCGACGGCGTTGTTGACTGGGTCGAGCATCTGGGCGACCAGAACCACCTTCATGTAAGCGTGGGGACAAAAAAACTGGTGACGCTGACAGACCCCGACACGCAACTGGAAAAGGGCGACAGAGTGACGATCCGCTACCGGGCGCCGCTGTTCTTCGACCAGGCCGGCAACAGGATCGCCAACCGATGAGCGCAGAGGCGATGAACAAGACTGGGGCGATGAACAAGACTGGGACGATGAACAAGACCGGGACGATGGACAGACTTGAGCTGAAGGCGCTGATATCAGCCACCGCCGATACGATTGCCGCCCACGCGGAAGAGCTGACCACGCTCGACCAGGCGATCGGCGACGGCGACCATGGGCTGAACATGAAGCGCGGTTTCGAGGCTGTCAGGGCCGAGGCAGACAAATTCGCGGCAAAGCCGCTGCCCGACGCACTGACGGCGATCGGCACCAAGCTGGTGATGACCGTCGGCGGGGCCTCGGGGCCGCTTTTCGGCACGCTGTTCATGGCGCTCGGCAAGGAAATTTCCCCAGAGCCCGATCGCGCCAATCTGGCGACTGCGTTCGGCAAGGCAATCGAAGCGGTGGCCGCGCGGGGCAAGTCGCAGGTCGGGCAAAAGACCATGCTCGATGTGCTGCAGCCGGTGCATGAGGCGCTCGCGGAGGGAAAGACGCCTGCGGAAATCGTCGCCGTCGCCGATAGAGCGGCCGACGCCACTGTGCCGATGAAGGCTTTGCGCGGGCGCGCGTCGTTCCTCGGAGACCGGTCGATCGGCCATATGGACGCCGGGGCACGTTCGACCGCGCTGCTGGTACGGGCCGTTGCCGAAACAATCGAGGGGCGCGCATGAGCAATGTCGGCATCGTCATCGTATCGCACTCGCCGCTGGTCGCCGAAGGCACGGCGGACATGGTGCGCCAGATGGTCGGCGACGAGGTGCCGCTTGCATGGTGCGGCGGAAACGGCCATGGCGGACTGGGCACCAACGTCGAGGCAATCATGGGCGCCATCGACAAGGCCTGGTCGGAGGCGGGTGTCGCCATCCTCGTCGATCTCGGCGGCGCCGAGACCAACAGCGAGATGGCGGTCGAGATGATCGGCGAGCCGCGCGCGCAGAAGATCATCGTCTGCAACGCGCCGATCGTCGAGGGCGCGGTGATGGCGGCGACGGAGGCTTCCGGCGGCGCCTCGCTGAGGGAAGTGGTGGCGACGGCGCACGAATTGTCGCCGTCGTGAACGAACAGGAATTTTGACAGCATGTCCGCATCCGCCGAAGCCACCGTCCTGATCTCCCACGAGGTGGGTCTGCATGCGCGCCCTTCGGTGAAGTTCACCAAGCTCGCCAAGACATTTTCGGCCGAAGTCGAGGTGGCGCTCGCGGCCAACGGGCCGTGGTTCGACGCCAAAAGCATCGTCAAGGTGATGGCGGCCAAGGCGCCGAAGGGTACGATGCTGCATATCAGAGCCAAGGGCGACGGCGCCGGCGAGGCGGTCGACGCGCTGGTCGAGCTGGTGCGGCGCGATTTCGACGAAGGCGCGGACCATGTCCGAACCGCTTAGGCTGACAGGCATTTCAGCCTCGGCCGGCTATGCCGAGGGGCCGCTGTTCAACCTCGAACCTGTTGCCGCGCGCTACACGGGCAAGGCGACGTCAGCGGATGAGAAGGCCGCGCTTGAGGCGGCGATCGGCGTAGCCACAGGCCGGCTCGCCGGGCTGATGGAAACAGCCGATGGCGAGGCGGCCGGCATCCTCGAATTCCAGGTCGCCATGCTGGAGGACGATGCGCTGACCGGCCCGGCCTTCGCGGCGATCACCGCCGGCCAACCGGCGGATGCGGCCTGGCGGCAGTCGCTCGATGCCGAGATTGCCGGCTACGAAACCTCCGACCAGGATTATTTCCGGGCGCGCGCCGCCGACATGCGCGATATCAGGGACCAGGTGCTGCGCGCGCTGACCGAAGACGGCGAGGCTGTGGCACCTGCCGGCGCCATCTTCTACGGCGAGGACATCGCGCCGACACGCTTCCTCGAAACCGACTGGAGTTGCGGCGGCGGCATCGCCCTGAAGGCCGGCAGTGCCGCCAGCCATGTCGCCATGCTGGCGCGCTCGCGCGGCGTGCCGATGGTCGTGGGGCTTGGGGTGGCCGGGCTTGGTGCTTCGCCGGCTCATCTTGCCGGCGTCGCGCTGCTCGACGCCGAGCATGGCGGCATCGTGCTTTCACCATCGAAGGCCGAAATCGACGCTTTCCGCCGGTCTTCGTCGTCGTTCACGGCACGTCGCGACAGGGCACAGACCTATCTGGGGAAGCCGGCGGTGACAAAAGCCGGCACGGCGGTGCGCGTGCAGGTCAACATCGCCGATCCGTCCGATGTCGACGGCATCGATATCTCGACCTGTGACGGCGTCGGCCTGATGCGCACCGAATTCCTGTTCGGCAAGACGCTGCCCGACGAGGAAACGCAATATCGCGCCTACCGCAAGGTGCTGGAATGGGCGCGCGAAAAGCCGGTGACCATCCGCACCGTCGATGCCGGCGGCGACAAGCCGGTGCCGGGCTTCACCGTCGAGGAAGGCAATCCGTTCCTCGGTCTGCGCGGCATCAGGCTGTCGCTGGCGCGGCCGGAGGTGTTTCGCGTGCAGATCCGGGCGCTGCTGCGCGCCGCCATGCATGGCAATCTCAAGGTGATGTTCCCGATGATCGCCGTCATGGACGAATATCAGCGAGCCGCTGCCCTGTTCGCGGAAGAACAAGCCGGGCTTTCCGCACGCGGTGTCGCATGTAAAATGCCGCCGCTCGGCATCATGGTGGAAGTGCCTTCGGTGGCGATCGCGCCCGAGGCATTTTCCGGCGTCGCCTTCTTCTCAATCGGCTCCAACGACCTGACCCAATATGTGATGGCGGCCGCGCGCGACAATGCCTCGGTCGCGCATCTGAATTCGGTCCGGCATCCGGCCGTGCTCCGGCTGATCGCCTCGGTCGCCGCGTTCGGCCAGGCGAAGAGAATACCGGTCAGCCTTTGCGGCGACGCCGGCGGCGATCCCGCATCGATCCCGGTGCTCATCGAGGCCGGTCTGCGCGACCTCTCCGTGGTACCGGCCCAGCTCGCCATGGCCAAAGCGGCCATCGCGGACGTGTCCGTCTAGGGCGCCGGCATGGCCGACAAGACGCCTGTGCCCGGTTCGGAAGAGGCGATCCGCGCCTACAAGACGATCCTGTCGCAGGTTATCGACCAGCGTCCGTCCGGCATGCGCCAGCGCCTTGCCGATGCGCTCGGCAAGCATCGCAGCTTCGTCACCCAGATCTCCAGCCCGGCCTATTCGATCCCGATTCCGTCAAAACATTTGCCGGCTATTTTTTCCGTCTGCCATTTCAGCCCGGCCGAGCGCGACCACTTCCTCGCCGCCTACCACCAGGCGCATCCCGGCAAGATGTCGGTTGCGGCGGGCATGCGCAAGACACGGCACGTCTCGCTGATCGTGCCCGATTTTGGCGACGAGAAGCAGAACGCGGCGCTCGACCGCGCGGTCAACGATTTCATCCAGAAGATCACCAGCATCACCGGCAAGGGTGGCGGCTGACCGCTTGTCGAAGCGGCTATTTCGGGAGGACGGCCATGAAGAAATTTCTGAATTCGGTGGATACGGTGCTGACCGAAAGCCTCGACGGCTTCGTCGCAGCGCACTCCGACATATTGGAGCTTGGCGACGAGCACAAATTCGTTCGCCGCAAGGCGCTCAAACCAGGCAAGGTGGCGCTGATCTCCGGCGGCGGCTCCGGCCATGAGCCATTGCATGGCGGGCTGGTCGGGCATGGCATGCTGGACGCCGCCTGCCCCGGTCAGGTGTTCACCTCGCCGACGCCGGACCAGATGATGGCGGCGGCGGAAGCCGTCAACACCGGCGCCGGCTGCCTGTTCATCGTCAAGAACTACGAGGGCGATGTGATGAATTTCGACATGGCCGCCGAAATGTCTGAAGGCGTCATGCAGATCGTGACCAATGACGATGTCGCCGTCGAGAATTCGTCCTACACGACCGGCCGACGCGGCGTCGCCGGCACGCTGGTGGTCGAGAAGATCGTCGGTGCGGCGGCCGAGCAAGGCATGGCGCTGAAAGCGCTGAAGGCGCTGGGCGAGCGCGTCAACGGGGGGACGCGCTCGATGGGTGTGGCGTTGACCAGCTGCACCGTGCCGGCGGCGGGCAAGCCGACCTTCGATATCGGCGACGGCGAGATGGAATTCGGCGTCGGCATCCATGGCGAGCCCGGAAGGCGACGCGACACGCTGAAGAGCGCCGATGCCATCGCCGAGGAGATCTGCCTGGCGATCCTGGGCGATCTCGGCGACCGGGCGAAAGGCCCGGCGCTGCTCCTCGTCAACGGCTTCGGCGGTACGCCGCTGATGGAGCTCTATCTGATGTATAACAGCGCCCGGACAATCTTTGAGAAGCACGGCGTGATGGTGACCCGCTCGCTGGTCGGTTCCTATGTGACGTCGCTCGACATGGCCGGCTGCTCGATCACGCTGACCATGCTGGACGCCGAGACGACCGCATTGTGGGACGCCCCGGTGCATACGGCGGCGTTGCGCTGGGGCATGTAGCTTCGCCGGTGCTTTTCTGCGACCATGCCAGCGATATCGTCTCCAATCGCAACGCTGCCCGGATTGATGCTGCCACCGCTGACGCCCGCCGATGAAAAACTGCTGCTGAACTATGCGGATCCCGAGGCGCCGACTGCCGGCGACCCGGCTGCAAAAACCCTATCGGCCTTGCTCGCCAATGCCGAGTTTCATGGCGTGCTGCCGATCATGTTGCGCAAGCTGCCGGAGCGTGGCGACAGGCGTCTGCCGCAGGATGCGGCGTTGCAGGAGCAATTGTCCGGCTTGCGCCAGAAGGCGCCGATCGTCACCGGCCAGTCGATGCTGCTGCAATATCACGGCGATCGTATCATGAAGGCGCTCGCTGCGGAGGGTGTGCCGGCGCGGATCGTCAAGGGTCCGGTCTTTGCCCGAAAGCTCTACCGGCATGTCACCGACAGGCCGTTTACCGACATCGACATACTGGTCGAGCCGGCCAATCTGCCCCATGCGAACCAGGTCATCGCGGGATGCGGTTTCAAGCTCGCCGGCGATGAAGCCCGGTCGCGCGAGCTGCAGGAGTTCAAATGGCTCGAACAGGAGAATCCGAGCCTGCTGATCGAACTGCATGGCAATCTGGTGCATGACACCGGCATGCGGCGGCGCCTGTCGCTGGGCTTTAGGGAATTGCGCACGATCGACGGCGAGGCAACCGACACACCGGCAGCGCTTCTCACCATCGCCATCGTCCACGCCTGCGGCGGGCATAAATTCCACCGGCTGCAGCTTTGCGTGGACGTGCTGCAGGGCGTTCGCGCGCTCCACTCAGCGGAATCGGAAGCGCGTCTGTTCGAGGCGGCGCGCATGACCGGCATCGAGCTCGAACTGGCAACGGTGCTCAACGTGACCGGCCGGCTGTTCGACGACGCGCACGCCCTTGAACTGGCGGGACGGATCAAGCCCGATCTCGGCATCCGCTTGGCCAGGCGGCTGATCACCAGGAACACCCTGCTGAACGTCAATTCCAGGAACAAGATGGGCTCGCGCCTCAGCCGCGATGCATTCCGCTGGATCCAGCGGCTTGCCAGGGCAAAGCCGCATTTCGCCTGAGAGGACGGCACGGCGTGGTTGTCCCTTCAACCCTGAGCCAAGGCGGAGCGGATCAGCGGCGCGGCATCGGTCGGCCTGGACCCCACTTCCAGCGTAAAGGTCGGGACTGCCGAGACCAGCCTGGCGATCGTCGCCAACCGGTGCTTTTGCAGCAGCAGCAGGCCGGTCATGCCGATCCTGACATTGTCCGCGGCAAGCGCGGCCATTGCATCCGTTCTGGCCATGGCCAGGAGCCTGCTCTGGCCATCGGCCGACCGCGCGAGGTTGAGAAGTGCCGCCACCGGTCTGATGCCGGAATCTTCGACGCGCATGATCTCGCTCAGCCGTTCGAGCGCAACCGCCTGCTCGCCATTGCGGTCCCATGAAGGGCCAAGGCATGCTGCGACGAGCGGAACCATCTCGGCGGTCTTGCGGTGGATCTTCACGGCACGCGGCAGGCCCCAGGCGGTGGCCTTGCCTGACGCAACGTTCAGGATCATGGCATCGTCCGAGCAGAGGCCGAAGCCTTGCGAGGCCAGCGCCAGCGACGTCGTGGTCTTGCCGGTGCCGCTGGGCGCATGGATCAGGACGAGGGCATCGCCGCCCGGCAAGGTCAGGCCGGCGGTGTGCAGCATGTGCTGGCCACCGGCATCAAGTGCTGCGTCGAGGAGCAGCATCCAGGCGGTCCAGGTGACCCTCGTGTCCGGGCGGACGCGGATTTCGGCCCAGCCTTCGCCGGCATGGATGGCCACCGTCTGGCGGCCGGGGAAAATCAGATGGATGAGGTCGCCATTATCGATCATCCGGCAGTGGCCATCCTCCGGCACCTCGCCATCGAAGGCGAGAGACCCGACCGGCATTTCGGCCAAGGATTGCGTCTCGACGATGCGGATCAGAAAGTCCGGCTCGACCGGAGCCGTCGTGCGCAGGCTGGCGAGCATCCTGTCGAAATCCCGCCAAAGCTCAGGGCTTGCGGCCGATATGCCGACGACCTGCCCGTTAAGGGCATAGCGACCCTGAGCCAAAGGTCCGGTCAAGCGGTGCGCGCCTTTCCGGCCTCGGCGTGGTGACGGTAGATCTCGACCATGCCCGGAAGGCAGTCGCTGACCACCGCCCTGCCATCGAGGCAGAGCCAGCAATGCGCCGCCAGGCTCGGCGCCTGCATCGACTTGGGATCGACGCCGAAGCGCAGATCGGGATCGAAGCCGGCAAATCGGAGGAAGCGATGGGCGAGCAGGCCTTCCCTGAGGCATCGGCGATCGCGCATCAGCCAGGGATGCCTGACCGTGCGGTTGACCGCTGCGACGATGTAGGACGACGACAAGCCATGATAGGGGGTCGATGAGTGGAGCGGCGCCCATTTCAGCACGGCTTCAAAATCGCGCTGGCCGATCAGTACCGGCATCAGCCGCGCGCTTGTCCACAGGTGGGCTCGAAACAGCGCACGCAGAAGAGGTCCGTCAGCCATCACGCAGCCGGGGCGGCCAGGATGCCTTCCGCCACCAGTTCCTCGGCCAGCGCCGCCATGTCCTGATCGAGCGTGTCCTTGTCGACCTCGAACTCCTGGGAAAGCAGGCCGACGATCTGGTCGAGGCTGCGCGCGCCATCGACCTTGTCGAGAAAGGCCTCGGTGGTGTCGTTGCAAGTGTAGAGCTGACCGCTGCGCGCCAACAGCACGACGGCGCCATCGCCGACATGCTGGACCGAGGCATCGTCCGCCAGGCGCAGAACCATTTCAGAGGCAATTTCGACCATGGGCCCGCTCCACACCATGCAGGATTGCGGCAGAGCAAATAGCGCGACAACGCCACGCTGTCCATTGTCTGGCGATTGCCCAGGAGGGCAATCCATCAGGTTCCGACAGTTGCGCCGATGTGACTCCCCCAGAAATAGTCGGTGACAGCCTCATGACAAGTCGCACTTCGGCATTGTCAAGTCGACAAACGGATCCTAGGCACGGTGATGCGCTTCTTACCCGGGGTAAGGTGAGAGCCGTCGGTATTTGGGGAGACTGCGGATGCGATACAACTGGGATCGGGCGCCGACGAGCTTCGAACGTCATCGCAAGGCGCTGGCGGCAGCCATATTGATCGCCGGCGGAGTCGGGCTCATGCTTGCGGCATTGCCGTTCTAACGCATGTCCTCGCGCAGGATTTTGAGCGGCTTACCGTCTTGCCCTTAGGCGAGGTCGCCGAAAGACGAAATTGCACATGGCTGCAAAAAACCGCATAGGCTATCCCCGGCAAATCGTTCCTGGGGAGGAAACTGGATGGCGTCACGCTATCACGAGGTCTATGACGGCTGGAAACGCGACCCTGTAGGGTTTTGGGCTGAAGCGGCCAAGGCCATCGACTGGTTCACGCCCTTCGATAGCGTGTTCGATGCCAAAGCCGGCGTCTATGGCCGCTGGTTCAGCGGCGGCTCCTGCAACACCTGCTTCAACGCCGTCGACCGCCATGTCGCGGGCGGGCGCGCCGACCAGATCGCGCTGATCCACGACAGCGCCATCACCGGTACGGTGAGGAAATACACCTATGCCGAACTGAAGCGCGAGGTGGTGGCGCTGACCTCGGTGCTGAAGAACCGCGGCGTCCAAAAAGGCGACCGTGTCATCATCTACATGCCGATGGTGGCGGAAGCGGCCATTGCCATGCTTGCCTGCGCCCGTATCGGCGCCGTGCATTCGGTCGTCTTCGGCGGCTTTGCCTCGCACGAGCTCGCCACCCGCATCGATGACGCCAGGCCGAAGCTGATCATTTCGGCCTCCTGCGGCCTGGAACCCGGCCGCACCGTCGGCTACAAGCCGCTGCTCGACGCCGCCATCGAGATGTCCAGGCACAAGCCGGAAGCCTGCCTCATCCTGCAGCGTGAGCAGTTGCGCTGTGAGCTGCAGGATAATTACGATATCGACTATGCCGACGCCGTCGCTCGAGAGCGGGCCGCGGGCGCCAATGTCGACTGCGTTCCGGTGCTTGCCACCGACCCGCTCTATATCATCTACACCTCTGGCACGACCGGCCAACCGAAAGGTATCGTGCGCGACAATGGCGGCCATATGGTCGCCCTGAAATGGACGATGGAGAACGAATTCGGCGTCAAGCCGGGCGAGGTGTTCTGGGCGGCCTCTGATGTCGGCTGGGTGGTCGGCCATTCCTATATCGTCTACGGACCGCTGCTGCATGGCTGCACCACTGTCCTGTTCGAGGGCAAGCCGGTCGGCACCCCCGACGCCGGCACCTACTGGCGGGTGATATCAGAGCATGGCGTCGTCGCTCTGTTCACCGCGCCGACCGCTTTCCGCGCCATCAAGGGACAGGATCCCAAGGGTGAATTCATCCCGAGATATGATCTGTCGAAATTCCGCACGCTGTTCCTCGCCGGCGAGCGCGCCGACCCCGAAACCATCAAATGGGCGGAGCAGAAGCTGAAGGTGCCGGTGATCGACCATTGGTGGCAGACCGAGACCGGCTCGCCGATGACGATAAACCCGGCCGGGCTGGGTCTGCTGCCGGTGAAATACGGCTCGCCCGGCGTGCCGATGCCGGGTTTCGATATTCGCGTGCTCGACGATGCGGGCCATGAAGTGCCGCGCGGCACGCTGGGCAATGTGGTCGTGAAACTGCCGCTGCCGGCCGGCTGCCTGCCGACGCTGTGGAACGCCGACGCCCGGTTCCGGCAAGCCTATATCGAGGAATTCCCCGGCTTCTACAAGACGGCGGATGCCGGCATGATGGACGAGGAAGGCTACCTCTATGTCATGGCCCGCACCGACGACATCATCAATGTCGCCGGCCACAGGCTGTCTACCGGCGCGATGGAGGAGGTGCTTTCAGCGCACCCCGACGTTGCCGAATGCGCCGTCATCGGCATCGCCGACCAGATGAAGGGCCAGGTTCCGCTCGGCTTCGTCGTGTTGAATGCGGGTGTTGCGCGCGACACTGGCGCTATCGAGAACGAGGTGGTCGCTCTGGTGCGCGAACGGATCGGTCCGGTCGCGGCCTTCAAGACGGTGGTGACGATCAAGCGCCTACCCAAGACGCGTTCCGGCAAGATCCTGCGCGGCACCATGCAGAAGATCGCCGACAAGGAGGAATGGGCAATGCCGGCGACGATCGACGATCCGGCTATTCTGGACGAGATCACCGCGGCACTGAAAGGTCGTGGGATCGGGCTTTGATGTGAGCCTATTCCATCCCGATAAATCGGGATGGGCTCTATCTCTTTTATCTGAGCATGATCTTTTCCGAAAACCGGATTCCACTTTTCGGGAACATGCTCTGGTTGCCTTCGGAGCGCGGCAAGCGGATCGCCTCGTCTGACGAATCCACGAATTCATCCCGCATTGCAATCGTCTGTTGTGCAATGCAGCAATAGACCCTAAGCTTTGCGTTGGGGGGCCATTCCGAAGGCACGGCATGGCTCAGCAAAAAACCACATTCGGCGGCGTCGACATCCTGCGTTTTCTCGCCGCCGTCATGGTGATGTTCTACCACTACGGCTTCTGGGTGTGGGCGTTCCCCGAGGGCGTTTCGGCGCGCGCGACGGGCGGCGTGCCGCCGCAGCCGGAAATAGGCTGGCTGGTCCAATTCGGATGGGTTGGTGTCCAGATATTCTTCGTCATCAGCGGCTTCGTCATCGCCTTCAGCGCCGAGCATTCGACGCCGCTGCGGTTTTTCGAGGCAAGGGTGAAACGATTGGCGCCGGCCGTCTGGATCTGCGCGCCTATCACCGCAATGGTGCTGCTTTTCGTCGATCTCAGTTGGCCGACGGACGCGGCCGTCAGGCTCATCCGCACCGCTTTGTTCGTTCCGTTCAACCCCTGGGTCGACAGCGTCTATTGGACGCTCGGCATCGAGATCGCCTTTTATGCCGTCGTCTGGATACTGCTGTGGCTCGGCCGCTTCAACCTGATGGAAGCGGTAGCGATCGCGATCGGCGCGATCAGCACGCTTTTCTGGTGCCTCTACTATCCGCTCGGCTGGTCGGATCTCGCCGAGACGCGCTGGCTCGACCTCGCCCTGGTGCATCACGGAGTTTTTTTCGCGACAGGCGTGCTGTTCTGGCTGATGCGCTTCAAGGGCGTGACATCAGCCCGCCTTGTCTTCTGCGCCCTGTTTCTGGCCGGCGGCGTGCTGCAGATCGTCGGCGCGGTCGACGTCCGCAGCGTCAAGGTCGAAGCCGCGATGCCCTACGCGCCGCCGATCCTCCTGTTTCTCGCCGCCATGGCGCTGATGGCATGGTCGTTGCGACTTGATCTCTCCTGGAGCGGCTGGCGCCGGATCGGCCTGATGACCTATCCGCTCTACCTGATCCACAACGTGGTCGGCGCGGCCCTTCTCGGCGCCATGGTGCGCGCCGGGGTGCCATACCTGCTGTCGATGATGGTTGTCGGAGCAACCATGATCGCGGCGAGTTGGCTGGTCGCGATCGAAGCCGAGCCGCGAATACGCCTCCTGCTCGACCACACCATTTTCCGCTACCGTCTCAGGGCAGCGTAACGCGCCGGTGTGTTTAGCCGGCCGCGGGGGCAAGCAAGCGGCGGCGCATCCGCCTCAGACGTTTGCCTTCGCGCGGGCTTCCGACTTTTCCAGATAGTAGGTCGAATATTTGTCGAAGAACTTTTCCGATCCGCCCATCGATCCATATTTCGCCAGCTTCTTCAAATCGACCTTGTTGAGGACGACGCCGACGATCTTGTTGGCGATGTAGGGTTCGGAGCTCAGCATGGACTGCACCATGGCGCGCGGCGTGCGCCCCCATTCGGTGACGAGAACGAAACCGTCGGCGAGTGGAGCAAAGGCCTTGGCGTCGACCACGGGGCCGAGCGGCGGCAGGTCGACGATGATATATTCGAAGGTTTCCTTGGCGTTGTCGATGAAACGCCGCATTCCGGCCGACGACAGCAGCTCGCTCGTATGCGAGAAATGACCACGCAGGACCGCCGGGACGATGGCCAGCTTGGTCTGTCGGTCGATCTTGCCGACGGACTGCCAGGTCTGGCCGCTGACCACTGCTTCCATCAGCCCCTGCTCGGCCTCCATGCCAAGGCCGCGGCTGAGGCCGGGATTGCGCAGATCGCCATCGACCAGCAGCGTCCTCGATCCGTTGGCGGCAAGCAATCCAGCCAGGTTAGCCGCGACCGTTGACTTGCCCTCGCCGGGCAGGACCGAAATCACGCCGATGACCCGGCTGCCTTGCCCTTCCATCACCACGTCGAAAGCGATCTTGGCGCTGCGCAGCGTTTCAGAGAACATCGACGCAGGGGCGTCGACACTCACTCGCATGCGCGCACGTTTTTCGGCGCTCGATGGTGATTTGGCGGCTTTGTCCGCCTGCCCATCGACGCGCTTGTCGTCCTTGGTGGCCTTGCTGCCGATGATCGGCAGGTAGCCGAGGAATTTGAGACCGACGCGATCGCGAACGTCCTCGCCGGTCCTGAAGAACCGCTCCCTGAATTCATTCAGCCCACCCACGCCGGCTCCGAGCATCGTGCCAAGCACAAGCGACAGCCCCAGCACGATGGACGTGCGCGGGCTTGCCGCGGACTGCGGCATCGACGCATCCGAAATGACACGGATCTTGCCGACCGGGAAGGACTGCTGCTGGGAGGCTTCCTCGTAGCGGCCGAGGAACGTCTGATAGAGCGTCGCCAGCGCCGTTGCCTTCTGGTCCAGTTCCCGCAGCTTGACCTGCGACTGGTTGTCGGTGGAACTCTTGCCGGCCGCCAACGCGACATTCGCGCGGAGCGCCGTCTCGCGCGCGAGGGCGACCTCGTATTCGTTGCGATAGCCTTCGGTCAGTTGCTTCAGTTCGCCGAATATCTGTGCCGATATATCAGCCTTTTCCTTGGCAAGCGCGACCGCCTGGGGATGCTGGGCCCCGAAGTTGGCTTCGACATCCTGCTGCCGCTTGGCGACCGCGAGATAGCGGGTCTTGAGCGTTGCAATGACCGAGCTGCTCGGCTGGTCGCTGGATATGGCGGCATCCTTGAAGGCGTTGTCCGAGCCGCTTTCGACAATCGTCTTGTATTGCTGGTAGCGGGCGCTGGCGCGAGCGGTATCGGCCTGTGCGACGATGAGCTGGGCATTGAGGTCTGCCAGTTGCTTGTCGCTGATCAATTGGCCGTCATTGACGGCCAGTCCATGCTCGGCCCTGAACTTCTCGACGGCGAGCGCCGCCGCTTGCGAACTGTCACGCAGCTCCGTCAGCCGGCCTTGCAGCCAGACCGCCGCGCGCTCGGTCGCATCGAAGCTGGCATCGAGCTGATCGGCTAGATAGGCGTCGGCATAGGCTTTGGTGATCGCGGTCGCAAGCGCCGGATCCTTCGCCGGATAGGCGATGGAGATCACAAAGCTTCGGCCGCTGCGCTCGGCTTGCACCTCGCTTTGCAGTTTGAGGATTGCGTAATCGCGGCTTGATGAAGCGATCATCGCGTCACGCGTCGCCGGATCGAGCTGGCTGATGTCGACGCCGCCCGCGACGGGGTTGGGGCGGAAGTACCGGATCACGCCACGCACGGAGCCGACAGCCTTCGCTGCGGCCGATGTCGGAGGGTTCATGAAAGCGTTGTTCTTGTCCAACTTCAGCTTGTCGACGACCACCGCCGCCAGTCTCGCCGACTGGAGAATTTCGAGCTGGCTCAGAATGGCCGAGTCGGTCTGCATGCTGACCGATGCCGCCGAAATATCGTCGACGACCTTGTTCAAGCCTTCGTCGATCAGCACGCTGCTCGTCGCTATGTAGGTGGGAGGCGTGGTCTGCAAATAGAGCACGCCCAGAAAAAGACCGATCGCGGCACATGCCGCAACCACCTTCGCCTGCCTTGCCGCCATGGCGAGCAGGCGCTCGACGTCGATGAAGTCTTCAGCGTTCACCGCGTCGGAATTCGGCAATGGCTTCCTCTTGTCGAGAGGAAAGTTGGCATAATTCATCTTCGGTCCAATTCCAGTTTGCAGGTGCGATCGGGAGCATCAGCGAATACGCGACGCAAACGTCATGCCAGATACAGCGAGACCTGGCCGCCAAACGCTTCGCTTATCCTTGCGTCGCCATCCATACGCTGATGCTCCCAAAAAATGGGCATTATGCGGCTTCGACCCGGCGCTCATGTGACCGGACGAACTCCTGAAGCATGTCGAAGATCGGCTCCTTCATGTCGTCACGCGCCAGCGCGAAGGCAATATTGGCCTGGATGAACCCTTCTTTGGAACCGCAATCGAACATGCGGCCGTTGAAGGGCTGGGCAAAGAAGGCCTGGCTTTGCGAGAGACGGACCATGGCGTCGGTGAGCTGGATTTCATTGCCGGCGCCGCGTTGCTGATTGCCCAGAAGCGAGAAAATCTCAGGCTGCAGAATATAGCGGCCGTTGATGTAGTAGTTCGACGGCGCATTGGCCGGAGCCGGCTTTTCGACCATGGCGGTCACCTCGAAGCCCGAGCCGACATCGGCGCCGCAGCCGACAATACCGTATTTGCTGGTTTCAGTCGGATCGCAGCGCTCGACGGCGATGACGTTTCCACCGGTCTCGGCATAAAGGTCGGCGACTTCGGCAAGGCATCCGCGCCCACCAAAGGACACCATATCCGGCAACAGCAAGGCGAAAGGCTCGTCGCCGATGACCTCGCGCGCGCACCAGACCGCATGGCCGAGACCTTGCGGCGACTGCTGGCGGATGAAGCTGGTGGCGCCGGCCACCGGAAGCAGGCTTTCGAGCGACAGAAGCTGCGCCTGCTTGCCGGCCTGCTCCAGGGTCCCGACCAATTCGGGATGCAGGTCGAAATAGTCCTCGATGACCGCCTTGTTGCGACCGGTCACGAAGACGATGTGCTCGATGCCGGCTTCGAACGCCTCGTCAACCGCATATTGCACGACAGGCCTGTCGACGACCGGCAGCATTTCCTTCGGCATGGATTTGGTCGCCGGCAGGAATCGCGTCCCAAGCCCCGCTACCGGTATGACTGCCTTCCTGACTTTCTTCATCGCATGTTCCTTCTGAGGAGATCGAATTCAACCTGTCGCAGGCCCGTGAAAACCGTTTTCACCTGCCCGCATCCTTCACCTCCCCCGCACCCGCGGCAAATTGCGCCGCAACCCTTCGCAGCCGGACGACGATCGGCATGCCCATATGCCTGACCGCCGCCGGATCGCTGAGCGCCGTCCATATCGCCTTGAGCGGGGACCGCGCCTTGATGTGCTGGACCAGCGACAGGAACGACGCCGCCTTGCGCAGGCTGCGCGCGCGCCTGGCGAAAGCGGCCTCGGCCTTTGCGTCCATCGAATGCGTTCTGGCGAAGACGATATCGGCCTTGCGCATCGCCTCGACGTGATGAAGTTCGAGCACGCGGGAAATCGAGCCGGTGCGGATATGATAGACATAGCCGGTCGTCGGCTCGACCACACATTTGCCGCCCCTGGCCAGCGCACTGGCCAACAGTATGTAATCCTCGCCGATGGTCAGGCCTTCATCATAGCGAAGCCCGTTTTCGTCCAGGAACCGGCGCTGGAAGATCGGCTTGAGGTAGCCGAGGTTGAACCTGGATTCGAAGACCACATTGCCGGCGATGTAGTCCGCCAGCGAGATCTCACCCAAGCCTTCGAGATAGTCGACCGGGAACATCGTCTCATCGGCGACGCCGTCCTCGCGAACGACCTGGAGATTGTCGACGGCGATCTCGGCACCGGCTTTTTCCGCACGCGCGATCATGGCGCAGATCCGACCGGGATAGACCGCATCGTCGGAATCGAGCACCGCGACCCATCGGCCGCGGGCAAGCTCCAAGCCGGCATTCCTGGCGCCGCCGGGGCCGCGGTTCGCGGAAAGGGCGACGACGCGCACGGCATCTTGCGGCCAGGCATTCGCCAGGTCGAGCGTCCGGTCGCGCGACTTGTCGTCAACGACGATGACCTCGACGGACACGTCGCGCTGGGCGATGGCGCTGCGAATCGCCCGGTCGATGGTCGCCTCCGCATTGTAGGCGGCGATGACAAAGCTGACGTCAGGCTGCACGTTTGCCCCCTTCCTGCGACGAGGACAGGCCGTATTGGCGGATTTCGCGCACGCCGACCAGACCGCTGACGACACCGACATGCATGATGCCGCGCAGCACGCTGCGGTTCCTGCGCACGGGATTGATGGCGACCGGGATCGCCGATGCGAAACAATAGACCGCCTTTGCCGAGGCGAGGCCGACTTGCCTGACCCGTGCGAATCCCCGCGCATGACGCCCGAGCAGATGGCCATGCGTCTGCCCGACGCGGAACCGGCGGCGGCGGAGCCAGTCGAAGGCGGCTCTGGAGCGTGGCACCACTTCGTCGACCCAGGCCTCAGGCGAAAAGGCAATCCGGCCGCCCGCTTTGACCATCTGGTCGAAGAATTCGGTGTCCTCGCCGCCGGTCTGGCCACGCGCCAGGCTGAAGCGCCGGCCGCGCAGGCTGTCGGCGCTCATGCTGAGCAGGACGTTGCAGGTGTAGCCGGTGCGGATTTCGCCGCGCACCCAGACCGGCAAGGTCGAGTGGAAATCGCCTTTCCGCATCCAGTCGGGCGCGTCCGGCGCGTAGAGCGCCCGTACCGGGCCGAGCACGGCGGCCGCGCCACTCGCCTCAGCCACGGCGACCAGTTCGGCCAGCCAGCGCGAAGACGCCGTTTCGTCATCGTCGATGAAGGCGGCGAAATCCGAGGTGCTGGCGTCGAGGCAGGCATTGCGGGCGATCGAGATATTGCGCGCCGGCGCATGCCGGTAGCGGATAGGCAGCTTGAGCTCCGCCGCCAGTCTCGTCACCAATGGCTCGGCCGTCGGCGCGTCGTCATTGTCGGCGACGATGATGCCGATATCGAACCCCGAAGGCATGTCCATGGCGGCCAGGGAACGGAGCGTGTCGGCAAGCTCCGGCCGCCGAAACGTGCAGACGCAGATGTCGATGCCTCTGTTTTTGCCGGCGTTGCCCATCATGCCACCCCGCGCTGCGATCGAGGTCCAAGCAGTTGCAGCCAGAAGCCGACAGACCAGCCGAAATGCATGACCATCGCCGAAATCCCAGCCAGCGCGATATCGGGATTGCGCTGGCTGATGGCGGTCCACACACCATAGCCGAGGCAGACCGACGCCCACAGCAGGAGCGGCACGACCGCCAGCCAATGGATGAAGGAGAAGGCGGCGAGCAGGACCACCGGAAACACCAGAAGCGGCACCATTTGCCGGATCTTCGGTATCATGCGGTGCTTGAGAACGTTCCTTGCCCGGCCGCGGCCATAGCCGAGATACTGGAAATAGAGGCCCTTCAGCGACGAGCGCGGATAGTAGACCATTTGCGTCTTGCCGCTGATCCAGATGCAGTAGCCGGCCTGGCGGAGGCGGTAGTCCAGTTCGGCATCCTCATTGTGGCTGAACGTCTCGTCGTAGCCGCCCACCGCGTTGAAGGCCGATATCCGCATCAGCGCATGATGGCCGTGATCGACCCACTCTCCCGCCGAGAGATGCCGATGTTTGGAGCCACCCGTGCCGAGCTTGGAATTCTGCGCCGCGGCGGCGGCTTTCTGCACGGTCCCGCTTCCGCTGGTCAGCATCGAGACGACGACCGAATCAGCGCCGGTGGCCCGAGCCTCTTCGACCAGCCGATCGCAATAGTCCGGGGGATAGCCGCCATGGGCATCGATGCGGATGAGATACTCGGCGCCTTCGCCGTAACGGGCGACGGCGAGATTGATCGCCGCGCTCTGCAGGCGCTTTTCGTTGTGGAGCAGGATCACTTTCGGGTCCTTGCCGGCGATCTCGCCGACGATGGCCCTTGTGCCGTCGGTGCTGTCACCATCGGCGACTACGATCCTGGCGCCGAGCCTCTCGGCTGCCGGCCGAAGCGCGTGAACGAGCGCACCGATATGGGCCGCCTCGTTCAGGCACGGAATCACGATCAGGCTGGACGGAAGCATTGCGGTTTGCGTCATCGACCCGTGTCCATCTCCAGCCATGCTACGCCAGCGCCTCGGCGACATATGGATCGGGCACGGAGGCCAGGCCGCGCAGCTTCTCGACCAGCGCCCGGCAATCGCTGCGATCATGGCTCCAGGTTCGCGGATTGCGGGCAAGGACACGCGCCCGCAACGTCGCGAAACGCTCCTCCATATCGCCAAGGGCGGCTTCGAGCGCCTCGGGCGTAGCCTGAGGCAAAAGAACGCCGATGCCTTGCCGATCAAGGAAGCGGCCGGTTTCGGTGTTGCCCATCGAGATCGGCACGGCGCCGAAGCGGCAGCCTTCATAAAGGCGGTTTGGCAGCAGCCATTCGGAATTCAGCCCCTGTTCGAAAAAATCGATGGCCCAGGAAAAATGAACCTCGCGGTAGATCGCCGCCATGTCCTCCGGGTTCCGGTAGGGTCCGCCGAACGAGAGCCATGGCTCGGCTTCGACAAAAGCGTGAAAGTCCCGAAATTCGGACAATGCCGGACGGCCCCTGAGGATTATTTCGACCCGACCGTCGAGGCGACGGGAAAATTCGGCCAGAAGCTCAAGGGAACGGCGGCAGCGCAGCGCGCCGAACCAGCCGATTCGCCAAGGCGGAGCGACGGGATCCTCCGCCGCCATACGGTCGTCCGGCGACAGCGCGGCAGCCTCGAAATATTTGTTCTCCAGCAGTTCGACCGGTGCCGCGACCTGCCCGAACGGCTTGAAATAATTGGTGATGAAGGCCGGCGAACTCGTCACCAGGAGTTTGACATCCCTGGCCAGATAGCGTTCCGCGCCGCGCATCGCCTTGCCCAGCAAATCGTCGCGCAGCACCAGGCGATGGATGTCGAGACACTCGTAGACAATCGGCACCGATGCCTGGAACGCCGACCTGGCACGCCGGGCAAGCGCCAGCATCTCCAGATTGCGCGCGATGATGAGGTCGGGCCTGGGCGTCGAACCAAGTTTCGAGCCGATGGAGACCGCCGCCTTAGCAATCGCGGTCAGACGCTGGGCGAATCGGCCGTCGCGCGTCGCGCCAAGGTCAATCGGCCGCAATCCCTCAAGATCGGCAATCGGGCTCGCGGTCCGACGGAAACCCGCCAAGGTAACCTCGGCGCCGCCTGCCTTGAGCATTATGATACGCCGGCGCACCGCCGGGTCGGAGACGTCGTGTACCAAGTACAAGACATGCAGCATGAAAATCGACCGCTGTTTGGCCCGCCCGCGTGGATGCTAGTACAGCTTTTGCTGCATCGCAACATTTTTGGTGCGACGTAGCAGAGATCCACGTTTTTTGTTGCACTGCAAAATTATTGCCGTAGTTTGGTGACCGGGTCGGCACAAGATCAGGGATCCTGAATTTGCAAGCCAATGCATTCGATCCGCCAGAGGGTTCTCTCCGCAGATCGGTCGGACGTGGCGCCGTTGTCACGGCCTTGGCACAATCGGTGCGCGTTGCGACGCAGATCGTCTCCGTCATCGTCCTGTCGCGCCTTTTGTCGCCGCAGGACTTCGGCGTGGTGGCGATGTGCGCGCCGGTGCTTGCTTTCATCGCGCTGTTCCAGGATTTCGGCCTGACCCAGGCGACGATCCAGAAAAGCGGAATCAGGCACGAGGAGGTCAACTACCTCTTTTGGATCAATGTCGCGGTCAGCGCGTTGCTCGCCTGCGTGCTTGCCGGTGCGGCACCCCTGGTCGCCGCGTTCTACGGCGAACCGCGGGTGGCAGGCCTGGTCGCCGCATTGGGGCTGCAGATCATCGCCTACGGCCTTGGCGCCCAGCATCTGGCGCTGCTGACGCGCCGCATGCAATTCGTTCGCCTGGCCGTCATCGACGTCGCGAGCGCCGTCGCCGGCCTTGCCGTCTCGATCGCCTGGACCTTCATCGACCGTTCCTACTGGGCGCTTTTTGCCGGCACTCTGACAGCAGCGGTGCTGCCGACGCTTTGCTTCTGGGCAAGCTCGCGCTGGCGCCCCAGCCTGCCGCGCAAGGTCAACGGCATCAGCGAGCTGATCAATTTCGGCGCCGGCATCACCGGGTTCAATTTCGCCAATTTCTTCGCCCGCAACCTCGACAATGTGCTGATCGGAAAATACTGGGGCGAAGCCCAACTCGGGCTTTATGACCGCGCCTACAAGCTGCTGCTGTTTCCGTTGAGCCAGATCACCAATCCGCTGTCGAAGGTGATGGTGCCTGCCCTTTCCAGGCTGAAGGACGAACCGGACCGCTACCGCAGCGCCTATCTTCGCGTCATGCCGCTGATCTTGCTGGTGGCGCTTCCCGGCGTCGCCTTCGCCACCGCCATGTCCGACGTGCTCATCCCCTTCGTGCTTGGCGAGCAATGGCGGCAGAGCTCCGATATCTTTCTGGCGCTCGGTTTTGCCGGGCTGCTGCAGCCGCTCAACAATCCGGCGGGATGGCTTTTCGTCAGCCAGGGCCGCTCGGGCGATTTCATGCGCTGGGGCATCATAACAGCGTTGACGTCGGTGCTGGCCTTCATCATAGGCCTGCCCTATGGCGCGCTCGGCGTGGCGATCGCCTACGCGGTCAGCGAGTATCTGAGAACACCCTTCCTGTGGCTGTATATCGGCAAGACCGGGCCGCTCAGGGCAAGCCATGTGCTGCGCGCGGCTACGCCCTTCGTGCTTGGCGCGCATCTGGCGCTTGCCCTAATCTGGCTCGCCAAGCCGCTGCTGCCCGAGCAGCACATCGTCGCCATGGCAAGTGCCGCGGTGTTGTCCTACGCAATCACCATCGTGATCGCGCTGGCGTTTGCATCCGGCCGCGAGGCGTTGCGCGAGGCCTTGAAGCTTTTGCCGGCGCGGGTGCCCGTGCCGGCGCCAAGCGAGGCGAAATAACATGCCCAGAAGTCCATACGAGAACCAGAACCAGGTCTGATCCCATGCACTACCGATCGATCTCCGACATGAATGACGCCATTGTCAGGAACCTGCACCGGCTGCCGCGCGATATCGACCTGGTGGTCGGCGTTCCCCGCAGCGGCATTCTGGCCGCCACGCTGGTCAGCCTGACGGCGAACATCCCGATGACCGACCTGGACAGTTTCCTCGCCGGAAAGATCTATACGTCGGGCGTCACCAAACGCCGCGCCGCGCTCGACCGCAAGGCCGCCGAAATGCGCAAGGTCCTGGTGATCGACGACAGCGTCAGCGGCGGCGCCGCCATGCGCGACGCACGCAGCCGGATAGAGGCCGCCGGCATCCAGGCGGACTTCACCTATGCCGCTGTGTTCGGCCTGGTGCCGCAATACGAGGAAACCGATCTCGTCCTCGAAGTCGTGCCGCATCCAAGGATGTTCCAGTGGAACTTCATGCACCACAAATTCCTCGCTCAAAGCTGCGTCGACATCGACGGCGTTCTTTGCCTGGACCCGACGGAAGCCGAGAACGACGACGGGCCGGCCTATGAGAAATTCCTGAGCGAAGCGCTTCCCCTCCATGGCCCGACCCGCAAGATCGGCTGGCTCGTCACCAGCCGGCTCGAAAAATACCGCAAGCTTACCGAAGCATGGCTTGCCAAGCACGACATCCAATACGATCACTTGATCATGCTCGACCTGCCGAGCAAGGCGGAGCGGCAGCGGCTTGGCGTGCATGGCAGTTTCAAGGCCGATTTCTACCGCAAGACCGACGCCATCCTGTTCATCGAGAGCGAGCACCAGCAGGCCCTCAAGATCGCCAAGCTTTCCGGCAAGCCGGTGCTGTGCGTGGAGACACATCTCGTAAGCTATCCCGACGCGCTGTCGCTGCCGGCACTAGGGCAGAGCGCTCGCAATCTCCCGGCCAGATTGCGGCAGATCAATTCGCCTGACGGACGCAAGACGGCCATCAAGAACGTCGCGCGCACGCTGCTTGGCGAGCGCGGCTACGAGACGCTCAAGAACCGGGTTAAACGCCCGGCGTGACCTCTCCTCGAAATGTGAGATGCGACAAGGAGCCTATCCCATGAAAATCCTTTTTGCGGGCGGCAATGGCTACACGCCGCAGTTCAGCGGCGGTGTCCAGTCCAGCACCCATCATCTGGCCGAGCAGTTGCTCGAGCACGGGCATGAGGCGTCGGTGCTTGCCGCCCTGTTCGGCCAAGGGGTTTTCGGGCTCAAGGCGCGCGCCAAGATGAAGCTTCTGAGGCAGCGCGCGGTCCTCGACAGCTATCCCGGCTATCCCGTGGTGCGGGCCTGGTTCCCCTGGGAGGCGGCACGCTTTGCCGTCGAAAAGCTGAGGCCCGATGTCGCCGTGGTCCAGTGCCACAAATCGGTTCCGATTGGCCGGGCGCTGCAGGCCGAGGGCGTGCCGCTGGTCGTCTATCTCAGGAATGTCGAGTTCCATGAGCTGGGCGGCGACCTGCGCGAGCTGCATTCGGCGCACTACATCGCCAATTCCGAATTCACGGCGCGCACCTACAAGGCCAAGTTCGACATCGATTCGACGGTCATCCCGCCGACCATCAATCCCGCATTCTACTCGACGCCGACGACAGGCGAATTCGTCACGCTGATCAACCCCTATGAGGAAAAGGGGTTTGAGCTTGCGGTGCGCATTGCCAAGGCATGCCCTGAAATCCCGTTCCTGTTCGTCGAAAGCTGGAAGCTCGACGACGATCATCGGGCGCGCATCGAACAGACGATCGCTCCGCTCGGCAATGTCACGCTGGAAAGCCGCACCAGCGACATGAAGACGGTCTATGGCCGCACGAAGATCCTGCTTGCCCCGAGCAAGTGGGAAGAGGCCTGGGGCCGGGTGGCGTCGGAAGCCCATTGCAGCGGCATCCCGGTGGTCGGCTCGCGTCGCGGCGGCCTGCCCGAAGCGATCGGCTCCGGCGGCGTGGTGCTGGATTATGACGCCCCGCTCGCCGACTGGGTAGCCGCGGTCAAGCTGCTGTGGAACGACGGCCGGGAGTATGAACGGCTCTCGGCGGCGGCGCGTACATTCTCCGAGCGCCCCGCCTTGAACCCCGAGCGCCAGTTCGCGACTTTCTTCTCGCTGCTCGACAAGGCCGCACAACAGCCTTCACGAAAGGCCGCATAAGGGCCTGATGCGCGTCGCGACGCGAACCGGCGCGGCACGAAGGAGTGGCACGAAGCCGTGACGAACGCGCTTGTCTCAAGAAAAGGTTTTATCTGATGGTGCTGGACGTCAGGCCGGACAAAATCACCAACGACCATTTCGATCTCGTCGCCATCGGTTCCGGTTTCGGTTCGGCCTTCTTCCTGCATGGGTTCATGAAGCGGCGAAAGGCCCGCATTCTGGTCCTGGAATGGGGCCGGCACAACACGCATAAATGGCAGCTCGACCGGAACGTCAACACCGACATCGACGATGAGACGACCTACAAGACCAATTCCGACAAGCCTTGGAATTACACCATCGGATTGGGCGGCGGCACCAATTGCTGGTTCGCGCAGACGCCACGCTTCCATCCGAACGACTTCAGGCTGAAAAGCCTTTACGGCATCGGCAATGACTGGCCGATCGCCTATGACGAGCTCGAGCCGTTCTACTGCGATGCGGAAGACGTCATGTCGATCTCCGGCGATCCCGACATGGCGGCGATGATGCCGCGCTCCAGGCCGTTTCCGCAGCCGCCACATAATATGTCGACGCCGGACCGCATGATGAAGGCGGCGCAGTCGGACCAGCACTTTGTCATGCCGACGGCGCGGGCGCGTGTACCGACGGCGCAACGAACCGCGTGCTGTGCCAATTTGCGATGCGGCCTATGCCCGGTCGACGCGAAATTCACCGTCAACAATGGCCTGATGCATGTCTTCGAGCATCCCGATGTTTCGGTCTGCCTCGGCGCCGAAGTGCGTCGTCTCGACCATGCCGGCGGATCTGTCCGTTCGGTCACATTCATGCACGACGGCAAGGAATACCAGGTCAGCGGCGATCTCTTCATTCTCGGCGCCAATGCCATCCAGAGCCCGGCGATCATGTTGCGCTCCGGCCTGTCGGGCGAACTCGTCGGCCGCGGCCTGCACGAGTCCTACGGATGGAATTTCGAAGCCTATCTCGACGGTATCGACAATTTCGACGGCAGCACCATCACCACTGGCCTGAATTTCGGCCTTTACGACGGCCCCCACAGGTCGCAGCATGCGGCTGCCCTCGTCTATTTCGAAAATCGCTGGCAGCACGGGATGCGCCCGGAAAAGGGACGTATCCGCCAGACGCTTCCTCTTGTCATCGTGACCGAGAACCTGCTCGATCCCGAAAATTTTGTTACCCTCGACAAGGGCGACAACGCATTCGTCAGTTTCAAGGCGCCGTCGAACTATGCCGTCGAAGGCATGGCGCGGGCGCTGGAAAAATTACCAGCGCTTCTCGCTCCATTGCCGGTCGAACAGATCTTCGATCGCGGCATCCGGCCGACCGAGTCGCACGTCCAGGGCACGTTGCGGATGGGTTCGAGCCCGGCGGATTCGGTCGTCGACAGCGACATGATCCACCATCACCTCCGGAACCTGGTTGTCGTCGGCACCAGCACCTATCCAAGCTGCTCCTGCGTCAACCCAAGCCTGACCGCGGCAGCACTCTCCTTGCGGGCGGCGAGCCGGATAGCATGAAAGGAGACGCCAGATGATCGAGGTTTCGCGACGCGCGGCACTGGCCATCCTGGCCGGTGGGGTTGCTTCGTCAGGGATTGCCTACGCCGCCGTTTCCTCGCTTTCGGACGAGGACCTGGTGCGGGTCACGCTCGAAAAATACTTCGGCAAGCTCAACATGCGCATCGAACATCTGCAGCAATTCGTCCTGGAATTCCAGAAGCGCAATCCGTGGATATTTCCAAACGAAAAGCTGGGCGATGCGGTCACCCTGCTTGAGGAACTAAAACTGGGCGCCGCACGCCAGCTGCTGCCCGAAGAGAAAAAGCAGGATCTCAGGCATTTCGACCGTTGGGTGATTGCCGAATTCCATATGCTGACCGACTACGCCTGGCGCAGTTCGCCAAACGACCCGATCCGGTTCACCGGCTGGCATCCATGCACCAACCCATTCGCCAATTTCGAGATGCGCCAGGACGCCTAGAACGCGTCGCGTGTGACGGCGACGCGCTTTAAGTCTTTGGCCATGGCCTCATGCCGCCATCCTGCCGATCGAGTGATATTCGATGCCGTGGCGAGCGATGACCTTCGGGTCGTAGAGGTTGCGGCCATCGAAGATGATCGGCGTCGTCAGCGCATCCTTCATCGCGTCGAAAGACGGGGCGCGGAAGCTCTTCCACTCGGTGGCGATCAGGAGCGCGTCGGCGCCGCGCAGCGCTGCCTCCTTGGTTCCGCACAGAAGCAGGTCGTCGCGTTGCCCGTAAATGTGCTGACATTCCTGCATGGCCTCGGGATCGTAAGCCTGCACCTTGGCGCCGGCCTTCCAGAGCGCTTCCATCAGGACACGCGCCGGCGCCTCGCGCATGTCGTCGGTGTTGGGCTTGAAGGCCAGGCCCCACAGCGCGAAGGTCTTGCCCTTGAGGTTGCCCTTGAAATAACGGTTCACCTTGTCAAACAGAACCGACTTCTGTGCGTTGTTGCGTTCCTCGACCGCGCGCAGCAGCTTGGCATCGAATTTGACGCCTTCCGCGGTCTTGATCAGGGCACGCACATCCTTGGGAAAGCACGAGCCGCCATAGCCGAGGCCCGGATAGATGAAGTGGTAGCCGATACGCGGATCGCTGCCGATGCCCTTGCGGACCTCCTCGATGTCGGCGCCGAGCTCCTCGGCCAGATTGGCCATTTCGTTCATGAAGCTGATCTTGGTCGCCAGCATGCAGTTGGCCGCGTATTTGGTGAACTCGGCGCTGCGCACATCCATCACGATCATCTTCTCGTGGTTACGGTTGAACGGGGCGTAAAGCTCACGCATCACCGCCTCGGTGCCTTCGCTGCCGGTGCCGACGATGATGCGGTCGGGCTTCATGCAGTCGGCCACCGCGGAGCCCTCCTTGAGGAACTCCGGATTGGAGGCGACGTCGAAAGCGAGATCCTCGCGACCGCGCGCCTTTAGGGTGGCCGCGATCCTGGCCTTGACTTTTTCGCAGGTGCCGACCGGCACGGTCGACTTGCCGACAACGATCTTGGGTGCGTCCATCTCCCGGCCGATGGTCTCGGCAACGGCCAGCACATATTTGAGGTCGGCCGAGCCATCCTCGCCCGGAGGCGTGCCGACGGCGATCATCTGGATCTCGCCGTGCTTGACCGCCGCGACGGCGTCAGTGGTGAACTTGATGCGGCGCGCCGCATGGTTTTCCTTGACCAGATCTTCGAGCCCGGGCTCGTAAATCGGAATCAGGCCCTGATTGAGCCGCTCGACCTTTTGTGCGTCGATGTCGACGCACACCACCTGATGACCGACTTCCGCGAGCACCGCCGCCTGCACGAGGCCGACATAGCCAATTCCAAAGACCGTCAGATTCATTCGGTTTCATTCCTGTTCAAGGCTTCGGATCGTCTTCGGTCCGGCCGGTTCAGATGCGTTTTTCCAGTGCGTTGTTTCACGGCTAGTTCGTTATGCTGCATGCCAGCGATTCCGGAAACTGGCACGTTTGGCCCAGTGCGGTAAATGCGACGCGATCCACTTGCGTGGTGAGCTTGCGACCCGGATCCGAAAACGGACCCATCCAGCCCTTCATCGTATCGCTGCCCCAAAGGCTGAGGAATATCTTTTGCGCATGGGTGGGCAGCTTTGCCGGATCGGTAATCGTGTTCACAAGCTTGCCATTGACGTACCAGCGCAGCCTGTCCTTCTCCCAGACGAAGGCATAGTCGTTGAAGGCCTTGTCCGTGCCGCCCGGGACATCGACCAGCTTCTCGTTCTTGCCCTTGCCGGCTATGTAGGCATTGACCTGTACCTTGGACGTATCCTTGGTCAGCACTTCGAAGTCTATTTCATCCCACGGCTGCTTGTCGGTGGGGCCGATATAGGAGAAGAAAGCCGCGTTGACGCCCGAGCCTGAGTCGGTCTTCATCCGCGCCTCATAGGTGCCGTAGCCGAAGCGCTGCTTGGTCTGGATCTCGGCGCAGGCAAAGTCGCGATCCTTCAGCTTGCGCTTTTCGAAGCCGAGCGTCAGCATGCCGTCGGAAAGCTTGACCAGGTTTTTAGACCAGATGCAGTTTTGAAAAGCGCCGTTGCTCCAGCCGTCGGAAATATACCAGCGCGAACGGTCGAATTTGCTGAAATCATCGACGAATGACGGCGCGCTTTGGATATCCTGGGCACGGGATGGAGCCGGGCCTGCAATCAGGCCGCCGAGAACGACCAGCACAAACGCGCCAATCGAGCATAGCCGCCTCCCTTGCCTGATCCAATGCGGGAACGGCACTCCGCCGATTGTTGGGCCGCCGGTTGTTGGGCCGCCGGTTGTCGGGGTGCCGGTTGTCGGGGTGGACGTGTTTTTCGAATCCGCGCTCATACCAAACTCACCTTTGTGCTGTGCGCCCCCAACCCAAAGTCGATGTTCGAACCGTGATGAAACAAGCTGATCTTGACCCTTCCTCCACCGCGCCCGGCCTCTTGCTCCAGCGCCAGCCCGTTGCCTGCGGCATCAGCCAGGATCCTGGCTTTCAGCCCGCGTCGGCGGCCGGCTTGGCTAAAGCGGCCTTGGTAGTGGAGCCATGTTGGGCATTCTGATCGAAGATTTCATCCAGCGAATGACGGATATCCTTCATTAATTCGTTCTGACGGGTGAGCGCCGCGATCCGGCGCTCGCTATTCAGGATCGACTTCGTCAATTCGCTGACTTCCGCCGAACTTTTGGAAGGCGCCGCTCCATTCTCCATCGCCTCGACCAGGAAGGCCGCATTCGTAGCCTTTGCCCGGTAGCGGTTCTCAAGTCCGTTCTTTTCCGCCTCGACCTCGGCGGCGATCTGGTCGAACAGCTTTGCCAGGCGATCGAGGCGCGCAATGTCGGTCTGCCTGTCGCGAGCCGGATCCCTTGATCTGAAACCGAATATCGAAGCCATGTGCTCCTCTCACTGGGAGATATTTCGGGCCGATTCGATCGGCCAACCAGAATTGCTGCACCGCAACATACAGTGCCATCCCAAGAGCGAGTAGGCAACCACCTAAAGCGCGACGCGCCTGAAGAAATTCATGCGCGTCAACTTAAGCTTTTGTTTTTATGTAGATTATGCGTCAAAACGGTCGCGCGGCCGGGCGTCACGCATCAGACCGAAACTCACGAATCCCGGTCGAGGCGGCCAGGTAAGAAGCTGATGACATGAGGGGCAAAAGCTCCGGCTTGACATGCTTACGTCTCGCTGGCCGGGCTGGTTGCGGCCATCAGAAAGCGCCGCGGCGGCACATGCCGGTGCTTCGAGACGAACCCGATGTGGCGGAACAGCGCCTCGAGCTTGTCGGCAGCCACACCGCGGACGATAGGGACAAGATTGGACTGACTGGCCAGCGCATAGGCTGCGGCCGATACCAGGCCCCGCTCCGCCTTCACGTCGAGGAAGTGCCGCAGCCGGTATTTGTCGCGCACATGCCGCTCATGCCTTCTGAGCACTGCTTTGGAACCTTCCGGCAAAGTGTCGATCGCCAACAGCGCCAGATCCGCATCGGCCAGGCGCCTGAGATCCTGGGTCCTGTGCCGGCCGCTCAGCGAATCGGCGCGAACGATCGCGCCATAGCCACAGGACCTGATGACCTTGAACCGCGCCCCGCAAGCGACCGCACGTGCGTAGAGTTCATAGTCTTCGCCCAGACGCAGGTTTTCATCGTAGCGCAGCCCATGGCGATCGAGGAAGGCACGGCTGATCACCGGTTTGAGGAAGCCCAGCTCCCCTCTCTGCACACAGCGCCTGGAAATGTTGCCTTCGATGAAGCGCTCGAAATCGAGAAACTCCGGATCGGCCGAAAACCGTGGGGCCACGATTTTCGAGACATCGGTCGCCGCATCGTCCCGGATCAGCATGATGTTGTCGGCGGCGAAATCCCAGTCGGCGCCGGCGAACAATTCGCGAAATCGGCCGGCGAGAAAAAAATCGTCGGCGTCCAGAATGCTGATGAACGGCGATTTGGACCTGACGATCGCGGCGTTACGGGCGAAGGAAGGGCCACGGTTGACGTCGAAGCGGATGACGCAAAGCCGGCCGCTGCCATCATCGGCCGCCTGAGCGACTTTCGCCGTATCGTCGGTGGAGGCGTCGTCGACGACAACGACTTCCGCCACCTCCGGCTCGCGCAAAGCCGATGCGATGGCAGCCGGGATTGTCCGCGCCGCGTTGCGGGCGGCGATGATCACGCAGACCTGGGCTCCTGTCATGACTTGGCCTCTCGATTGCACAGTTGGCTCCAAATTTCCTTCCCCGTCCCGATATCGTTGTCATAGACTGCCCGGCCGATCGCTGCCGGGTGTTCAAGTGCGCCGGCCGACGCTTATGCTGCAAGTGCTATGCTGCGAGTGCGAAGCAAGCATCGCCAAAATCATCCGCGCCGTCCAGTCTTTCCTTTCGGTGCCGCCATAGCGCAAATCGGTTTGGGCGAGCACCCGCGGACAGCGCGCGTGCGGCATGGGTCGCCGTCTTGAAAGCGAATCAAGCCAAGCGATGGGCTCGGGTCGCATCCGGTCGTCACATGAATGATGTTGAACGCTGTCAGCGAGCAGTCGGCGGGTCCGACACGTCCTGGCGCGCCGAATCAGCGTGGACTAACTCTCAGTGAAGGCTTCGCCTGGCGCTGAACTTCTCGCCATCGGCCGCTTCGGTCGAATTGAGCTTTCGTTCGGCGTCGCGAATCTTGTCGGCCGGCGTCGGGTCATTCCTGGCAACCATGACGAAGACCAGCAGAAAGTAGCCGAACTGGATGACAATGGCGCAGCCGATGACACGAAAAAGCGTCGTGCTGAACGAGGCGCCACCCAAATAGGACCAGGCGACCACGATCGCCAGGGCGAAAATCATGCCGACGATGAATTTTGGTAGCGACATACCCCAACGCCTGTCAAATCCGCTCGGGCATAAATCGATGATTGACCCACCCCGAGCCTCCCTTCGCCATGCGAGCTTATCGAGGCACCCGCTTTTCGGCCGGTTGCTTCCAGCCTTTCCCACTCTGTCCATATTCCGACAGAAACCGTTTGCAATTCTATTGGGGCGTGCAATAGCCGGCAAGGCCAACCACAAATAAATTTGAATGAGCTGACCAGATCGACTCTGCCATGTTGCGACGCACACATCGGCATCAAGGCCAACGATCGGATATGGATTCACTTCAGTAAGATCTACAATATTGATTAGTATTTTATGTAAAGACGCTCTATGCTTCGAAATTTTAAAGCACGTTTCCACTCCAAACTGCTGCATAAAGGGCGATTCGCCCAAAAACAGCCCTAAAAAGGCACAGCTTTTTCAAATTTGCCCATAAATTGTCACACGCATGCCATAAAGGGCAAATTTTGGGCAGGATCAGTTTATTATTTAGTCAATTCATGACGCGACTATTTCAAGCCGCCGGGAAATTGTGTGTTGCGCTGCAACATTTTTTTGGTATCGTGCGCCTAAACCATCCGGTTAACGCAAAACCATCCGGTTAACGTATGGAGACTAAAGCATGAGGGACATTGCCAAGCCGGCCAATGCGGATTTTTCGGAGGCTGGCATTGATTTTCCGCCACCGATCGGCGGGCTCATCAAGCGCAGCTTCGATATCGCCGGTTCACTGATCGGGCTGATTGCTCTCAGCCCATTGTTTGTGATGGTCGCGCTGCTCGTCAAGCTTTCCGACGGCGGGCCGATTTTCTACGGCCACAGCCGGATCGGCCGGGGAGGACGGATTTTCCCGTGCCTGAAGTTCCGCACCATGGTTCAGGACGGCGAGCGGGTGCTGGCCGCATATCTTGCCGCCAACCCGGACGCCAACGCCGAATGGATAGCGACCCGCAAGCTGAAGAACGATCCGCGCGTGACGCGCGTCGGCGCGGTGCTGAGGAAGCTCAGCCTCGATGAACTGCCACAGATCATCAACATCCTCCAGGGCGAGATGAGCCTTGTCGGGCCGCGCCCCGTGGTGCGTGACGAGCTTGAGATCTATGGCAATTCGGCCGTCTACTATCTGAAATCGCGCCCCGGCCTGACCGGGCTCTGGCAGGTCAGCGGGCGCAACGACGTTTCATATGACAGCCGCGTTGCCTTCGATCGCCACTATGTCGAGAACTGGTCGCTGTTCGAGGACATTCGCATCATCATCAAGACCGTTCCCGCAGTGTGGATGTCGCGGGGCTGCTACTGACCGGGGGCCTGCCCCGTATCGAGAGGTGAGCCTGTCCAGGCGCCAGGCATTCTGCGGCAAGCTCAATGGGCGGGGCCAAAGCGGATCGGAAAACGTTCAGTTGAAAACAGACATCTTCGAGATCTCCCGCGCCGGCATTCTTGCGAATCGCATGCGGCGGAAGTGGCTTATGGCCACGTGCCTCGCGCTGGCGCTTGCCGTCCCCCAATTTGCCGCCGCCGACGAATACCGCCTCGGATCGCAGGACAAGCTGACCATCCGCGTCGCCGAATGGCAGACCGTTGAAGGCACGTTCCGCGACTGGACGGCCGTCAACGGAGAGTACACGGTCGGTCCTGCCGGAACATTGTCCGTGCCGTTCGTCGGCGAGATGCCGGCATCCGGCAAGACCACGGCCGAGGTCGCGGCAGCGATCGGCCAGGCGCTCCAGCGCAAGCTCGCTCTGGCGGACCGGCCGGAAGCCTCCGTCGAAATGGCGCAGTACAGGCCGTTCTACATTTCCGGGGAGGTCCAGACGCCCGGCCAGTATCCTTACGTGCCCGGCCTGACCGTGCTGAAGGCGATGAGCATCGCCGGCGGCGTCCGGCGGAGCCCGGACGGACAGCGCTATGACCGCGACCTGATCAATGCCAAGGGCGATTTCGATGTCCTTGACGATCAACGGGTCCGGCTGATCGTCAGGCGCGCCCGCATCGAAGCTGAACAGGCGGACAAGCCATCGTTCGACACGCCGAAGGAAGTGGCCGACGACCCAAAGCTCCCCAGTATCGTTGCCGACGAGATGGCGATCCTGACGGCCGACCAGAAAAAGCTCAAACTGCGACTGCAGGCGCTCGACGATTTGAAGACGCTGCTGCAAAGCGAGATCGAATCACTGCAGAAGAAGATCGTCAACCAGCAGCGCCAGGTCGACCTGGCAAAGGAACAGCTGAATGGCATCGGCTCGCTGGCGCAAAAGGGCCTGGTCGTCAACACGCGGCTTCTGAATTCGCAGCAGACGATCGCCGACCTGGAAGGCCAGATCCTGGATTACGACACGGCCATCCTCACCGCCAAGCAGGCGATCAGCAAGGCCACCCAGGACGCCATCGATCTGGAAAACAGCCAGAATGCGGGCCTGGCCGCTGACCGGCAGCAAACGGAAGCCGACCTCAATCAGACAATGCTCAAGCTGGACATGCAAAGGGGCCTGATGTCGGAGGCCATATCGGGGAACCCCAGCGCTCAGATGAACGGCACCAACGAAGAACCGGCGTTGACGTTTGCCCTGGTTCGGGTGGTCGACGGCAAAACCAGCGAAATCGCCGCCGGCGAAGATACGCCCGTGCTGCCTGGAGACGTAATCAAGGTGAAATTGGCGCCAATGGCTATCCAATAATGGCCTGCAACTAACTCAAATCCGGGGACTTTGTCATGCACAGTGAAAGGGACGAGATAGTCAGTCGGGAAAGAGAATTTCACAATCTCCGATTTAGTCAGGAGGCGGATCCAAGAGAAAGTCTGGACAAGTGGTATCGAACAATTCGCCACGGCGCTGAACATCAAGACAAGCAAATAAAACGCCTTTCGAAAAACGCGGACGTGCTCGAGTATGGTTGCTCCGATGGTGGGTGGTCCCTGCACTCCCTGCACCTGCCCGGTCTTTGCCGATCTCTGGCGGGGATCGACATTTCGGACGTAGCAGTAAACAAGGCGAACGAACGGGCGAGCACGCTTGGAAGCACGAACGCTACATTCCTGGCGATGAATGCTGAAGCCATGTCCTTCGAAGACAACAAGTTCGACCTGGTGTATGGACGCGGGATCATCCATCATCTGGATCTGGATCGGTGCTTTTCCGAGGTGGTCCGTGTCCTGAAGCCGAACGGCGTGGCGTCCTTCTACGAGCCGATGGGACACAATCCTCTCCTGAATGCCTACAGAAGGCGGACACCCCTCATCCGCACCGCTGATGAACATCCTTTGTTAACGTCGGACTTCGCGTTGGCTCGCCGCTATTTCAGCAATGTCCAGGTGGAATATTTCGGCCTGTGCTCCGTAGGAAGCGCGCTGATGCCGCGAGGCATCTCGGAGACCGTCTACACAGTTGGCAAAGCTGTCGATTCAGTCGTTCTGACACTACCCTTTGTGAAGCGGTTCGCATGGTATGCGCTCCTAACCCTTAGGGCTGATCAACTCGGGCGAGCGTGAAGGAGCAACTGCCGCTCGCTACCGCTTCAGAAGCTGCCTGCGAGATAATTGTTTGGCCTTAGCGCTGTTAGGCGGCGTCTTCAAAATCCTGTCTGGCGTCGAAATCGGGCGTCATGGCGGAATTGGAGCTGGGTCCGCGATCACCCAAAGTGCCTCCTTGCGAAGTCTGCTTGCAGGAAATCCTGCCCGAAAATTCGCGAAATTGTCCCAAGATATTCAAGGCTTTGCTTAAAGCGCGTCGCTCCTGAACGGATTCATGCGACGCGCTTTCTTGTTTTCATGCATGTCGTTATCGCAAAACCGCTGCGCACTTTTGCGCGACATGCATTAGCCCCCTGCGGTTTCTGGTTCCGCGAGGTTGGCCGCGGTCCACCGGGGACGGGCGACAGGCACCCGCACCAGCTTGAAGTAGCTGTAATAGAGGAGGAAGGAGCCCATGATGTAGGGGTTGAAGGTATCGATCTCGACGAAGGACCGGATGATCAGAAGCACCATCACACCGGCAAGAATCACGGACTCGGCCTGCCATGCCCTGAATATCAACGCCGATATGTGGCCCCACAGCGTGCGCAGGATAATCAGCGAAATCAGCGTTGCCCCGATATAGCCGAGTTCGACAAGCGCTTCGATATAGGTGTTGTGAAAGTGGAAGCCGCTTCGGGTTGTGATGTAGAATTCGTTCCAGAGCCGCTCGGCCTCGGCGAAACCCTGCACCCAATAGGCCGCGTAGCCGACGCCGAGGATCGGCGATCGCTGCGCCGCATTCCAGCCCTGCTGCCAGAGATAGGTCCGTCCGGTGAGCGTGGAATCCTTGCCGAAGATGCCGAGGACGAAATCCAGAAGTCCGGCATTCACGGCAACCAGCGCGACGACGACCAGTCCGCATGCGCCGACCAGGAAAATCACCCGTCGATAGCGCAGCGAAAGCACCTTGGTCATGGCAAGCAGCGCCACCAGAAGGAGAACCGCTGGTAGCGAAGCCGTCGAGGTGGCCGAATGCGCTGCGACCAGCAGATAGGCCGACAGAAGGACGACCGGGACCGTCAGGAAAAGGCTCAGCCGGCCGCGTCTGAGAAAGACCAGATAGACAACGCAAAAGTAGATGCCGAGAGACGCGACAAAGCCGAGCTGGTTCTTGGAGCTGAACGCGCCGACGAAATTGTATGTTCCGTCGAGCCCGTCATAGGAATAACCGCCGACCGCGAGCGAATATAGCAGGGCGAAAAAAATCCCGATCAAGGCGCCGATCGTCAACGTCCGGACGCTGACGGTGCGCGCGGCGATGTAGGCGCAGGCAATATGGGAACAATACTGGACCGCGGTCCTCGCTGTGATGCCAGGGGCATCCGACCAGAACACCGAGAAACAGACATAGAAGGCAAAAATCAGCGGAAGCCAGGCACTGGAGACGCCCCGCAGCAGCCGCCGGTAATCCACCAGGATGAGAGGCAGCCAGACCGCGTAATAGGCCAGGATCAGGATCTGGCCAAAAATGCTGGAATAGGAGAATGCCCAGACGGAAACGGCAACGGCAAATGCGCCGTAGACCGAGTTCTTCTCCGGGTCGATCAACAGAGATTTTGGAATCTTCATCTCGGTAGCGGATTCCCGATCATGCAACTCCACGCAGTTCGGCGCCGATTTCGCCGCCGCGCCCCTTGGGACATTTCCATTGTGCAGTGCAATATAACCCAACCTCGGCCATCTGTCATCCAAAAGACGGTTTTTGACGGCGCGCCATGCCACTGGATGCGCGCGAACGGACAAGGTGTCGCCAAGAGAGGCCAGACTCCTCGGTTGCCCTCTCCTGGTCCAGCATCAACCTGTTCGGAGACCCAGACCCGGCTTGAACTTCCCTGCCGTTGACTTCACAGTCGCCGCCGGTGGGGAGAAGGATCACGTGCAGATGAGTTTCTCGGGACGGTTTGCCGGACGTTCGGCCGTGATCACTGGCGGCGCCTCCGGCATCGGCCTGGCCGTGGCGCAACGGATTGTTGAAGAGGGCGGGCGCGTTTCGATCTGGGACCGCGATCCCGCTCAGATCGAGCGAGCCAAGGCTGTCATTGCGGACCTGCACGGCGTGACTGTCGACGTCGCCGATCCTTTGGCGGTCGAACAGGCCGCCCGACAGACGATCGAAGCACTTGGCGCGGTCGATATCCTGGTCACCAGTGCCGCCATCACCGGACCGAACATGACGATGTGGGAGTATTCCACCGACGATTGGCGCCGGGTCATCGACATCAACATCAACGG
>NZ_CAUM01000009.1 GCF_000350085.1 Mesorhizobium metallidurans STM 2683
ACTAGCAGAGTTCGATTTCCGCTATTCGAACCGTTCGGCCATGGGCATTGAGGACAACGTTCGGTCGCTCATCGCCTTGAAGGGTGCTGCCGGTAAGCGCCTCACGTATCGTCAACCTGCTTGACGCTAAGAAAGATCATTACCGAAAACCCGTCCAGCTTAAGCTGCCCCTGTGGAAGGGTGAGCCGTTTCGGAAGCGATACAAACGTTGAGTCCTAACGGTCCCAAGATTTTTATTTATTCACAGGGATACTAATCCGTGACGACACTTGCTATTTTAATAAGTGCCCGCAGCGCCGTCGATCTGCGTGTGACATGGAGTGCGTGGGACTAATAAGGGCCGCCCTCGGAGGGTTCCAGGGGCGGCCTTTTATATGGAAGCGATCCCATCATTGCGCTTTCTTGTAGCCTTCAAATTTATGACGGATTTCGGAAGTGAATCGTAGATCTGATGATGTCCGCGACCAACGCGTTTTGCTGCTAAAGTGCCGCGCTCGCTTCGGATTTTCATGCTAGCTGCATAGACAATTAAGTCGGCCAATTGGATGAAATAGGACATATCGGAGTGCTTGAAGTTTGCATCCTTCGGGAACATGCTTAGGGGCATATTTCTTGGTGGCATTGCTTCCCCAACCTCCTTGCGATGATCCTGTCGGGAGGTACTTTTGAGCCATCCGAAAGGCGGTAATATAGCTCTTGTTGCCCTCGTCAAAAAAGACCAAGCCGTTGGTCCGTCTGGCTTGGCACTGAGACCGCATCCTCTGGAAAAGGGTCAGCATGCAAACGCCGATGCCGGTCTCTCCAGCGAATTGGGAGGCATCTGTTGAGTAGGCGGTAATGATAGATGCATCTGGCAAGAAATCGGCCGTTGCCAATGCATCCTTGTAGAGGTCTACAGCCTCGTTTGGCAAAAGGTTACGCCAATTTCTTTTGAGTTGTCCCTGCCCCTTGATAAGCTGATACGCATGCAATTCTTCGCGAAAACGGATGCCGTGCTTCTTCGATAATTGGCGTCTCCAATCCTCGACCTTTTTTTGATAGTCTGGCCAAACGAAACGCCACGGCCCCAGAAACCCGCTACGTCGCAAGAATGGAACTGTTACGGCCGTAGCCGCGTAAAGAGGATGCCTTGCCGATTCATCAATGTAAAAGAGATCAATCCCGCCCGACAGCAAATCCATGGTGAAACTCAATGACCATTAAGCAGGCTGAGAATACACAGGTTGACAAATTCAAGAAAGCCGCCCGCGAACCGAAACCCGACCAGTCGGCTAAGGACAGGCAGTATCAGAAGTTTGTAGACAAGGCGCGCGAACTGGAAACCGACGAGTCCGAGGAGAACTTTGACCGCATATTGAAGAAAGTGGTCTAGGCGCCACCATCGAAGGATGGAAAGGCTAAGGCCAAGTAACTCATTATTCCTCGTCCGCTTCGGCGCGGCCCTGCACCAACTTCAAGGCATCCCGGTAAAGGAATGGAACCCAATATGTGGGCTGCTCTCTAGTCCCGCGCTCCTCGAAAACACCAAGGTCTACCAACCGGTTCGCTTTGCCTACAGCATTAGCGCGATCCATGCCCCACAGTTCAGCAAGGCTTTCCGGTGTTTGTTCTGTCTTTTGCCCCTCCAGCTTAGCGACGAACTCCCTTTCATTAGGATACTCCGCATAGAGATACGTGTGCAGTCTGGCGCCCGACACTATCGGCAAAGCCGCCTTGAAGACGCTCCTATCAAATAGTTGGTCTCCATCAGGCGCTGGACGGCCACGCTCTAGCTGCTTTATCTCCTCGTCCAGTATGCTTCGAAGGAGGTGTATCAGTTCGCGCGGCGCTGTCCGTTTTGAACCATCGGCGCACCGTCTTACCAGCCAGTTGAATGTCGGCGATTTCTGCGTTCCCTGCTCAACCTGCGCTGGGAAAAATCGATAGAAAAGCTCCTCTTGCAGAGTGGCGTCTTTCAATATCTGGTCCTTGTCCAGATTGAATTCTTTCAGCAGAACTTGATTGTTCAAAATTCTTCTCACAACCAAGTTGAGAAGTGTCGGCTGCGTCCAATCCAGAACCACATACTTAGTCAGATGGCTTGCCTCACGCATTCCTCTCTCGGTGATCCTTTTCCAAATATCTTCTCGGAGGAAAATCTTGAGAGAGATTTGATTGCTCGCTTTGATGTCTCCGTATGCGCGGACCAGCGCGCGAAGCGCGTTTTCTTCCAACTGATGATTTTCGACAAAAGCTACGTCCAACCGATCTAGAAGTATCCAGACGCGAAGTCTGCAACCTTCTAAAATTGCGTCAACGATTTCGATGAGGCGATCAACCGTTATGTACCCCTTCAACTTTTGTTCTCTCGTCGGCTCCCGAAGTACGATCTTTCCGGAGTAAGTGTGCGCGCCTGTATTCGGGTCAATCGTAAAATCGCCTTGAACCGCATCCAATTTCACAAGGCGCTTGGCAAGATCATGGGCAACGCGAAGTAGACCGCGCAGAGAGAATTGGGGCTGAAGAAGCCCAGCCTCCGTCAGGGGATCGTAAATCTCATTAATCCTGGGATGCTTGACCTCGTATTCGCGAAGCTGTTGGGCAACCAGCGTCAGAATGTAAAGCTTCCAAAGGGCAACAAATTCGGTCTCTGAGGTCGGCGGGTCATCTGCCAAATCTTTGAAGACTGTCTGCCCTCTGCTCGCCTCGGCTGGAACCAGCAATATCCCTTTATCAAAAAACTCATCGGCCTTGCTCATCAAGAGAGCGTAGATCGCGCTCTTGCCTCCGCCTTTTTCGCCCCGGACCATATCGATCTGCCCGGCTACGATCTTGTCCCACTGGTTGGTTTCAACGAAGTAGCTGGCAAGTTCATTTACCTCGTCCTCGGCAACTTGTTCGCCGAATGACATCTGCTTGAGAAGCTCAACCCGTTTCATAGCAGCCCGATTCTCATAAACTGAACGCTGCCGCTTCCTATACCGAATCGCCGCTATGGGTAAGGCCGGCCTGTCGAGGATCATATTCCTATCTTGCCCTTGGTTTGTCAACGATACAATCCCCCGCCCCCAGGGGGTTCAAACCGTGAACAAAATCTGGCATGGTGCCCGCCATGCCTATCATCTCTCCTATCCTCCTCAATCCCCTGATCGACGGCCGCCAGTCGGAGCGCGCCATGCTGGTGCGGCGCGGCGTGCAGCGGCTTTTGATGGAAATGGGCGCGCATGTGTTGCCCGAAATCTCGCTCGCGACCGGGCGGCGCGCCGACCTCGTTGCGCTGACCCGTCAGGGTGACATCTGGATCATCGAGATCAAGTCCTCGATCGAGGATTTTCGGGTCGACCGCAAATGGCCTGACTACCGGCTGCATTGCGACCGCTTCTTCTTTGCCACCCATCCCGGCGTGCCCTCGGAGATCTTTCCCGAGGAGTGCGGCTTCATCCTCTCCGACGGCTACGGCGCCGAGATCCTGCGCGATGCACCGGAGCACCGCATGGCGGCGGCAACGCGCAAGGCGCTGATGCTGAGGATCGCGCGCGCCGGCGCCTCGCGGCTCTTGGCGGCGGAGCTGGCGGGCGTGTCGGTGCCGGCGCTGGATGGCGAGAGCGAGTAGGGGTTTGGATCGCTGCGGTCGCGTTCATGCTTCGCTTAGTCCTTGGACCCCTTGCGCCGCACCTCATCTGCTGCCGGCATCTTCTCCCCGTAAACGGGGAGAAGGGGGCTGCCCGCAACGTTGGCGCTACTTCTGCAACGCTGATGGTTAGCGAAATCGGCGATGAGAGCGTCCTTCTCCCCGTCACTATACGGGGAGAAGATGCCGGCAGGCAGATGAGGGGCGGCGCGACGTTTGTCGTCTTACTCCTCGCCCTCGTCGGCCACCGCCGGCGCCATTAGCAAGACCGCGGCGCCGAGCAGCGCGGCGATGAAGGATCCGGCGAGGATGCCGACCTTGACCGCGTCCTGCAACGCCACATCGTTGGCGAAGGCGAGCAGGCCGATGAACAGGCTCATGGTGAAGCCGATGCCGCAGAGCAGCGAGATGCCGATCATGTGCAGCCAGCCTGCATTGACCGGCAGGTCGGCGAAGCCGAGGCGGATGGCGAGCGCGGAAAAGCCGAACACGCCGACCAGCTTGCCGGCGACGAGGCCGGCGGCGACGCCCAGCGTTAGCGGTTCGACCAAAGCGGCGGGGCTGAGACCGGCGAGCGAGACGCCGGCATTGGCGAAGCCGAAGATCGGGATGACGACGAACGGCACGATTCTGCTCAGGCCGTGTTCGAGACGATGCAGCGGCGAATGGTCGACATCGCGGCTGAGGCCGGCGGAGCGTTCAAGCGGGATGGTCAGCGCCAGTGCGACGCCGGCCAGCGTGGCGTGCACGCCCGATTTCAGCACCAGCACCCACAGGATGACGCCGAGCACCAGATAGGGCAGCAGGTTCATCACCCGCATGCGGTTGAGCACGATGAGCACGGCAATGACCGCGAAGGCCGCGCCCAGATAGGCTGATGACAGGCCGCTGGTGTAGAAGATCGCGATGATGATGATGGCGCCGAGATCGTCGATGATGGCGAGCGCGGTGAGGAAGATCTTCAGCGAGGCCGGCACGCGGTTGCCAAGCAGCGACAGCACGCCAAGCGCAAAGGCGATGTCGGTGGCGGTCGGGATCGCCCAGCCGGACAGAGCGACTGAATTGCCTCGGTTGATGGCGACATAGACCAGTGCCGGTATCACCATGCCGCCGGCGGCGGCGACGCCGGGCAGGACGCGCCTGGGCCAGGTCGAGAGTTGGCCATCCAGCATCTCGCGCTTGATCTCCAGGCCGACCAGCAGAAAGAACACCGCCATCAGGCCGTCATTGATCCAGTGCGAGACGCTGAGCGGCCCGAGATAGGCGTGAAGGGCGGAGAAATAGGTTTCAGCCAGCGGCGAATTGGCGACGATCAGGGCAAGGGCCGCGGCCGCCATCAGGATGATGCCGCCGGCCGCCTCGCTGTCGAGGAATTCGCGGAAAATGGAGACCGGCCGTTGTTTCTGGTCCTGCATATCGCCTCTCATGTTCCCGGTCGGACGGAATCACTTCGCGGGATGATGCGCAAACCCCTGCAATGAGGCAAGCAGCGTGTCGTGTTTAGCCAAGGCAATTGCTTCAGGTTTCGAATTCGCCCCATCACCTATCTCCGAGCGCTGGCGCCGCCCCTCATCTGCCTGCCGGCACCCTCTCCCCGTATACTGACGGGGAGAGGAGCGCTCTCGTCGACGGTTTCGCCAATCACAAGCGTTGCAAGAAGGGCGCCGAAATTGCGGCCAGCCCCTTCTCCCCGTCACTATACGGGAGAAGTGCCCGGCAGGGCGATGAGGGGCGGCGCTGACTTCGACAATTGGTGGCTTCCGCTGCGAGCTGGAAACTCCGAAGCGATGGCCCCGCGTTTGGCGATCTCAGCGTGGGGCGCGCTTGGCCAGTATCCGCTGCAGCGTGCGGCGATGCATGTTGAGCCGGCGCGCGGTCTCGGAGACGTTGCGGTCGCACATTTCGTAGACGCGCTGGATGTGTTCCCAGCGCACGCGGTCGGCCGACATCGGATTTTCCGGCGGCGCGGCGCGTTCGCCCGCCGTGCGGGTGAGGGCGGCAAAAACGTCGTCGGCATCGGCCGGCTTCGACAGATAATCGACGGCGCCCAGCTTCACCGCCGTCACCGCCGTGGCGATGTTGCCGTACCCGGTCAGGATGATGGTGCGGGCGTCGTCGCGCTTCTCGCGGATGGCGGCGACGACATCGAGGCCGTTGCCGTCGGAAAGCCGCATGTCGACCACCGCATAGGCGGGCGGATTGGCGCGCGCCTTGGCCACCGCCTCCTCGACGCTCTCGGCCGTCTCGACCAGGAAGCCCCTGGTTTCCATGGCACGGGCAAGGCGCGTCAGGAACGGCTTGTCGTCGTCGACGATCAACAGCGAGGTGTCCTCGCCTTCAACCATTGCGCCAATCGTTTCGTCGCCACTCATCGTCTCGGGAATTCCTGCTGCCTGATTTTTACGCAGATATAGTTTTGGAGCGCCATTGTCCAATTTTTAGCGCCTGTCAGGCCGTGTCGAACATGGTGGCCGGAGCCTGCTCGGGATGGAGGAAGACGCTGCGCGGCCAGGCTATCTGCACGATGGCGCCCTCGCCCAGCCCGCTCGAGTTGCGGAAATCGAGCGTGGCGCCCGAGCGCTCCAGCAAGGTCTTGGCGATGAACAGGCCGAGACCCAGGCCGCCGCCGGCTTCGGTGCCCTGGCGCGTCGACACATAGGGCTCGCCTATGCGGTCGATGATTTCAGGCGGGAAACCAGGCCCGTCGTCGATGATCGAGAAGGTGACCGCGGCCTCGTCCCAGCTCCAGCGTATGGTGACGCTCTTGCGGGCGAAATCGACGGCGTTCTCGACCAGATTGCCGAGGCCGTAGATGACGCCGGGATTGCGCCGCCCGACCGGCTCGGGGCCGATGCGCTCGCCGGGCCGAAGCTTGATCGAAATGCCGAAATCGCGATGCGGGGCCGTCACTTCCTCGACCAGCGAGGTCAGCGGCAGGCGGGAGAGATGCGCCTCGCCTTCGGAGGACAGGCTGGTGAGCCGCTTCAGGATTTCGCGGCAGCGCTCGCTCTGCGAACGCAGCAGCGTGACGTCCTCGCGGTACTTCGGATCTTCGCCGAGCGCCTTTTCCATCTCCTTGGAGACCAGCGCGATGGTGGCGAGCGGCGTGCCGAGTTCATGTGCGGCGGCGGCTGCGAGGCCGTCGAGCGCCGACAGGTGCTGCTCGCGCTGCAGCACCAGTTCGGTGGCGGCAAGCGCGTTGGCGAGCAGGCGCGCTTCCTCGGCCACCCGGAAGGCATAGATGGCGGTGAAGGCGATCGAGGAAAACACCGCCATCCACATGCCGGCGACATAGATGAACGGCATCTCCAGCGGCGCGCCCTCGTGCCAGGGCAGCGGCAGATGGAAGAAGACCAGCAGGCTCGCCGCCACCATCACCAGCGCGCCGAGGACGGCGGTCAGCCGCAGCGGCAGCGACGCCGCCGAAATGACCACGGGCACGGTCATCAGCACCGAAAAGGGATTGGTCAGGCCGCCGGTCATATAGAGCAGGCCGGCAAGCTGCAAGCTGTCGAAGGTCAGGATGGCGAAGGCCGACAGCGGGGTCAGGCGATGCGCCGCCGGATAGCGGAAGGTCAGCAGCAGGTTCATCCAGGCCGAACAGGCGATCAGCGCGAAGCAGAGGCTGACCGGCAACGGGAACTTCAGCCCATAGGCGACGACGAGCACCGTCAGGCTCTGGCCGACGATGGCCAGCCAGCGCAGCCTGATCAGCGTGTTGAGGCGCAGCCGCTGGCTTTGCTGGAAGTCGGGCGCGTGCAGGATGTTGATCATGGCCGGGGATTATAGCCGGGAAAGGGAACGGTGCGATGGTCCATGATGTTCGATCTTTTGTTTGACCATGATCCTTTCCGAAAAACGGCTTCAAGATCATGGTCCGACATCACGTCCCGCGCGGCTTGGCGCGGCTGGTGGCGGTGGCGAGAAGCGGGTTCTCCGGCCAGACATGCCGTGGGTAGCGGCCGCGCATGTCGGTGCGAACATCGGCCCAGGAGCCGCGCCAGAAGCCGGGCAGGTCGCGCGTCGTCTGGATCGGCCGGTGCGCCGGCGACAGAAGTTCGAGCGTCAGCGGCACAGTGCCGTTGGCGATTGCCGGATGCCGGTCGAGACCGAAAAGCTCCTGCACGCGGATCGCCAGCACCGGCCACTCCCCGTCATAGCGGATCGGCACATGGCTGCCCGACGGCGCGTCGAAATGGGTCGGCGCCAGCGCCTCGACCTTGCGTTGGAGGTCGTGCGGCACCAGGGCCATGAGGCCGGCCGAAAGAGCGCCCGGATCGATGGCGGCGAAGGACGCAGCGCCCGAAAGAAACGGCAGCAACCAGTCATCGAGGCGTTCGAGAAGTGCGGCATCGGACATGCCTGGCCAGGGCGCGCCAAGACCGCGATGCAGCCAGCCAAGCCGCTGGCGCAGCGTTTCCGCCTCCTTGTTCCATGGCAAAAGCGACAGCCCGTATTCGCGCAAGGCATCGAGGATGGCGCGATCCGCGTCAGTGCCCGATGGCGCGGGCAGCATTCGTTCGGAGAGCGTGATGGCGCCGAGGCGAACGGTTTCGCGCATGCGCACGGCACGCCTGTCGCGGTCGAAGCTGGTTTCCCGGCGGGTCTCGATCCGGTCGGCCAGTGCTGCGCGGATGTCGGCCTCATCGACCGCAGCTGCCGCAGTGATGCGGGCGTTCTGCGCCTTGCCGTGCAGATCGGCGACGACCAGCCAGGCCTCGCCGGCCAGCGGATCGGCGGCGTCGAGCATGGCGCCGGAGCCGTTGGCCAGCACAAACCGGCCGCGCTCGCCGCGCGCCCTTGCGACGCGGTCCGGCCAGGCGTGGATGAGGAGCGCGCCGGCGCTTCCACCCTCCCCCTTGTGTGGAGGGTCGGCGAGCGAGCCTTGCGCAGCAAGGCGAGGGAGACGGGGTGGGGGTGCCGCGCTCGACCTACCCCACCCCGCTCCGCTGCTCGGATCGACCCTTCCCACAAGGGGGAGGGTGAGGAGAAGGAGGCCTGTTTCGCCAGCCGTTCAGCAAGCTGCCGGGCCGATGTGGCGCGCGGCGATCTTTCGGTCCGAAATCGCATCAACCGCCGTTCGAGGTCGGCGCCATCGCCGCCCAGACCACGCTCGGTGAGCAGCACAGCCAGCATGGCCGCTTCGAAAGCCTGCCCGGCCCTGGCGGCTTCGGCGACCATGTGAGCCAATCGCACCGGCAGCGCCAGCTTGCGCATCGCCTTCCCGGCGTCCGTCAAGCGCCCGACTTCGTCGATGGCGCCCAGCGCGCGAAGCAGTATCCTTGCCTCGTTGAGCGCCGGGGCCGGCGGCGGATCGAGGAAGGAGAGGCTCGCCGGATCGACGACGCCGAAGGCGGCGCAATCGAGCAGCAGGCCGGAAAGGTCGGCCTCGAGGATTTCCGGCGGGGTGAAGGCGGGCAGTGCCGATGTCTGCTCGGCCCGCCACAGCCGGATGGCGATGCCAGCTTGCGTGCGGCCGGCGCGGCCGGCGCGCTGATCGGCCGATGCACGTGAAACACGCACCGTCTCCAGCCGCGTCAGGCCGCTGGCCGGCTCGTAGCGCGGCAGACGCGACAGGCCGGAATCGATGACGACGCGCACGCCGTCGATGGTGATCGAGGTCTCGGCGATCGACGTCGCCAGCACCACCTTGCGGCGGCCGGGTGGCGCCGGCTTGATCGCGGCATCCTGCGCCTTGTTGTCGAGCATGCCATAGAGCGGCACGATATCGGTGTCGGCGCCGACCCTGCCCGCCAGTCGCTCGGCGGTGCGTTCGATCTCGCGCTGGCCGGGCAGGAAGGCGAGCACGCTGCCGCTTTCCTCGGCAAGCGCTGAACGGATCGCCTTGGCCATGGCGTCCTCTACGGCAATGCCCGACGGCCGCTCGTCGTAGCGGACATCGACCGGGAAGGCGCGGCCCTCGCTTTCGATCACCGGCGCACCAGACATCAGCCTGGCGACACGCGCGCCGTCGAGCGTCGCCGACATCACCAGCAACCGCAGATCTGGCCGCAGCGCGCCCTGCACGTCGAGCGCCAGCGCCAGGCCGAAATCGCCGTCGAGCGCGCGCTCGTGGAATTCGTCGAACAAGACGGCCGAGACATCAGGCAATTCCGGATCGTCGAGGATCATGCGTGACAAGACGCCTTCGGTGACGACGAGGATTTTTGTCCGGGCCGAAGTGCGGTTTTCCATGCGCATGGCGTAGCCGACCGTGCCGCCGGGTTCCTCGCCGATAAGCTCGGCCATGCGGCGGGCGGCGGCGCGGGCGGCGAGCCGGCGCGGCTCAAGCAGGACGATCTTACCCGTGCCGAGCCATGGCGCGTGGAGCAGCGCCAGCGGCACCAGCGTCGTCTTGCCGGCGCCGGGCGGCGCCACCAGCACCGCGTTGTTGCGCATTGCCAGCGCTTCGCCGAGCGCCGGCAGCACGACGGACACCGGAAGTTCCGGCAAGGGTCTCATCTTCATCGCGCCCGCATATCAGCGGCCGTGGCCGGCGCGCAACCGGAGTGTAACTTACAGCCTCGTGCGCGTGAACGGATTCCAGCGCACCGTACCCAGCCGCACCTCCTCGCGCACCATGGTCAGCAGCCCGGAAGCGCCGACGACGGCGAGGCCGACCAGCGACAGCGTGTCCGGATACTCCTGGAAGAACAGCGCGCCGAGGATCACCGCCCAGACGATCTGCGAATAATGCGTCGGCGCGATGCGGTTGGCGGGGGCGTATTTGACCGCGAGCAGTTGAAGCAGTTGTCCGCAGGAGGTGAAGGCGCCCGATATGACAAACCATAACAATTGCCTGGCGTCCGGCAGCGTGAACGAGGTGGCCGCGGCGCCGATGCCATTGAAGACCAGGCCGTAGCCGATCAGCACGCCGAGTATGGTCGTGCGCTTCTCCTGCTGGGCAAGCGAGCGCATCAGGATGACGCTGGCGGCGGCAAGGAAAGCGACGCAGAAGGCGGCGAGGTGGCCGAGATGCAGTTCGCGAAAGCCGGGCCTGACCACCAGCATGACGCCGGCAAAGCCGGCGACCACCGCCAGCCAGCGCCAGGGGCCGACCTTCTCCTTGAGGATGACCGTGGAGAGGATGGTGACGCAGAGCGGCGCCAGGAAGATCAGCGCATAGGCCTCGGCCAGCGGGATGGTGGTGAAGGCATAGACGCTGAGCACGCCGGAAAATATGCCCGCCCAGGCGCGGGCCTGCACCGCCCAGGGTCGCTTCGTGCGCCAGAAATCGCGCCAGCGCTCGCCGTTCGGCCTGGTGAAGATCAGGAAAAAGCCGGCAAACAGCGTCGAGAAGAAGCCGATCTCGAACACGGTGAACTGCCCGCCCAGGCTTTTGACAACGGCGTCGTTGCACGAATAGCTTGCGTAGGCGATCAGGGCGAGCAGGATTCCGTTCGTCACGTTCTTCCATTTCCGGGGAGAGAAGAGTGAAGATATTGGCGCTGGGTGCGCATCCCGACGACATCGAGATCTTCATGTTCGGTACGATGGCCGCCTATGCCGCGCAAGGCGCAGAATTGATTTTTGCGATAGCCACGGATGGGGCCAAGGGCGGCAGGGGCGATCCGGCAGCGCTCGCCCGCGTCCGCCGCGAGGAAGCGACGGCCGCGGCGGGCCTGCTTGGCGCCACGCTGCACTTTCTCGACTTCCCGGATGGTGCGCTGATCGCCGACGCCGCCTTGATCGCAGCCCTGAAGGCGCTGGTCGGCGATTTGAAGCCGGATCTGGCGATCACCCATGCGCCGAACGACTACCATGGCGACCATCGCGCGCTGTCGGATGGCGTGCGCATCGCGGCGTCTTTCGCAGTCCCGGTCCTGCATGCCGATACGCTCGGCGGCACCGGTTTTTCGCCGACGCACTATGTCGATATATCGGGGCATTTCGATCTCAAGGCCAAGGCAATCCTGGCGCATCAGTCGCAGGATCCCGGACGCTTCGTTGAAGCGGCGCGCACGCAGAACGCCTTTCGCGCCGGCCAGTGCAATGGCGGGGCCGGTTCCTTCGCCGAGGCGTTTCGCTTCGAGCCGACGTACCCCTTCGCCGACATTCGCGCCCTGCTGCCGCCGGCGCCTGCGATCCGGCCAGTGACGGTGAGCACCAGGACGGTGACCTGAGCCGGCTGGACGCACTGACAGCCAATTCTCCTTAGCCGGCACCAAGGTTCCGCACATATGCTGCGGCGCAGCAACGAATTCGCTTGCCTTGTTTAGTAAAAATTGCACCACTAAACAAATTACTAAACATCAACCGCGCGATCGCGCCGTCATGTTTAGGCCCCTGAGGAGGGGGGTCGAGGTTTCTTGAAACCGTCATCCGGACGCGTTTCGCAAATGGGAGGAAGGCATGAAATCGACCTTGAAACTGACGTTGGGTCTGGCCTCGGCGATGTTGGCGTCGACAGCCGTCTCGAACGTCGCGTATGCGGAAGACCTGACGCTTTGCTGGGCAGCCTGGGATCCGGCCAACGCGCTTGTGGAACTGTCCAAGGATTTTACCAAGGAATCCGGCATCGGCATGAAATTCGAATTCGTGCCGTGGACCAACTATGCCGACCGCTTTCTCAACGAGCTGAATTCCAAGGGCAAGCTGTGCGACCTGATCATCGGCGACAGCCAGTGGATAGGCGGCTCCGCCGAGAACGGCCACTACGTCAAGCTGAACGACTTCTTCGACAAGGAGAAGATCAGCATGGACGACTTCGTGCCGGCGACGGTCGTCGGCTATTCGGAATGGCCGAAGAACACGCCGAATTACTGGGCGCTGCCGGCGATGGGCGACGTCGTCGGCTGGACCTATCGCAAGGACTGGTTCTCCAGGCCGGAACTGCAGAAGGAATTCAAGGAGAAGTACGGCTGGGACCTCGCCGCGCCGACGACCTTCGACCAGCTCAAGCAGATCGCCGAGTTCTTCCAGAAACGCGAGATCGACGGCAAGACGGTCTATGGCGCGTCGATCTATACCGAGCGCGGCTCCGAAGGCATCACCATGGGCGCCATGGACGTGCTCTACAGCTTCGGCTTCAAATACGAGAATCCCGACAAGCCCTACGAGATGGAGGGCTTCGTCAATTCCGACAAATCGGTGAAGGGCCTGGAATTCTACAAGGCGCTCTATGATTGCTGCACCCCGCCCGGCGCCTCGAACAGCTATATGGGCGAAGGCGTCGATGCCTTCAAATCCGGCCAGGTGGCGATGCACATGAACTTCGCCTTCACCTGGCCAGGCCTGCAGAAGGACGAGAATGTCGGCGGCGACAAGATCGGCTATTTCGCCAATCCCAAGGGTCCCGACGGCGGCCAGTTCGCCCAGCTCGGCGGCCAGGGCATCTCGGTGGTGTCCTATTCCGACAAGCAGGAATCGGCCCTCAAATACATCAAGTGGTTCGCCAACAAGGACGTGCAGGCCAAATGGTGGTCGCTCGGCGGCTTTTCCTGCCTCAACGCGGTGGTCAAAGACCCGAACTTCCCATCCAGCCAGCCCTATGCGCAGACTTTCCTCGACTCGATGGCCATCGTGAAGGACTTCTGGGCCGAGCCGAGCTACGCGCCGTTGCTGCAGGCGTCGCAAAAGCGCTTCCACGACTATGTCGTCGCCGGCCAGGGTTCGGCCAAGGATGCGCTGGACGGCCTGGTCAAGGACTGGACCAGCGTCTTCCAGGATGACGGCAAGATGTAAGGCTCCTCCCGAGTCGACGCGCGTGTCCCGTGCCACCTTGGCACGGGACACAGTTCAGATAAATTCCAGTATCGAGACGACTTAAAGTGACCGAAGCGGGACTGACCATGCTCAATCGGACTGCGGACAGCGTTGCCCGGGCCACGCCTGAGCCGTTGGCCCGCAAGGTCCGGGGCATCAGCGACAAGGGGCTCGCCTGGCTGTTCATCTCGCCGACGATCCTGTTGCTGCTCGCCATCAATATCTTCCCGCTGTTCTGGGCGATCTACCTGTCCTTCACCAACTACCGGGCCAACCGTCCCAACGAGGTGGTGAAGAATGTCGGCCTTGCCAACTACAAGCGCATCCTCGGCGACCAGGACATCTGGATCGCCATGCAGACGACGGCGCATTTCGTGTTCTGGACCATCCTTCTGCAGACGCTGATCGGTTTTACCCTCGCCTGGCTGATCGACCGGAAGTTCCGCGGCCACGCCTTCTGGACGACCATCATCCTGGTGCCGATGATGCTGTCGCCGGCCGTGGTCGGTAATTTCTGGCGCTTCCTCTACGAGCCGCAGATCGGCCTGTTCGCCTACGCCATCTCCTTCGTGTCTGGCATTCCGCCAACGGATATCCAGATGCTGTCCAGCGTCTCGCTGGCGCCGTGGTCGATCATCATCGTCGACACCTGGATGTGGACGCCCTACGTGATGCTGATCTGCCTCGCGGGCTTACGCTCGATCCCCGAATACATCTATGAGGCGGCCGAGGTCGACCGTGCCTCCAACTGGCGGCAGTTCTGGTCGATCACGCTGCCGATGGCGCTGCCCTTCATCATGCTGGCGGTGCTGTTTCGCGGCATCGAGAACTTCAAGATGTTCGACATGGTCAATCTGTTGACCGGCGGCGGGCCGGGCTCGACGACGGAGGTCGCGTCGATCACGCTGAAGCGGCAGGCCTTCGAAAGCTGGCGCACCGGCTACTCCTCGGCCTTCGCCATCATCCTGTTCGTCGCGGTGTTCGGCCTCGCCAACATCTACGTCAAGGCGCTGAACAAGGTGAAGCAGAGATGAGCCTGACCACAGCCCATTCGGTCGTCGCGCCTTCGGCAAACTCGAAGCTCATCGCCGGCACGATCATCGTCGCCTATGCGCTGATCTCGATCGTGCCGCTGCTGTGGATTTTCGCCACCAGCTTCAAGACGCCACCGGACTCGATCGCCTATCCGCCGAAGATCGTCTTCCAGCCGAGCGTCGAGGGCTACTGCAATCTGTTCACGACGCGGACAAGGCAGACGCCGGAATACATCAACTCGCTGGGGCCGGCGACCGGCTTCTGCGACGAGACCGTGCGCAAGCGCAACATGGTGATCGCCGGACCGTCCAACTTCATGCCGCGCTTCGTCAATTCGCTGATCATCGCCTTCGGCTCGACCTTCTGCGCGGTGTTCCTCGGCACGCTTTCGGCCTATGGCTTCTCGCGCTTCAAGGTACCTTTAGCCGACGACCTTTTGTTCTTCATCCTGTCGACGCGCATGATGCCGCCGATCGCGGTCGCGATTCCCATCTACCTGATGTACCGCGAGCTTGGCCTCTCCGACACCGCGCTCGGCATGATCCTGCTCTACACCGCGGTCAACGTCTCACTCGCCGTCTGGCTCTTGAAAGGCTTCATCGACGAGATCCCGCGCGAATATGAGGAAGCGGCGATGATCGACGGCTATACGCGGCTGCAAGCCTTCTGGCGCACGGTTCTGCCGCAGGCGACCACCGGCATTGCCGCGACCGCCATCTTCTGCCTGATCTTCGCCTGGAACGAATACGCCTTCGCGGCACTCCTGACCTCCGGCACGGCGCAGACCGCGCCGCCGTTCATCCCGACCATCATCGGCGAAGGCGGTCAGGACTGGCCGGCGGTGGCGGCCGGCACGACGATCTTCCTGGTGCCGATCCTGGTCTTCACCATCCTGCTGCGCAAGCAATTGCTGCGCGGCATCACCTTCGGCGCGGTGCGCAAATGACCAGCTTGGCAACTCGACATCAGATATGGAGCCGGCGCTGCGGCAGCGCCCCTTCTCCCCGTTTACGGGGAGAAGATGCCGGCAGGCAGATGAGGGGCAGCGCCGACATCCGCCTTGAATCGGAACGTTCGCGCCGCCC
>NZ_CAUM01000008.1 GCF_000350085.1 Mesorhizobium metallidurans STM 2683
GTATAGTGACGGGGAGAAGGGAGCTGGTCGCAACGCTGGCGACCCCCTCTCCCCGTTCTTCACGGGGAGAGGGTAAGGGTGAGGGGCGGCGCCGAACTCAGCAAAGTAGGGCTAAATCACCGCCCGCCAATGACGCCGATATAGTCCGACACCCAGCGGTAATAGGGCACGCACTGGTTGTTGCCGGTGGCGCATTTCGACACCGGCGTCTTCCAGAACTTGATCTTGTCGAAATTGTCGTAGCCGTTGGTCTTGCAGCCTTCGTCACCCAGCAATTCGTTGCCCTTGCAGGCGGCGGGCACCACGGGCAGCGAACCGAACCATGCCGAGACATCGCCCTGCACCTTCGGCGACAGCGAATGCTCCAGCCACATATAGGCGCAGTTCGGGTTGGCGGCGTCCGCCCCCATCATGGTGGTGTCGGCCCAGCCGGTGACACCTTCCTCGGGTATGGTCGAAGAGACCGGCTTCTTGGCGGCAACCAGGGTGTTGACCTGATAGGGCCACGAGCCCGAAGCAACGACGCCTTCGTTCTGGAAGTCGTCGACCTGGATGGCGGCGTCATGCCAGTAGCGACCGACCAGCGTGCGCTGAACACGCAGCAGGTCGAGTGCAGCCTTATACTGGTCCTCGGTCAGCTCGTAGGGATCCTTGATGCCGAGCTCCGGCTTGTGGAACATCAGGTAGTTGGCGGCGTCGGCAATGTGGATCGGCCCGTCATAGGCCTGCACGCGGCCCTTGTTCGACTTGCCGTCGGGCAGGTTCATCTCCTCGAAGACGACGTTCCAGCTCTTCGGCGCTTCCTTGAAGACGTCGGTGTTGTACATCAGCACGTTCGGTCCCCACTGGTAGGGCACGCCGTAATGGACGCCGTCGACCGTGAACCAGGGGGCGTCCTTCAATCGGTCGTCAACCGTCTTCCAACTTGGAACGAGATCGGTGTTGATCGGCTGGACGCGCTTGCCGGCAACCAGTCGCAGCGAGGCGTCGCCAGAGGCGGTGACAAGGTCGAAGCCGCCCTCGTTCATCAGCGAGACCATCTCGTCGGAAGTGTTGGCGGTCTTGACGTTGACCTTGCAGCCGGTGTCCTTCTCGAAGGACGTCACCCAGTCGTAGCCCTTGTCGGTTTCGCCGCGTTCGATATAGCCAGGCCAGGCAACGATGTTGACCTCGCCTTCGCCCTTGCCGAGTTCCTTGACCTGGGCGATGGCCTGGCCGGAGAAGGTCAGCGCAACCGTCATTGCAGTGCATGATTTCAGGAATGAATTCATCATCGATCTCCCGTTTGAAAAGCCGCACTGTTGACGGCGGCTTTGGTTCCCTGGAAGGAAAGTGCTGCGAAAATCCCGGTTTCGCAAATTCATTTATCAGAACGCCGATATCGGTTTTACCGATAGATTATCGGCCGATCTTGTCCGGCCGCTGGCGGACCATACGCTGCGACTGGGCGAGCCCGATAAAGTCGCGCGCCGCCTGCGGCAGGCCGGAGCCGCGGCGCCAGACCATGCCGACCTGGACGACCGGCAAGGCGCCGGAAATATCGCGCGATTCAATGCGGTCGCCTTCCAGCGACCAAGGCCGGTAGACCAGGTCGGGCAGCAGCGCCACACCCGCGCCGGTGGCGACGAGGCTGCGCACCGCCTCGACCGAACGGGTGCGGAATGCGACATGGGGCTTGGCGCCGATTGCCGCCAGCAGTTTTCCGGTGTTCTCCTCGATCTCGTCGACGGTCAGCATGATCAGTGGCTCCGAGGCGATATCACCAATGCCGATGATGTCGGCGCCGGCCAGCGGATGGCCGAGCGGCACCCAAAGCCGATAGGCCGAGACTTCGAGGATTTCCGATTGCAGCGCGGTGCGGTCGCGCAGATTCGAGGTGACCATCACAGCGATGTCGAGCTTGCCGCCGATCAGCAGGTGTTCGAGATAGTCGCCATTATCCTCGATGGCCGACACCTCGACGCCCGGATAGGCGCGGCGGTAGCGGGCGAGAAGATCCGACAGCACATAGCCGGCGACCAGCGAGGTGACGCCAAGCTGCAGGCGGCCGCCGGCCACGATCTGCTCGCCGAAGAAAGCACGACGCGCATCGGACACGTCGGCCAGGATCTTGGTCGCGTGGCGCAGGAACTGGTGGCCCTTATGGGTGATGTTGAGGCCACGTGGGTGGCGCTCGAACAGTTCGACGCCGAGATCGCTTTCCAGCTCCTTGATCGCCTCGGTGACCGACGATTGCGAGATAGACAGGTTCTGCGCGGCGCCCGACACCGTGCCCTGCTCGGCGACGGCGATGAAGAACTGCAGCTGGCGGATGGTGAAAGCCATGGCTGGACTAAACACCGGCGCGGCGGCGCTGGGAAGTGGGGTACAGGGTCAGATCCCGCTCTCGCTGCCGGCAATGCTCAGCCGCGCGCCGGACTGGGCAAGGGCCGCGGCGATATCGCTTGGCGGCTGCCGGTCGGTGGCGAGTTCAGAAAAGCCGTCGAAACCGCAGACCTGGACAAGACCCTGGCGGCCGAACTTGGTGTGGTCGGTGATGACCAGCGAACGCTGGCCGCGCGACAGCACCATGCGGGCGAATTCGGCCTCCTCCAGATCATAATCCATGACGCCCGTGACGGCATCGACGGCGCCGGTGGAAATCACGGCATGGCTGACGGAAAAGCGGCTGACGAACTCGATGGCCGAGACGCCGAACGCAGCGCCGGAATCGCTGCGCAACTCACCGCCGGCCATGTAGACCTTGTTGCCGTTGACGGTGGCCAGCGTGCGGGCGATGTCGGAGGAGTTGGTGACGACCGTCAGCCGCCGGTGGCCAAGCAGCTCGCGGGCAAGGAAAGAGGTGGTCGTGCCGGTGTCGAGCATGATCGATTCGCCGTCGCGGATGGTCGTCGCGACCATGCGCGCGATCGTCCGCTTGGCGTCGGCGTTTTCGCGCATGCGTCGTTCGAACGGTGCCTCGCCGACCATGGACGACAGGCCTACCGCGCCGTGCATCTTCAGGATGGAGCCGTCACTGGTGAGCGGCTTGACGTCGCGGCGCACGGTTTCCAGCGAGACGCCCAGCCGGTCGGCCAGGCTGGCGATGGTGACGGTGCCCTCCTCCTGCAGGAGACGCAGGATCTCACCATGCCGCTTCGAATGGATCATCGGGCTTTCCGCTCGCACTGTTGCGTTTCTGACCGGTTTTACGGCAAATATGCCCAGACTTACAAGAAGCTCGTACTATTTCGGGCAAAAAGACATAAAAAGCCACAGATTCTCGTTGACAAGCTAGGCCAGATGGCGCGAGATTATCGTTGTGACAGGCTCGTAACTGCTGCGGGAAAACGATGGCCGAGCCGCACAAAAATTCGCCTTTCCGAACGCCTGCAAAGCGCCCGGCACAGGGGAAATGGAATTTTGGGAATCCGCGGGGGCGGATGCCGGCGTCGAAGAACCCGGCACAGGGGCTCGTCGGTGCGGTGCGGGATACCAATCCTGGCATCCCGCACCGACGAGATTTTCACATTACCCCCTACCGCCGGCTGCCATCTTCGGGTCATCCATGGCCTTGTTGACCCCCCGCCAAACGAGGGACGAATCCTTGACTGTCGAAGACCGCATCCGCGCCCTGCCCTGCTGGACCGGCATGATCGAGATCGCGCCGCTGCCGGGCGGCCTGAGCAACGCCAACTATGTGGTCAAGGACGCGGCCGGGCGGCATGTCGTGCGCTTCGGCCAGGACTATCCGTTCCACCATGTCTTTCGCAAACGCGAGGTGATGACGGCGCGCGCGGCGCATGCCGCCGGTTTCGCGCCGGCCGTCCGCTACGACGAACCCGGCATCCTGGTGACGGAATTTCTCGGCGCCAAGGCCTATGTCGCGGAGGATGTGCGCGCCGATATCGGCCGCGTCGCCGCCCTGATGCGCGGCTTCCACCGTGAAATGCCCAATCATGTCTCGGGCGCCGGTTTCATGTTCTGGGTGTTTCACGTTATCCGCGACTATGCGCGCACGCTGGAGGAAGGTGGCAGCCGCAAGCTGAGCGACTTGCCGCGCTTTCTGACCCTGGCGGACGAACTCGAGCGGGCGCAGAAACTGCTGCCGATCGTCTTCGGCCATAATGATCTGCTGCCGGCAAATATTCTCGACGACGGCCATAGATTGTGGCTGATCGATTTCGAATATGCCGGCTTCAACACGGCGATGTTCGACCTTGCGGGGGCTGCCTCCAATGCCGGCCTGAGCGACGAGGAATCCTTCGCCTTCCTCACCGCCTATTTCATGAAAGAGCCGGACGAGGCGATCCGCCGCTCGCACGCGGCCATGCAATGTGCGTCGCTGCTGCGCGAGGCGATGTGGAGCATGGTATCCGAGCTTTATCTCAACGCGCCGCCCGGCGTCGATTACGTCGCCTACACCGACGAAAACCTGACGCGGCTGGACGCCGCGCTGGAGAACTACAGAACAAAATACGGGATGCAGACATCATGACCTTGCCCAGCCATGCCGAGATCGTGGTCATCGGCGGCGGCATCATCGGCTGTTCGACAGCCTATCATCTGGCGCGCGACCACAAGGCCGATGTCGTGCTCCTGGAACAGGGCAAGCTGACCTCGGGCTCGACCTGGCACGCCGCCGGGCTGGTCGGCCAACTGCGCTCGTCGGCCTCGATCACGCGCGTGCTCAAATATTCGGTCGATCTCTACAAGGGGTTGGAGGCCGAGACCGGGCTGGCCACTGGCTGGAAGATGACCGGCTGCCTCAGGCTCGCGACCAATGCCGACCGCTGGACCGAATACAAGCGGCTGGCGACGACGGCGAAAAGCTTCGGCATGGACATGCAGTTGCTGTCGCCGGCCGAGGTCAAGACGATGTGGCCGCTCCTGGAAACCGGCGATCTCGTCGGCGCCTCCTGGCTGCCGACCGACGGGCAGGCGAGCCCTTCCGACATCACCCAGTCGCTGGCCAAGGGCGCACGCATGCATGGCGCCAGGCTGTTCGAGGATGTCCGCGTCACCGGCTTCGAGATGAAGGATGGCCGCATCAGCGCGGTGAAGACCAGCAAGGGCGACATCGCCTGCGACAAGGTGGTGAACTGCGCCGGGCAATGGGCGCGGCAGGTCGGGGCGCTGGCCGGCATCAACGTGCCGCTGCAAGCGGTGAAGCACCAGTACATCATCACCTCGAAGATCGAGGGACTGGCGAGCGACGCGCCGACCATCCGCGACCCGGATCGCCGCACCTATTTCAAGGAAGAGGTCGGCGGGCTGGTGATGGGCGGCTATGAGCCCAATCCGCAGGCCTGGACGACCGGCCTGCCCGGCGGCGATGTGCCCGATGCCTGGGAGTTCCGGCTGTTCGATGACGATTACGATCATTTCGAGCAGCATATGAACCAGGCGATCGCGCGGATTCCCGCGCTGGAAAGCGCCGGCGTCAAGCAGATGATCAATGGGCCGGAGAGTTTCACGCCGGACGGCAATTTCATCCTCGGCGTCGCACCCGAATGCGCCAACATGTTCGTCGGCGCCGGCTTCAACGCGTTTGGCATCGCGTCCGGCGGCGGCGCCGGCTGGGTGCTGGCGCAATGGGTGGTTGACGGCGAAGCGCCGCTCGACCTGTGGGTGGTCGACATCAGGCGTTTTTCGGGCCTGCACCGCGACCGGCAATGGGTCCGCGACCGCACGCTGGAAGCCTATGGCAAGCACTACACGATCGGCTTCCCGCATGAGGAATATCTTTCAGGCCGGCCGCGCATCGTCTCGCCACTCTATGCGCGGCTGCAAGAGCACCGTGCGGTGTTCGGCTCGAAGCTCGGCTGGGAGCGGCCGAACTGGTTCGCCCCCGAAGGCGTCGGGCCTGAGGACGTCTATTCGATGGGCCGGCAGAACTGGTTTTCGGCCGTCGGCGACGAGCACCGGCATGTGCGCGAAAACGTCGGCATTTTCGACCAATCGTCCTTCGCCAAATACGAGATGTGCGGCGCCGATGCGCAGAAGGCGCTTGACTGGATCTGCGCCAACGACGTCGCCAAGCCGATCGGCCGGTTGACCTACACGCAGCTTCTCAACACGCGCGGCGGCATCGAGGCCGACCTGACGGTGGCGCGGCTCGGCGAGGAGAAATTCTACATCGTCACCGGCACCGCTTTCCGCACGCATGATTTCTCCTGGATCGGCGACCATGTCGGCAAGGAGCTTGACGTCCGGCTCACCGATGTCACTGAGGATTTCGGTACGCTGTCGCTGATGGGGCCGCGCGCCCGCGATGTGCTGGCCGCGGTAACCGCTGCGGATGTGTCGAACACCGGCTTCCCGTTCGGCCATGCGCGCGAGATTGCTGTCGCCGGCCACACGATAAGGGCGCTGCGTGTCACCTATGTCGGCGAACTCGGCTGGGAGCTGCATGTGCCGATCGCGGCGGCGGGCGAGGTCTTCGATGCGCTGATGAAAGCGGGGGAGGCATACAATATCCGCCCCGTCGGCTACCGGGCGCTGGAATCGCTGCGGCTGGAGAAGGGCTACCGCGCCTGGGGAGCCGATATCACGCCCAACGACACGCCAGAGGAAGCGGGCCTTGGCTGGGCGGTGAAGCTCAGGAAGAACACGGATTTCGTCGGCCGGCGGGCGCTTGAAAAGATCAACGGTGCGGCGCTGAAAAAACGCTTTGCCGGTTTCACGGTCGATAATCCGGAAACCGTGCTGCTCGGGCGCGAGACGATCCTGCGCAATGGCGAGCCGGTGGGTTATCTAACCAGCGGCGGCTATGGCTACACGGTCGGCAAGAACATCGGTTACGGCTATGTGCGCAACGCCGACGGCGTCAGCGATGATTTTCTCGCCTCCGGCGACTACGAGCTGGTGGTGGCGATCGAACGGACACCGGCACGGATTCACCTTCAGCCGCTTTACGATCCAGCCGGATCAAGGGTCAAGGCGTAGCTTCAGCTTACGCGCAGAACGAGGCCGCGGCTGGGCACGGTATCCGTCTCACCCGGCATCGAGACATAGGGCGGCGTTTCCTCGGCTCGCGTTATGATGCCCTTCGCCTCGATCTCGGCGATGCGCGCGGCAAATCCTGCGTCCCACAGCGTGTTCTTGACCGTCAGCACGATGATGCCACCCGGCCGGCTGATGCGGATCAGTTCGTCCAGCCCCTCGACGCCGACATGGCCCGAGGTGAAGACGCCGGCCGATACGATCCCGGCATAGGCATCATCGGCGAAAGGCAGCGGCCCGCCGAGCGCCAGGCAGTGAAGCGCCGAATAGACGCCCTTGCGCGTGGCCTGGGCCAGCATGCCTTCCGAAATGTCGAGCGCCTCGACTTGCGGATAGCCCGTAATGGCAAGCCATTCGCCGATGAGGCCGGTGCCCGCCCCGGCATCGAGCAGCGGTGCCGCGCCGCGCGGCAGATGGCGGGCAAGCAAGGCAAGGCAGATTGTCGGATGGCGATAACCGGCCGCCGACATGTCGGCGTCGTAGGTATCGGACCAGCTGTCATAGAGGGCCGCCACGTCCTCGGGCCGCTTCGCCGCATAGGCAGCGGCGAGCGCGCCTTTGTTCTTTTTGTCCGTCATCCGGTCCCGTCCGCCGACTCGTGGGCTCATACGCCATCCGAATGATAGCCAAATGGCGAAAATTGTGGAACCGTCGCCGCGAGAAAATAACGCTGTGAAAAGAAGGGCGAAGCGGTGGTGGTTGACGAGGCACGCGCGAGGCTTGCGGCCATTCCGATGCTGGCCGGCTATAACGGGCCGCTGGAACGCCTTGGCGGCCTCACCAATTTCGTCTTCAGGGCCGGAGATGCCTGCCTGCGCATCCCCGGCATGAGCACCGAGGAATATATCAACCGCGCCAATGAGGCGGTGGCGGCGCAGGAAGCCGCCAAGGCCGGCGTCAGCCCCGAAGTGCTGCATGCCGACGGCAAGACGGGCATCATGGTCACGCGCTTTATCGCCGGCGCCGAGACGATGTCGCCGGAAAAGTTCAAGATCCGGCCAGGCAGCCCGGCGCGCGCCGCCGAAGCCTTACGCAAACTGCATACATCGGGTGCGGTCTTCCCCTTTCGATTCGAGCTGTTTGCGATGATCGACGACTATCTGAAGGTGCTGTCGACGAAGGATGTCGCGTTGCCCGCCGGCTACCACGACGTCGTGCGCGAAGCCGGGACGGTGCGGGGGGCGCTTGCAGCGCATCCTCTGCCGCTTGCCGCCTGCCATTGCGATCCGCTGTGCGAGAACTTCCTCGATACGGGCGAGCGGATGTGGATCGTCGACTGGGAGTATTCGGGGATGAACGATCCGCTGTGGGACCTCGGCGACCTCAGCGTCGAAGGACAGTTCGACGCGACACAGGACGAAGAGATGATGCGTGCCTATTTCGACGGCGAACCGACGCCGGCGGAGCGCGGCCGTGTCGTCATCTACAAGGCGATGTGCGATCTCCTGTGGACGTTGTGGGGGCTGATCCAGCTTGCCAACAACAACCCTGTCGACGATTTCCGCGCCTATGCCGACGGGCGGTTCGCACGCTGCAAGGCGCTGATGGAAACGCCTGAGTTTTCAAAGCATCTGGCGGTGGTGCACGAAGGTTAAACCGGCTCGGTTCAATTCACGCCCTTCGGCACGTTCTCAGGCGGCACCGTGTCGACCACCTTCTGACGGTGGAAGATGAACAGGCCGGCGAGAACGATGACGCCCGAGCCAATCAGGATGCGGGGGCCGGGAACGTCGCCGAAGAACACCAGCCCGAAGACCACCGCCCACAAGAGCAGCGTGTAGTGCAGCGGCGCCAGCGTCGACGCCGGCGCCAGCTTCAGCGCCCTGGTGATCATCAGATGCGCGCCGCAGGAGACGATGCCGAGCAGCAGCATGGCGCCGAAATCAAGTGCGGATGGCGTCTGCCAATTGCCGATGGTCAGCACCGCACCGACCAGCAGCGTGCCGATGGTCTGCCAGGTGACGAGCGAGGTGTCGCTGGTGCCACGCAGCCGGCGGTTGAGGATGATGGCGAAGGCGAACGAAATACTTCCGACCACCGCAAAGATCGAGGACAGCGAAAACGCCGACGACGATGGTTTCAGCATGATCAGCACGCCGCAGAAGCCGACCAGGATCGCCACCCAGCGGCGCCAGCCGACCTTTTCGCCGAGCAGAAGATGGGAAAGTGCGGCAACATAGATCGGCCCGGCCATGTAGAAGCTCATGACGTCGGCGAGCGGCAGATAGACGACGGCAGCATAGAACAGCGCGGTGTCGAGCGTCGTCATGACGACCCGCAAAACCTGCAATTCGATACGCTCCACGCGAAACAGCTTGCCGGCGCCCTGATTGGCGATCATCGGGCCAAGCACGAAAAAGGCGCCGAGCGAGCGGATCAGCACGACCTGGCCGACGGAAAAGCTGGCAACCAGCCATTTGCCCATCGCATCGTTCAACGCAAACAGGAAATCGCCGGCCAGCATCAGCAGAATGCCCACCAGCAGCACATTCCTGATCGTGAGTTTCTCGGTGACTGCCATGACCGACATCAGTTCCTTTCGGCGGCGGGCGGGTAAGGCGGTTGGTACAGCGGCAGCGGCAACGTGGCGAGCGAAATCAAGCTGCCCGACAAGGCCAACTATGCAAATTCGACTGACCTGCAGTTCATTGAATCCTCGTGTGTAGTTGGCTTGTCGGGAGCTCTCAAGGTCTCGCGCACGAGACAAAAAAATGCTAGCAATGCATTGTTATAGGGGGATGTTTTGATGGAATCCTATGCTGCGGTAGCTTCAGCAGTTCTATCTGCTGTGGCGATATTTGTTGCCTGGAGCCAGTTCAAAAAAGGAGAATACAGAATCGACCACGTTACAGCGTGGGGCAATGACGTTATCTCCAACCTTCAAGAGGTCTATCTAGTTATTTCAGTGCCCACTGATGTCATCAGCGAAAAGCAAAAAAGAGAACGACTGGTGGAATTGTGTTTTAATTCGTCGATATTGACCGGAAAAGGGAGAATTTTCTTCAAGAATCAGATTCTTGACACATACGGCGCCGCTAAGCCAGCGGCCTACAGAGGCTACCGCCCCAAGATTCTAGACCCTCTGGTAGTCGCCCATGAAATCTCAAAAGATTGGTTTAAGTCTGACACCCAAAGGCGAGATCGGCTGGCGCGCCTAGCCTACGAGAACGTCAGGCAATTTGTTTCCCTAGCTCAAAAGGAAGTCGGGCGCAGTAAGACGACTTCGGCAGATACCGCGCAAGGAGGCCAAGGAGTCAATCTTGAGCGCCTATTAGCTGCTCTTCCCGACTGAAGTCATTGTGCTGCCGGTTCGGCTGGGGGCCGCGGCCGGATGATGACCGGGCGATAGATCACCGGCCTCTCCCACGAATCGAAAGCCGAGGCGCTTCGCAACTCCGCGCGCCGCTCGAGATCGATGCGCTGCAGGCATTCGGCGAAGGCGTCATTCTTCTTGGTGAAGCCGTAGGACCGGCATTTCGCCTCATCGGCGGCGCGACGATCCTGCGCCGTCATGCAGCCCGTGCAGAGCAGCGCCAGCGTGGCCACCATCACAGTCTTTTGCCACATCGCATAATCCTCCTCTCAACACCTTAAAGTGGAGGTTTATTGTAGACTTAATTGTGACCAAGCGAAGCGGAGAGCCTTGACGCAGAGAGGCCGGCCTGTTGGGCCTGCCGAGTTCGGCTCAACAGGCCGTCTTGTGCCTGCGGTTCACCTGCGCCGGCCGGCCGGCGATCGACAGCCGTGTCTCCTGCTTCGTCCGCTCCGCAACCACCTTGCCCCTGGCGATGACACACAGACGCTCAGGGCGCAAGCGTATCGCCTCGACCGGATTGCCGGCATCGAGGACAACGAGGTTGGCGCGCTTGCCGACGGCCAAGCCAAGGTAGTCAAGGCCCATGATTGCGGCGTTGACATTGGTGACCATGTCGAAGCAGCGCGCCATGTCGGCGGGGCTCGACATCTGGGCGACGTGCAGGCCCATAAAGGCGACGTCGAGCATGTCTGCGGTGCCCAGCGAATACCAGGGGTCGAGCACGCAATCCTGGCCCCAGCCGACACGGATGCCCATGGCCAGCATCTCCTTGACGCGGGTCAGGCCTCGGCGCTTGGGAAAATTGTCGTGGCGGCCCTGCAGCATGATGTTGATCAGCGGATTGGGGATCGCCGACACGCCCGCCTCGGCGATCATCGGCAACAGCTTGGAGACGTAGTAATTGTCCATCGAATGCATGGAGGTGAGGTGCGAGCCGGCCACCCTGCCCTGCAAACCAAGGCGTTGCGTTTCATAGGCCAGCTGTTCGATATGGCGCGACAGCGGGTCATCGGTCTCGTCGCAATGCAGGTCGACCATCAGCCCGCGGTTTGCCGCGATTTCGCACAGTTCCGTCACCGAACGCGTGCCGTCGGCCATGGTCCGCTCGAAATGCGGAATGCCGCCAACGATGTCGACGCCAAGGTCAAGCGCGCGGATGGTATTGTCGCGCGCCGTCGGCGAGCGGTAGAATCCATCCTGCGGGAAGGCGACCAGTTGCAGGTCGATATAGGGCGCGACCGTCTTCTTCACATCGAGCAGGGCTTCGACCGCCAGCAGCCTGTCGTCGCAGACATCGACATGGGTGCGGATGGCGAGCAGGCCCATGGATACCGCCCAGTCGCAATAGGCGAGTGCGCGCTGGCGCACCGCCTCATGGGTCAACAGCGGCTTCAACTCGCCCCACAGCGAGATGCCCTCCAGCAGCGTGCCCGACGCATTGATGCGCGGGATGCCGTAGGAGAGCGTGGCGTCCATGTGGAAATGCGGATCGACGAAGGGCGGCGAGACCAGATTGCCATGGGCATCGACCGCCGTGCCCGCGGTGACGTTCAGTTCAGGCTCGATCGTCGCGATCGTCTCGCCGATAATGCCGATGTCGGCAATCGTGCCGTCGGGCAGCGTGCCGCCTCGCACGATAAGGTCGAAATCCATCTGTCGCCATCCTCTTCTAGGAATCACCGTGTCATCGTGGCGCAAAAGACAGCTTGCCGCAGCCGTTTGTTTCAACGGGGGTAGAAGGTTCCATCCGGACGCAACTCGCTCTATAAGCCGCCTTTCGCCCCCGTGGCGAATCCGAAATTCGTCTTAGCCAGGCATGGGATCAGCCATTTGTTTCGCTTCTTCCGTTCGACGGAAAACCAGCGCCTTATCGCAAGGCTGGTCAGGGAATCCTTCCGCGAGCACAAGTTTGGTTATGGCGCCGCCATAGCGTCGATGCTGGTGGTGGCCGCGACGACGGGCGCCAGCGCCTGGATCCTGCGCGAAATCACCAATGAATTCGTGATCTACAAGAGGGTAGAGCGCGTCAACTGGATTGCCGCGACGGTTGCCGCGATCTTCGTCGCCAAGGGCATCGCCAATTTCGTCCAGGCCTACTTCATGAGCCGGGTCGGCAACAGCATCATCGCCGAACGGCAACGCAAGATCTACGACCGCATCCTGGAGCAAGGCATCGAATTCTACCATTCGACCTCGTCGTCCGACCTGATCACCCGCATGACCAACAACGCGCAGGCGGCGCGCAGCGTGCTCGACCTCGTCGTCACGTCCTATGTGCGCGACCTGTTGACCTTGCTTGTCCTGGTGGGGGTCATGGTCTGGCAGCAGCCGGCGCTGTCCCTGATCTGCTTCGTCGTCGGGCCAGTAGCCATCTACGGCGTCAACCGCATCCTGAAGCGTGTCCGCAAGATCGCCGCGCAGGAATTCCGCTCGCTCGGCCAGATCGTGCAGGTGATGCAGGAAACGGCAATCGGCGTGCGTGTCGTCAAATCCTTCGGTCTCGAAGGCGCGATGCGCAAGCGCATGTACAAGGCGGTGTCCGATGTCGAGAACCGCGCCAACAACATTGCCACACTGGAGGCCGCCACCAGCCCGGTGATGGAAACGCTTGCCGGACTGGCGATCTCCGGCGCCATTCTGGTCAGCGGCCTGCTGGTCCTGCAGGGCGGCCAGATGCCGGGCAACATCATGGCCTTCATCGCGGCGCTGCTGCTTGCCTATGAACCGGCCAAGCGCCTGGCCCGCGTGCGCATATCGCTGGAGACGGGCATCGTCGGCGTGCGCATGATGTTCCAACTCGCCGACCGGCCGCTGACGCTGGCCGAAAAGCCGGATGCCAAGCCGCTGCGGCCGGGGCCGGGCGAAATCCGGTTCGAGGATGTCAGCTTTGCCTATCCGGAAAGCCCGCCGGTGTTCGAGGGGCTCGACCTGACGCTGGCGGCCGGCAAGATGACGGCGCTGGTCGGGCCATCGGGCGGCGGCAAGTCGACCATCCTCAATCTGATCATGCGCATGTACGACCCGCAGAGCGGCAAGGTGCTGTTCGACAGCCAGGACATCTCCGACGCAACCATCGCTTCGCTCAGGGAAAAGATCGCCTATGTCAGCCAGGACACGTTCCTGTTTGCCGGCACGATCATGCACAATATCCGGCTTGGGCGTCAGGACGCCACCGACGACGAGGTGATCGCCGCCGCCAGGGCCGCCAATGCGCATGACTTCATCAATGCCCTGGCGAAAGGCTATGAGACGGATGTGGGCGAGAACGGCGCGCTGCTTTCCGGCGGCCAGCGCCAGCGCATCTCGATCGCGCGCGCCATGCTGCGCAATGCGGAGATCCTGCTGCTCGACGAGGCGACCAGCGCGCTCGACGCCGAATCCGAGGCGCTGTTCCGCGACGCGCTGCAGCAACTGACGGTCGGGCGCACGACGATCGTCATCGCGCACCGGCTGTCGACTGTGCACCAGGCCGACACGATCGTGGTTCTGGAGGCCGGCAAGGTGGTGGAAAGCGGCCCGCACAAAACCTTGCTCAAGCAGGGCGGGCTTTATCAGAAGCTTTATGAGTATCAGTTGATGCCGTGAGGCGGGTTGCCCGACGTGGGAGCCAGGCCCCCTCATCCGGCCCTTCGGGCCACCTTCTCCCCGAGGGGAGAAGAGATCGCCAACGCCGGCCCCTGCCTCTTCTCCCCAGTGGGAGAAGGTGGCCGCGAAGCGGGCGGATGAGGGGGCCAGGGCGCAACCTACTCCGGCACGTGCCTCACAGCACCCTTGTCGGCGCTGGTGGCGAAGGCGGCATAGGCCCGCAAGGCCGTCGTCACCTTGCGCTTGCGCTTCTCCTCGGGTTTCCAGGCCAAGGCACCCCTGCCCTCCATAGCCGCGCGACGCGCGGCCAGTTCGGCGTCACTGACCGCAAGACGAATGGTGCGATTGGGAATGTCGATCTCGATCGTGTCGCCTTCCCTGACCAGCCCGATCAGTCCGCCCTCCGCCGCTTCCGGCGAGACATGGCCGACCGACAGGCCTGACGTGCCGCCGGAGAAGCGGCCATCGGTGACCAGCGCGCAGGCCTTGCCCAGGCCCTTCGACTTCAGATAGCTGGTCGGGTAGAGCATTTCCTGCATGCCGGGGCCGCCGCGCGGCCCTTCATAGCGGATGACGACGACGTCGCCGGCCTTGATCTCGTTCGAGAGGATCGCTTTCACGGAGGCGTCCTGGCTTTCGAACACCCGCGCCGGCCCGGTGAATTTCAGGATCGACTCATCGACGCCGGCGGTCTTCACGATGCAGCCGTCAAGCGCCAGATTGCCCTTCAGCACGGCAAGGCCGCCGTCTTTCGAGAAAGGCGTCTGCGCCGAGCGGATGACGCCCTTCTCGCGGTCGAGATCGAGTTCGTCCCAGCGGCGGTCCTGGCTGAAGGCGACCTGCGTCGGCACGCCGCCTGGCGCCGCGAGGAAGAAGTCGCGGACATTCTGGCTGGTCGTGCGCGAAATGTCCCAATGGTCGAGCGCCTCGCCGAGGCTTGCCGTATGCACGGTCGGCAGATCGCGATTGATCAAGCCGGCACTGTCGAGCTGGCCGAGGATCGCCATGATGCCACCGGCACGATGGACATCCTCCATATGGACGTCGGATTTTGCCGGCGCCACCTTGCACAGCACCGGAACCCGCCGCGACAGCCGGTCGATGTCTTCCATGGTGAAGTCGACCTCGCCTTCATGCGCGGCCGCCAGTATGTGCAGCACGGTATTGGTCGAGCCGCCCATGGCGATGTCGAGCGTCATGGCGTTCTCGAAGGCGCCCTTGGAGGCGATGCTGCGCGGCAGCGCGGTGTCGTCGTCCTGCTCGTAATAGCGCTGGGCGAGATCGACAACGAGATGGCCGGCCTCGACGAAGAGACGCTTGCGATCGGCGTGGGTCGCCAGCGTCGAGCCGTTGCCGGGCAGCGACAGGCCCAGCGCCTCGGTCAGGCAATTCATCGAATTGGCGGTGAACATGCCCGAGCAGGAACCGCAGGTCGGGCAGGCCGAGCGCTCGATGACCTTGACGTCCTCGTCGGAGATCTTGTCGTCGGCGGCCGCGACCATGGCGTCGACCAGATCGAGCGCCTGCGTCTTGCCGGCGAGCACCACCTTGCCGGCTTCCATCGGGCCGCCGGAGACGAAGACGGTCGGGATGTTGAGGCGCAGCGAGGCCATCAACATGCCAGGCGTGATCTTGTCGCAATTGGAGATGCAGACCATGGCGTCGGCGCAATGCGCGTTGACCATGTATTCGACGGAGTCGGCGATCAGCTCACGCGACGGCAGCGAATAGAGCATGCCGTCATGGCCCATGGCGATGCCGTCATCGACGGCGATGGTGTTGAACTCCTTGGCGACACCGCCGGCCTTTTCGATCTCGCGCGCCACCAGCTGCCCAAGGTCCTTGAGGTGGACGTGGCCCGGCACGAACTGGGTGAAGGAATTGACCACGGCGATGATCGGCTTGCCGAAATCAGAATCCTTCATGCCGGTGGCGCGCCACAGGCCGCGGGCGCCGGCCATGTTGCGGCCGTGAGTGGTGGTGCGGGAACGATAGGCGGGCATGAACTTTCCTTAGCTGGCTGGCCGCGCCGAGGGATGGCGCGGCGGCGCTGAATCGGACCGCAGGCGTTATAGACGCCGAAGCCTGGTCTGGCCACAATTTTGCGGTGCGCCAGATGTTCCCGAGAAAATCTGATGACTCTGTCGGATTGCGTGCCGCCCGAGCGTCCTTGGGCAAACGGCAGGGCAAAATACCAACGCCAAGCCAGGCCGTTTCACTGTGATAGCCAACTGCAACAGCCCGAGGAGCAAGACATGCAAAAGATCACCCCCTGCCTGTGGTTCGACGGTCAGGCCGAGGAGGCCATGAACCACTACATCTCCATCTTCAAGAATTCGAAGGTGCTGAGCGTGATGCGTTGGCCCGAGGGCAGTCCCAGCGAAGGCAAGGTTCTTGTGACTTCGTTCGAACTCGACGGCGTCGAATTCCAGGCGCTCAACGGCGGGCCGCAATTCAAGTTCACCGAGGCAGTCTCGCTCTCCATCAACTGCAAGACGCAGGAAGAAGTCGACCATTTCTGGGACAGGCTCATCGAGGGTGGTGGCGAGCCCAGCCAGTGCAGCTGGCTGAAGGACAAGTTCGGCCTTTCCTGGCAGGTCGTTCCCGAGCAATTGCCGAAGCTGCTGCTGGACCCGGATACGGAAAAGGCCGGCCGTGTCATGCAGGCGATGATGCAGATGACCAAGATCGACATCGCCAAGATCGAAGAGGCAGCCAGGGGGTGATCGAACGCGCTCGTCCCTTCTCCCACAAGGGGGAAGGGCCGCAGCTCATGCCGCCTTGTCGCGGACCTGATAATCCTTCACCGCCGCAAAACGGATCGCCTTCCAGCGCTCGGCCTCGTAATTGAGCGAAAAGGCGTGCTGGGCGAGGAACACCGGGTCGTTGTCGAGGTCGCGGGCAATGTCGCCGCGATGCGCCTCGATAAAGCGCTGGACCTCAGCCTTGTCGTCGGCAGAGATCCAGCGGCAGACGGAAAAGCGCGACATCTCGAAATCGACCGGCAGCGTGTATTCGAAGTTAAGCCGTTCCTTGAGCACGTCGAGCTGCAGGGCGCCGACGACGCCGACGATTGCCGGCGAGCCGTCCTCCGGCGAAAACAGCTGCACGACGCCTTCCTCGGCCATCTGATGCAGTGCTTCCTTGAGCTTTTTGGCCTTCATCGCATCGCCGAGACGGACACGGCGCAGGATTTCCGGGGCGAAATTGGGCACACCGCGGAACAGGATTTCCTCACCTTCGGTCAGTGTGTCGCCGATGCGCAGCGTGCCGTGATTGGGGATGCCGACAACGTCGCCGGCAAAGGCCTCGTCGGCGGTGACGCGGGTGCGGGCGAAGAAGAATTGCGGCGCCGACAGGCTCATCGGCTTGCCCGTGCGCACCAGCTTGGCCTTCATGCCGCGCTCGAGCTTGCCCGAGCAGACACGGACGAAGGCGATGCGGTCGCGGTGATTGGGGTCCATGTTGGCCTGTATCTTGAAGACGAAGGAGGTCATCTTCTCCTCGGTCGCCTCGACCTTGCGGCTGTCGGCCTCCTGCGCACGCGGCGGCGGCCCGAACGCGCCGAGCGCCTCGATCAGGTCGCGCACGCCATAATTGCGCAGCGCCGAACCGAAATAGACCGGCGTCAGGTGACCCTCGCGGAAGGCTTCTATATCAAGGGGTCTGCACGCTTCCCGCGCGAGCTCCAGTTCCTCGATGAAGGCCTCGCGCTCGTTTTCCGGCAAAAGCCCGGCGACGCGATTGGAATCGGGGCCGTTAACCGGCGTCCGCTCCTTCTCGGCGTCGCCCTTGCGCACGGCGTTCAGCGCCAGATGGTAGGTGCCGGAGAAGGTTTTTCCCCGACCGATCGGCCAGGTGATGGGTGCTGTGTCGAGCGCCAGCTTCTGTTCGATCTCGTCGAGTATCTCGAACGGGTCGCGGCTTTCGCGGTCCATCTTGTTGACGAAGGTGATGATCGGGATGTCGCGCAGCCGGCAGACCTCGAACAGTTTCAGCGTGCGCGGCTCGATGCCCTTGGCGGCATCGATGACCATGACGGCCGAGTCAACCGCCGAGAGCGTGCGGTAGGTATCGTCGGCGAAATCCTCGTGGCCGGGCGTGTCCAAGAGGTTGAAGACATTGTCCTCATACTCGAAGGTCATCACCGAAGTGACGACGGAAATGCCGCGCTCGCGCTCGATCTTCATCCAGTCGGACCGGGTCTGGATGCGGTCCTTCTTGGCCTTGACCTCGCCGGCCAGTTGGATGGCGCCACCGAACAGCAGCAGCTTTTCGGTCAGCGTCGTCTTGCCGGCGTCGGGATGCGCGATGATCGCGAACGTGCGGCGGCGCGATACCGCGTTTTCGATGTCTTCAGCCAATGTCTGGAATCCTGTCTGTGGCGCGGGCTTCTAGCAGCGCTTTTCCGTCCTGTCGACGGTTTTGGCCGAACAGGCCTTGCCCGCACTTGAGATAGGCTCGCCGCAATGGCATCAGAAGACACGGTTCCGAAGAGGTCCAGCATGAGCAAGCAAGTCATCGTCATCGGTGCCGGCATCGTTGGTGCCTCTATCGCGTGGCATCTGGCGAGGGCCGGAGCGCGAGTGACGGTCATTGCCGATAGCGCCGCCGGCGGTCTCGCCACGCGGAATTCCTTTGCCTGGATCAACGCCAGCTGGGGCAATCCCGAGGTCTATTTCCGGCTGCGTACCCGTTCCATGGCTGAATGGTCGCGGCTGGCGCAGGACGTGCCCGGCCTGCCGCTCGTCTGGTGCGGCGGCCTGTGCTGGGACCTGCCGGCGGACAGGCTCGAAGCCTACGCCACAGAGCATTTGTCCTGGGGCTATGGCATCGAACGTATCGGCCGCGAACAAGCGGCGCGCATCGAACCCAATCTGGCCGAACCTCCTGATTTCGCCCTTTATGTGCCTGGGGAAGGTGTTGCCGAACCTGTCGCCACCACGCGCGCACTGCTGGCTGATGTTGAACGGCGAGGTGCTCGCATCCTGACTGGAACGGTTGTGACCGCACTGACGCAGACCAAAGACAGGGTTGTCGGGGTGGACACGCCCGCGGGGCTGATTGCCGCCGACGAGGTGGTGATCGCGGCCGGTGTCGGGTCGCCGGACATCGCAGCGACCGCGGGAGTAAAACTGCCGATCGAAACGCCGCCAGGCCTGATTGTCCATTCACGCCCCTATGAAAAATTGCTCAACGGCCTGGTTCTGGCCGAGCGGTTGCATATGCGCCAAACGGCGGAGGGCCGCATCATCGCCGGCTCCGATTTCGGCGGTGGCGATCCGGGCACGGATGCCGAGGCCACCGCGCGCGACCTCTTCGCGGCAACGAAAGCCATGCTGCGCGGCGCCGACGGGCTGGAGTTGGATTTCCATACAATCGGCTACCGGCCAACGCCGATCGACGGCTTTCCGGTCATCGGCCGCGCCGAGGGCGCGCCCGGTCTATACGTCGCGGTCATGCATTCCGGCATCACGCTGGCGCCCGCAGTCGGCCTGTTCGCTGCTAGGGAGATCGTCGACGGTGAACGCGACCCGCTGTTGGCGCGCTACGGGTTGTCACGCTTCACTAGCGCATGACCCCGGAAGCCGGAATCGGTTTCCGGGGTCATGCGCCAACTCAAAGTGTTAGAGCGTCCTTTGCGCGTCCAGTTGGACGCGCGGCGCTCTAATAACCAGGTGGCCGGATAAAACCGCCGGTCAGCGGCGCCATCGCCTTGGAGATGCCGAGCAGCCGCGACTCCGACCAGCGCTGGCCGACGAGTTGCAGGCCAATCGGCAGGCCGTCGCTATCCTGCCCGCACGGCATAGCTAGCGCCGGGTGGCCGCTGTAGTTGAACACCGCGCCATAGGCCGGCAGCATCCAGTAGCTTTGCTCCTTGCCGTCGACCTCGATCGGCGTCCCCGGCGTGCAATGCGGGAATGCCGTGGTCATGGCGACGGGACACAGCAAGGCATCGCAGCTTCCGAAGAACCGGTCCCAGGCAAGGATCGAGCGGTCGCGGCGGGCGAGTGCCGCGAACCAGCGCGTGACTGAGGTCGGATGCTCAGGCGGCTCCGGCTGCGCGGCCTCCAGCATCATGCCGATCAGCGTACCGCCCTCAGCCAGGTCGTCGTGCAGGTCGAGCTTTGGCAGTCTTGCTTCCTCGACGCTCGCGCCTGCCTGATGAAGCCGCCTTGCCAGATTTTCAACGGCGGCACTGATCTCGCCAGCCACCGGAAGTCCGGGAAAGGAGGGGGCAAAGGCGATACGCGACGTCTTGAGGCCAAGCTTCGGCATGTCCTCGACCGGCACCGGCGCAAGGTCGGTGTCGTGGCCATCCGGCCCGGCGATAATTCCATAGATCAGCGCCAGATCCTCGGCGCTGCGCGCCAGCGGCCCTAGGCACGACATCAGCCGCACGCTGCGTGCCGCGCCGCCCGGATCGGGAAAGGCACCGGCGAGCGAGACGCGATGCTCGGTCGGCTTCAGGCCATAGACGCCGCAGAAGGCAGCCGGCAAACGGATCGAATCCTGCATGTCGGTGCCGACCTCGAACGCCGTCATACCGGCGCAGAGTGCTGCCGCGGCGCCGCCACTGGAGCCGCCCGCGGTGCGCGACAAATCCCACGGATTGCTGGTTCGGCCAAACAGCGGATTGTCCGACTGCCAGTCTCCCAGCATTGTCGCGACATTGGTCTTGCCGAGCAGAACGCCACCGGCCGCCCTCAGCCTGACGACCACCGGGCTGTCCTGTCCGGCGACATAGCCGGCAAAGGGTGGAAAGCCGACCGTGGTCTTCATGCCCGCGGTCTCGTGCATGTCCTTCAGCGTAAACGGTACGCCGTGCAAAGGTCCGAGAACGTCGCCGCGCGCCACTGCCGCGTCGGCCATTTTCGCCCGTTCGAGGGCCCCTTCCCGGTCGAGCGTGACGACGGCGTTGACCGCCTCGTTGTGCCTGTCGATCTCGGCCAGGTGCGCATCCAGCGCTTCCACAGCGGAAATCTTGCGATCGCGGATTGCGGCGGCCAGTTCGACGGTCGAAGAGAAGACGAGGTCCATGATCGATGCTCCGGCTTGCGCTCGCCTTGTCAAATGGCGGACGGCGGCGCGGCTTCAAGCCATGTTCAGCATTCGAGGACGGTTGGCGCTTGATCGGGATTGCGCTGCCGGAGTCTGTCGAGGTCGGATTGGATGTCGCGATGGCTTTCGCCAATCTCCAACGTTGAACGAGTGGCGCGGTCGGCGAAGCTGCCAATCTCCCCTCTCGTGGGGGAGATGTCCGGCAGGACAGAGGCGCGCGCTGTCCCGCGGACTTGCCGCGAAGAACTAAACGACCAGGGCCAGCCTTGCCGGTGCCGGCGCGAACGGTCGGATCGTCATCCCGGTCTTGGTGATGGTGACGAAACTCGATGGCGGGATCGCCTGCCAGTCGCCGCCGTTGCCGTCGAAGGGTTCTGATACGATGCAGCGGCCAGCGCCTTTGCCAAAGGCGGAAGTGTAGAGCGTCGGCGCTCGCCATTGGTCGGCAACTTGGCTTCCTGGGCGTAGTGGCTCAGGGCGATCAGCGAGTGGCAGGGCGCCGCGATGATGTCCTCGAGGAAGACCGCTTCACCAAGACAGGCCGCCCACCGGCACATCGCTTAATCTTCCCTCAGGCGCGATCCATGAGAGCCGCCGGCTCCTTGACCGCGTGTGTGCCTCTGTTGTTCGTGCGCTCGTAGAGTTCACGAACGATGCGGCTGGCCGTAGTCTCAAACAGAAATGGCAAGAAAGCGTGAACGAAAGCGGCGCCCGCGGCCATGGACAGGCGCGAACAGAACCACGCGGCAAAGGCCATATGGCTGAAATAGGTCTCACCCACCTTGGCCGGGTGAGAGGTGAAGAGACTTGCAAGCCGTGTCGTCATGGTGATCCCTCCTGCCGGGATAAGCCCCGATGTCGAGTATCCTGGCACGGGCTCGCGGTTCATTGGTCTCAAATTGTCCTTGTTTCCGGTGCTGTTTTGGGACAAACATCCCAAATGGCGCCCGATATCGATGAAATCGATCGAAGACTGCTGGCCGAACTACAGCGCGACGGCACGCTGTCGGTCGACCAATTGTCGGAACGGGTGGCTTTGTCGCGCAATGCCTGCTGGCGCCGCGTCAAGCGGCTGGAGGAAGACGGCGTAATCACCGGGCGGGTGGCGCTGGTCGACGCCGACAAGCTTGGGCTCGGCCTATCGGTGTTCATCCTGATCCGCACCTCCAACCACGATCCGGACTGGCTGCAGAAATTCCGCGCGGCGGTGACCGGGTTCCCCGAGATCACCGGGGTTTACCGGATGTCGGGCGATCTCGACTATGTGCTCAGGGCCCGCGTCGCCGACATGAAGGCTTATGACCGGCTCTACCAGCGGCTGATCGCCAAGGTGGCGCTGTCGGATGTTTCGGCCTCCTTCGTCATGGAGGAGATCAAGGAGACGACGATCGTGCCGATGGAGGTGCGCTGACAGGGAACCACGGCGAAAGAAAGCCGTTGATAGCATCGCGGCCGAGTTGACCTAATCGGCATTAGCGCCGATAGGATCGGTCTCATGCGCGCAGCCTTTTATCCCACTCCCGTCATCGGCCCCTCCGTCGGTTTCGTCAGGCTGCCGCATGGCGAAGGCCTGCCGCTGCCGGCCTATGAAAGTGCAGGTGCGGCCGGCATGGATCTGCGCGCGGCGGTGCCGGACGATCGACCGATGCTGATCCTGCCCGGGAAACGCGCGCTGGTGCCGACCGGGCTGATCCTGGAAATCCCGGAGGGCGTGGAAGGCCAGGTCCGGCCGCGCTCGGGCCTCGCCTTCAAGCACGGCCTCACCTGCCTCAACACGCCGGGCACCATCGACAGCGACTATCGCGGCGAGGTGAAGGTGTTGCTGATCAATCTCGGCGACGAGGATTTCGCGGTGACGCGCGGGATGCGGATCGCCCAGATCGTCTTTACATCGGTGATGCAGGCGACGGTCGAGGAGCGCACATTGGCCGGCGGCACGGCGCGGGGCTCGGGCGGGTTCGGATCGACCGGCACGGCGTAGCGAAATGAAAATACCCAAACTCGTCATCTTCGATTGCGACGGGGTTCTGGTCGACACCGAGAACCTGGCCAATCGACGCCTCGCCGAGTGGCTGAGCGCCGCGGGTTTTCCCGCCAGCTTCGAATATTGCCGCAAGCATTTTTCCGGCCGCAGCATGGTTTCGGTGCAGAAGGAGGTCGAGGCGACCGGCGTCAGCCTCGGCGCCGATTTCGTCGAGCGCTGGAACGCCGGTCTGCCGGACCTGTTCGCGCATGGCGTCGAAGCGATCCCTTACGTCCGGGACTTCATCGAGGCCGTGCGCGCGGCCGGCATTGCCACCTGCGTTGCCTCCTCGGCACGGGTATCGAAAATGCACATCACGCTCGGCCAGACCGGGCTTTTGCCGCTGTTTGAACATGCGCTGTTCAGCTCGACCATGGTGTCGCGCGGCAAGCCGTTTCCCGACCTGTTCCTGCACGCCGCCAGCACGATGGGCTTCGCGCCCGCCGACTGCATCGTCATCGAGGACAGCGTCGCCGGAACGCAAGCCGGCATCGCCGCCGGCATGCGGGTGTTTTCCTATCACGGCGACCCCTATTCCGACCGCGACGGCCTTGCCGGAGCCGGCGGCATCCTGTTCGACGACATGCGCGAGTTGGCAGGATTGGTGCCGATCCACTGATCGGACTGCCAACGCCTCATTGCACGACGGACACTGGACAAATTGTCAGCAGAAAACGCCAAACGCTTCTGCGCCAATCGCATTCGTTTGCCCGGCGCAAATCGGCACGCTAGAATCCCCCTTCACATCTTCGCATCTGAAGAGGAGCATTCATGGACAAGGGCAAGATCTTTCGCGACCTGCATGCCTCGATCTTCGTCATGCCCAATCCCTGGGATGTCGGCACGACGAAGCTGCTCGCCTCCTTCGGCTTCCAGGCGCTGGCGACGACCAGCGCCGGCTTTGCCTTTTCGCGCGGCCTGCCCGACGGCGCGGTGACCTTCGACGCCATGATCCATCACTGCCGCGAGGTGACGGCGGCGACTACCCTGCCGGTCTCGGCCGACCTCGAAAAGGGCAAGGGCGACAGCGCCACAAGTGCCGCCGAGACCATCTTCGCGGCCGAAGCGGCGGGCCTCGCCGGCTGCTCGATCGAGGACCATACCGGCGAACCCGACAAGCCGATCTACGATTTTTCGCATGCCGTCGAGCGCGTCGCGGCGGCGGCGGAGGCGGCACGGGCGCTGAAGGTTGATTTCGTCTTCACCGCGCGGGCCGAGAATTTCCTCTGGGGCAAGACCGACATCGACGACACGATCAAGCGGCTGCAGGCCTTCGAAAAGGCCGGCGCCGACGTGCTCTATGCGCCGGGCATCGGTGATATCGAGACGGTGCAGACCATCTGCTCGTCGGTGAGCAAGCCGGTCAACGTCATGGCGAGGCCCGGCTTCACCATTGCCGATCTCGCTTTGGCAGGCGTCAAGCGCATTTCCCTCGGGCCCTGGCTGACCAATTTCGCCTTCGGCATGCTGGAAACGGCGGCACGCGAGATCCAGCAGGACGGCACGTTCGGCTTCACCCGTGCCGCCATGCCGTTCAGCAAGCTGCAGGCGCTGTTTGCCAGAACTTCAGATTAGACAGGCCGACACATGACGCTCACCGTCGTCGATATGCATACCGGCGGCGAGCCGCTCAGGATCGTCACCGGCGGCTATCCCGCGATACCCAAGGGCACAATCCTGGAAAAGCGCGCCCATGTGCGCGATCACCTCGATCATCTCAGGAAGATCCTGATGTTCGAGCCGCGCGGCCATTACGACATGTATGGTGCGCTGCTGGTCGAGCCCGACCTGCCCGGCGCCGATCTCGCGGTGCTGTTCATGCACAATGAGGGCTATTCGACCATGTGCGGCCACGCCATCGTCGCGCTCGGCCGCTATGCCGTCGACGAGGGGCTGGTGGCCCGGCAAGAGCCGGTAACGATGGTCAACATCGAAGCGCCGTGCGGGCTGGTGGTGGCTTCCGTGGAGATCAGCGATGGCAGAGCGGGAGCGGTGTCGTTCGAAAGCGTGCCGGCCTTTCTCTTTGCCCGCGACCGGCAGATCGAGCTGCCGGGCTACGGCGCGATCGGCTTCGACATCGCCTATGGCGGCGCCTTCTACGCACTGGCCGATTGCCGCCAATTCGAGCTGGAATTCGGCAGGAGCCGCGTGCGCGATTTCGTCGATGCGGCAACAGTGCTGACGGAGACGCTGAAGACGGAATTCCCGCTGTCGCACCCCGACCATGCCGATCTCGCCTTTCTCTATGGCAGCATCCTGACCGACGGCAAGGACGCGTTTTGCGGCGACGCGACAAAAAACATCTGCGTCTTCGCCGAGGCCCAGGTCGACCGCTCGCCGACCGGCTCGGGCGTCACCGCGCGGCTGGCGGCCATGCATGCCAAGGGCGAGATCGCGATCGGCCAGGAACGGACCTTCGAGAGCATCGCCGGCTCGCGTTTTTCCGGGAGCGTGACACGGACCGCAAAAGCCGGACCGCATGACGCGATCATCGCCCGCGTCGGCGGCCGCGCCTATTACTCGGGCCGGGTCGAGTTCATCGTCGAGCCCGACGATGAGCTGGGACGCGGCTTTCTGCTGTTCTGAATTGGCGCGTGGCTCTCGCGTGCCGAAATCGCCTTGTGCAGATGCACCATCATGGCGGCGGCGAAAAGCGGCGTCACAAGGTTGACTAACGGCACAGCGAGGAAGGCAGCGATGAGCAGGCCGGCCAGGAACACCGTGCCGGCATATTTCTTGCGGAGCGCCCTCGCCTCGGTCTCCGGGCGAAAGCGCATGGCGGCGAATTCGAAGAACTCGCGCCCAAGCAGATAGCCGTTGACGATGAAGAAGGCAGCGATGTTGATGCCCGGCACCAGAAGCAACAGCAAGGCGACGATGTTGCCAAGGATGACGACGCCGAAGAATTTTATCGCCAGCGCCAGCGAGCGCAGCGCCGGCATGGCACGTCCGGGCGGATCGCCGGGATAGTCGGTGCGCTCGACCACTTCGGCGACATCGTCGAGGAACAGGCCGGCAATGATCGCCGTCACCGGCGCGATGAGCAGCGCCATCCCGAAGGCAAGAGCGATGGCGGCGATGATGCCGCCCAGCCAGCCGGCCCAGGACGGCAGGCCAGGTATCAGTGTCTCAAGCCATGGCAGGGCCAGCCATTCCACCAGGCTGGTCAGCCCGAACCACAAGGCGACCAGCGCCAGCAAGGTGAGCCCCAGCGTCTTGATGAAAACCGAGCGGAATTCGGGCGAGAACAGCCGGCTCAAGGCGGCGCGGGCGGCGTCTGATATCACGGCGTTTTCAAACCCCCAACCTTTTCCAACCCAATATGTGCAGCCCATTATGGGCAGGACGCCCCCGAGATAGGAAAGGCTGGTTACCAGCACAACTACCGCTGATGGTAAAAACCTATCGCGCGAGCGCCGGCTTGCGGGCGGGAATGGTCATCGCCGCCACGCCGGCGACGACGAAGGCCATGCCGAGCCAGGCTGTTGGGCCGAGGCTCTCGCCGAGGAAGAGAGCGCCGATGCCGACGCCGATCGGCACACGCAGATAGGCTTGCGAGGTGGTGCCGACGGAGCCCAGCGTGTGGATGAGGCGGAAAAAGATCGAGAAGGCGAGCGCGGTCGAAAACACCGAAAGTCCAAGCAGCGCAAGGATCGAGGCCGTCGACGGCGAGAGCGTCCACGGCCGGTCGAAAACCAGGCTCAGCGGGATGAGGATTGCCGCGCCGCAAATCATCGAGCCGGCCGCCGGCACCATGGGGTCGAGACCCCTGAAGTTGCGCCCGAAAATAGCGGCACCGGCGTAGCTGACGGTGGCGGCGATGACGGCAAGCTGCGCCCAGAGCTGATGGCCAAGACCGCCCAGCGCCTGGGTGCCGACAATGAGGCATATGCCCGCGATGCCCGCCCCGACGCCGAACAGTTTGCGCGTGGTCACCGGCTCGTGGCGGGTGATGAGCGCGGTCAACAGGAAGGTGAAGATCGGCGACGTCGCATTGAGGATGGTGGCAAGACCCGCGTCGATGGTGCGTTCGGCGGCGGCAATCAGCGTGAACGGCACGACGCTGTTCATGCAGGCCTGAAACATGAACCGGCGCCAGGTTGCCGCATCCCTCGGCATGGCGAGGCCGCGCCAGCGGATGAGCGCGAGCAGGATGCCGCCGGCGATCAGGGTTCTTCCCGCGATGAAGGTTACCGGGGGGATCGTCTCGACGCCGACCTTGATGAAGGAATAGGACGCGCCCCACAGAACGGCCAGCACGCCGAGCAGGGCCAGTTCTGTGGTCATGTTGGTCTTTTCTGGCATTGCTTTGTCAGCGCCTTCGGAAACTTCGATTGGACCTGCTTCTAGCTCATGACCAAACAAAAATGTTTCGATGTGGATGCAACCATAGCCGCCAGCGTCGCGGCCGGTATGGTCCAGTTCGATGCGATGGCTGCAGCAGCGGCTCGCTGCCAAGGTCGTCGCGATGATTTTCGGGGTAGGCAAAGTGGCGGCAAATCGCTAGACCCGCCTGCGGCCGGCGTGGCAGAAAGCCGGTGGTTTTTGGCGGAGATATTGATGCCGGACTATGACGTGCTTTGCATCGGAAATGCCATTGTCGACATCATCGCCCAGTGCGACGAGGCATTCCTGGAAACGAACGGCATCATCAAGGGCGCCATGAACCTCATCGACACAAGCCGCGCCGAGCTTCTCTACAGCCGCATGGGCCCGGCGATCGAAGCCTCCGGCGGCAGCGCCGGCAACACGGCGGCGGGCGTCGCCTCCTTCGGCGGCCGCGCCGCCTTCTTCGGCAAGGTCTCGAACGATCCGCTCGGCGAGATCTACGCCCACGACATCCATGCGCAGGGCGTCGCCTTCGACACCAGGCCGCTTCAGGGCGAGCCGCCGACGGCACGCTCGATGATCTTCGTGACGCCGGACGGCGAGCGCTCGATGAACACCTATCTCGGCGCCTGCGTCGAGCTCGGGCCGGAGGATGTCGAGGCCGACAAGGCTTCCGGTGCGGCGGTCACCTATTTCGAAGGCTATCTTTGGGACCCGCCGCGCGCCAAGGAAGCGATCCGGCAGACGGCGAAGCTCGCGCATGCGGCAGGGCGCGAAGTGTCGATGACGCTGTCGGATTCGTTCTGCGTCGACCGCTACCGCGACGAGTTCCTCGATTTGATGCGCTCGGGCACCGTCGACATCGTCTTTGCCAACAGCCACGAGATCAAGTCGCTCTACCAGACCGCCTCCTTCGACGAGGCGCTGGCGCAGATCCGCAAGGACTGCAAGATCGCCGCCGTCACCCGCTCGGAAAAGGGCTCGGTGATCGTGCGCGGCGACGAGACAGTCACCATTCAGGCGACCAGGATCCGCGAGCTGGTCGACACGACCGGCGCCGGCGACCTCTATGCCGCCGGCTTCCTCTACGGCTACACGCAAGGCCGCAGCCTGAAGGCGTGCGGCGATCTCGGCTCGCTGGCGGCCGGGCTGGTCATCCAGCAGATCGGCCCAAGGCCGCGTCAGAACCTGCGCCGCGAGGCCGAGCAGGCAGGGTTGATTTAGAGACCTTCCCTTGCGGGCAGGGCTATCGCATTTGGATTCTTGCGAAGATGGGGACCCCCACCCTAACCCTCCCCACAAGGGGGAGGGAACGCTGCCGCGTGCCTTTGCTTCCTCTTTGGCGCCGAAAGGCTGGCAATTTGCCGAGGTCAGCGCCAACGGAAGTCTCCCTCCCCTTGTGGGGAGGGGTTAGGGGTGGGGGTCCATCGTAGAGCGAAAGCCTCGGCTTTTCACCTGCGATAGCCCTGCCCTTGACGGGATGTCGCCGCATAACAGCGGTGGCTTTTTGCCATCGCACAGCACGGGCGAACCGCAACAATTGAAACACTTCAGTCGAGTTTCGGCATTCATCCGAAACAGCGGAGGGCGAAAAACCGCGCCATGGAGCGAACCCGTGGGGACGGCTCCGCGGCCGAGGCCGCCAACCAACTGAAGGATCAGGAAGATGTTTACTCCCGTAACGGTCGACGCTTTCAGCGGCGTCGGTCCCGGCGCGTTGACGCCGACGCAGCACGAAAAGCTCTACACCGGCGCGATGGCTCGCGCGCGTCAGGAAAGATCGGCCGTGCCCGCCAAAGGCATGGCGCGCCTGGCATCGATGTTCAGGATCGAACGTCGCCTCCCCGGCATCGTCCTGTTGCTGGCCACGATCATCGGAGCCATGGCCGTCACCGACGGCGCCCAGGCCGAAGAAAACAAGTTCAAGGTGAAACAGGGTATTTCACAGGCCGTGAAGCAGAATTCGGCGATGCCGCAAACGCGCATCCGCCGCACCGTAAGCAAACTGCCGTCCCTTGGCGACAAGATCCGCCCCAAGATAACGGGGAAACTCAACTGCGCCGTGACTGGCTGCAAGGCCAAGCCGCCGATCCTGAAGCATAGGCCCAAGCTGCATTGCAAGGTGTTCGGATGCAAACCCGGCAAGGACCATGACCACGGCAATCACCATGGCCACAACAAGCACGGCTCCTGGTTCTGGGGCGGCGTGACGATCGTCGCTGCCGATCACGGTGGCTGCGGCTATGAATTCTGGAAGTGGAAGACGACCGGCTGGCGCTACTGGCGGCAGGCCTATCAGAGCTGCCGCGGCCAGGAATGAGCTATCTCATCACCATGTATCCGGCCTTCTCCCGCATGCGGGGGATGGCTTTTTCGTCCGCAATACGAGCCGTTGCTCAAGCCCCCGCCGTATACGCCGCGATCGCCGCCATATTCACGATGTCGCTATCCTTGGCGTTGAGCGAGACGATCTGCACCGGCTTGTTCAGGCCGACCAGCAGCGGGCCAATGACGGTCGAGCCGCCAAGTTCCTGCAGCATCTTGGTCGAGATCGAAGCCGAGTGGAAGGCCGGCATGATCAGCACGTTGGCCGGGCCGGTGAGCCTGATGAACGGATATTGCGCCATGGCGCGGGCATTGAGCGCCACGTCGGCGGCCATCTCGCCGTCATATTCGAAATCGACGCGCCTTTTGTCGAGGATGCGCACCGCTTCCTGGACGCGCTCGGAGCGCTCGCCCTGCGGGTGGCCGAAGGTCGAATAGGCGAGCATGGCGAGCCGCGGCTCGTAGCCCATGCGGCGGGCGAAACCGGCGGCCTCCTCGGCGATGTCGGCGATCTGCTCGGCATTCGGCATGTCGTGCACGGCGGTATCGGCGACGATCACGGTGCGGCCTCTTGCCAGCACGATCGAGGCGCCGATGACGCGGTGGCCGGGCTTGGCGTCGATGACGCGGCGGATGTCGTCCAGCGCCGTCGAATAGTTGCGGGTGACGCCGGTGACGATGCCGTCGGCATCGCCCAGCGCCACCATGCAGGCGGCGAAATGGTTGCGGTCGTTGTTGATCAGGCGCTGGCAGTCGCGGAACAGGAAGCCCTTGCGCTGCATGCGCTCGTAGAGATAGTCGGTGTAGACGCTGTTGCGGCGCGACAGCCTGGCGTTGATGATCTCGATGCCCTGCTTGTTGAGCTCGATGCCGGCATGCCTGGCGTTCTCCTCGATGACGTCGTCGCGGCCGAGCAGGATAGCAGTGCCGAGCCGCTGGTTCACATAGGAGACGGCGGCGCGCATCACCTGCTCCTCCTCGCCCTCGGCGAAGACGATGCGCTTGGGCTGGCGGCGCACACGGTCGTAGATGCGCTGCAGGGTCGAGGCGATCGGGTCGCGGCGGGCCGACAGCTCCTGCGCGTAGCGGTCGAGATCGAGGATCGGCTTGCGGGCGACGCCGCTATCCATCGCGGCCTTGGCCACGGCAAGCGGAATAGCGGAGATCAGGCGCGGGTCGAACGGCACCGGGATGATGTAGCTGGGGCCGAATTTCGGCCGGTTGCCCTGATAGGCGGCGGCGACATCGTCGGGCACGTCCTGGCGCGCCAGCTCGGCGAGCGCTCGTGCGGCTGCGATCTTCATGTCGTCGTTGATGGTGGTGGCGCGCACATCCAGCGCGCCGCGGAAGATGTAGGGGAAGCCGAGCACATTATTGACCTGGTTCGGATAGTCCGAACGGCCGGTGGCCATGATGGCGTCGGTGCGGATCTTGGCCACTTCCTCCGGCGTGATCTCCGGATCGGGATTGGCCATGGCGAAGATGATCGGGTTCTTGGCCATCGACTGCACCATCCTGGTGGTCAGCGCGCCCTTGGCGGAGAGGCCGAGGAAGATATCGGCGCCATCGAGCGCCTCGGCCAGCGAGCGCGCCTCGGTCTTGACCGCATGCGCCGACTTCCACTGGTTCATGCCTTCGGTGCGGCCTTGAAAGACGACGCCCTTGGTGTCGCACAGGATGATGTTTTCCGGTGCGAAGCCCATCGCCTTCATCAGCTCGATGCAGGCGATGCCGGCCGCACCCGCGCCATTGCAGACCATCCTGGTGGTCCTCATGTCGCGGCCGGTGACCTCCAGCGCATTGATCAGGCCGGCGGCCGAGATGATGGCGGTGCCGTGCTGGTCGTCATGGAAGACCGGAATATCCATCAGCTCGCGCAGGCGCTGCTCGATGATGAAGCATTCCGGCGCCTTGATGTCCTCGAGGTTGATGCCGCCGAAGGAAGGGCCGAGATAACGCACGCAGTTGATGAATTCGTCGGCATCCTCGGTGTCGACCTCGAGATCGATGGAATCGACATCGGCGAAGCGCTTGAACAGCACCGCCTTGCCTTCCATGACAGGCTTGGAGGCCAGCGCGCCGAGATTGCCGAGGCCGAGGATGGCGGTGCCGTTGGAAATGACGGCGACCATATTGCCGCGCGTGGTGTAGTCGAAAGCGCGGCTTGGGTCCTCGGCGATGGCAAGGACGGGAACTGCGACGCCCGGCGAATAGGCGAGGCTCAAGTCGCGCTGCGTCGCCATCGGCTTGGTGGCGACGATCTCCAGCTTGCCGGGCCTGCCCATGGCGTGGAATTCGAGCGCCTCCTGAGCGCTGACGGAGGGGCCATTGTTTTCGGTTTTCCTGGCCATGATGCTTTTGATTTCCTCGCCGGTACAGCACCGCTTGAGACGGGTGCTTTTTGGAGTTCCGAATTAAGGCCACACGCCGCCGCTGTAAACCGCCAAGCGGTGCGGAATCGCGGTTGAGGCGCAGGCGTCTTCAGTCAGGCTCGATCAGACGAGGAGCCTAGCACGGCAAGTTCCCGCGCATGGTCGCGCACCGGCGCCCATCGCATCAGCGCCCCGGTTGGGGGAAACGGCCATTGCGAGAGCGGCGGTGCGTCGCTGCCCATGCGCCGCAGCAGCGCCGACAGATAGGCCATCAACTCCAGCCGCTGCGCGCGCACCTTTTCCAGCGTGCGAGCGCGAATCTCCTCGCGCGGGATGGCGCGGTCGCGCAGCGTCTCGACAGCTTTGCGGATCGCCGCTGGTTCCGGCTCGGCTATCAGGCAATAGTCCGGATCGAAATAGACGTCGCGCCCGCCAAGGCTTGGCGTCGAGACGATCGGCAGCCCGGCCATCAGATATTCCATGCTGGAGTACATCGCGCCTTCCGCTGCCGAAAGGCAGAGCCCGACCGCGGCCTGGTTGTAGACGCGATTGACTTCTTCCTGCGGCAGGCTTGCGGTCATGCCGTCGATGATCGGATTGGCGATGCGGTGGAGCGGCGATTGCGCCTGCAGGCGATGGATGAAGGCGCGGGCGCCGGAAGGCGGCAGTTCGCCGATCGACGTGGCGATGTGAACCAGCCTTTCGATATCTAAGGCGAGGTAATGCCGCTTGGTATGCGATATGCGGCCGGTATAGACGGCGTCGAACTCGACCGGCACGTCCGGCAGCGGCCGGAACACATCCTCCGATATCATCAGATTGTGATTGGAAAAGATCGCCGTGCCGTCAACCGCGGCGATCAGCCGGCGCTCCTCGTCGGTGTTGCAGAGGAAGATGACCTCATGATCGGGGCAAAGCCTGGCATACCAGGCGAGATCCCGGCCGATCTGGTCGACGACGGCCGGCCGCTCCAGGGTCCAGCTCGGCATCAGCAGGAATGCGGCGCGCTGCGACGCCAGGCGCCGGCCGATGGCGGCGACGGAATAAAACGGGCGAGGCCCGCCCACCGGCGTATACAACACCAGCGGATCGCGGCTGACCACATGCACGGAAACCTGGATGCCGCCGTCGAGGTTGGACAGCGGACCACGGGACGGAAGGATGAAGGGAAACCGCTTTCGCGCCGAGAGCCTGAGCTTGTCGGCGGTGCGGTTGGCGCGGCGGGCCGCCTTGAGCAGCATGCGCTGCAACGGCGACCCGACGGGACCGATCATCTCCTCGAATGTCTCGTGCCTGTCCTTGTCCACCGCGCCCGCCCAAGCTCCGATCCCGAACGATCAATATTGAGCATTCCGGCGCGAGGCAATGTCGGTGCGCTGCCCATTGCCCGCATTCGCAGTCGCGGTTTCCCCCGTTTTTCAATCCGCCGGCATTAAACCGTCCGGCCACATCTGCTAGAGCAAGGCATGGATATGCGCACTCCAAAAGATATCGACGCCCCGGCGGCCATGACGCCGATGCCGGCCGCCGCCGGCGGGGCCACGCCGATGATCGAACAGTTCATCGAGATCAAGGCGGCGAACCCGGATTCGCTGCTGTTCTACCGCATGGGCGACTTCTACGAGCTGTTCTTTGACGACGCCGAAAAGGCGAGCCGGGCGCTGGGCATCGTGCTGACCAAGCGCGGCAAGCACCAGGGCCACGACATCCCGATGTGCGGCGTGCCGGTGCATGCGGCCGACGACTACCTGCAGAAGCTGATCGGACAAGGGTTCCGCGTCGCCGTCTGCGAGCAGATCGAGGATCCGGCGGAGGCGAAGAAACGCGGCGGCAAATCGGTGGTGCGCCGCGATGTGGTACGGCTGGTGACGCCCGGCACCATCACCGAGGACAAATTGCTGGCGCCGTCGGAATCGAGTTTTTTGATGGCGCTGGGGCGGGTCAAGGGTGGGGCTGAGCATGCTTTCGCCCTGGCCTGGATCGAGATCTCGACCGGCAGCTTCCGCGTCGCCGAGACCACCGCCGACCGGCTGGTCGCCGATGTGTTCCGCGTCGACCCGCGCGAACTGATCGTCGCCGAGCCGGTGTTCTATGACCCGGAGCTGAAACCGGTGTTCGACGTGCTTGGCCGCGTCGCCAGTCCGCAGCCGCCCTCGCTGTTCGATTCGGCCTCGGCGGCGGGGCGCATCGCGCGCTTCTTCGCGGTGGCGACGCCGGACGGTTTCGGCACGTTTTCGCGCGCCGAGCTGTCGGCGATCTCGGGCGCGATCGCCTATGTCGAGAAGACGCAGAAGGCGGAGCGACCGCCGCTGTCGCGGCCCGAACGCGAAGAGCAGGGCTCGACACTGTTCATCGACCCGGCGACGCGCGCCAATCTGGAATTGCTGCGCACCTTGTCCGGCAGCCGCGACGGCTCGCTGTTCAAGGCGATCGACCGCACGGTGACCGGCGGCGGCGCAAGGCTGCTCGCCGACCGGCTGATGGCGCCGCTGACCGACCCGGCAGCGATCGGCGCCAGGCTGGACTCGGTATCGTTCTTCCGCTCCGAGACTCGGCTCTGCCAGGCGGTGCGGGCGAGCCTGAAGAGCGTCGCCGACATGCCGCGCGCGCTGTCCAGGCTGGCGCTCAATCGCGGCGGCCCGCGCGATCTCGGTGCGCTGCGCGCCGGCTTCGAGGCGGCGGGCACCATTGCCGAACTGTTCGGAGAAGCCACTCTGCCCCAGGAAGCGGCGTCGGCGCTGGCGGCGATCGAAGCGCTGCCACGCACACTTGCCGCGCATCTGGCACAGGCGCTCGGCGAGGAATTGCCGCTGCTGAAACGAGATGGCGGCTTCATCCGCTCCGGCTATCACGGCGAGCTGGATGAGATGCGGGCGCTGCGCGACGAATCGCGCAAAGTGATCGCCGGGCTGGAGCGCTCGCTGATCGAGGAGACCGGTATCCGCTCGTTGAAAATCCGGCACAACAATGTGCTGGGCTACTACATCGAGGTGACCGCCAACCACCATTCGATCATGACCGGCAGCGACGGGGCGAAGGCGCGCTTCATCCATCGCCAGACCATGGCCAACGCCATGCGCTTCACAACGACCGAGCTGGCCGGGCTGGAATCGAAGATCGCCAATGCCGCCGACCGGGCGCTGAGCATCGAGCTTGCCGCTTTCGACCGGCTGACGGCTGAAGCGGTCGGCGAAGCGGACAAGATTCGCGCGGGCGCCGAGGCGCTTGCCGTGCTCGACGTCTCGGCGGCGCTCGCCCTGCTCTCGGAAAGCGAGGCCTGGTGCCGGCCGGTGGTGGATGCAAGCCTTGCCTTCGAGATTTCGGGCGGGCGCCATCCAGTGGTCGAGCAGGCGCTGCGGCGTTCGGGCGAAGGCCCGTTCGTCGCCAATGATTGCGACCTGTCACCGGAAGGTGGAGCGAAGAACGGCGCGATCTGGCTGCTGACCGGTCCCAATATGGGCGGCAAGTCGACGTTCCTCAGGCAGAACGCGCTGATCGCCATTCTTGCCCAGACCGGCTCGTTCGTGCCGGCGACATCAGCCCATATCGGCGTCGTCGACCGGCTGTTCTCGCGGGTCGGCGCCTCCGACGATCTGGCGCGCGGCCGCTCGACCTTCATGGTCGAGATGGTCGAGACGGCGGCGATCCTCAATCAGGCCGGCGAGCGCGCGCTGGTCATCCTCGATGAGATCGGCCGCGGCACCGCGACTTTCGACGGCCTGTCGATCGCCTGGGCGGCGGTCGAATATCTGCATGAGAAGAACCGCTGCCGGGCGATCTTCGCCACCCATTTCCACGAGATGACGGCGCTGGCCGGGAAACTGCCGCGGCTGCACAACGTCACCATGAGGGTCAAGGAATGGGAGGGCGACGTCGTCTTCCTGCACGAGGTCGGCAAGGGTGCGGCCGACCGCTCCTATGGCGTGCAGGTGGCGCGCCTGGCCGGCCTGCCGGAAGCCGTGGTCGGCCGGGCCAAGGAGGTGCTGCACCAGCTCGAAGCCGGCGAAGTTTCGGGCAAGGCAAACCGGCTGGTCGATGATCTGCCGCTGTTTTCGGTGGCGCTGAAGCGGGAGGCGCCCAAGCCGGCCAGGAACGATGCGCTGGGTGAGGCGCTCAGCGCTATCAACCCCGACGAGATGACGCCGAGAGAGGCACTGGAGGTGCTGTACCGGCTGAAGGGTATGGTGGGGAAGTAGACCGTGGGCTTCGTCCGATAGCGCTCTACGGCGCCTCCCTCTGTCCTGCCGGACATCTCCCCCTCAAGGGGGGAGATTGGCAGGTTCTACGTTCAGCTCACCTTTTAACGCTGGTAATTGGCGAAAGCCGAGGTGGTATCCGATCTCCCCCCTTGAGGGGGATGTCCGGCAGGACAGAGCGGGGCGCGAAGGAACGCGACCTTTGCTTCTGGTCCCGCGCCGTCATCCTTAAATCATCTCCAGCCCGCGCTTGCGGGTCGGCGGCGGAAAGGCGCGGTCGAGGTCGGCGAAATCTTCCGAAGTGAGCTTGATGTCGAGCGCGGCGACGTTCTGGCGGACATGCTCCTGCCGGCTGGCCTTCGGAATGGCGATGACGCCGTCTTGGCGCATCACCCAGGCAAGGGCGATTTGCGCCGGCGTGGCATCGTGGCGGGCAGCGATGGCTTCGAGCCTGGCGTTGCGCGCCAGTGTGCCCTGATCGACCGGCGAATAGGCCATCAGCGGCATGCCGCGCTGCCGGCTCCAGGGCGAAAGGTCGAATTCGGGGCCGCGCTGGGACAGATTGTAGAGGATCTGGTTGGTCTGGACATTGCCGCCGCCAGGCAGGTCGACCAGCTGCTCCATCTCGTGGGTGTCGAAATTGCTGACGCCCCAGTGGCGGATCTTGCCGGCCTTCTTCAAGGCTTCGAAGGCCTCGACGGTTTCCGCCAGCGGTACGCTGCCGGGCCAATGCAAGAGATAAAGATCGATGCGGTCGGTGGAGAGGCGCTTCAGGCTGTTCTCGCAGGCGCGCGCCACGCCGGCGCGCGAAGCGTTGGACGGCAGCACCTTGGAAACCAGGAAGGTCTCGGCGCGGCGCCCGGCAATGGCCTGCGCCACCACCTCCTCGGCGCCGCCGCTGGCATACATTTCAGCCGTGTCGATCAACGTGACGCCAAGGTCCAGCCCCAGCTTGAGGGCGTTGACCTCGTCGGCACGGCTGCGGGCGTCCTCGCCCATCTTCCACGTGCCCTGGCCAAGCACCTGGACGGCTTCGCCGGAGGGCAGCATGGTGGTTCTGATCGTCGATGGCATCCATGTGCTCCAGCCGGGACCGGAACTTATCATAGCCGACGGCAGAAATCCGGAAAGCGCTTCCACCGGATTCCGGAATCATGGCAGGCCCTACTCTACCGATAGGCGGCGAGCCAGGCCTGCAACTGCTTGATCTCGGCTTCCTGCGCGGCGATGACAGCTTCGGCCAGCTTGCGCATTTCCGGATCCTTGCCGTTGGCAAGCTCGATCTTGGCCATCTCGATGGCCGCCTGGTGATGCGGGATCATGCCGCGGGCGAAGTCGACATCGGCATTGCCGGAATATTCGATCGCCATCATTTCGGTGTGCATCTTGTCCATCGCCGCCTTGTAGCCGTCGGTCGAGGGGCTTTGCGCGCTCATCGCGCCCATGTCGTGTTTCATTTCCTGGGACTGCGCCGGCATGCTTTCGAGGAAAACGGCAATCAGCATTCCAGCCGCCATCAGCAGCAGCACGATCTTCTTGGCCAAGGTCATTCATTGTCTCCTTTTTGAACGGATTTCTAGCTGGGGCTTGGCTCAGAGTTTCAACGTCCTGAGCCGCAACGCGTTGGCGATGACCGAAACCGAGGACAAGCTCATCGCAGCTGCCGCCAGCATCGGCGACAAAAGCGTCCCGGTAAGCGGATAGAGCACGCCGGCCGCGACCGGCACGCCAAGTACGTTGTAGAGGAAGGCGGAAAACAGGTTCTGGCGGATGTTGCGGATCGTTGCCTGAGCGAGCGTGCGGGCCCGGACGATGCCGTTGAGATCACCCTTGACCAGCGTGATCCCGGCGCTTTCGACCGCGACGTCGGCGCCGGTGCCCATGGCGATGCCGACATCGGCGGCGGCAAGCGCGGGTGCATCGTTGACGCCGTCGCCGGCCATCGCCACCCCGGCGCCCCCGGCGCGCAGTTCCTCGACCAGCGCGCCCTTCTGTTCCGGCAGCAGGCCGGCGCGCACTTCGTCGATACCGAGGCTTTTCGCGATGGCCCTGGCGGTGCGCTCATTGTCGCCGGTCGCCATGATGATCTTCAGCCCGCTGTCATGCAGCGCCTTGATCGCTTCTTGTGTCGTCGCCTTGACCGGATCGGCGACGGCGACGATGCCGGCCAGCTTTTCCCCTACGGCAACGAACATCACCGTCTTGCCGTCCGCCTGCAGTGCCGTGGCCTGTTCACCGAGCGGCGCGGTGTCGATGCCGAGATCGGCCATCATGGCCGTATTGCCGAGCGCGACCTTCTTGCCCGACACCGTGCCGGAAACGCCTTTGCCGGTGGCCGCCTCGAAGTCATTGGCGTCAGTGATTTTCAATCCCCGCTCGCCGGCGCCTTCGACGATCGCCTCGGCCAGCGGATGCTCCGAGCCCTTCTCCAAAGCAGCGGCGAGCGCCAGCAATTCATTATCCTCGATGCCTCTGGCAGCGACGACATCGGTCAATCGCGGCCGGCCTTCGGTCAGCGTCCCGGTCTTGTCGACGATCAACGTATCGACGGAGGCAAAGCGTTCGAGCGCCGCCGCTTCCTTGATCAGCACGCCGACATGCGCGCCGCGCCCGGTGGCGGTCATGATCGACATCGGCGTCGCCAGGCCCAGCGCGCAAGGACAGGCGATGATCAGCACCGAGACCGCCGAGACGATGGCGAAGATCATGCTGGGCGGTGGGCCGAAGACCGCCCAGGCGACGAAGGCAAGGATCGCGACCAGCACGACGGCGGGCACGAAGTAGAAGGAGACGCGGTCGGCCAACCCCTGGATCGGCGCGCGCGAGCGCTGCGCCTTGGCGACGAGCTCGACGATGCGCGCCAGCATCGTCTCGGCGCCGACCTTGTCGGCGCGCATGACAAGCGAGCCTTGTCTGTTGAGCGTGCCGCCGGTCAAAACATCGCCTTCAGTTTTTTCGACCGGCAGCGGCTCGCCCGATATCATCGATTCGTCGACGGAGGAGCGACCTTCGAGCACGATGCCGTCGACCGGAACGGCATCACCGGGACGGATGCGCAGGCGGTCGCCGGCATTGACCGCATCGAGCGGCACGTCGCTCTCGGAACCGTCCTCGCCGATCCGCCGCGCCGTCTTCGGCGCCAGGTCGAGCAGTGCGCGGATCGCCGAGCCGGTTTTTTCCCGGGCGCGCAATTCCAGCACCTGGCCGAGGAAGACCAGCGTCACGATGACGGCGGCGGCCTCGAAATAGACCGGCACCGTGCCGCCATGACCGCGGAACTGGTGCGGGAAGATACCCGGAAACAGCGTGGCGGCGACGCTGTAGACATAGGCCGCGCCGACGCCGAGCGAAATCAGCGTCCACATGTTGGGGCTGCGGTTGAGAACCGAATCCCAGCCGCGATGGAAGAAGGGAAAGGCGGCCCACAGCACCACCGGACTCGCCAGCACCAGTTCTAGCCAGACCTTCGTCCGATCGTCGATGAAGGCTGGAAAGGTCAGACCGAGCATCGGCGCCATGGCAATGACCAGCAACGGCACGGACAGCACGGCACTTACCCAGAAGCGCCTGGTGAAGTCGACCAGCTCCGGGTTCGGGCCCACTTCGCCGGTCGGCACGCCCATGGGCTCCAGCGCCATGCCGCAGATCGGGCAGGAGCCGGGCTTGTCGCGCACGATTTCGGGATGCATCGGGCAGGTGTATTGCGTTCCTTTAGGCATCGCCGGCGATTCCGGCCTATTGCCGAGATATTTTGCCGGCTCCGCTGCGAATTTCGCCTGGCAAGCAGCCGAACAGAAATAGAAGCCCTGGCCCTCGTGCCGGAGAAAGTGCTTCGCGATGGCGCGGTCGACGCTCATGCCGCAGACGGGATCGGTGGCCGTCAGATATTTCCGCGGCTCGGCGACGAATTTCTGGCGGCAGCGCTCGCTGCAGAAATGGAGGATCTGGCCGCCATGTCCGGCCGTCGGCTTGCCGGCAGCCGGATCGACAATCATCCCGCAGACCGGATCGCGGGCGACAGCTTCCGCGGCGGACGGAGCTGCTTTCGGCGAGCAGCAACCGCCATGCGCGTGATGATCGTGGCCGGAATGGGTCATGCGAAAAGCCTCTGTGTCTCAATCTCAAGGCGGAGGTAGTGCCTCCAGTAACTGGAAGGTCAAGGGGCCAGTTTCAATTTTTCGAACCTGCCCCTCACAGAACCGCATGGAGGAAAAAACCGCACGCAATTGCGCCGGTGTGCTATGGACGCCACCACTTTTGGCCAACCGCGCGTCGATCCCGTTCAAAATGAAATGTCTGGTCATCAATCTCGATCGGTCCCGCGACAGGCTCGCCCATATGACGGCCGAGTTTGCCAGGATCGGCGTTGGGTTCGAACGGTTTGCGGCGATCGACGCACGGAATCGGCCCGACCTCGCCCTTATGCCGCTGCGCGTCAAGCGCAAATCGCCGCTGCGCATGACGGACGCCGAGATCGCCTGCCTGCTCAGCCACAGGGCCTGCTGGGCGATCATCGCGACCGGCGACGCTGCCTACGGCGCTATCTTCGAGGACGATATCGTCTTTTCGGCGAAAGCCGGCGCATTGCTTGCCGATACCGGCTGGATTCCGGCCGATGCCGATATCGTCAAGCTGGAGACGTTCTTCAAGAAAACCACCATCGCGCGAAAGCGCGTTTCGGCAGGCCACGGCTTTTCCGTTTCCAGGCTCCACCGAACCCATATCGGGACAGCCGGCTACATCCTTTCAAGGCAGGCCGCATGCGATCTCGTCGACGCCACCGGGGATATCGGTATACCGGTCGACCACATCGTCTTCAATCCAAGCCTGACAACGTCGTCCAGCAAGACCATCTACCAGCTCGTTCCGGCACTGTGCGTGCAGGACCAGTTCCTGGGTGACATTGCCGTCGGATTGCCGAGCATGCTCAAGCAGGATCGCGGCGAGCAGCGTGAAATAATCGAGATGATCAAAAGACGCAGGAAGACTGGATTGAACAAAATCAGGACCGAGATCAAGCGGATAGGAGAGCAGATGTTCGACCTCTGCCGGCTGCGGCAAGAGACGATCATCCCATTCGACTATCGCGGTGAGCGTATCCGCCCGCCCCATACCCAGCGCCGCGAAAACGCGCTATAGACGCCGCCGAAACGGCGAGGCCGAACAGCACTTATGGCAAAAATAGCCCTGAAGCTCGACGAATTGATCGACGGCGAAGCCTTGCGCCGCGACATGACCGCGCTGACCGCTGCCACGGCAGGCGACGGCTCGGGCAAGGCTACGCGTAAGGGCGTTCTCCAGCTTCTCAAGGGCAGGCTGGCCGACGGTCGCACGATCGCCGAACGCATGCTGATGGAGGATGGCAGCGGCAGTGCCTGCGCCGCGCGCCTGTCGCATCTCATGGACGAAATCATCCGCGCGCTCTACGATTTCGCCGCCACCCATGTCTATCGCGTGAAAAACCCGTCTTCGGCCGAACGCATGGCCGTCGTCGCGGTCGGCGGCTATGGCCGCGGCACGCTGGCGCCGGGGTCCGACATCGACCTCCTGTTCCTGCTGCCCTACAAGCAGACGCCATGGGGCGAGCAGATCGTCGAATACATGCTTTACATGCTGTGGGATCTCGGACTGAAGGTCGGCCACGCCACACGCAACATCGACGAATGCCTGAGACTGTCGCGCACCGACATCACCATCCGCACCTCGATCCTGGAAGCGCGCTTCCTGTGGGGCGAGCAGAAGCTTTATGACGAGCTCTTGCTGCGCTTCGACCGCGAGGTGGTGCGCACGACCGGCCCCGAATATGTGCAGGCGAAGCTTGCCGAACGCGACGAGCGCCATGCCAAGGCCGGCGAAAGCCGCTATCTGGTCGAACCCAATGTCAAGGACGGCAAGGGCGGCCTGCGCGACCTGCAGACGCTGTTCTGGATCGGCAAGTATTTCTACCGGGTGCGCACCGGCGAGGAACTGGTCGACAAGGGCGTCTTCACCGACGCCGAATACCGGGAATTCCAAAAGGCCGAGGATTTCCTGTGGGCCGTGCGCTGCCACATGCATTTCCTCACCGGCAAGGCCGAGGAGCGGCTGCACTTCGACATCCAGCGCGAGATCGCCGAGCGGCTGGGCTACACCACCCATCCGGGCCTGTCGGCGGTCGAGCGCTTCATGAAACACTACTTCCTCGTCGCCAAGGATGTCGGAGACCTCACCCGCATCTTCTGCGCGGCGCTCGAGGAAGAGCAGGCCAAGCATGTGCCGGGTTTCAACCGCATCTTCCTCACCTTCTCGCGCCGCAAGCGCAAGCTTGCCGGCACCTCCGATTTCATTGTCGACAACCACCGCATCAACATCGCCGACGACCAGGTGTTCGAGCGCGATCCGGTCAATCTTCTGAGGCTGTTCTGGTTCGCCGACAAGCACGGGCTGGAATTCCATCCCGATGCGCTGAAGCTTTTGACCCGGTCGCTCGGCCTTGTCGGCAAGGCGCTGCGCCGCGACGAGGAGGCCAACCGGCTGTTCCTCGACATATTGACCTCGGACCGCAACGCCGAGCTCAATCTCAGGCGCATGAACGAGGCGGGTTTGCTTGCAAAGCTGATCCCGGATTTCGGCAAGATCGTCGCCATGATGCAGTTTTCGATGTACCACCACTACACGGTCGACGAGCACCTGATCCGCTGCATCGGCGTGCTGGCCGAGATCGAGCGCGGTGACGGCGAGAAGCTCCATCCGCTCTCGCACACGCTGTTGCCGGGCTTGCGGAAAAGCCGCGAGGCGCTCTATGTCGCGGTGCTGCTGCACGACATCGCCAAGGGACGACCGGAGGACCATTCCGAGGTGGGCGCCCGGATCGCGCGGCGCATCTGCCCGCATATGGGGCTCTCGCCGGCCGACACCGAAACGGTCGCCTGGCTGGTCGAGAACCATCTCGTCATGCCGATGACGGCGCAGACCCGCGACCTCAACGACCGCAAGACGATCGAGGATTTCGCGGCGGTCGTGCAATCGGTCGAGCGGCTCAAGCTGCTGCTGATCCTCACCGTCTGCGACATCAGGGGCGTCGGCCCGGGCGTGTGGAACGGCTGGAAAGGGCAGTTGCTGCGCACGCTCTACTACGAGACCGAGCTGTTGCTGACCGGCGGATTCTCGGAAGTGTCGCGCGCCAAGCGGACGGCGGCGGCACGGGAGGCGCTCGCCGAGGCGCTCGCCGAATGGCCCGAGAAGGCCCGAAAGCGTTATGCCGGCCTGCATTACGAGAACTATCTGCTGGCGGTCGATCTCGCCGACCAGCTCCGCCATGCCGAGTTCATCCGCGAGGCGGACGCCGCCGGCAAGAAGCTCGTCACCATGGTCAAGACGCACCAGTTCGAGGCGGTGACGGAAATCACCGTTCTGGCGCAGGACCATCCCCGGCTGCTTTCGGTCATTGCCGGCGCCTGCGCGGCAGCCGGCGGCAACATCGTCGACGCGCAGATCTTCACCACGTCCGACGGCCGCGCACTGGACACCATCCTGATCTCGCGGGAGTTCGATCGCGACGAGGACGAGCGCCGCCGCGCCGAGCGCGTCGGCCGGCTGATCGAGGACGTGCTGTCGGGCAAGAGCTGGCTGCCCGAGATGATCGAAAAGCGAACCAAGCCTCGGCGCGGCGCCAAGGTGTTCCGCATTCCGCCGCGCGCCGAAATCCGCAACACGCTGTCGAACCGGTTTTCCGTGATCGAGGTCGAGGGGCTGGACCGGCCGGGCCTGCTTTCAGAGATCACCGGGGCGCTGTCGGACCTGTCGCTCGACATCGCATCGGCCCATATCACCACCTTCGGCGAGAAGGTCATCGACACCTTCTACGTCACCGATCTCACCGGCCAGAAGATCGACAGCCCGGCGCGCATCAGCGCCATCCACAACAGGCTGGTCGCAGCACTCGAAGGCACCGCGCCCGAACGCGGCGGCAAGGCCAAGGCCGCGGCCGAGTGAACGCCGTCCTCGATTTTTCCTCATCTCGCAGGCAATCTCCACACAAATGAGCCCATCTTCACAACAATGAGCCTGGTCAAAAAATTCGCCACCGTCGCTTCCGGCACGCTGATGAGCCGCGCCCTCGGCTTCGGCCGCGAGATGCTGATGGCGGCCGCACTCGGCACCGGGCCGATCGCCGACGCCTTCAACGCCGCCTTCCAGTTTCCCAACACCTTCCGCCGGCTGTTCGCCGAAGGCGCCTTCAACGCCGCCTTCGTGCCGCTCTTCGCCAAGGAGATCGAGACCCACGGCACCGACGGCGCCAAGCGCTTTTCCGAAGAAGTGTTCGGCGTGCTGTTCACGGCACTTCTGGCGCTGACCATCGCCATGGAACTGGCGATGCCGCTGATCGTGCGCTATCTGGTGGCGCCGGGCTTTGCCGACACGCCGGGAAAGTTCGAGACGACGGTCCGGCTTGCGACCATCATGTTTCCCTACCTGATCTGCATGTCGCTGGGCGCCATGATGGCCGGCATGCTGAATTCGCTGCGCCGCTATTTCGCGGCTGCTGTGGCGCCGGTATTCCTCAACATCATCCTGATCGGCGTGCTCGCCTATGCCTGGTACAAGGGATCGGACGCCCGCACGGTCGGCTTCGGGCTGGCCTGGGGCGTGCTGGCGGCGGGGCTGGTGCAACTCGCCATCGTCTGGGTGGCGGTGCGCCATGCCGGCATCTCGATCGGCTTTCGCCGGCCGAGGATGACGCCCAGCGTCAAGCGGCTCTTGATTCTGGCGCTGCCGGCGGCGATCACCGGCGGCATCACCCAGATCAACCAGCTGATCGGCACCGCGATCGCGTCGGCGCAGGACAGCGCGGTGTCGTCGCTCGCCTATGCCGACCGCATCTACCAGTTGCCGCTCGGTGTCGTCGGCGTCGCCGTCGCGATCGTTTTGTTGCCGGAACTGTCGCGGGCGCTGAAGTCGGGCAATCTGATCGAAGCGGCCAATCTGCAGAACCGCTCGGTCGAGTTCACGCTGTTCATGACCTTGCCCGCTGCCGCCGCCTTGCTTGTCATGTCCGAGCCGATCGTGCGGCTGGTCTACGAGCGCGGTGCCTTTGCCGCCAACAACTCGACGCCGACCGTGGCGGCGATCCTGGCGATCTTCGGCCTCGGCCTGCCGGCCTTCGTGCTGATCAAGGCATTCACGCCAGGCTATTTCGCCCGCGAGGACACGCGCACGCCGATGATCTTCGCCGCCATCTCGGTGGCTGTGAACGTCACCACCGCGCTGACACTGTTCCCGTCGATGGGCGCGCCGGGTATCGCGGTCGCTTCGGCCGTCGCCGGCTGGGTCAATGCGCTGATGCTGCTCGCCGTGCTGATCCGGCGCGGCCATTGGGGCCGCGACGTTCCGCTGCTGAAACGGATTCCCAGGCTGGTGCTGTCGGCGGCGGTGATGGCGGCGGCGCTCTATTTCGCCGAGCACTGGTTTGCCGCCAGGCTCGGCCCTGGCTCACCGCTGTTGATCAAGGCAACGACGCTGCTTGCGCTCGTCGCCGGCGGAGCGCTGCTCTACTTCGTCACCGCCTTCGCCAGCGGCGGCGCCGATTTCGGCATGATTAGGCGGAACATCAAACGAGGCAGAACGCCGAACGCAACGCCCGTCGCAAAAGCCGATCTGGACGAATAGACAGCCCGATCCGGCGACTGCGACGGGTCTTGATCGGGCCGCCGCTCTCGTCCATAAGCGCGCCGTCGCAAGACTTTCGCCGCGCGCGAAACGGCCCTCCACAAGCCATGAGGACATCATGACCGCCTTCAAGCCACTCGTCTTTTCCGGCGTCCAGCCGACCGGCAACCTGCATCTCGGCAATTATCTCGGCGCCATCAAGAAATTCGTCGCCCTGCAGGACACATCCAACTGCATCTATTGCGTCGTCGACCTGCATTCGCTGACCGCGCAGCTCGTCCATGACGACCTTGCCGACCAGACGCGCTCGATCACCGCTGCCTTCCTCGCCTCCGGCATCGACCCGAAGAAGCACATCGTCTTCAACCAGTCGCGGGTCATGCAGCACGCAGAGCTTGCCTGGATCTTCAACTGCGTGGCGCGCATCGGCTGGATGAACAAGATGACGCAGTTCAAGGACAAGGCAGGCAAGGACCGCGAGAATGCTTCGCTCGGGCTGCTTGCCTATCCGAGCCTGATGGCTGCCGACATTCTGCTCTATCGCGCCACCCACGTGCCGGTGGGTGAGGATCAGAAGCAGCATCTGGAGCTGACCCGCGACATCGCGCAGAAATTCAACAATGATTTCTCGGATCGCATCGCCCGCCTTGGCGTCGGCGTGGAAATGCCGGTCGGCGAGGAGACGGTGAACGGCTATTTCCCGCTGACCGAACCGGTCATTGGCGGACCGGCGACGCGCATCATGAGCCTGCGCGACGGCTCGAAGAAGATGTCGAAATCGGATCCGTCGGACCTGTCGCGCATCAATCTGACCGACGATGCCGACGCCATTTCGAAGAAGATCCGCAAGGCCAAGACCGATCCCGAAGCATTGCCGGGCGAACTGGACGGCCTGGCTGGCCGGCCGGAGGCGGAAAACCTCGTCGGCATCTATGCGGGTCTGGCCGAAATCTCGAAGGAGGCGGTGCTCAAGGAGTTCGGCGGCCAGCAGTTTTCCGTGTTCAAGCCGGCGCTGGCCGACCTTGCCGTGGAAAGACTGGCGCCGGTCGCTGCCGAAATGCGCCGTATTTCCGGCGACCGCGCCTATGTCGACGCCGTCTTGAAGGATGGCGGCGAACGCGCCGGCGTCCTGGCCGAGGCGACGATGAAGACGGTGCGCGACATCATCGGCCTGCTGCAGGATTGACCCCTGTCCTGACATTGCCGCCCCTAATACCGCAGCAATGGCCGACCGCTTGCGGCCGGTCTGCGGCGGTGGCAGATTGCGGCCACACGATACCGAGTAGATAGACATGGTCTCCAAACGCCTCAGCCGCGAAGCCGGCCATCGCCGCAAGTTCCTGGCGATCATCGACGACACGCCGGAATGCGAGCGCGCCGTCGCCTACGCCTCGAAGCGCGCGCAGAGCACGAGCGGTGTGCTGGTGCTGCTTTACGTGATCGAGCCGGACGATTTCCAGCACTGGCTGGGCGTCGAGAAGATCATGCGCGAGGAGGCCAATGCGACGGCCCGCGCGGCCCTCGACAGCTACGCGAACAAGGTGCGCCAGAAGCTCGGCATCGAGCCGGAACTGGTGGTGCGCGAAGGCAAGCCGACGGAAGAAATCCACAAATTGATCGAGGAAGACCAGGACATCGCCATACTGGTGCTGGCGGCCGGCGCCGGCAAGGAGGGACCCGGACCGCTGGTCGGCGCGGTCGCCGGCAAGGGCGCCGCCTTCCCCATCCCGGTGACCGTGGTGCCGCAGAATCTTTCCGATGAGGAGATCGACAGCCTGGCTTAGAGCAGACGCAGGGATTAGACCCCTGGCAAAACATTCCGCCAGCCAGCCATTCCGGCGATGCGTTTCGCTTGAATGTCCAGCCGATAAAGCCTATTTAGAATTATTCCAAACTATCTGCCCGAAACGGGCATGGAGACGGCTATGTTCATCCAGACCGAATCGACGCCAAATCCCGCGACGCTGAAATTCCTGCCCGGCAAGGAAGTGCTTGTCGAAGGCACCGCCGATTTTCGCGACGCCGCCAGCGCCGCTGCTGCCTCCCCGCTGGCCGGCCGGCTGTTCGAGATCCCTGGCGTCACCGGCGTCTTTTTCGGCTATGACTTCGTCACCGTGACCAAGGACGGCCCCGACTGGCAGCATTTGAAGCCGGCGATCCTCGGCGCCATCATGGAGCATTTCATGTCCGGCGCGCCTGTAATGGCCAAGGCCGGACCCGCCGCCGAAACCAGCCAGACCGGCGAATTCTACGACAAGGCCGACGAGGAACTGGTCATCACCATCAAGGAACTGCTCGATACCAGGGTGCGCCCGGCCGTCGCCCAGGATGGCGGCGACATCACTTTCCGCGGCTTCGAGAACGGCACCGTGTTCCTGCACATGAAGGGGGCCTGCGCCGGCTGCCCGTCATCGACGGCGACGCTGAAGCACGGCATCCAGAACCTTTTGCGGCATTTCGTGCCCGAAGTGCAGCAGGTCGAACAGGTCTCCTGAGAGACAGACGACCAGGAACAATTCGCCTTCGGGCAAAACAAAAAACCGGGCCGAATTGCCCGGTTTTCTGTTTTGGACGTCAGTTGTTGCCTAGACGGTCCGCGTATGAAAATCTTCTTGTTTGACCATGATCTTTTCCGAAAACCGGTTTCCACTTTTCGGGATCATGGTCCTATAAAACGATGACCTTGGTGCCGACCGATGTGCGGTCGTAGAGGTCGATGATGTCCTGGTTCATCAGCCGGATGCAGCCCGACGACACCGCCTTGCCGATCGAGTTCCATTCCGGGCTGCCATGCAGGCGGTAGCCCGAATCGCCGCCCCTGTTGAACAGATACATGGCGCGCGCGCCGAGCGGGTTATTCAACCCCGGCTCCATGCCGCCGGCGAACTTGGCCAACTCGGGCTGGCGCTTGATCATCGCTCCGGGCGGCGTCCAGGTCGGCCATTCGCGCTTCAGCGCGATGCGGGCGGTGCCATTCCATTCAAAGCCTTCGCGGCCGACGCCGATGCCGTAGCGCATCGCCTCGCCGTCGCTCATGACGAAATAGAGGAACTTGTTCTGCGTATCGACGATGATGGTGCCCGGCTTTTCCCTGGTGTCGTAATCCACCACTTGCCGGCGGTACTTGAACGGCACTTTTTCGATCGGAATACGCGGCAATGAATAACCGGCATCGGTCATCGCGCCATAGTCGTTAGAGAACACCCGCGAGCCGATGGTGCTGCAACCGCTGATAGCGGTCGACAGCGCAAGTGCAGCGACGATTGCAAATGACTTCAAGCGCATAAAAAGGTCCGATGCCCCGCCCAAAATAGTGCGGCTCGTTACGGCCGCTTTGTCGCCATCATTCATGCTGGCATTTGCTTTGCTTGCCAAGCGCGCGATGCCTATATGCGAGGGCTTACGTGCCGGTAACCACGTTACTATGGCATTTCGGCAACAGGCCTCAGGGGATTGTGAAGCAAAATCAATGGGGGCAGTTCGTCAAGGCTGCCGGAAGTCGAGGAAGTCACCATGAATGTCGGCGATGCTGCCCACCGTTCCGGCCTGCCGGCCAAGACCATCCGCTACTATGAGGAGATCGGCCTGATTCGTCCCCGGCGCGCCGGCAATGGCTACCGCGACTATACGGGCGACGACATCCACCGGCTGGCTTTCCTGCGCCGCGCGCGCAACCTGGGCTTTTCCATCGACGATTGCCGCCAGTTGATGGCGCTCTATCAGGATCGCAGCCGCGCCAGCCACGACGTGCGCGAGATCGCGGCCGCCCATGTCAGCGCCATCGAGGAGAAGGTGCGCGAGTTGCAGTCGATGCGCACGACCCTGCAGAAACTGATCCACGCCTGCCACGGCGACGACCGGCCGGACTGCCCGATTTTGGATGATATCGCGGGTGGTGCGGAGGACGGCAATAAGGGCGCTTCGGCGGCAGTGTAGGCAACACCGTCGAAGGCTATTATTCGATCTTCAAGCGCGGCATGAAGGGCGTTTACCAGCATTGCGCCGAACACCATCTGCACCGCTAT
>NZ_CAUM01000007.1 GCF_000350085.1 Mesorhizobium metallidurans STM 2683
AGGGGGGCACCGTGGAGCTCAAGGGCTGAAGAACAGCGGGGGCAGAAATGCCTGACCGTTCCTTCCTTTCTTGGCCCTTCTTCGAGGATCGCCACCGCGACCTGGCGGAGCGGCTCGACACCTGGTGCGCGAAAAACCTGCCGGTCGATCATCACGATGTCGACGCCGCGTGCCGGGAACTGGTGACGAAGCTCGGGCGGGATGGCTGGCTGAAGCCGACAGCGATCGACACCGGCAACCCCGGACCGCTCGACGTGCGCACGCTCTGCCTCACGCGCGAGACGCTGGCCCGGCATGACGGGTTGGCCGACTTCGCCTTTGCCATGCAAGGGCTCGGCACAGGCGCGCTCAGCCTGTTCGGCACGCCGGAACAGCAGCAATGGCTGGCCAAGACACGCGCCGGCAAGGCGATTTCGGCTTTCGCGCTGTCGGAGCCACGCTCGGGGTCTGATGTCGCCAATATGGAGATGACGGCCACGCGCGAGGGAGACGACTATGTGCTGTCCGGCGAAAAGACCTGGATCTCCAATGGCGGCATTGCCGACCTCTACATCGTCTTTGCCCGCACCGGCGAGGCGCCAGGCGCCAAGGGGCTTTCAGCCTTCATCGTGCCATCAGACGCGAAGGGGCTGACCATTGCCGAGCGGCTGGAGGTGATCGCTCCGCATCCGCTGGCGCGGCTGTCGTTCGACCGCGTTCGCGTTCCGGGTCCGGCGCTGATCGGCAAACCCGGCGACGGTTTCCGTATCGCCATGTCGGTGCTCGACGTATTCCGCTCGACTGTGGGTGCCGCGGCGCTCGGCTTCGCGCGGCGCGCGCTGGACGAAAGCATCAAAAGAGTGGCGGAGCGCAAGCTGTTCGGCGCGCCGATGGCCGAGTTGCAGATGGTGCAGGGCCATATCGCCGACATGGCGCTGGATGTCGACGCCGCAGCGCTGCTCGTCTACCGCGCCGCCTGGGCCAAGGACATGGGCGCTGCGCGGGTGACGCGGGAGGCGGCGATGGCGAAGCTATACGCAACCGACCGCGCCCAGAGCGTCATCGACAAGGCGGTGCAACTGCATGGTGGCGACGGCGTGCGCAAGGGCCATATCGTCGAGGGCCTCTATCGCGAAATCCGGGCACTGCGCATCTACGAGGGCGCGTCGGACGTGCAGAAGGTGGTGATCGCCAGACAAGTGATGGGCGCAGCCTGAGGGCTTCCCAGGGGATTAGAGACTGGACTGTTTTCGAATCGGACATTCGAGAAGCGGATTGAGGGAGGCCAGACATGCACACCATACTGCAGCCGGAAGGCTGGGCCAAACCTGTCGGCTATGCCAACGGCATTGCCGCGCGCGGCCAGCTCGTCTTCGTCGGCGGCCAGGTCGGCTGGAATGGACAATGCCGGTTCGAGACGGACGATTTCGTCGGCCAGGTGCGCCAGACGCTGGCCAACATCGTCGCCGTGCTGGCCGAGGCTGGCGGCAAACCGGAGCATATCACCTCGATGACCTGGTACTTTACCGACAAGGCCGAATATCTGGCGAACCTTAGAGGAATCGGTGAAGCCTATCGCGCGGTGATCGGCCGGCATTTTCCGGCCATGGCCGCCATGCAGGTGGTGGCGCTGGTCGAGGATCGCGCCAAGGTGGAGATACAGGCGACGGCGGTGATTCCGGACTGAGGTGCGCCCAGATCGAGGGCGATGCGTGTCGCCGGCCCAACGGCTTGGCTCTATCCGCTTTCTGTGATCAGATGATCACACTGCTTTCGGCAGATGAGTCCCTTTGCACATAGCTTCTGTCGGCAACCAAGGGAAAAGCGAAACCGTGGCTCTGGGATTTGAACCTGTATCGGGACGTGTAACCGTCCAGGACGGCGTCTACCAGCAGCTTCGGCATGCCTTGATGGTCGGCAGCTTCGATCCGGGACAAGTGCTGACCATTGCCTCGCTGGCTGAAGCCTTCGGCACCTCGAACATGCCGGTGCGTGAAGCCTTGCGGCGACTGGCGGCGGAGAACGCGCTGGAGATCTCGCAGAACGGCTCGGCCTGCGTGCCGGTCGTCACCCGGGCGCGGCTCGACGACCTCTGTCGGGCGCGCGTCGCCGTCGAAGGGCTGGCGGCCGAACTCGGGGCGCCACGCCTGACCGCTTCCGACATAGAAACCTTGCAGCGGATCACCGCCGACCAGCAGGCGATCGGACGCAATGACAGCATTTATGAGCTGATCGCCAAGAACCAGCAATTCCACTTCACCATCTATCGCGCCTCCGGCTCCGACGTGCTGTTCCAGTTGATCGAGACGCTGTGGCTGCGCTTCGGACCCTATATGCGGCTGTTGTCCAATCATGTCGAGCCTTTGATGCGCGCCGGCACGATGGAACCGTCGGGACAGCATGTCGCTGTTATCGCGGCCCTCAGGGACAAAGACATCGTCCGCGCCCGCAACGAGGTGGTGGCGGACATCATGGCCACCCAAGAGACCCTGCGTGCCATCTGCCCGGATGTGCCCGAGCCCAGGCCTGTCGACTTCGCCGGCTTTGGCAAGGCTTCCTGACACCGGCGCTATACTGGCTGAAACCCAGCCAGTCCCGGCAGCGCTGGACCAAGAACAATCGCCTGATTTGGACCTGCGGTCCGCGTTTCTTAAGCTGCGGCAATTGATCCCCATCCTGTTTTGTGATCACATGATCACAAGGGAACGAGACACGGAATGTCAGGCTATTTTCTCTACCATTCGATCGGCACCTTTCCCGGCAAGGCCGAACGCATGGCTGCCGCGCTGGCGGAATTCTCCGGCATCTGGTCGGCGGAAGATGATGGCCAATGGCCGGCAGCACTTGCCGCGCGACAGCGTTTCATCGATGCCTGGAGCCGGCTGATCGAGGCGCCACAGGGCACGCTGACCACCGCCGAGAATGTCACGTCGGCGCTTTACAGCCTGATCGGGGCCTTGCCGTCGAGGCGGCTGGCGGGAAAACGCCTGCTGATCGCCGCCGACTGTTTCCCGAGCCTGCATTTCCTGCTTGCCGGCCTTGCCGAACGCTTCGGCTTCACGCTCGACACCGTGCCGTTGCGGCCCGGCGAAAACTGGGTGCGCGATGAGGATTTCATCGCCCGCTGGCAGGAGGATGTCGGCCTTGCCTTGCTGACCTTCGTCACCTCGACGGCCTCGCACCGCTGCGATATCGCACGGCTTGCGGCGCATGGCCGGGCGATGGGCAGCATTGTCGGCGTCGACATCACGCAAGGCATCGGCGTCGCCCCCTTCTCGGTAGCGCAGACGCCGGTCGATTTCGTCGTCTCGACATCGCTGAAGTGGCTGTGCGGCACTTCCGGCGCCGGCATCCTGCAAGTGACGCCCGATCTCCTGACAATATGCCGGCCTGAACTGCGCGGCTGGTTCAGCCAGCCGAACCCGTTCTCATGGGATCTCGACAGTTTTTCCTATGCAGACAATGCCCGCCGCTTCGATCATGGCACGCCGGCCATCCTGGCCAGCGTCGCATCGCTGCCCGGCCTCGAATGGGCGGAAAGAACCGGCGTCGACGCTATCCGCGCCCAGAATACGTCGCTTGGCGAGCGCATCATTGCCCATGCGCTGGACAATGGCTGGTCGGTCCGTTCCCCGCTGGCCGCCAGCGAACGTGGCGGCAGCGTGATGCTGACCTTGCCGCAGGGCATCGATCCGGCGAAGACTGTGTCGAGCCTGCGAGACGAGCGGCTCTATTGCGATGCGCGCGGCGCGACGCTCAGGCTGTCGCCCGGCATGGTCACCACGGACGACGCAGTCGATGCGCTGCTTGCGCGTCTGCAAGATCTCATCGGCGCGCGACAACGCCGCGCATCCTGACTTCAGGCACCGCCTCGCCTGCAGCGCCCGGTGCGCTGAAAGGGGCGGAAGTGGAAAAAGCGCCACAGGGGGTGGCCGAACCAGAGGGAAGCACCATGTTGCATCGTCTAGGATTGATTGGCGTGATCATCGCCGCGGGCGTCGCCTTCGCAGCACCCGCCTTTGCCGACAAGATCGTGGTGGGCGCCTATCCGGCGAACCCGCCATGGGAATACAAGACCGAATCCGGCTCCTTCGAAGGCTTCGAGATCGACGTCGCCAACGATGTTGCCAAGCGCATCGGCGCCGAGGCCGAATTCCAGGATCTCGGTTTCCAGGCGCTGTTCGCGGCGACCGCATCGGGCCGCATCGATTTCGCTGTCTCGTCGATCTCGATCACCAATGAGCGGCTGCAGAACCAGGGCTTCACGCAGGCCTATTATGACAGCGACGGCACCATCGTCGGCAAGTCCGACTCGACCATCAAGTCGCTCGACGACCTCAAGGGAAAGACCATCGGCGTCATCGCCGGCTCGACCGGCGAAGCCTACATGAAGGAAAACGCCGGAAAGCTCGGCGTCGCCGAGACCAAGAGCTACAATGCCCAGCAGGACCTGCTGCTCGACGTGCAGAACGGCCGCATCGATGGCGGCGCCGGCGAATTGGCCGGTTTCCTGTTCGCCATCAAGCAGATGCCCGCGCTCAAGATCCTGGTGCGCATCCCCACCGGCGAGCGTTTCGCCATGATGACGAAAAAAGGCCATCCGCTGCTGGAAAAGGTCAATGACGCCATCACCGCAATGAAGAAGGACGGCACGATGGCTTCGATCCACAAAAAGTGGTTCGGCGTCGATCCGGAAGCCGGCACCAGCACGGTGACGCCGGGGCCGATCCCGCAGGCTCAGTAAGCCGGCTAACTGTCCGTCGACAGGGTGTGCCGGCCACAGACTAAGGCACGCCTCATCTTTCATCCGTGGGACAAGCCCGCTGCTGGCGGCGGGCTTGCTCACGCCATTGGGCCGACGCCATGGAACTGATCGATACGTTCTTCAACTGGGGCATTCTGGTCAGGTCGTTTCCGATCCTCATTCGCGGGCTCGGCAACACCATCCTGCTTGGCTGTGCGGCCATCGTGTTAGGCACCGTCGCCGGACTGGCGATCTGCCTGGTGCGCCTCTACGCGCCGAAGCTGCTGAGGCGGCTGGCCATCGGCTATATCGACATCTTCCGAGCGCTGCCGATCCTGGTCGTGCTGATCCTGATCTATTACGCCTTGCCGTTTGTCGGCATCCGCCTTTCATCCTTCGTTTCGGCGGCGCTGGCGCTGTCGCTGGTGCTTGCCGCCTTCACGGCCGAGGTCTGCCGCGCCGGCATCCAGAACATCCCGAAAGGCCAGTTCGAGGCGGCGGCGACGCTTGGCCTGCCGTTCTGGACCGCGATGCGCAAGGTGATCCTGCCGCAGGCGTTCCGCGTCGTCGTGCCGCCGCTGACCAGCAATTGCGTCTCGGTGTTCAAGGACACCGCACTGGCCTCGGTCGTGGCCATGCCGGACCTGTTGAAGCAGGCGACCGACGCGCAGGCGCTGATGGCCAATCCGACGCCGCTGATCGGCGCGGCGATCATCTATCTCGCCTTCCTGTGGCCGCTCGTGCGCCTGGTCGGCTATCTCGAAGAACGCAGCAAGAAACAGTCCGGCGCGCACTGAGCCCGGCATCGCCATTTCTGCCCCAATTGAACTGAAGGAGACGTCCGTGAACCAGCACCAGACCCCGAAGGCGGACAGCGCCGCATCGTTCCCGGTCGATACGATCCGCGCCATGTTCCCCGCTCTGCAGCAGGCCGGCGACTTCATCTTCATGGACAATGCCGCCGGCGCGCAGATTCCGCAAAGCGTGCTCGACGCGGTGACCAATCATCTCGTTGGCCACAATGTGCAGCGCGGCGGCCGCTATGGCCGCAGCGTCACGGTCGATCAATCCGTCGCCGATGCGCGCGAAAGCGTGGCTTTGCTGATCAACGCCTACAGCCCCTCGGAAATCTGCTTCGGCATGAACGCCACCTCGTTCATCCGCCTGGTCAGCCTCGGTATCGGCCAGATGCTTCAGGAGCGCGACGAGATCGTCATTACCGACATGGACCACGACGCCAACATCGCCACCTGGCTGGCGCTGGAGCAGGCCGGCGCGAAATTCAAATGGTGGCGCATGCGCGAGGACGGCAATCTCCATGTCGACGACCTCAGGCCGCTGGTCTCGGATCGCACAAGGCTCGTCGCCTGCACGGTGACGGCGCATTCGATCGGCTCGATCGTCGACGTCGCTTCCGTCGCCAGGATCGCGCACGCGGCCGGCGCCGAAGTGTTCCTCGACTGCGTGCATTACGGGCCGCATGGGCTGATCGACGTGCAGGCCTGGGACTGCGACTACCTGGTCTGTTCCGGCTACAAGAATTTCTCGCCGCATATGGGCTTCCTGTGGGGCCGTTTCGAAACGCTGAAGCGGCTGCCGACCTTCCGCGAGGACTTCATCCCCGACGAGCCTCCCTACAAGGTCGAGGCCGGCACCTTCATCTACGAGAATGTTTCGGGCATGGATGCCGCGGTGCAATATCTGGAATTGATCGGCCGCAATCTCGCGCCTTCGAACAACCGCTCGCGCCGCGAGAACATCGTCGCCGGCATGGGCGCCATCCGCGACTATGAATTGGTGCTGGCGCGCGAGATGCTCGCCGTGCTCAAGGATTGCTGGGCGACAATCTATGGCGTCGCGGACGAGGCCCGCCTCAACGAACGCGTGCCGACCTTCTGCTTCAACATCGGCAAGCTGTCGCCGCAAAGGATCGTCGAAGAGATGGCCGAGATGCAGATCGGCATTCGGGATGGCCACATGTACGCGCCGCGGCTGATGAAGCGCCTCAACCTCTCGATGGACAGCGGCGCCATCCGCGCCTCGCTGGTGCATTACAACACGGTCGATGAGGTCCACCGCTTCGGCGAAGCGCTGCGCGCCATTATCGCCCGACTGTCGTGATTGGGCCGCTCAGGCAGCCTTCTTTTTCGCCAGCCTGGCCTTGATCGAGGCGACATCGGCGCGCGGCGTTGCCGCGAACAGCGTCCTGGTATAGTTGTGCCTGGGATCGGCGAAGACCTCGTCGCGCGAGCCGTATTCGACCGCCTCGCCGAAATACATCACCATCACGTCGTCGGCGATGTAGCGCACCACCGACAGATCGTGGCTGATGAAGACATAGGTCAGCTGGAACTCGTCCTGCAGGTCGGCGAGCAAATTGAGCACCTGCGCCTGCACCGAAAGGTCGAGCGCCGAGACCGGTTCGTCCAGCACCAAAAGGCTGGGATTCAGCATCAGCGCGCGGGCAATGGCGATGCGCTGGCGCTGGCCGCCCGAGAACATGTGCGGGTAGCGGTTGTAGTGCTCCGGTCCAAGGCCGACCTTCTTCAGCATCTTCATCGCGAGGTCGCGGCGTTCCTCGGCCGGCTTGTCGGTGTTGATGAGCAGCGGCTCACCGAGCACATCGCCGATCTTCTGGCGCGGGTTGAGCGAGCCATACGGATTCTGGAAGACGATCTGCACCTTGCGGCGCATCTCTTTGGTGAGGCCGTCCTTGGCGATGTCGACCTTGTTGCCGTCGATGAAGAGCTCGCCGGATGTCGCCGGATCGATCAGCGTGATGATGCGGGCGAGCGTCGACTTGCCGCAGCCGCTTTCGCCGACGATCGCCAGTGTCTTGCCCTTCTGCACGGTGAAGGAAACGCCCTTGACCGCATGAACGGTGCGGGCCGGACGGAACAGGCCGCCGCCGACATGGTAGTCGCGCACAATGTTCTTGCCTTCGAGAACCGTTACACTCATGAGGCGGCTCCCGTTGCTGAAGGCGCCGGCTCGAACAGCATGTCGGAAACGGTCGGCAGCCGGTCGCCGACGGCGTTTTCCGGCAGCGCCGACAGCAGCGCGCGCGTGTAGTTGCTCTGCGGCGCTTCGAACAGCGAAAGCACGTCGGCCTCTTCCATCTTGCGGCCCTTGTATTGGACGATGACGCGGTCCGCGGTCTCGGCCACCACGCCCATATTGTGGGTGATCATGATCAGCCCCATGCCGTATTTGGCCTGCAGGGAGACCAGCAGATCGAGGATCTGCTTCTGGATGGTGACATCAAGGGCTGTCGTCGGCTCGTCGGCGATCAACAGCTTCGGATTGCAGGCGATGGCAATGGCGATCATGACGCGCTGGCACTGGCCGCCCGACATCTGGTGCGGGAACGAACTCAGCCGATCCTCCGGATCGGCGATGCCGACCAGCGTCATCAACTCGATGGCGCGGGCCCGGCGCTGGGCGCGGTCCATGCCCATGTGAAAGCGCAGCACCTCCTCGATCTGGAAGCCGGCAGTGAAGCATGGATTGAGGCTGGCGATCGGCTCCTGGAAGATCATCGAGATGTCCTTGCCGACGATCTTGCGCCGCTCCGACGGGCTGAGCCCAAGCAGATCGACGCCGTCGAAGGCCATGCGGTCGGCCTTCACCGTCGCCGTGTCCGGCAACAGCCCCATCACCGCCAGCATCGCCACCGACTTGCCGGAGCCGGATTCGCCGACGATCGCCAGCACTTCGCGCGGCTCGATCGACAGGTCGATGCCCTGCACGGCCATGAACGGACCGGCGGCGGTGTCGAAGGAGACGGTCAGGTTCCTGATCTCGAGAAGAGGCATGGTGCTCACGACCTCTTCAGCTTGGGGTCGAAGGCGTCGCGCAGGCCGTCGCCGATCAGGTTGATGGCCAGCACCGTGATCAGGATGGCAAGGCCGGGGAAGGTCACCACCCAGGGCGCGCGCAGGATGAACTCGCGGGCCGAGGCCAGCATTGTGCCCCATTCGGGCGTCGGCGGCTGCGCGCCAACGCCAAGGAAGCCGAGCGCCGCGGCCTCGAGGATGGCGTTGGAGAAGGACAGCGTCGCCTGGACGATCAGCGGCGCCACGCAATTCGGCAGGATCGTCACCAGCATCAACCTGATGTGGCCGGCGCCGGCGACCTTGGCGGAGACCACATATTCGCGGTTCTTTTCGGCCATCACCGCCGCACGGGTGAGTCGGGCGAAATGCGGCTGCAGCACCAGCGCGATCGCCAGCATGGCGTTGAACAGGCCAGGCCCGAGGATCGCCACAAGCACCAGCGCGAGCAGCAGCGACGGGAAGGCAAGGATGATGTCCATGACACGCATGATCAGCGTATCGACCCAGCCGCGGAAATAGCCGGCGAGCACGCCGAGGATGATGCCGCTGGTCAGCGAGAAGACGACGACCACCAGGCCGATGAACAGCGAGAAGCGCGCACCGAAAATCAGCCGCGAAAGCATGTCGCGGCCGACGGCATCGGTGCCGAGCAGGAACATCGATTTGCCGCCCTCCTGCCAGGCCGGCGGCGCCAGCAGCGCGTCGCGAAACTGCTCGTCGGGCGAATGCGGCGCGACCAGCGGCGCGAAGATCGCTACCAGCACAAGCAAAGCGAACACGACAAGGCCGATGACGGCGCCGGTGTTCATCGAATAATAGTGCCAGAATTCAGTAAAGGCGCGTTGCCGGCCGCCGGGCTGAACGGAGGCAGCAGTGGCTTCGGCCGCGGACTGGTCGGTCATCTCACTGCACCCGGATGCGTGGGTTGATGACGGCGTAGAGCACGTCGACGATCAGGTTCACCGCCATGACGATCAGCGCGATGATCAGCAGCCCGCTCTGGACGACGACGTAGTCGCGCTTGCCGATCGCGTCGATCATCCATTTGCCGATGCCGGGCCAGGAAAAGATCGTCTCGGTGAGGATGGCGCCCGCCATCAGCGTGCCGACCTGCAGGCCGATGGTGGTGACGACCGGGATCAGCGCGTTGCGAAAGGCGTGCAGCCCGATGACACGGCGCGGCGCCAGGCCCTTGGCGCGCGCGGTGCGGACATAATCCTCGCCCAGCACCTCCAGCATCGCCGAGCGCGTCTGGCGCGCTATGACGGCGAGCGGAATCGTCGCCAGCACGATGGCGGGCAGGATCAGATGACTGGCAGCGGACCTGAAAGCGCCGCTCTTGCCGGAGATCAGGCTGTCAATCAGCATGAAACCCGTGGTCGGCTTGAAGAAATACTGCAGGCCGATGCGGCCGGAGACCGGCGTCCAGCCGAGATAGCCGGAAAAGAAGATGATGAGCAGCAGGCCCCACCAGAAGATCGGCATGGAGTAGCCGGTCAGCGCCACGCCCATCGTCGCCTGGTCGAACCAGGATCCGCGCTTGATCGCGGCAAAGATGCCGGCGGGAATGCCGAGGAGGACAGCGATGATCAATGCGATCGTCGCCAGTTCCAGCGTTGCCGGAAACAGCGCCTGGAACTCGCCGAGCACCGGCCGCTTGGTGGCGATCGATATGCCGAAGTCGCCGGTCAGGACCCTGCCGATATATTCGAGATATTGGATGACATAGGGCCGGTTGTAACCAAATTGCTCGATAAGCTGCGCGTAACGCTCGGGGCTGACGCCGCGCTCGCCGGCCAGAGCGAGGATCGGGTCGCCCGGCAGCAGCCGAACGAAAGCAAACGCCGCCAGCGATATGCCGAACACGGTCGGAACGATCAGGGCGAGCTTATGGAGGAGATAGCGGAGCATCTTACTTCATAGAACGGCGGCGCTGGAAGTCCAGCGCCGCCGCCCAATTTCTCGTGGACTTATTCGGTGACGTCGACGCCGTCAAACCGATGAATGCCGAGCGGGTCCATGACGTAGCCCGAAACCTTCTTGTTCATCGGCATGAAGACCTTGGAATGGGCGATGGTCAGCCACGGGGCCTCACGCTTGAACACGACCTGAGCTTCCTCGTAGATCTTGGTGCGTTCGGCAACGTCCGTGGTGGCCTTGCCCTTCTTGAGCAGGTCCTCGAACTCCTTGTTGCACCAGATCGCGTAGTTGGACTGGCCGATGGCGTCGCAGCCGAGCAGGAACAGGAAGTTGTCCGGATCGCCATTGTCGCCGGTCCAGCCGAGCTGGAAGGCGCCGTCACGGTCCTTCTGCTTGCCGCGCTCGCGATACTCGGTCCATTCGTAGCTGACGATCTCGGCCTTGACACCGACGGCGGCGTAGTCGGCCTGGATCATTTCAGCCACGCGCTGGGCGTTCGGGTTGTACGGACGGCTGACGGGCATTGCCCAGATCTTCATCGACAGATCCTTGACGCCCGCGTCGGCCAGCATCTTCTTGGCCGCTTCGGGATCATAGGGATCGTCCTTGATGTCCTTGTTGTAGGACCACATGGTCGGCGGGATCGGGTTGACGGCCGGCTGGCCGGCGCCCTGATAGACCGCGTCGATGATCGCCTTCTTGTTGACCGCCATGTTGAGGGCCTTGCGGACCTCGACCTTGTCGAAGGGCGGCACCGTGGTGTTGTAGGCGAGGTAGCCGATGTTGAGGCCTTCCTGCTCGTCGACCTTGAGGTTCGTGTCAGCCTGCAGGCCGGCAATGTCGGCCGGCGCCGGGTACGACATGATATCGCACTCGCCTGCCTTCAGCTTTTGCGCGCGCACGGCCGGATCGGTCGTGATGGCGAAGATCAGATCGTCGATCTTCTGGCGGCCGCCATAGTAGCCGTCCCATGCCGCATAGCGGATGACGGCGTCGACCTGATAGTCGACGAACTGGAACGGACCGGTACCGATCGGCTTCTGCGTGAACTGCTGCCTGGTGCCGGCCTTGTCGAGCTGGTCGGCATACTCCTTGGAGACGATCGAGGCGAAATCCATGCCGAGGTCGGGCAGGAAGGCGACTTCAGGCTTGTTCAGCACGAATTTCACCGTCAGGTCGTCGACCTTGACGATTTCCTTCAGGAGATCCGGGAAGCCCATGCCGGTGAAATACTCCCAGCCGGTGCCTTCCAGATAGCTGTACCACGGGTTTTCCTTCTTCCACTGCCGTTCGAAGGAGAAGATCACGTCGTCGGCATTGAGGTCGCGCGTCGGCGTGAAATAGTCGGTGGTCTGGAACTTCACGCCGGGCCGAAGCTTGAACGTGTATTCGAGACCATCGTCGGAAACCGTCCAGCTCTCGGCGAGGCCGGGCGAGATGGTGGTCTTGCCGTGATCGAACTCGACCAGACGCGAATAGATGGTGCGTGACGATGCGTCGAAATCGTTGCCACCGCTCCATGGCGACGGGTCGAAACCGGCCGGCGACGCCTCCGAGCAATAGACCAGCTGCTTGGCGTTAGCCATGCCGCCGATGACGCTTGCGGCCAGCAACGCGGCCGCAAAAGTCAGTTTCTTTTTCATTGAGCACTCCCTGATGTTCTGCCAAGCCCCTCTATCAGGCTCGCGAAGCGCGCATATAAGCACCGTTTCTCCAGCTTTGGAACTCCCTGTTTGCCTAACCCACCGTAAGCAGAAAATAATTCTTGGATTTTGCCCAATTTCAGAAAAAAATAGCAAAACCTGCTAATCACGCTATTATTAACGACCGCATTTTTTTATTGATCGCCGATCTCGCGGATACAATAACCCACAGACTTCGCGTTCGCCGTCAGCATGACGGGGAGCGGCTTCCCAAGGCGTTGTCGCCGAAATATTTGACGGCAAATCTTTCCTGCCTTGCCGCAGGGGCAAGACTTGCACGGCCGCCGATAGTCGCCATACATAGATGGCACATCGGATTTCTTGGGAATCCGCAATGCCGCTCTGTCATCCGGGAGGCGACGCGGCATGAAGCAAGTAGAGACAACAAGAAGAACGACGAGGGAGGCAGATGGCAAAATCCGCAAAGACGCCAACTCCGGCGAAGGCCAAAGCCGGAGCAAAACAGGTCGCAGGCGCGGACAAGCCAAAGGCGCCACCTGCCAAAGCCGTTGCCGCCACGAAGAAGACTGCCAAAACAGCCGCAAAGCCCGCCGCGAAAGGTGTGGCCAAGGCTGCGGCTGGAAAAACCGCGCCGGCGGCGGCGAAGCCCGTTACCACCAAACAAGCGGCAGCAACAAAACCGGCGCCGGTCAAGAGATTGCCGAAGGCGTTGACCGCGCTCGCCGCCGGACTGCCGGAAAAGCCATGGCTCAAAAACTATCCGAAAACCGTTCCAGCCGAGATCGGCCCGCTGCCCCATAAATCGATCGGCGACTTTCTTGTCGCCGCCTGCAAGCAGTTTGCCGGCCAGCCGGCCTTCATCTGCATGGGCAAGGCCATCACCTATGCCGAGCTCGAACGGCAATCGGCAGCCTTCGGCGCCTATCTGCAGTCGACGGGATTGCAGAAGGGCGCACGCGTGGCGCTGATGATGCCGAACGTACTGCAATATCCGGTGGCGATGATGGCGGTGCTGCGGGCGGGCTATGTCGTGGTCAACGTCAACCCCCTCTACACGCCACGCGAACTGGAGCATCAGCTCAAGGATTCCGGCGCGCAGGCTATCGTCATTCTCGAGAATTTCGCCAACACCTTGCAAGCGGTGATCGCCAGGACGGCGGTCAAGCATGTGGTGGTCGCTTCGATGGGCGACATGCTTGGCGGCCTGAAAGGGACGATCGTCAATTTTGTCGTACGCCGGGTGAAGAAGATGGTGCCGGCATGGTCGCTGCCCGGCCATGTCAAGTTCAATGCCGCATTAAAGGCTGGCGCCGGTACAAGCTTCAAGCCCGCCAAGGCCTCGGCCGACGACGTCGCCTTCCTGCAATATACAGGCGGCACCACCGGCATCTCGAAGGGCGCGACACTGCTGCACAGCAATGTGCTGGCCAATGTCGCGCAGAATGCGCTCTGGATCGAGGACGCCTACGCGATCAAGCCGAAACCGGCGCATCTCAACCTTGTCTGCGCACTGCCGCTGTATCACATCTTCGCGCTGACGGTGAACGCGCTGATGGGCATGCAAATGGGTGGCCAGAACATTCTCATCCCCAACCCGCGCGACATTCCCGGCTTCGTCAAGGAGCTGCAGAAATACCCGGTCCATATCTTTCCGGGCCTCAACACGCTGTTCAATGCGCTGCTCAACAATGAGGATTTCCGCAAGCTTGACTTCAAGCCGCTGATCCTGACGCTGGGCGGCGGCATGGCAGTGCAGAAAGGGGTTGCGGAGCGCTGGAAGGCGCTGACCGGCTGCCCGGTCACTGAGGGCTACGGACTTTCGGAGACCTCGCCGGTGGCCACCGCCAACAAATTCAGCGACGGCAATTTCACCGGCACAATCGGCCTGCCGCTGCCCTCGACCGAGATTGCCATCCGCGACGACGACGGCAACAATATGCCGCTCGGCGAAGTCGGCGAGATCTGCATTCGCGGACCGCAAGTGATGGCCGGTTACTGGAACCGGTCGGACGAGACCGCCAAGGTGATGACCAAGGACGGTTTCTTCAAATCGGGCGACATGGGCTTCATGAACGAGGGCGGCTACACCAAGATCGTCGACCGCAAGAAGGACATGATCCTGGTGTCCGGCTTCAACGTCTATCCGAACGAGCTTGAGGAGGTCGTGGCTATGCACCCCGGCGTGCTCGAAGTGGCCGCGATCGGCGTGCCGGACGAGCATTCAGGCGAAGCGCCGAAGCTGTTCGTGGTCAAGAAGGATCCAGCGCTTACCGCCGAAGCACTGACCGCCTATTGCCGCGAGAACCTGACCGGCTACAAGCGGCCCAAATATATCGAGTTCCGCACCGAACTGCCGAAGACGCCGGTGGGCAAGATTTTGCGGCGGGCGTTGCGGGGATAGGCGCGATTTTGAACGATTGCCTTGCCGGTGGTGAAGCGGTCGACCCGCGTGCCGGCCCTGACCCGGTCGCGTTCATCAGGGCGAACATGCGCCTGATGCAGGTGCCGTCGCTTCCCGAAATCCGGCTTTACACGGCCCATCCGGGAAGCGGTCTCAGACGACTCACCGATCCGGAAGGGCTTACTAATCCGGAAGGAATCACCGGTTCGGAAGGACAGGGGTTCGAGCCGGGGCGCGAGCCGGACGAAGAAACCGAAGCTGACGAGAACGAGCCGCAGCCACCTTACTGGGCCTATGCCTGGGCCGGCGGCGCGGTGCTCGCCCGCTACATTATCGATCGGCCGCAGACGATGGCGGGTCGCCGCGTGCTCGACCTCGGCGCCGGTTCGGGCCTCGTCGGCATCGCTGCGGCAAAGGCCGGTGCCAGCGAGGTGATCGCAGCCGAGATCGATCGCAACGGCGTTGCTGCGCTCGGTCTCAATGCAGCGGCGAACGGTGTCGCGATGACGGTGATGACGCGGGACATAACCGGCGGGTCGCCGCCGGCAGTCGATGTCGTGACCGTCGGCGATGTCTTTTATGGACAAGACGTCGCCGACCGCGTCATCCCTTTCCTCGAGCGCTGCCTTGACACCGGGATCGAGGTGCTTGTCGGTGACCCGGGCCGCGCCTACCTGCCGCGATCACGGCTGCGCCTGCTTGCCGAATACAAGGTGCCGGATTTCGGCCAGACGAAAGGCAGCGCTCTGACACCAAGCGGCGTCTTTCGTTTCGAAGGCTGATAAGGCGCAGGCATCTGCTGGCGAGATCAAATCGTTTCCTTGACCCGCGCCGAAAGAAAATCGGGCAGATCGGCCACCGAATCCAGAATGACGTCGGCGATCAGCGACAGCGATTCGCGCGTGCCGGTGCCGGAGAGCACGCCGATCGCCAGCCCGCAGCCGCCGGCCCGCGCCATCTCCAGATCGTGACGGTTGTCGCCGATCATGGCGATCTCCGCCGGCCTCAGGCCGGTGAGGTCGCAAAAGGCAAGGATCGCATCCGGCGCCGGTTTCGGATTGGCCACCGCGTCATAGCCATAGGCGGCGTCGAAAAGCTGTGCGACGCCCAGCGTAACCAGCGTCTTTTCCGCACCGCTGGTCGAATCGTTGGTGGCGACGCCGAGCCTGTAGGCTTTCTTGTGAAGGGCGCGAAGCGTCTCGACAATGCCGGGCAGCGCTACGGCCAATGCCGAACCCTTCATCGAGGTAATCTCGTTGAAATGCGCGACGGCGCTCATCTGGTCTTCGTCGGACAGCCGTGGAAACCACAATTCGACGACGTCGAGGTTTGAGCCGGACGCGAAGATAGAGTCGGGCTTGAAGCGCTTGGCGGCGAAATCGAAACCCGCCGCGGCGAGCAGCCTGTCGGCCTTCCAGCGATCGCCCTCGGCCGCTTCCATCGCCATGTAGTCGGCGATGCCCAGCCACGTTGCGTTGAAGTCGACAAGCGTACCATCCTTGTCGAACAAAATTCCCTTGATGTCGCCCAAGCTTTTACTCCGATACACGCAAATGGTGGATATGCCCCACAAGGCCAGCCGTCGAAGCGTCCCGCTTTGCGGCACTCTCCTTGCCCTCCACGACAGGCAGCAGTCCGGTCGCCAGTTCCTTGCCGAGCTCGACGCCCCACTGGTCGAAGGAATTGATGTTGAACAGCGTGCCTTCGACGAAGACGCGGTGCTCATAAAGCGCGATCAGCCGCCCGAATGTGTGCGGATCAAGCTTCTTGTAGAGGATCGTCACCGACGGACGGTTGCCGGAGAAGACGCGATGCGGAGCGATCCTGTCGACATCGGCAGGCTTCATGCCCTTGGCCAGCATCTGCGTGCGCGCTTCCTCAAGCGTGCGGCCCTTCATGAAGGCTTCAGACTGCGCCAGGCAGTTGGCGAGCAACAGATCGTGCTGATGCTTGAGATCGGGCTCATGGCCGATCGCCGCGGCGAGGAATTCGACGGGAATGAAATCGGTGCCCTGGTGCAGCAACTGGAAGAAGGCATGCTGGCCGTTGGTGCCGGGCTCGCCCCATACCAGCGGGCCGGTCGGCGTCGTCACCGCGCCACCGTCGAGGGTGACGCTCTTGCCGTTCGATTCCATGTCGAGTTGCTGCAGATAGGCCGGCAGCCTGGACAGCCGCTGGTCGTAGGGGATGACCGCGCGGGCGGGATATTTGCAGATCACCCGGTGCCACCAGCCGATCAGCCCCAGCAGCGCCGGCAGGTTCTTGCCCAGCGGCGCGGTGCGAAAATGTTCGTCCATCTCATGCGCGCCATCGAGGAAAGCGCGAAAATTCCTCGGACCGACGGCGATCATGACCGGCAGGCCGATGGCCCCCCAGACCGAATAGCGGCCGCCGACCCAGTCCCAGAAACCGAAGACGCGGTCGACCTCGATACCGAACTTGGCCACCAGATCGAGAGCGGTCGAGACGGCGGCGAAGTGCTTGCCGACGGCTTTCTTGCCGAGCGCCTTCTCTATCCATTTGCGCGCCGTCTCGGCATTGGTCATCGTTTCGACCGTGGTGAAGGTCTTCGAAGCTATGATGAACAAGGTGGTTTCGGCGGACAGGCCCTTCAGCGTGTCGTGGATGTGGGCGCCGTCGATGTTGGACACGTAGTGGGCGCGCGGCCCGTCGTGATAGGGCGCCAGCGCCAGCGTCGCCATGGCCGGGCCAAGGTCGGAGCCGCCGATGCCGATATTGACGATGTCGGTGATCTTCTTGCCGGTGGCGCCGGCCGCCTTGCCTGAACGCACGGCGTTGGCGAAGGCGCCCATGGCGTCGAGCACGGCGAGGACCTCGGTCTTCACGTCCTGCCCGTCGAGCACCACGCCCTTGCCGCTGAGGTTGCGCAGCGCCGTGTGCAGCACGGCACGGCCTTCGGTGATGTTGATCTTCTTGCCCTCGAACATCGCGGCGCGCCGGCCCTCGAGGTCCGCCGCTCCCGCCAGTTTCTCCAGCAGGTTCATGGTGCGCGCATCGACCGCGCATTTCGACCAGTCGAGCAGCAGGTCGCCGTCGGTGGCGGAGAATGTCTGGAAGCGCTTGGGATCGGCGGCGAAAGCCTCGCGCATGCTGCCGGACGCGCTCGCGCGGTGATCGCGCAACGCGGCGAGCTGTTCTTGAAAGGACGATTGATCCACTGCCAAACTCCGAGCCTTAACATGTCATCACTAATGACCGGATGTTTCCGGCGCATGTCGTCGCGCCACTGTATCGAGCCGAATTCCATTGATTTCAATGCGCGGGGATGACGCACTGCATCACGCAGCGATGACGCTTGCGCCACTCCGGGATGACGCAGTGCAGCATAAAGCGCGATGACGCGAGGCGTCACGCGGGGATGACGCGTTGCGTTACCCTGGAAGGATCACTGGCATAAATCCCAGCGATCAGAAAAATTGATTGGCGCAACACCTTGTGCCACCGTTACATTCGACTGGTCCAGCCAAGCAAAAAAGCTGGCCATCGAGGAAACATCTTCAATGCCACAGCGAAACGATACGGCCATATGGTCTGGCCTGTTCCGGATTTCGGCGGAATCCGGCCAGACCTTGCAGGCACAGATCCGTCAGGCGATCGTCGCCGCCATCCTGGACCGGCAGATTGCCGCCTCGATGCCGCTGCCGTCCTGCCGGATCCTGGCCGAGAAGCTCGGCGTCGCCCGCGGCACCGTGGTGCTGGCTTTCCAGCAGCTGGTCGACCAGGGGTTTCTGGTGGCGCGCGAACGGCGCGGCCATTTCGTCAATCCCGACGTGCTGGCTACCCCTGCCAAGCCGCACCAGAAGGCGCCCGACCAGGCCAATGAGATCGACTGGAAGGCGCGCCGGCAGATCGCTGCCAGCGACATGCCGCCGCCGGCCAAGCACGACAACTGGATCAAGTCGTCCTACCCCTTCGTCTACGGCCAGTTCGACCCGGCGCTGTTCCCGACCGCCGAATGGCGCGAATGCAACCGCATGGCGCTCGCCGTGCTCGAAATCCGCAACTGGGCCTCCGACATGGTCGACCGCGACGATCCGCTGCTGATCGAGCAGATCCAGGCGCGGCTGCTGCCACGGCGCGGCATCTTCGCCAATCCGGACGAGATCATCGTGACGCTCGGCGCCCAGAACGCGCTCTATATGCTGGCGACCCTGCTGATGACCAAGGGCTCCAAGGTGGCGATGGAAGACCCGGGCTACCCCGACGCGCGCTCGATCTTCCGGCTGGCCGGCGCCGATATCCAACCGGTTCCGGTCGACCAGTCCGGCATCGTAACCACTTCTATCTCCAATGATTCCGGCTTCGTCTTCGTGACGCCCAGCCATCATTGCCCGACCATGGTGCCGCTGTCGGCGGAGCGCCGGCAGGACCTGCTTGCGCGCGCCAACCGCTACAACCAGATCATCATCGAGGACGGCTATGACAGCCAGCTCCTGGACGAGGCGCCGCAGCAGGCGCTGAAGAGCCTCGACCGGTCCGGCCGCGTCGTCTATGTCGGCTCGATGTCGAAGACGCTGGCTCCGGGCCTGAGGCTCGGCTACATCGTCGCCTCGGCCGGGCTGATCACAGAGCTTCGCGCGCTGCGCCGTTTCATGCTGCGGCATCCGCCGGCCAACAACCAGCGTGCGGTCGCGCTGTTCCTGTCGCTTGGCCATCACGAGGCGCTGGTGCGACGGCTGTCCTCCGCCTTCGACGAGCGGCGCAAGCGTCTGGTCCATGCGATTTCCGCTTTCCTGCCGGAGTGGCGTTCGACCGACTCGGCCGGCGGCACATCGCTCTGGCTCGAGGGGCCACGCGGCACCGATTCGCGTGACCTGGCCGAGGCCGCCGCCTCGCGCAGCGTCATCATCGAGCCCGGCGACCGTTTCTTCGACCGCACCGAAAAGCCTTCACGTTTCATGCGCTTGGGCATTTCCTCGATCGCGCTGCAGCACATCGAGCCCGGCATCCGCGAACTGGCGACGGCGGCGGGCCGCAGGCCAGCGGCGGCCTGATCCCTTCTCCTGAGCGGAGAACCGGCTCCGGTCCTTTGGAGAGGTCCTTTAGCACTCTGGCATATGCGACCAGGTCGGCTGGCCCATAGGCTGTGCCAATGCCGGCGGCATAGTCGAGGGATAAAGGGGACGAAGCAGGCCGATGGTGGACCAACCGCCGCCTCCCGCTTCGCAAGCTAAAGGTGGAGTGCCTCGATGTCAGTGGCTCTTGAGAAGCCGGATTCGCCCGCAGACCAGCGTTCGCGGCGATCAGGCGGGCGCGAAGCGCGCCGCGCCATGCGAGCGGCACCCCTTGCCGACGACATCAAACCGGTAAGGGCCGGCCTCGAAGGCGGCAGCTACGGACCGCTCAGTGAAAACGACCGCGAGCGCATCCACGAGGCTGTACTGACGCTGCTCGAGACGGTCGGCTTCGCCAACGCCATCCCCTCCTGCATCGAGGCGCTGACCAAGGCCGGCGCCACCCATGGCGACGACGGCCGCATCCGCTTCCCCCGCGCGCTCGTCCTCGACACCATCAGACGAGCGGCACGGCATTTCACCCTGCACGGCCAGGATCCGAAGCACGATATGTTGATCAAGGGCAAGCGCGTGCATTACGGCACGGCAGGGGCGGCCGTGCACCTTGTCGATGTCGAGAAGCGCGAATACCGCGAGTCACTGCTGCAGGACATTTATGACGCCGCGCGTATCGTCGAAGGGCTCGACAACATCCATTTCTTCCAGCGGCCGATGGTGCCGCGCGACATCCCCGATCCGCTCGATATGGATTTCAACACGCTCTACGCCTGCGTGATGGGAACTTCGAAACATGTCGGCACCTCGTTCACGGTGCGCGAGAACGTCAAGCCGGCGCTCGACATGCTTTATGCGATCGCCGGCGGCGAGGAGAATTTCCGAGCGCGGCCGTTCGTCTCGAATTCGAATTGCTTCGTCGTGCCGCCGATGAAATTCGCCGAGGACGCCTGCGGCGTGCTCGAAGCCTGTGTCGAAGGCGGCATTCCGATTCTTTTGCTCTCCGCCGGCCAGGCCGGTGCGACAGCGCCGGCGGCTATTGCCGGTGCGGTGGTGCAGGCGGTGGCCGAAGTGCTGGTCGGCCTCGTCTATGTCAACGCCATCAAGCCGGGACATCCGGCGATCTTCGGCACCTGGCCGTTCGTCTCGGATCTCAGGACCGGCGCCATGTCCGGCGGTTCGGCCGAGCAGGCGGTGCTGACCGCGGCCTGCGCGCAGATGGCGCAATTCTACGACCTGCCCGGCGGTTCGGCCGCCGGCATGACGGATTCGAAACTGCCCGATATCCAGTCCGGCTACGAAAAGGGCATCACCGACGTGATGGCCGGTCTTGCCGGCCTCAACCTCGTCTATGAATCGGCTGGCATGCATGCCTCGCTGCTCGGCTTCTGCCTGGAAAGCCTGATCATCGACAATGACATGCTCGGCCATTGCCTGCGCTGCGTGCGCGGCATCGAGGTGACCGACGAAGCGCTGTCGATCGACACGATCGCCGAGGTTTGCCTGAATGGACCGGGTCACTATCTCGGCAATGAGCAGACGCTGAGGCTGATGCAGACCGAATATTTCTATCCAGCCGTCGGCGATCGCTTTTCGCCGAAGGAATGGAACGAGAAAGGCAGGCCCGACATCCTGCAGCGGGCGATCATCGAGAAGAAGCGCATCCTCGCCGAGCGCTTTCCCCGCCATGTGCCGAAGACGATCGACGACAAACTGCGCGCCCGCTTCGGCGAGATGATCAAGCTGCCGCGCGGCAATATGGGCGGGTGAGCTACCTCCCGAGACAGTCAGTCCACGCTCAGCCCGTAGCGCTCGACGACCTCGGCGCTGATCAGCTTGGCATGCAGCGTCATCAGCACGATTTGCGCATCGAAGCTGTCGCCGGTCTCAAGTGCGGCCTCGATCCGGCGCTCCGCGTCCAGCATGTTTTCACGGCCATTGGACCGTTCGAACGCTTCCGGTCCGGCAATACAATAGCCGAAGAGCCGCGCCACCGATGGATAGGCCTGCGGTGGTGGCTCGTCGGACCAGTGGTCCTTCATCAGATTGACGATGGTGAGTTTTACGCCCTCCGGCACAAGGGCGGGATGGAGGTCGACGCCGCGTAATGCGGCATCGAGTTGCCTGAGGTCGCCCGAGCGGCCGAACATTCCGAGGAAACCTGGAGAAGAGCGCCGTCGGGCCATCATGTTCCTATCCGTTTCCAGTCATATGGCACCGCGATCGCTCTTGTACACGCGCAGGCTGGGCGCGGCGAAGCGCCTCTATCCGCTTGCGGCCAGCAACAAGACACCGGCGAGGACCGATCCCGCCAGCGTCGGCAGCATGCCGATCTTCAGCTTCAGGATGGCGATCATGGCGGCGCATGACAGCAGCGCCGCGCGCCAGTCGATTGATGAGAGTACAGGAACGTTCATTCCACCCATGCTGCGCACCTCACCGAAGATGACGTGCAAGGCGAACCACAGAGCGAGATTCATGATGACGCCGACGACGGCGGCGGTGATCGCACCGAGCGCCGCCGACAACGCCTTGTTGCCGCGCAGCGCTTCGATGTAGGGCGCGCCGAGGAATATCCAGAGGAAGCACGGGGCGAACGTGACCCACAGCGTGAGCAAAGCCCCGAGCGACCCGGCAAGCAGCGGGCTCAACAAACCGGGTTGGCGGAACGCGGCAAGAAAACCGACAAACTGCAGGACCAGAATGAGCGGACCGGGCGTGGTTTCGGCCAGCCCAAGGCCATCGACCATCTCACCGGGCGCGAGCCAGCCGAAGGAGCCGACCGCTGCCTGCGCAACATAGGCAAGGACCGCGTAGGCGCCGCCGAAGGTAACGACCGCCATGATGCTGAAGAACCTGCCGATCTCACTCCAAACGCTGGCGGATCCGGTGAGCGCCCAGATCAGAAGCACAGGCCCGAGCCAGATCGGCAGCCAGATCGCCAAAGTGCGCGGCGCATGCCATCTCGTCGGCCTGGTATGGGTCAGTTCACCGCGCTCGAACATCAGGTCGACCGCGCCCTTGATGTCGGGAGCATCGCCCTTGCCGTGCGCCGAACCGGAGAAAAGGCCCGGCGCAACGTGATTGCCGATCCAGCCTGTCAGGCCCACAAAAAGGACGATGAGCGGAAACGGCACATTCAACGCATAGATGGCGATGAAGGCGGCGAGGGCGATAGACACCATTGCCCGGTTCTTCAGGGCACGCCGTCCGATCCGGATGACCGCCTCGATCACGATGGCGAGCACGGCCGCCTTCACCCCGAAAAACAGCGCCTCCACAAGCGGCGCGTCGCCATACAGCGCATAGAGGGTGCTCAGGGCGAGCATCACAACCGCGCCCGGCACGACGAACAGGATGCCGGCGACCAGGCCGCCGAGCGTCCGGTGCAGCAGCCAGCCGATATAGACGGCAAGCTGCTGGGCTTCCGGACCGGGCAGCAGCATGCAGTAATTCAATGCATGCAGGAAACGCTGTTCGCCGATCCAGCGCCGCTCTTCGACCAATTCCCTGTGCATGAGCGCGATCTGCCCGGCCGGCCCGCCGAAGGAGAGCAGGCCGATTTTCGCCCAGACCTTCACGGCCTCGCTGAACGTCGGCACCGCCGGCGCCGAGGCGGTCTCGCCCGTTTTGTCCGTAACTAGGGCGCTCATGATGGTTTGCCCGCGCTTGGCCAGTTGTGCGTTTCCTCGGCGGCGTCACGGCACCAGCGGAAAAACGCATCATAAAGCAGCATGCCTGCCTGCAACTGTTCCAGATCGTCGCGAAACATCCGCGACAGGCCAAGCGAAGCGGCCAGGAATCCGGCCGCCTGGGGAACCAGATCGAGGCTTGCCGTATCGGCCGCGCGTACAATCATGGCGAGGCGGTCGAGCGGCTCGGATTCGAGCCCGAACTCCTCGATCATCGTGTCGAAGGTGCAGCGTTCGCCCCGGTGCGACCAGAACACATTGTCGATGTCGAAAGGCACGGCCTGAAAGCGATCCGCGGCGGCCGTCACTTCGGCCGCCTCGACAAAGAGAAAAACCGCGCTCGGATCGATGAAACGCCGGATCAGCCAGGGACAGGCGATGCGATCGACCTTCGGGCGAGCCCGCGTCACCCACACGGTGCGGCCTTTATCGTCGCGCGGCGGCATCTTGTCGGTGCGGACCAGGAGCCCCTTGGCATCGCGCCAGGCCTCGAATCCGCCTTCGAGGGATTCGGCGGCAATGCCCTCATGCCGCAGCCAAGCGGCCACGCCTTGCGAGAGCTTTTGGCCTTTCTGGCAGACGACCGCCACTCGGCTGCCGGCGAAGTCGGCCGCCCAGGCCGGGACAGTTTTGAAATCACGCCGGCTTGAGGCCGGCAACAGGCGCGGATCGGCATTGTAATCATCATCGACGCGAACATCGACGATTGCGGGCGCACCCGGCAGACCAATCAAACGGGACAATTGCGATACGGTGATAGCGGTTGTTGACGGCATGGCGTCCACCTCCTGAAAGAGAGAAGTTTGGACGCGAACGTTGGGCTGACGCCTCACGGGGTCGTCGCGATGCACCCCTTGCCATGATCGTGGATTTGTCGCGCGCGCTTGTCAAGCGTCATGCCTGGAGCAAGGATGCTCCGGCGGGCTGAGGCATAGCACTATCCTGCGAGGCAAGACGATGAAAAAGACCTATCACGGCAGCTGCCACTGCGGCGCGGTGCGTTTCGAGGCTGATATCGACCTCACTGACGGCATCCGCAAATGCAATTGCAGCTTCTGCTGGAAGCTTGGCTACCGGAAGTCGTTCGCGGCCTATGAAGCCGTACGCGTGACGGATGGCCGGGACAGGATGCGGGAATACAAGGCCAGCCCGTCCAACTGGCCGGAAGGCGACATCAACCATTATATGTGCCCGAATTGCGGTGCGAATTTCCTCTCGCGCGGCTATCTCGATTTCATGGGCGGCAATTTCTGGGCAGTGAACGTCGCCTGTCTCGACGACGCCACCGAAGAGGATCTCGCCGCGGCACCGATCATCTATGAGGATGGCAAGCGCGACCGGCAGATGGAAGCGCCTGCGATCACCAGCTATTTGTAGGCACTGCTTGGACGCGGCACCCCATGGACCAAAAAGCCACCCCAAAAGCTGCACCCATGAGCTAATGGTTGCGCTTCTCCCACAAGGGGAGAAGGAAAAAGCGGCCCTCAGTGATTGTCCCTCGGCACGCCGCTGGTGTGCGCCACATCCTGGTATTTCACCGCCGGCTTCAGCACCATGCCCGCCGAGAACTGATCGACCATGCCGCGCTGAATCTCCTGCCAGGGTGTTTGGTGCTTGGGGTAATGATAGCCGCCATTGTTCTGCAGCTCGGCACGGCGCCGCGTGATCTCGTCATCGGTGACGAGGATGTCGGCGGTGCCCTTGCGCAGGTCGATGCGGACGCGGTCGCCGGTCTTGAGCAGCGCCAGCCCGCCGCCTATTGCCGCTTCGGGCGAAGCGTTGAGGATCGACGGCGAGCCCGATGTGCCCGACTGGCGGCCGTCGCCGATGCAGGCCAGCGCGTGGATGCCCTTCTTGATGAGATAGGCCGGCGGCTGCATGTTGACGACCTCGGCGCCGCCGGGATAGCCGATCGGGCCGGCGCCGCGCATGAACAGGATGGTGTGCTCGTCGATGCCTTGCGCCGGATCGTCGATGCGGGCGTGGTAGTCCTCCGGCCCGTCGAAGACCATGGCGTTGCCCTCGAAGGCCTCTGGGTCCTTCGGATTGGACAGATAGCGCTCGCGGAATTCGGGCGAGATGCCGCTGGTCTTCATGATCGCCGAGTCGAACAGATTACCCCTGAGATTGATAAAGCCGGCATTGGCTTTCAACGGCTCCGCGACGGTGCGGATGACATCGGGATTCTCGTTGACGACGTCTCTGCAGTTGTCGCCCATGGTCTTGCCGTTGACAGTGACAGCATCGGGATGCGGAAGCAGCCCGGCCTTCATGAGTTCGGCGACCACCGCCGGCACGCCGCCGGCATGATGATAGTCCTCGCCGAGATATTCGCCCGATGGCTGCAGGTTGACGATAAGCGGGATACTGAGGCCGACCTTCTGCCAGTCGTCATTGTCGAGCGGCACGCCGAGATGACGGGCAATCGCATTGAGGTGGATCGGTGCGTTGGTCGAGCCGCCGATGGCCGAATTGACGACGATGGCGTTCTCGAAGGCCTTGCGGGTCATGATGTCGGACGGTTTCAGATCCTCGTGGACCATGTCGACGATGCGCTTGCCCGTCTCATAGGCGATCTGTCCACGCTCCCGGTAGGGTGCCGGAATGGCGGCCGAGCCAGGCAACTGCATGCCGAGCGCTTCGGCCAGCGAATTCATCGTGGTGGCGGTGCCCATGGTGTTGCAATAGCCGGTGGACGGCGCCGAGGAGGCGACGATGTCCATGAACTCGTCATAGTCGATCTCGCCGGCCGACAGGCGCTGGCGCGATTCCCAGACGATGGTGCCGGAACCCGTACGCTTGCCCTTGTGCCAGCCGTTCAGCATCGGGCCGACCGAAAGTGCGATGGCCGGAATGTTGACAGTAGCGGCGGCCATCAGCAGCGCCGGCGTGGTCTTGTCGCAGCCGATGGTGAGCACGACGCCGTCGAGCGGATAGCCGTAGAGCACCTCGACCAGGCTGAGATAGGCAAGGTTGCGGTCGAGTGCGGCGGTCGGGCGCTTGCCGGTCTCCTGGATCGGATGGCACGGGAATTCGAAGGGGATGCCGCCCATCGACACGATGCCCTCGCGCACGCGCTTGGCCAGTTCGATATGATGGCGATTGCAGGGCGACAGATCAGAGCCGGTCTGGGCGATGCCGATCAGGGGCTTGCCCGACATCAGTTCGGCGCGCGTCAGCCCGTAGTTCAAATAGCGCTCGAGATAAAGCGCCGTCATGCCGGGGTTATCGGGGTTGTCGAACCACTCCTGCGAGCGAAATTTCTTCTTTCTGGTGGGGGCGCCTGCCATCATGGTCTCCATATTTGTAGGACAAATCGATATGGCAACGCGCGAGCGCAGGCAAGGGGCTCGCGCAATCCTGACCCGCACTTTGGTGCGATAGACACAACAGCGCCCCCGCGCTAGGGCTTCGGGCCAATCTTTCCGGGAGGTTCTTGATGGCTTTGGCGATAGAAGGCGAGGAACGCATCGCCGCACCCTTGCAAAAAGTGTGGGAAGCGCTGAACGATCCGGACATTCTGAGGCAAACCATTCCCGGCTGCCAGAGCCTCGAGAAGAAGTCGGACACCGAGATGGCGGCGACGGTGGTGCTGAAGATCGGCCCGATCAAGGCGACATTCAACGGCGAGGTGACACTAAAAAACCTCAAGCCGCCGCATTCCTACACGATCCAGGGCGAGGGCAAGGGCGGCATTGCCGGCTTCGCCAAGGGCGGCGCCGACGTGACGCTGACATCAGATGGACCGGAGACGACGGTGCTCAAATACGCGGCCAAGGCCGATGTCGGCGGCAAGATCGCGCAACTCGGCAGCCGGCTGATCGAATCGACCTCGAAGAAACTGGCGGGACAGTTTTTCTCGAGCTTCGGCGAGAAGGTGGGCGGCTGAGCCCTCCTCCTTGAGGGTTATTCGAACACGATGCTCGGCACCGCCGCCTCGGCCGCGCCCCGTTCCTCATTGACCCTGTTCCAGACCTTGGATGCAATATCGCGGTAGATCTTGGCCTCAGCGCCCTCCGGCTTCGAGACAACCACCGGCCTACCTTCATCCGAGCTCTCGCGGATACCCATTTCGAGCGGCACTTCGCCGAGGAAGGTGACGCCGAGACGCTCGGCCTCGCGGCGGGCGCCGCCATGGCCGAAGATGTCGTAGCGCTTGCCGGTATCGGGGGCGAGGAAGTAGCTCATGTTCTCGACGATGCCCAACAGCGGCACGTCGACCTTTTTGAACATGTTGAGGCCTTTGCGGGCGTCGATCAGCGCCAGATCCTGCGGCGTCGAGACGATGACGGCGCCGGCCAGCGGCACCTGCTGGGCCATGGTGAGCTGGGCGTCGCCGGTGCCGGGCGGCATGTCGACGACGAGCACGTCGAGCAGGCCCCACTCGACCTCGCGCAGCATCTGCGTCAGCGCCGACATCACCATCGGCCCGCGCCAGATCATCGGCGTCTCCTCATCGACGAGGAAACCCATCGACATCACCTTCAGGCCGTAATTCTGCATGGGTTTCAGGATTTTGCCGTCGACAGTCTGCGGCCGGCCGTGGATATTCAGCAGCCGCGGCATCGACGGGCCATAGATGTCGGCGTCAAGCACGCCGACCTTCAAGCCGTTGGCGGCAAGGCCAAGCGCGAGATTGACGGCGGTGGTCGACTTGCCGACGCCGCCTTTGCCGGAGGCCACCGCGATGATCGCCTCGATGCCGGGCACGCCGCGCTTGCCGTGGCTTTGCGAGGCGGGCGCCTGAGGCGCCGGCCGGGCGGGTGCGGCTGGTGGCGCGGGCCTGGGTGCGGGCCGTTGCGGAACAGGGGCCTCCATGCCGCCACCCTTCCTTTCCGCCGTCAGCGCGACCACGGCGCCGGTGACACCGGGAATCGCTTTCACCACACGTTCAGCGGCGGCGCGCAGCGGCTCCATTTCCTGGGCGCGGGCAGCAGGGACGGTAATGGAGAAAAAGACCTTGGCGTCGGCGATAAAAATCTCGGAAACCATGCCAAGATCGACGATGTTGCCGGTGAAGTCCGGCCCGTTGACCGTCTTCAGGCGCTCGGTGACGATTTCCTTGGTGACGTTTTCCTGGAGGGCGGGCATCAGCTTTTTCCTCTGCTTTTGTGCATGAGATAATGCAGTTCCCGGGCAGAACCAAGCGGCGGAACGGCACGCATGGTGGCATGCGCCCAAAAACCTGCGCTGGCTTGTAGGGTTTTGTGGAAGCCGAACGTCCTTGGGAGAGACGCCGATCGTGCAAGCGGTGGTCGCCCGAAGACGAAGCGGCCCTATCTCTTGTATGGCTTGCGGACGCGCGCCAGCAAGGAAAGGAGACTGTCATGCTCGCAAACAGCAATGCAACAGCCAACCTCGCGGTGAAGGACCTGGCCAAGGCCAAGGCCTTCTATGAAGGCACGCTGGGTTTGACGGAGGTTCACAATGAGGGTGGCGAACTGATCGTCTACAAAAGCGGCGATACCAGCATCAATGTGTACCACTCGGAATTCGCCGGCACGAACAAGGCGACGGCGGTGACCTGGATGGTCGGCGACGAGATCGGCAATGTCGTCAAGGCGCTGAAATCGAAGGGTATTGTTTTCGAGCACTACGAGATGCCAGGCCTGACGATGGAAGGCGATATCCACGTCGGCTACGGCATGAAGGTCGCATGGTTCAAGGATCCGGACGGCAATATACTGAACCTCGTGGACAGGTAGTTCGGCGCACCAACGGGTTCTCCTGGAACGGGCAACTCGCTCTAACCATTTGTTTTGGCGCATTTATGCGGACGCCAAATGTTTCCCATTTGGCTGCAAAATGCTCTAGCTTGCGGTCATGATCGACAAGCTGGAATTCTTCATCGCGTTGGCCAGGGAGGAGCATTTCGGCCGGGCGGCCGAGCTGTGCGGCGTCACCCAGCCGACGCTTTCGGCCGGGATCAAGCAGCTTGAGGGCCAACTCGGCGTTATGCTGGTGCTGCGCGGCTCGCGCTTCCAGGGGTTGACGCCGGAGGGCAAGCAGGTGCTGGTCTGGGCGCGCCGCATCGTCGGTGACAGCCGGACCATGCGCGAGGAGATGCGGGCGGCGCGCCACGGTCTTTCCGGCCGCATCCGCATCGCCGCCATCCCGACCGCACTTGTCATGGTGGCGCGGCTGACGACGCCGTTTCGCGAAAAGCATCCCGGCGTCACCTTCTCGGTGCTGTCGCGGACCTCGATCGAGGTGCTGTCGCTGCTCGGCAATTTCGACATCGACGCCGGCATCACCTATCTCGACAACGAGCCGCTGGGCCGGGTGACCAGCGTGCCGCTCTATGACGAGCGCTATCAACTGATCACCGCCGTCGGGAACCCCTATTCCGACCGCGACAAAGTGACATGGGCAGAGATCAGCCAGCTGCCGCTCTGCCTTTTGACGCCGGACATGCAGAACCGCCGCATCATCGACCAGCATCTGGCCGAAGCCGGCGTTCAGGTGCGGCCGACACTGGAATCCAATTCGATGATCGTGCTGTTTTCGCATATCCGCACCGGCAAATGGTCGTCGATCATGCCGCTCAACCTTGCGGAAACATTCGGTTTTTCCGAGCCGATCCGGGCCATTCCAATCGTCGAGCCGGATGCCAGCCACACCGTCGGGCTGGTGGCGACGCCGCGCGAGCCGCACACACCGCTGGTCTCGGCGCTGCTGGACGAGGCGATGACGCTGGCGGACGATTTCCGCGCCCAGCACTAGGCTAGACACTGCGTGCCGGGGTGGCTTGATAGAAGATTTCTATCAAGCGACGAAACAGCTTTATTGATTCCGCGGGTTTCTTCTGATTTTGTAAAGACTTAGCGATAAATCGCTATCGACCAGGGAGGGCGCTGCATGACGATGCAGCTAGCAAGTACCGAGATCGCGTCGCGCACGGCGGCGATCATCCAAGAGCTGAAGGGCCTCGAAGGCCCGTTGTTGCCGATCCTCCACGGCATCCAGGAAGAATTCGGCCATGTGCCGCAGGCAGCACTGCCTGTCATCGCCGAGGCGCTCAACATCTCCAGGGCCGAGGTGCACGGCGTCGTCAGCTTCTACCATGATTTCCGCGCCCGTCCGGCCGGCCGGCATGTGCTCAAGCTCTGCCAGGCGGAAGCCTGCCAGTCGATGGGTTCGGACGCCGTCGCCGCCAAGCTCAAGCAGCTGCTCGGCATCGGTTTTCACGAGACCACCCGCGACGGCTCGGTGACACTCGAGCCGGTTTATTGCCTCGGACTTTGCGCCTGTTCGCCGTCGGCGATGCTGGACGGCGAGGTGATCGGGCGGCTCGATGACGGGAAGATCGAAGAGATCGTCGCGGAGGTGCGCTCATGATCCCGCGCATCTACATTCCCGGCGATTCCGGCGCGCTGGCGCTCGGCGCGGAAAAGGTCGCCAAGGCGATCGCGAAGGAACTCGCCGAACGCGGCATCGAGGCCAAGATCGTACGCAACGGCTCGCGCGGCGCCTACTCCCTTGAGCCGATGGTGGAAGTGGCGACCGCCAATGGCCGCGTCGCTTATGGCCCGGTGAAACCCACCGATGTGAAAAGCCTGTTCGATTGCGGCTTCCTCACCGGCGGCCACCACAAGCGCTGGCTGGGCGCGCCCGACAAGATCCCGTTCCTGGCCAAGCAGACCCGGCTGACCTTCGCGCGCTGCGGCATCAACGATCCGCTGTCGCTCGATGCCTACAAATCGCTCGGCGGGCTGAAGGGCCTGCAGAATGCCGTGGCCATGACGCCGGCCGAGATCGTCAAGCAGGTGACGGACTCAGGCCTGCGCGGCCGCGGTGGCGCCGGCTTCCCGACCGGCATCAAGTGGAAGACGGTGCTCGATACGGCGGGCGACCGCAAATACATCGTCTGCAATGCCGATGAGGGCGACAGCGCCACCTTCGCGGACCGCATGATCATGGAGGGCGATCCCTTCGTGTTGATCGAAGGCATGGCGATCGCCGGCATCGCCACCGGCGCCACCAAGGGCTTTGTCTATATCCGCTCGGAATATCCGCACGCGGTGGCGACGATGAACAGGGCTGTCGAGGTCGCCCGCAAGGCCGGCGTGCTCGGCGTCAATGTGCTGGGCTCGCCCAACGCCTTCGACATGGAAATCCGCGTCGGCGCCGGCGCCTATGTCTGCGGTGAGGAAACCTCGCTCTTGAACAGCCTGGAAGGCAAGCGCGGCGTGGTGCGCGCCAAGCCGCCGCTGCCGGCGATCCAGGGGTTGTTCGGCAAGCCGACGGTGATCAACAACGTCATCTCGCTGGCCTCGGTGCCCATCATCATGGACAAGGGTGCGGCCTTCTACAAGGATTACGGCATGGGCCGCTCGCGCGGCACCATCCCGATCCAGATTGCCGGCAACGTCAAGCATGGTGGCCTGTTCGAGGCGGCGTTCGGCATGACGCTGGGCGAGATCGTTGACGATATCGGCGGCGGCACCGCGACCGGGCGACCGGTCAAGGCTGTGCAGGTCGGCGGGCCGCTCGGCGCCTATTTTCCGCGCGCGCTGTTCGACACGCCGTTCGACTACGAGGCCTTCGCCGCCAAGGACGGCCTGATCGGCCATGCCGGCATCACCGTGTTCGACGACACCGCCGACATGCTGAAGCAGGCGCGTTTCGCCATGGAGTTCTGCGCCATCGAGAGCTGCGGCAAGTGCACGCCCTGCCGCATCGGCTCGACCCGCGGCGTCGAGACCATCGACAGGCTTGCTGCAGGGATCGAACCGGAGAAGAACCTCGCTCTGATCGCCGACCTCTGCAACACGATGAAGTTCGGATCGCTGTGCGCGCTGGGCGGTTTCACGCCCTACCCGGTGATGAGCTCGATCACGCATTTCCCCGAGGATTTCAAGCCGGCGCCGGCGCGCGTGGCTGCTGAATAGGAGCTGGCAGATGAACATCAAGGCCGACTTCCCATCGCTGATCGAGGAGATCGACTACGGAACCCCGCAATCCAATGCGGAGAAGCAGGTCACGCTGACCGTCGACGGCCGCAGCGTCACCGTGCCGGAAGGCACGTCGATCATGCGGGCAGCGATGGAGGGCGGGGTCGAAATCCCGAAGCTCTGCGCCACCGACATGCTGGACTCGTTCGGTTCGTGCCGTGTCTGCCTGGTCGAGATCGAAGGGCGCGGTGGCACGCCGGCGTCCTGCACGACGCCGGTTGGCGAAGGCATGGTGGTCAACACGCAGTCCGAGCGGCTCGACGCCATTCGCCGCGGCGTTATGGAACTCTACGTCTCCGACCATCCGACCGGATGGAACGAGAAGGCCGGAACCGGCGCCAGCGAGTTCGACACGGTGGCGAAGTCTGTCGGCCTCAGCGAGAACCGCTACGGTGTCGAAGGCCGCAACCACGTCAAGCAGGAAAATGGCGTGGCGCCCGGCCATGGCTCGCTTGCGGTCGATTATATCGCCCGCGATGAATCCAATCCCTATTTCACCTATGATCCGGCGCAATGCATCGTCTGCTCGCGTTGCGTGCGGGCCTGCGAGGAGGTTCAGGGCACCTTCGCGCTGACCATCGAGGGCCGCGGCTTCGAATCGCGCATGGTCGCCGGCATGCACGAGGATTTCATCGCCTCCGAATGCGTGTCCTGCGGCGCCTGCGTGCAGGCCTGCCCGACCGATGCGCTGCGCGAGAAAACGGTGCTTGCCAAGGGCCTGCCGGAGCGTTCGGCCGTCACCACCTGCGCCTATTGCGGCGTCGGCTGCTCGTTCAAGGCCGAAGTGAAGGACGACGAGGTGATCCGCATGCTGCCCTACAAGGAGGGCAAGGCCAACCATGGCCATTCCTGCGTGAAGGGCCGTTTCGCTTACGGCTACGCCACCCACAAGGACCGCATCCTGTCGCCGATGATCCGCGAAAAGATCAGCGATCCCTGGCGGGAGGTAAGCTGGGAAGAGGCTATCGCCCATACGGCCAAGGAATTCCGCCGCATCCAGTATCAGTACGGACGCACGGCGATCGGCGGCATCACCTCCTCGCGCTGCACGAACGAGGAGACCTATCTCGTCCAGAAGCTGGTGCGGCAGGGCTTCCGCAACAACAATGTCGACACCTGCGCGCGCGTCTGCCATTCGCCGACCGGCTATGGGCTCGGCCAGACCTACGGCACCTCGGCCGGCACGCAGGATTTCGACTCCGTCGAGTTCACCGACGTCGCCGTCGTCATCGGCGCCAATCCGGTTTCGGCCCATCCGGTGTTCGCCTCGCGGCTGAAGAAGCGGCTGCGCCAGGGCGCCAGGCTGATCGTGCTCGACCCGCGCCGCACCGAGATGGTCAAGTCGGCGCATGTCGAAGCGGACTATCACCTGCCGCTGAAGCCCGGCACCAATGTGTCGGTGCTGACGGCGCTGGCGCATGTTATCGTCACCGAAGGTCTCTTCAACGAAGCCTTCATCCGCGAACGCTGCGACTGGGCGGAGTTCCAGGACTGGGCCTCTTTCGTCGCCTTGCCGGAAAACAGTCCTGAGACCGTCGGCAAGCTGTCCGGCGTCGATCCCGAGCTGATCCGCGGCGCGGCGCGTCTTTACGCCACCGGCGGCAATGGCGCGATCTATTACGGCCTCGGCGTCACCGAACACAGCCAGGGTTCGACCACGGTGATGGCGATCGCCAACCTCGCCATGGCCACCGGCAATATCGGCCGGCCAGGCGTCGGCGTGAACCCGCTACGCGGCCAGAACAACGTGCAGGGCTCATGCGACATGGGCTCCTTCCCGCATGAACTGCCGGGCTATCGCCACATCTCCGGCGAAGCCGTGCGCGACATCTATGAGAGCCTGTGGGGCGTGAAGCTGGACGACGAGCCCGGCCTGCGCATCCCCAACATGCTGGACGCCGCCGTCGACGGTACCTTCAAGGGCATCTACATCCAGGGCGAGGACATTCTGCAGTCCGACCCCGATACCAAGCATGTCGCGGGCGGTCTTGCGGCGATGGAATGCGTCGTCGTGCACGATCTCTTCCTCAACGAGACCGCGAACTACGCGCATGTGTTCCTGCCGGGCTCGACCTTCCTCGAGAAGGACGGCACCTTCACCAATGCCGAGCGCCGCATCAACATGGTGCGCAAGGTTCTGGAGCCGAAGGCGCGCTACGCCGACTGGGAGGCAACGCAGGAGCTTGCCCGCGCGATCGGGCTGGACTGGAACTACCAGCATCCTTCCGAGATCATGGACGAGATCGCCAAGACGACGCCGAGCTTCGCCAACGTCTCCTTCGAGCTGCTCGACCGTGTCGGATCGGTGCAATGGCCCTGCAATGAAAAGGCGCCGCTCGGCACCCCGATCATGCATGTCGACGGTTTCGTGCGCGGCAAGGGCAAGTTCATCCGCACCGAATATGTGGCGACGGATGAAAGGACCGGACCGCGCTATCCACTGCTGCTCACCACCGGCCGGATTCTGTCGCAGTACAATGTCGGCGCGCAGACGAGGCGCACCGAGAATGTGATGTGGCACGCCGAGGACCGGCTGGAGATCCATCCGCACGACGCCGAGAACCGCGGCATCCGTGAAGGCGACTGGGTGCGGCTGGCGAGCCGTTCCGGTGAGACGACGCTGCGCGCGCTGATCACCGACCGGGTGTCACCGGGCGTCGTCTATACGACGTTCCATCACCCCGACACGCAGGCGAACGTGATCACCACCGACTTCTCGGACTGGGCCACCAACTGCCCGGAATACAAGGTCACCGCCGTGCAGGTGACGCCGTCCAACGGTCCGACCGACTGGCAGCGGGACTATAACGAGCAGGCCCGCCAGAGCCGGCGCATCGCCCCGCTGGAAGCGGCGGAGTAGTTTTGGGCAAGGCATTAGACCATAAGAGTTTCAATCTTGACGGTTGATCGACCCCCACTCCGTCGAGCTTCGCTCGACACCTCTCCCCCGATCGACGGGGGAGAGGAAAGCGCGCGAACGCTAGGCTCCCTTCCTCTCCCTCCGGAGGGAGAGGTGGCGCTGCGAAGCAGCGACGGAGTGGGGGATGGCCTGGGAGAGCAACTACCAATTGAAGCAAGAAACCTTCGACGCTTCCTGAGTGAAATGGCCGGCAGGCCAGAGGGGAGTGTTACGTGACACGCCAACGCCAGCCAATCAGCCAAATCTCGCGGCTGGCACACCGCGCCAGCGGCACCACGGCCGCCAACCGCATGGTGCCGGAGGAGACGCCGGTGGCGTTTTCCTTTGCCGGCACCACGCATGCGGTGATGATGGCGAGCCCGGCCGATTTCGAGGATTTCGCGCTCGGCTTCTCGCTCACCGAAGGCATTATCGCTGCGCCGGAGGAGATCGAGGCGATCGAGGTCGAGGATCTCGGTGCCGGCATCGATATCCAGATCCGCTTGAGGGACAAGGCCAACACGCGCTTCCAGGCGCGGCGGCGCAGGCTGGCCGGCCCGGTCGGCTGTGGGCTGTGCGGTATCGAGTCGATCGAGGAAGCGATGCGTTCGGTCGACGCGGTCGGTGCGTCGAAGCTTACGCTTGGTGCCGAGGACATCGCCTGCTCTGTCAAGCTCTTGTCGAAAGTGCAGCCGCTGCACACCGAGACGGGCGCCGTGCATGCCGCCGGCTTCTACGTGCCCGGCAAGGGCATCGTCATGGCGCGCGAGGATGTCGGCCGCCATAACGCGCTGGACAAGCTCGCCGGTGCGCTGGCGAAAGCCGGCATCGCCGGCGAGTCGGGCGCGGTCGTGGTGACGTCGCGCGTGTCGGTGGAGATGGTGCAGAAGACGGCCGCCATAGGTGCTGCCATCATCATCGCCGTTTCGGCGCCGACCTCCCTTGCCATCCGTACCGCGGAAGATGCTGGGATGACGCTGGTGGCGCTGGTGCGCGGCGATGATTTCGATATTTTCACCCACCAGGAACGGGTGGTTTGCGGAGTTGCCAAGCATGTCGCATGACGAAGACCACATCACCAGCACCAGGGAAAAGCTGGTGCGCATGGCCAACCAGATCGCGGCCTTCTTCCATTCCAAACCACGCGAGGAAGGCATGGCCGGCGTGGCCGAGCATATCAACAAGTTCTGGGAGCCGAGGATGCGGCGGCAGTTGTTCGAGATGCTGGACAGTGGCACCGAGAATTTCGACGAGCTCGTGGTGGCCGCTTCGGCCAGGATCAAGCGGCCAAGGACGCCCGAACAGGCCGATATGAGCCTTGGTTACACCGAGCCTACGCAGGCCGAGAGCGCGGCCCCACTGAAATAGCCTGGGAGCCCGGCCGCCAAAGGTCTCATATTTCAGCCCTCTAAATTTTGGCTGCCGCAAACGGCTTGGCTCTGCTATGGTTGACGACAAGAAATCGTCTGGCCGGGCGGGGTGGTTGCGTGAGGCCGATCGAGACCAGATATACCCGTAACGGTGATGTGCGGATCGCCTATCAGGTGGTCGGGCTGGGCTCGTTCGATCTCGTTTTCCTGCCGGGCTTCATCTCCAATCTCGATCTGCACTGGGAGGACGAAGGCTACAGTCGGCTGCTGAAGCGGCTTTCGGCCTTCTCGCGGCTGATCCTGTTCGACAAGCGTGGCACCGGTCTTTCCGACCGCGTCGATGCAAATCATCTGCCCAGTCTCGAAACCCGCATGGACGATGTGCGCGCGGTGATGGACGCCGCCGGCAGCGGCCGCGCGGCCCTGCTTGGCGCCTCGGAGGGCGCGCCGATGGCGATGCTGTTTGCCTGCACCTATCCGGAGCGGACGCGGGCGCTGGCGCTTTATGGCGACTATGCGCATTTCCACAAATGGGTGATGCAATCCCGCCCGGCGATGAACGTCGGCGGCGCTTTCGATCATCAATCGCCCGATACTGAAGGCGGGCACATGGAGGAGAAAATGCTGACCAAGACTCAAGCCGTCGACGGCGCGGCGATCAAGAAGGCGATCGAAGGCCGTGATGGAAAGATGCTGGCGAGCTTCTACGCCGACGACGCGCTGGTGCGGGTGATCGACCGCAACAACCCGCCGAGCAAGCCGCGCGAAATCCGCGGCCGCGCGGCGATCAGCACATTCTGGGATGACATCTGCAGCCGGGCGATGACCCACAAGGTCGACACCACCATCGCCAGCGGCGACAGCCTGGCCTTCACCCAGGCCTGCGCCTATCCGGACGGCACGAAGGTGTTCGCCGCCGCGATGCTCGAGTTCAAGGGCGGACGGATCGCGCGGCAGACCATCGTGCAGGCCTGGGACGAGTAGATCAACCGGGGAGCCTTCCATCCACATCGAATCGGAATGGAGCTCTATTTCAGTGCTGGAGCATGATCTGCTTCGAAAACCGGACGGATCAGGCTCTGGCCGCAACAAGGGAGGAGAACCAACATGTTCAGCGCCAGATGGCAGATCGACGCCAAGTTCGGGCACAAGCAGACCGTGCTCGACCTGTTGAAAAAATGGGAACGCGAGATCGGCTCGCAAGTCGGCCTCGCCGAGCTGGAGTTCCAGATCATGACCGGATCGATCGGCGCGCGGGAGGCGACGGTCGAGTCCCATCATCAGGTTGAAAGCCTTGCGAAGCTGGAAGAGTTCTTCGCCAAGATCGGCAAGATCGACGCGCACGCCAAATGGGGCAAGGAAATGGAGCCCTATGTCGTGTCGGGCACCAGCCTGTGGAACATCTATCGCATTGTGGAATAGCGCTCTTCTCCCCGTTCACGGGGAGAAGATGCCGGCAGGCAGATGAGGGGCAGCGCCAAGTTGGCAGAAGCTTGTGCTGCCCCTCATCGGTCGCCTTCGGCGACACCTTCTCCCCGTGAACGGGAGAAGGGAAGAGGCGCTACCCGTGCGCCACCATGACATGCCGCACGGCGGTGTAGTCCTCGAGCGCATAGAGCGACATGTCCTTGCCGTAGCCGGATTGTTTCAGCCCGCCATGCGGCATCTCGTTGGTCAGCATGAAATGGGTGTTGATCCAGGTGCAGCCGTATTGAAGCCGCGCGGCTGTCGCCATGGCGCGCGAAACGTCCTTCGTCCACACCGATGAGGCCAGGCCGTAGTCGCTGTCATTGGCCCAGTTCACGGCTTCGTCGACTTCCGAGAAGCGGGTGACCGAGACAACCGGCCCGAACACTTCGCGGCGGACAATCTCGTCTTCCTGCAACGCGCCGGCGACGACCGTCGGCTGGTAGAAGAAGCCGGAACCCTCGCCCGGTTTTCCGCCGGTGGTGATCTCGATGTGCTTCAGTTCGGCGGCGCGCTCTACGAAGCTGGAGACGCGGTCGCGCTGGCGGCGCGAGATCAGCGGCCCGATCTCGTTTTCGGTGTCGTCGGGGCGGTTGTATTTGATGGTCGAGACGGCCGAGGAGAGGTCGGCGACCAGTCTGTCGTAGATCTTCCTGCCGGCATAGATGCGGCAGGCGGCGGTGCAATCCTGGCCGGCATTGTAGTAACCGAAGGCGCGCAGGCCGTTGACGACGGCGCCAAGATCGGCGTCATCGAAGACAATGACCGGCGCCTTGCCGCCGAGTTCGAGATGCGTGCGCTTGACCGACTTGGCGGCCGCCTGCAGCACCTTCTTGCCGGTGGCGACATCGCCGGTGATCGAGATCATGTTGACCTTGGCGTGGTTGATCAGCGTGTTACCGACGCTGTCGCCACGGCCGAGCACGACATTGACGACGCCCTCGGGCAGGATATCAGCCAGGATCTTCGCCAGCTTCAGCGCCGTCAGCGGCGTCTGCTCAGACGGCTTGAAGACGACGGTGTTGCCGCCGCCGATTGCAGGCGCCAGCTTCCAGGCCATCATCATCAGCGGATAGTTCCAGGGCGCGATCGAGGCGACGATGCCGATCGGGTCGCGCCGCACCATCGAGGTGTGGCCGGGCAGATATTCGCCGGCAACCACACCCGGCATCGAGCGGACAGCGCCGGCAAAGAAGCGATAGCAGTCGACGATCGCCGGGATCTCGTCATTGAGCACGGCATTGATCGGCTTGCCGCAGTTCAGCGCCTCGAGCGCGGCGAACTCCTGGGCCTCGGCCTCGATGCGGTCGGCGATCTTGAGGAGATAGCCCGAGCGCTGCGCCGGCGTAGTACCCGACCAGGTGGTGAACGCCTTTTCAGCAGCCGCCAGCGCCGCCTCGATCTGTGCTGAGCCGGCTTCAGGGAGGTTGAGGATGGTTGCCCCGGTCTTCGGATTGAGGATCGGCTCCTCGGTTTCGGTGCCCTTCTCGAATTTCGCGCCGATCAGCATCTTCGTGTCCATGGACATCTCTCCCTTATGAACTCTCTTGTTCATTGCTTGGGTTATTTGCCCGAACCGGCGATCTGGTCGCCGTCGCGGGTCAGGTAATAGGCAAGAAGGATGGGCAGCAGCGTCACCAGCACCACGACCATGGCGACAACATTGGTGACCGGACGCTGGCGCGGCCGGATCAGCTCTTCCAGCATCCAGATCGGCACGGTCTGCTGCTGGCCGGCGGTGAAGGTGGTGACGATGACTTCATCAAAGGAAAGAGCAAAAGCCAGCATGCCGCCGGCAAGGAGTGCCGTGGCGATGTTGGGCAGCACGACATGCCGGAAGGTCTGGAAGCCGTCGGCGCCAAGGTCCATCGAGGCCTCGATCATCGAGCCTGATGTGCGGCGGAAACGGGCGACGGCGTTGTTGTAGACGACAACCACGCAGAAGGTGGCGTGGCCGAGCACGATCGTCCAGAACGAGAACGGGATTTCGGCCAGCGAAAAGGCCGAGCGTAGCGCGATGCCGGTGATGATGCCGGGCAGCGCGATCGGCAGAATGACCAGCAGCGAGATGGTCTCACGGCCGAAGAATTTTGTCCGCGACACGGCGGCGGCGCAGAGTGTGCCGAGCACCAGGGCAATGACCGTCGAAATGGCGGCGACCCTGACTGACAGCGACAGCGCTTGCCATACGTCCGGCCGGTTCCAGGTGACGGCGAACCACTGCGTGGTCAGCCCCGGTGGCGGCCAGACGAAGCTCTTCTCCTCCGTGGTAAAGGCATAGACGAAGATCAGCAGGATCGGCAGATGCAGGAAGAGCAGGCCGACGGTGGCAGCGATCTTCAGGCCCAGCGGAGCGGATTGGCCGCGGTCAGAGCGCATCGAAAGCTCCCATGCGCTTGGCGCCCCAGAGGTAGAAGCCCATGATGACGATAGGCACCACGGTGAAAGCGGCGGCGAGCGGGATGTTGCCGGCGGTGCCTTGCTGCGAATAGACCGCTTGGCCGATGAACAGGCGCGAGGTGCCGATGATCTGCGGGATGATGTAATCGCCAAGCGTCAGCGAGAAGGTGAAGATCGAGCCGGCGACGATGCCGGGCAGCGCCAGCGGGAACAGCACATTGCGGAACGTCTGGCCAGGCGAGGCGCCTAGATCGGACGAGGCTTCGACCAGATTGCCGGGCACGCGCTCGAGTGCCGCCTGAACGGGGAGGATCATGAAGGGGAGCCAGACATAGACGAAGACGATGAAGGTGCCGGAGGCCGAGACCGACAGTGAGTTGCCGCCGACAACGGGCAGCGACAGCCAGGCATCGAGCAGCCACAGCAGGTTCAATTTGGCGAGCAGCCAGGTGAGGATGCCTTCCTTGGCGAGGATCAGCTTCCAGGCGTAGATCTTGACCAGGTAGCTCGACCATAGCGGCAACATGACGCCGAGATAGAACAGCGCCTTCCAGCGGCCGCGCGCATAGCGCGCCGCGTAATAGGCGATGGGGAAGGCGATGATCGCCGAGGCCAGCGTCACCAGTGCCGCCATCGTCACCGTGCGCAGGATGATGTCGAGATTGGCGGCCTGCAACAGGTCGCCATAGGTCTTCAGCGTGAACTCGCGGTTGATGAGACCGGAGAACTCGTCGATCGAAAAGAAGCTTTGCAAAAGCAGGGCGAAGAGCGAGCCGATATAGACGATGCCGAGCCACAGAACCGGCGGCAGCAGCATGAGCAAAAGCAGGAATAGCGGCCGGCGCCAGAAGAGGTCGGAGAGTGCGCCGCGCAGGCCGCCGCTGCCCGGCAGGATTGCGGGGGCGGGACTGGAGTTGAGCGCGGCGGTCGTCATGACGCCGCCCTGTCTTGGCGGAGAATGGTTGAAAGGCCGCGATCCTTCGCGCAAACCTCCGTCATGCCGGCTCGTCCATCAGATGCAAATGCTCGCGGTTGAAGGTGAGGGTGACCGCCTCGCCTTCCCTGGGCAATTTCGTACCGGCCGGCACGATGGCGTGCAGCCTCAACCCGTCGGCATCGAGCGCCAGTCTTGTCGTGGCGCCGAGATAGTTGGTCGAGACCAGGCGGGCGGCGACGCCGTCACCCTTCGCAACCCGGCCGACGCGGATGGATTCGGGGCGCAGGCTGCCCCAGCGGTGCTGGCCGGAATAACGCTGGACGAAATCCGGCGGCAGGACATTGGAGGAGCCGACGAAATCGGCGACGAAGCGGGTCTTTGGCCGCTGGTAGATGTCCTCCGGCGTGCCGATCTGCATGATCCCGCCGTCGTTGAAGACGGCGACGCGGTCGGCCATGGAAAGGGCCTCGCCCTGATCGTGAGTTACGAAGACGAAAGTGATGCCGAGCGCCTTCTGCAGCGATTTCAGCTCTTCCTGCATGTTTTCGCGCAGCTTGAGATCGAGCGCCCCGAGCGGCTCATCGAGCAGCAGCACCTTGGGCTGATTGACCAAGGCACGGGCGAGCGCGACGCGCTGGCGCTGGCCGCCGGAAAGCTGGCCGGGACGGCGGGCGCCATAGCCTGGAAGCCTGACCAGCGACAGCGCCTCTTCCGCCGCCTTTTGCCGCTCCGGCTTGCCGACCCCCTTGACCATCAGCCCGTAGGCGACGTTGTCGAGCACATTGAGATGCGGGAACAGCGCATAGTCCTGGAATACGGTGTTGACGTTGCGGCGATAGGGCGGAACGCCTTTGGCGCGTTCGCCGAAGATCGAGATCGAGCCCGCTGTCGGCTGCTCGAAGCCGGCGATCAGGCGCAGGCAGGTGGTCTTGCCGGAACCCGACGGCCCGAGCATGGCGAAGAATTCGCCCGGCGCGATGTCGAGATCGACCGAATCAACGGCGCGCACCGCGCCGAAATGGCGCGAGACTTTCTGGAAAGAGACGGCGGAGGTCATGGGCTGTCCTGATCTTTCAGGCTCATCAAATTCAGGCGAAGGTGCTGCCCCTCATCCGCCTG
>NZ_CAUM01000006.1 GCF_000350085.1 Mesorhizobium metallidurans STM 2683
TGACGACTGTCCTTAGTGCGCTTCAACCCACCTCCCGCAAAATGAAATCGTGCAGCATCTTGGCGGCCGGCGACAGCACGCGGTTCTTCACCGTGATCAGGCTATAGGGCCTGACCTCGATGTCGAACTCGGTCTGGACGACGTCGATGGCGCCTGCCAGTCCCTCGGGGTTCTGGATGAACTTCGCCACCTGGATCGACACTGGCGCGATCGCGTCCGACTGCGCGACCATGACCAGGGTGAGCAGCAGCGAGCTGGTGTTGAGGATACGGTCCGGCAAAGCGATGTTGCGGTTCAGGAAATTGCTTTCCATCGCCTGGCGCAGCGGCGAGCCGCCCGACTGGAAAACCCAGTCATAGGCGGCGGTCTCCTCCAGCCGCACCGCCTTGCCCTTGCTCAGCGGGTGGCCGCGGCGCACGATCAGGCAGGCTTTCTCGACGCCGATGACGCGCGACTCGAACAGCCGCGGGTTGAGGTCGTCGGGGATGCGCGCGATGATGAAATCGTGACGCGTGGCGATAAGCTCGCGCGCCAGCACATTGGAGGTCTCGACCTGCATGTTGATCTCGATGCGCGGATAGATGCGGCGGATTTCGCGGATCGCCGGCACGGCCAGCTCGATCGCCGGCGCCGTCACCGCGCCGAGGAACACCGAGCCGCCCTTGCCGGCCTTGAGTTCTGAAATCTCGCGGTCGACCTCACGCATCTCGAGCAGGATCGAGCGTGCGCGCCTGGCCAATGCCTTGCCGTAGGGCGTCAGCGTGATGCCGCGCGGCAGCCTTTCGCACAGTTTGACGTCGAGCACCGCTTCCATCTCGGCGATCATGCGCGAGGCGGCGGGCTGCGAGATATTCATCACCTGCGCCGCGGCGCTCACCCGGCCGTGATCGTCGAGTGCGGCGATCATGCGCATGTGGCGCAGGCTCAAGCCGCTGCGCAACAAGGTTTCGCCGTCGCCCGGAAGGTCGTCGTAACTGCTGGAAATTCCAGCAGGATTCCGCAATGCCGCCATGATCTTCGCCAGCTTCCGCCAATGTTTCGGACTGCTTCAGCCATATATCAGTTTCGATATAGCAACCATCAGAGATCGCATTTGACAGTTATGTCAAAGGGACACACCCTCCGCGCGTCCCGAGACGTGTCGGTCGATGACGAGAAAAATCGTATCGATTGAAACAAGCGTACCGGGGCCGATTGGGAGGATACCGGAGATCGATAGACGACAGCGGCGCTTGCGCTTCTGCTCGACTGCGCGGCCCGCGAAGCCCCGAGGTGTCGCGTCCATCAACCAGGGAGAGTTACTGTGAAAATCATCAAGACACTGGCCGCCGTCGCGGCCCTTGGCATCGCGGCCATGACGCTGCCTGCGCAGGCAGGCGAAGGCCTGGTCGGCGTGCTGATGCCGACCAAGACCTCGCAGCGCTGGATCAATGACGGCGACGCCGTCAAGTCCCAGCTCGAGGCGCTCGGCTACACGGTCGACCTGCAATACGCGCAGGACGACATTCCGAACCAGCTCAGCCAGCTGGAAAACGAAATCACCAAGGGCCCGAAGGCGCTGATCATCGCCTCGATCGACGGCACCACCATGTCGGACGCGCTGCAGAAGGCCGCTGACGCCGGTGTCGTCGTCGTCGCTTATGACCGCCTGATCAAGAAGACGGCCAATGTCGACTACTATACCACCTTCGACAATTTCGGCGTCGGCGTCATCCAGGCCAAATCGCTGCTCAAGGGCCTCGGCTATCCGGAGAAGAAGGGTCCGTTCAACGTCGAGCTGTTCGGCGGTTCGCCGGACGACAACAACGCCTTCTTCTTCTACAACGGCGCTATGTCGGTGCTGCAGCCGCTTATCGACGACAAGACGCTGGTCGTGAAGTCCGGCCAGATGGGCATGGACAAGGTCGGCACGCTGCGCTGGCTGGCCGCGACCGCCCAGGCCCGCATGGACAACCTGCTCTCCGCCAATTACTCGGACGGCAGCCGCGTCGACGGCGTGCTTTCGCCCTATGACGGCCTGTCGCGCGGCATCATCGCCTCGCTGCGCGCTGTCGGCTACGGCACCGCCGACCAGCCATGGCCCGTGGTGACCGGCCAGGACGCCGAAACCGCTTCGGTCAAGGCGATCATCGCCGGCGAGCAGTATTCGACCGTGTTCAAGGACACCCGCGAACTGGCCAAGGCTACCGTCGAACTCGTCGACAAGGTGCTCTCGGGCGGCAAGCCGGACGGCCTCGACACCACGACCTACAACAACGACGTCAAGGTCGTTCCCTCGATCCTGCTGACGCCGTATGAGGTCGACAAGTCGAACTACCAGGCGCTGGTGGTCGACTCCGGCTACATCAAGGCTGACGAGCTGAAGTAATCCCGGTCGCAAAGTCTGGGGTCCTGCGCCACGCAGGGCCCCTTTTCGTTAACCAGCGAGCCCGGTATGTTTGCCGATCTCGGAGGAGCTCAATTCCTGATGACCTCGACGATTTTGGAGATGCGCGACATCACCAAGACGTTCCCCGGCGTGAAGGCGCTGTCCAACGTCAATCTGCGCGTCGAAGAAGGCGAGATCCACGCCGTGGTCGGAGAGAACGGCGCCGGCAAGTCGACGCTGATGAAGGTGCTGTCGGGCGTGTATGCGTCCGGCACCTATGACGGCGCGATCGTCTACCGTGGCGAGGAATGCCATTTCAAAGGCATCCACGACAGCGAACACAAGGGCATCGTCATCATCCACCAGGAACTTGCGCTGGTGCCGATGCTGTCGATCGCGGAAAACATTTTCCTTGGCAACGAACACGCCAGATACGGCGTCATCGACTGGAATGCCAACGAGACGCGCACCAGCGCCCTGCTCAAGAAAGTGGGCCTCAAGGAGGATCCCAAGACGCTGATCACCAATATCGGCGTCGGCAAGCAGCAGCTGGTCGAGATCGCCAAGGCGCTGAGCAAGGAAGTGAAGCTGCTGATCCTCGACGAGCCGACGGCGAGCCTGTCCGAAAGGGACAGCCAGGCGCTGCTCGATCTGTTGCTCGAATTCAAGCGGCAAGGCATCACCTCGATCCTGATCTCGCACAAGCTCAACGAGGTCAACCGGGTCGCCGACAAGGTCACCATCATCCGCGACGGGCGGACGATCGAAACGCTGACCAAGCAAGACATCTCGGAAGACCGCATCATCACCTCGATGGTCGGCCGCTCGCTCGACGACCGCTATCCGCCGCGCGAGCCGAAGATCGGCGAGGTCGTGCTCCAGGTGAAGAACTGGTCGGTCTATCACCCGATCCATGCCGAGCGGCAGGTGATCAAGGGCATCGACATCAACGTCCGCAAGGGCGAGGTGGTCGGCATCGCCGGGCTGATGGGCGCCGGACGGACCGAATTCGCCATGAGCCTGTTCGGCCGCTCCTACGGCCGCCGCATCAGTGGCGAGGTGCTGCTCAAGGGCAAGCCGATCGATGTCTCCTCGGTGAGCAAGGCGGTGGAACAAGGCATCGCCTACGTCACCGAGGACCGCAAGACCTACGGCCTCAACCTGATCGATCATATCAAGCACAACATCACGCTGGCCAATCTGGGCGGTGTGTCGCGTCACAGCGTGATCGACGATCTGCGCGAACTCGCCGTCGCCAACGAATACAAGGCCAAGACCAACATCCGCTCGTCCAGCGTCTATCAGATGACGGGCAATCTGTCGGGCGGCAACCAGCAGAAGGTGGTGCTGTCGAAGTGGCTCTTCGCCAATCCGGAAGTGCTGATCCTCGACGAGCCGACGCGCGGCATCGACGTCGGCGCCAAATATGAAATCTATACGATCATCGCGCGTCTCGCCTCGGAGGGTAAGGCGATCATCGTCATTTCGTCGGAAATGCCCGAACTGCTCGGCATCACCGACCGCATCTACGTCATGAATGAAGGACGCATCGTGGGAGAAATGGCCGCAAGCGACGCAAGTCAGGAAAAAATCATGCGCGCCATCGTCCGCGGAGAAGGAAAAGCATCATGAGCACCGAAAGCGCTCCCGCGCCGAAAACCGGCGTCGCCGAAGACGTAGACCAGAGGCCGCGCGTTGCCGTCTCGGCGCTGGTCACCAATCTGCGCGAATACGGCCTGATCCTGGCGCTGATCGCCATCATGGTGTTCTTCCAGTTCACGACGTCGGGAACGCTGTTCAAGCCGGTCAACCTGAGCAATCTGGTGCAGCAGAACAGTTTCATCATCGTGATGGCGCTGGGCATGCTTCTGGTGATCGTCTCCGGCCATATCGATCTCAGCGTCGGCTCCGTCGCCGGCTTCATCGGCGCGCTGGCGGCGATGATGATGGTCATCTGGCCGCTCGGCCCTTTGAGCAATCCGCTGGTGGTGTCGATCATCTGCCTGATCGTGGGTGGCGCGATCGGCGCGGCTCAAGGCTACTGGATTGCCTATCACCGAATACCGAGCTTCATCGTCACGCTGGCGGGGATGCTGATCTTCCGCGGCATCTGCCAGGCGCTGCTGGGCGGCGGGTCTTCCGTGGGGCCGCTTCCGGACGGCTTCAAGGCGCTCAGCTCCGGCTTCATTCCCGACGTGATCGGCTCGTTGACGCTGATCCCGCCGGTCGTGAATGCCGCCGGCAAGACCATTGTCGGCAGCGGGCTGACGCTGCACATGACGACGATCGTGATCGGCCTGATCGCCGTGCTCGCCTATGCCTATTTCGGGCTCAGGGCACGGCGCAGCCGCGAGCGGCATGGCTACGAAGCCGAACCCTTCACGCTGTTCGTCGTCAAGACCCTGGTGACCAGCGCTCTGGCGCTGTTCCTGGTCTACCAGTTCGCCACCTACAGAGGCCTGCCGATCGTCCTCATGGTGATGGGCGTGCTGATCGCCCTGTTCGTCTTCGTCACCAAACGCATGACGATCGGCCGCCGTATCTATGCGATGGGCGGCAATGCAAAGGCGGCGCAGCTATCGGGTATCAAGACCGAACGGCTGACCTTGATGGTGTTCATCAATATGGGCGTGCTGTCGGCGCTTGGCGGCCTGATCATCGCGGCGCGGCTGGGGCAGGCCGTGCCGGCGGCGGGCCTTGGCAGCGAGCTCGACGTCATCGCCGCCGTGTTCATCGGCGGCGCTTCGGCCATGGGCGGCGTCGGCCAGGTCATCGGCGCGGTGGTCGGCGGTTTCATCATGGGCGTCATGAACAACGGCATGTCGATCATGGGCGTCAATGTCGACTGGCAGCAGGTTGTGAAAGGCCTGGTGCTGCTCGGCGCCGTGGTCTTCGACGTCTACAACAAGAACAAGGGTTGAGCCGGGAAAAACCTGGCCGGACGAGGAAACCATACGGGTCACATCGCGGCTGCCGGCAAGAGGCCGGTGCGAAGAAGTCTCCTGAGAGACCAGGCCAGCGAGCGCAATCCGGACGAAGAATTTCACCCGTGGCGCGGACCTGGTCCGGGTCGCGCTTGGAAGGGTTTGCCGGAACCGGCAGGCCGCCAAGGCAATTCTAGAGAGGGTACATCATGCTGATCTCCCAGATCCTCGACGACGCCGAGACGATCCGCGTCGTTGCCCGCAATGGCGGCAAGACCCGGATCATCAACGGCGCCCGCAGCGTCTATTCGCTGGCGATGGAGGCCGCCCGCACCGGTACCGGCCTCGCCGCCCTCATCGAGCGCAAGGGGTTCGGTGAAGCGGTCGACCTCGATGCCGCCTACAAGAAGGGACGGCTGTTGTCGCCGATCAACCATCCCGATCCCGCGCATCTCCATCTCACCGGCACCGGGCTGACGCATCTTGGCTCCGCGGCAACCCGCGATTCCATGCACAAGAAGCTCAATACCGATGGCGCAGAACAGCTCACCGATTCCATGAAGATGTTCCGCATGGGGCTGGAAGGCGGCAAGCCGGCCAAGGGCCAGATGGGCGTGCAGCCCGAATGGTTCTACAAGGGCAATGGCACGATGGCGGTGGCGCCTGGCGCGGCACTGATGTCGCCCGCTTTCGCCCAGGATGCCGGCGAGGAGCCGGAAATCGCCGGCATCTACGTCATCGGCGACGACGGCGCGCCGTTCCGCGTCGGTTTCACGCTGTCGAACGAGTTTTCAGACCATGTCACCGAACGCGTGAACTATCTGTTCCTCGCGCATTCCAAGCTGCGCAATGCCTCGTTCGGGCCGGAGATCCTGATCGGCGACCTGCCGTCCGACATCAAGGGCTCCTCGCGCATCCTTCGCGACGGCAAGCTGCTTTGGGAAAAGCCGTTCCTGTCGGGCGAGGCGAACATGTCGCACACCATTGCCAATCTAGAGCACCACCATTTCAAATATTCGGCCTTCCGCCAGCCGGGCGACGTGCATGTGCACATGTTCGGCACGGCGACGCTGTCCTTCGCCGACGGCATCCGGACCGAGGCCGGCGACGTCTTCGAGATCGAGGCCGGGGATTTCGGCCTGCCGCTGCGCAATCCGCTCGAAATCGAAAAGCCGGTGAAGGTGGCGGTGAAGGCGCTTTAAGCGGGGCAATGACAGCGTGATCTCCCCCTTGTAGGCCCTTGTAGGGGAGATCACGCTTCGACCTCTCAATAGATATCGAAGTCGAAATATTTGGCCTGGATTTTCTTGTAGGTGCCGTCGGCGACGATGGCGTCTATTGCCGCGTTGAGCTTTTCGCGCAGCGCATTGTCTTCCTTGCGCACGGCGATGCCGGCTTCGGTCTCGGTGCCCTTGACGTCGCCGACCATCTTGCAGCAACCGTCGCTCGCCTTCTTCATCCAGTCCATCAGCACGAACTTGTCCGAGAGGACGGCGTCGAGACGGCCGTTCATGAGGTCGGTGATCGCCTCTTCCTGGGTCGGATAGAGCTTCGACTCGGCGCCGGCCTTGCCATAGACGTTCTGGGCATAGTCGGCCTGGGTCGTGGAGGCCTGCGCCCCCACCGTCTTGCCGTCGAGCGCCGCGGCCTCGGTCGAGGTGATGTCGGTGTCCTTCAGCGCCACCAGCGAAAGTGGCGTCGTATAATATTTGTTGGTGAAGGAGACCTGCTTCTTGCGCTCCTCGGTGATGCTCATCGAGGCGATGATGGCGTCGAACTTCTTGGCCTGGAGCGCCGGGATCATGCCGTCCCAGTCCTGGGTGACGAGTTCGCATTCGACCTTCATCTGAGCGCAAAGCGCATCGGCGATGTCGATATCGAAGCCGACCAGCTTGCCGTCCGCTGTGATGGTATTGAACGGCGGATAGGCTCCCTCGGTGCCGATCTTCAGTTTTTCCTGTGCCGGCGCCGAGGAGAGGCCGGCGCCGGCCACCAGCATGGCAGCCGCCGCTGCCGATATGATCCATCTCGAAATCCGCATTTTTTGTTCCCCTTGCAGCTGGTCAATTTGACGGGTTGGCATAGCCAAGCATGGCGCGCCCGGTCAGGCAAGCGCAGTCTGAGGTTGCGGAAGGATCAGCGCGCGGCGCGGAAATGCTTGGACAGTTTCAGGCCCTGTGCCTGGTAGTTCGAGCCGAGGTCGGTGCCGTAGAGCGCCTGCGGCCGCTTCAGCATATGCTCGTAGACCAGACGCCCGACGATCTGGCCGTGGTCGAGGATGAACGGCACTTCATGGCTGCGCACTTCGAGCACCGCCCGGCTGCCGGTGCCGCCGGCCGCCGAATGGCCAAAGCCCGGATCGAAAAAACCGGCATAGTGGACGCGAAATTCGCCGACCAGCGGATCGAAGGGCGTCATCTCCGCGGCGTAGAGCGGCGGCACATGCACCGCCTCCTGGCTGACGAGGATGTAGAATTCGTCCGGATCGAGCACCAGCTCGCCGGCGCCGCTCTTGTAGAGCGGCTCCCAGAAATCGACGACATCCTGCGCGGCGCGCTTGTCGACATCGACCAGCCCGGTGTGGTGCTTGCCGCGATAGCCGACCAGCCCGTCCTTGTCGCCGTCGAGATCGATCGAGAGTGCGATGCCACCGCCGGAAATGTTCGGCGGCTCGGTGGCAACCAGCGTCTCGGCGCGATGCAGGTCGCTAAGCTCGCTTTCCGACAGAAGCGCGTTGCCGGTGCGGAACCTGATCTGCGACAGCCGCGAGCCGGTGCGGACAACGATCGGAAAGGTGCGCGGGCTGACCTCGAGATAGAGTGGGCCGGTATAGCCGGCGGCGATCTTGTCGAACTCATGGCCGCGATCGGTCATCACGCGGGTGAAGATGTCGAGCCGTCCGGTCGAGCTCTTCGGATTGGCCGAGGCCGAAATGTTTTCAGGCAGTGCCAGGCTTTCGAGCAGCGGCACGATGTAGACGCAGCCGGTTTCGAGTACCGCGCCTTCGGCAAGACTGATCTCGTGTAATTTCAGCCGGTCGAGCTTTTCGGCGACCTTATGGTTCGGACCAGGCAGGAAGGAGGCGCGGACGCGCCAGGCCTTGTCGCCGAGCCTGAGATCGAGGCTCGCCGGCTGGATCTGATCGGCATCGAGCGCAGACGCCTTCAGCGCGCCCGACTGGAACAGCGCGGAAATATCCTGATCGGGAAGAATGCCTGTCTGCCGCAAAGGCTGGCTCCGCTCCAACGCCGAGGCTTTTTTGTCGCAGGTTCTTGTCGCAAAACCGGGGAACACTTTTGCGGAACCTGCTTGGTACAAACCTCTTAATCAAGCCGGCAATTGACGCAAGCGCGGCGCCGGTCTAAAGGGTCGTTATCCCGTGGTGATTTGGCCGGTCGGCTTGCAGCCACGTTAAACAAGTCGCTAAAGGACCGTCGGGCCGCAAGGCCGTATGGACCGGTTGCGACTTTCGCGGCCGGTTTTTTGTGTCTGGAACAAAGTGATGACAAGCAAGAAGCGCAACTGGAAGCCTCAAACCGCACTCGTGCATGGCGGGACGCTGCGTTCCGGCTTTGGCGAAACGTCCGAGGCAATGTACCTCACCCAGGGTTACGTCTATGAGACGGCACAGGCGGCGGAAGCCCGCTTCAAGGGCGAGGAACCGGGCTTCATCTATTCGCGCTACGCCAATCCCACGGTCGACATGTTCGAGAAGCGCATGTGTGCGCTCGAAGGCGCCGAGGATGCGCGCGCCACCGCATCCGGCATGTCGGCGGTGACCGCTGCCCTTCTGTGCAGCGCCAGGGCCGGCGACCATATCGTGGCGGCACGCGCGCTGTTCGGCTCCTGCCGCTGGGTGGTCGAGACGCTGGCGCCGAAATACGGCATCGAGGCGACGCTGGTCGACGGCACCGACATCGCCAACTGGGAAAAGGCGGTCCGGCCGAACACCAAGCTGTTCTTCCTGGAAAGCCCGACCAATCCGACGCTGGAGGTGGTCGACATCGCCGCCGTGGCAACGCTCGCCAATTCGATCGGGGCGCGGCTGATCGTCGACAACGTCTTTGCCACCCCCTTGCAGCAGAAGCCGTTGCAACTCGGCGCCCACATCGTCGTCTATTCGGCGACCAAGCATATTGACGGCCAGGGGCGGTGCCTCGGCGGCGTCATCTTGTCAGACAAGAAGTGGATCGACGAGAATTTGCACGACTATTTCCGCCACACCGGCCCCAGCCTGTCGCCGTTCAATGCCTGGACGCTGCTGAAGGGCCTGGAGACGCTGCCGTTGCGCGTGCGCCAGCAGACGGAGAGCGCCGGCAAGATCGCGGATTTCCTCGCCGAGCGGCCGGAAATCGCCCGCGTCATCTATCCCGGCCGCGCCGATCACCCGCAGGCCGCCGTCGTCAAGAAGCAGATGACAGGCGGCTCGACGCTGATCTGCCTCGACGTCAAGGGCGGCAAGCAGGCGGCCTTCGCCTTCCAGAACGCCCTCGACATCGTGCTGATCTCCAACAATCTCGGCGATGCCAAGAGCCTGATCACCCATCCGGCGACGACGACGCACAAGAATCTGAGCGACGAAGCCCGCGCCGAACTCGGCATCGGACCCGGCACGCTCAGGCTTTCGGTCGGACTTGAAGATACGGATGATCTGCTCGCGGATGTCGAGCAGGCGCTGAAATCAGCCAGATAGCAGCCGCCGGGCGACAGGATTTGCTCAGACGCTTTCTTCCAGCTCGGTCATCGCCTTGGTGCGGATGATCATGGCGTTGCCACGCCATTCGACAGCACCGCCCAGCCAGCCACGTGCCCAAATCGCGGGAAGCATTGCATCCCGCACGATCATGGCGGTTATGGTGCGTGGCGAGAGATACCAGCCCTTGGCCCAGGCGAGCATGCATTCCGGCACATAGGCAATCAGCAGCACGCATAAAGCCGTGGTGGGCAGGCTGATACCGGCGCTTGCCGCCGCGACCAGTGCCAACAGCAGTGGCATTGCCACGCCGGTTAATATCTCGGGCGCGAAGAACAGTGGGAAGGTGACGCGGCGCAGTCGCGCCCATCGGGCCTGGCGCGACCAGATTTCGCCAAATGTGCGCTGGCCGAGCGGCTGCTCGAAGGGCGAGGCGACGAGGTTGACGCGCAAGCCGAGCCCATTGACCAGCTTGGTCGCAGCAGCGTCCTCGGCGATCTCGGCGGCGAGCGCGTGGATACCGCCGTTCGCGTCAAGCATCGGCTTGTTCCACAGCATGCTCTTGCCCTGGGCAAAGCCGAGGCCGAGTGCCTCGCCGGCATATTGCCAGCGCGCCTGCAGCGTGTTGAGGAAGGCGCATTCGACTTCGGCCCAGAAGCCATCCGGCCGTGAGCCGGTCGGGGTCGAGCAGACAAGGCCTGTGTCCGGCCGCCAGGCGGCCATCAGGTGCTGGACATAGTCTTTGGGCATCAACACGTTGGAGTCGGCGAGGATGACCCAATCGTGGCGTGCGGCTTCCCAGCCCTTGACGCAGTTGTTGAGCTTGGGATTGGCGCTGATGCGGTCATCGCCGGTGAGCAGCCGCGCCGGTACATTGGGATAGCGGGCGATCGCGGCGTTGATGAGCTTGACCACCGGGTCGTCGGCATGGGCGACGCAAAAGATCAGTTCGTAGTGCGGCCAGTCGAGCGAGAAGGCGCGCTGAAGCGTCTCCTCGGTGAACGGCTCTACACCACGCGACGGCACGACGATTGAGAGAGGCGGCTGCTTCCCGGAGGGTACAGCGATGACCCGCCGCGCCTTCAGCCGCGACGAGGCGAGCATGATGCTGGCGAGATTTGAAAGAAGAAGGGCTGAAGAAGCGAAGGCGGCTGCGAGAGTCAGTTCCATCGAGATCTGGTCACTCCGGAAAGGCCGCCCGCGGCCGTTTCATTAGAGCGCCGCGCGTCCATTTGGACGCGCAAAGGATGCTCTAACGCAGTCTACGCATCGTACTTTGCGAAAATCGAATTCGATTTTCGGGCCGATGCGGTAGCCGACAGAGCGCCCGAGTCGCCCGGCACAGTCTGTGCACACCAACATTGTCATGTGTCACTTAAATGACATTGTTTTTCGGCACGTGCGCTTTAAGGCCAGCAAAACGGGGACCGCGCTCCCGCATTCAACCGCGCAGCGGGACAAATGTTCCCTGCCGCAGCAACCGGAGTAGTCCATGTACCGCGCCGTTACGCGCAACATCGAAGTGCTGGTCAGGCCGTTCTACCTGGAAGATCGCTCGGACCCGTCGGAGAACCGCTATGTCTGGGGTTACCACGTAACCATCGACAACCAGTCGGACGAATTCGTGCAGCTTCTGTCGCGCTATTGGCATATCACCGACGGCGCCGGCCGCGTCGAGGAAGTGCGCGGCGCCGGCGTCGTCGGCGACCAGCCCGAACTCAACCCCGGCGACAGCTATCAATATACATCCGGCTGCCCGCTGCCGACACCGTCCGGCATCATGGTCGGCCACTACACGATGCGCAACGCGCGGGGCGAGACGTTCAACATCGCCATCCCCGCCTTCTCGCTCGATTTGCCAGGCACGCGGCGCACGGTGAACTGATCCGCGCTTTCGCGTCCCCCTCACTGAGCCGCCGCGAACTCCGCCGGGTCAAAGTCATATTGCTTCGAGCAGAATTCGCAGGCGACGTGAATGCCGCCCTCCTCGGTGCTATCGCTGATCTCGTCGGCGGAGAAGCCTTCGAGAATGCCACGGATCTTGTCCCTGGAGCATGAGCATTGGTCGGCGACCGGCACGCCGCCGAAGACACGCACGCCGTGCTCGTGGAAGAGGCGATAGAGCAGCCGCTCGGCGCCGATCGTCGGATCGATCAGTTCGGTCGGCTCGATGGTGCCGAGCAACGCCAGCAGTTCCTGCCAGGAATTGTCGGCCGGGTCATGGACCTCCTCGCGCGGATCGCCGTCGCCGCCCGGAAGGTCGGGCACGCGCATACGTTCGGGCGACTGCGGCAGGAACTGCGCCAGGATACCACCGGCGCGCCACTGCTCGCGGGCGCCGCCGATGCCGGGCGTCAACAGCTTGGCCACCGAAAGCCGGAGATCGGTCGGGATCTGTTCCGACTGACGGAAATAGGTGCGCGCAGCCTCCTCCAGCGTCTCGCCGTCGAGTTGGACAATGCCCTGATAACGTTGCGTGTGGGCGCCCTGGTCGATGGTCAGCGCCAGCACGCCGCTGCCGAGCAGCGTCTGCTGCGACGTCTCGCCGGCGGCCGTCAGCGCCTCCAGCCGGTCGGCATCGAAACGCGCGTAGGCCCGCAATGCGGACGGCGTGGAAAAATCCGCGACCAGCATGTCGACCGGCCCGTCAGTGCGGGTCTGCAGGATGAACTTGCCTTCGAACTTGAGCGAGGTGCCAAGCAGCACCGTCAGCACGCAGGCTTCCGCCAGGAGACGGGCGACCGGCTCGGGATAATCGTGACGCGAAAGGATGGCGTCGAGCATCGGCCCGAGCTGGACGGTGCGGCCGCGCACATCGAGCGGGTCGACCTCGAAGGGTACGACATGATCGTCGCCGGCGTAGCCGAATTCGCCGAGTTTGGGTTGATGTTCAGCCAATTGACGGGTTTCCAACATGACAAAGCTCCGGGGCGCGGCCATGCCGCCCTGCGGGGCGCATGCGTCGAAACGCGCTCATTTTGCGTGATGGGCCTGAAATAGGCACCACGCATTCCCAGATCAAGGTGGCCCGGATCAAGCGCCCAGACACCAGGCCAGGACCGCCTTCTGGGCATGAAGCCGGTTCTCGGCCTCGTCGAACACCACCGAATGCGGCCCGTCGATGACCTCGTCGGTGACCTCCTCGCCGCGATGCGCCGGCAGGCAGTGCATGAAGAGCGCGTCGGGCTTGGCCTTCGCCATCAGCGCCGCATTGACCTGGTAGGGCAGGAAGACGTTGTGGCCGCGGGCGCGGTGTTCCTGGCCCATCGACACCCAGCAGTCGGTGACGACGCAGTCGGCCTCGTGGACCGCCTCCTCGGGCGAGCGGGTGAAGTTCAGCCTGCCACCATGCCGCTTCGACCAGTCGACATGCTTCTCGCCCGGCTCACTGCCTTCGGGCACCGCGACATTGAGGTTGAAGGCGAACCGCGCCGAAGCTTCCAGCAGGGAATGCAGCACGTTGTTGCCGTCGCCGGTCCAGGCGATTGTCTTGCCGGCCACCGGACCGCGATGTTCCTCGAAGGTCATGATGTCGGCCATCAACTGGCAGGGATGGGTGTCGTCGGTCAGCCCGTTGATGACGGGTATGGTGGCATTCTCGGTCAGCTCCAGCAGCCGCTCATGCGAGGTGGTGCGGATCATGATCGCATCGACATAGCGCGACAGCACCTTGGCGGTGTCGGCGATGGTTTCAGAGCGGCCGAGCTGCATCTCCGTGCCGGTCAGCATGATGGTTTCGCCGCCGAGCTGGCGCATGCCGACGTCGAAGGAGACGCGCGTGCGTGTCGACGGCTTGTCGAAGATCATCGCCAGCACCTTGCCTTCGAGCGGCTTCGTCCGCTCGCCGGCCTTGAGGCGCGCCTTTCGCACCACCGCGTCGTCCAGCATGAAGCGCAGGTCGCCCGCGGAAACGGCGGAGAGATCGGTGAAATGGCGAAGTGACATCAGGACTGGTTCCAGGATTACTTCGCGGCAGCCGCGGCGATGGCGTCCGCCAGGCCCCGGGCACCGGCGCGGATGCGGTCGAGCGCTTCATGGATCTCGGCATCGGTGACGGTGAGCGGCGGCAGCAGGCGGATGACGTTGTCGCCGGCCGGAACCGTCAGCAGATGCTGGCCGCGCAGCGCCATGTTCACCTTGGTGTTGGGCATGGCGCATTTGAGGCCAAGCATCAGTCCGGTCCCCCGGATACCCTCGATGACATCAGGGAATTCATCGGCGACACCCGCCAGGCCCTGCTTCAGCAACAGCGCCTTGCGCTGGACATCCTCCAGGAAACCGTCTTCCAGCACCACGTCGAGCACGGCGTTGCCGACCGCCATCGCCAGCGGATTGCCGCCGAAGGTGGTGCCATGCACGCCAGCGGTCATGCCGACCGCAGCCTCGTCGGTGGCCAGGCAGGCGCCCATCGGAAAGCCTCCGCCAATGCCCTTGGCGATGGCCATGATGTCGGGCGTGACGCCGGACCATTCATGCGCGAACAGTTTTCCGGTGCGGCCGATGCCGCACTGGACCTCGTCGTAGATCAACAGCAGGCCATGCTGTTCGCAAAGCTGCCTCAGCCGTTTCAGCGACTGTGTCGGCACCGGACGGATGCCGCCTTCGCCCTGTACCGGCTCTATCAGGATCGCCGCCGTCTCCGGCGTGATCGCCTTTTCGGCGGCATCGATGTCATCGAAACCGACCTGATCGAAGCCTTCGACCTTGGGGCCGAATCCTTCGAGATATTTGTATTGGCCGCCCGCAGCTATCGTCGCCAGGGTGCGGCCATGGAAAGCGCCTTCGAAGGTGATAATACGAAAGCGCTCTGGTTGACCCTTGACGAAGTGGTAGCGCCGCGCCGTCTTGATCGCGCACTCCAGCGCCTCGGCGCCGGAATTGGTAAAGAACACCTTGTCGGCGAAGGTGGCGTCGATCAGCCGCTCACCCAGCCGTCTCTGCTGCGGAATCTCGTAGAGATTGGAGACATGCCAGAGCTTGGCCGCCTGGTCGGTGAGCGCGGCGACCAGATGCGGATGGCTGTGGCCCAACGAATTCACGGCGATGCCGCCAGCGAAATCGAGATATCGCTCGCCCTTGTCGGTAACCAGCCAAGTGCCTTCCCCGTGGTCGAAAGCCAGGGGTGCGCGAGCAAAGGTCTCGAAAAGCGCCGAACCGCTCATTATATGCTTCTCCGGAACCGGAAAATCAAAAAAGCCGCCAAAGCGGCGGCCTTTGCGGCTTATCGTGTTTTTCGGCCATGAAGTCAACGAAAACGTCGCGCAAGGACGCGCGCCAAGCCCCTCAGCGAGACGCCGGCTCATAAGCGACCGGGCAAGTTGGGGAAAACCGAAAAAACCGATTCGTGTTGCCCTTGGGACTCTTGTCACCGAGTCAGCGCATAAGGTATTTGTAGTCGAGAAATAACTAGATTTCGTGCGGCGGACCTAATCACCCGGTATATGTGGTGTTGTTTGCCCGGCGGGAGCCGGGTCGGGAAAGGATTCCGATCGCCGCACGCCTCAGCAGGAGCGCGGTCTCATGAACTGGACTGACGAGCGAGTCGAACTTCTTAGAAAACTGTGGTCGGAAGGACTGAGCGCAAGCCAGATCGCCGCACAGCTCGGGGGCGTCAGCCGCAATGCGGTCATCGGCAAGGTACACCGGCTGAAATTGTCGGGCCGCGGACGCTCGACCGCCTCGCCGGCACGCCAGAAGAAGAGCGTGCAGGGATCGAGCGTACAGAAATCGGTATCGCGGGCGGCAAGCGCGGCGCGACATATGACCACGTCGATCGGAGCGACCGCGTTGCAGGCGCAATTCGACGCCGAACCGGTGGCGCGTCATTACATCCGCCCGGTCGAGAACGTCGTCGTACCGATCTCGCGGCATCTGCAGCTCGTAGAATTGACCGAGCGGACCTGCAAATGGCCGAATGGCGATCCGCTTTCGGAAGAATTCCATTTCTGCGGCAATGACGCTGCCGAAACCGGGCCCTATTGCAAATACCACGCCCGCGTGGCTTTCCAGCCGGCTTCGGAGCGGCGGCGGAGCAGGTAGTTAGGGGAATAGGGGAGTAAGGCAGTAGGGCAGTATGTTTGGGCTGCGCTTGAGATGTGTTTTCTTGCCCTACTGCCCTACTGCCCTACTGCCCTACTGCCCTACTGCCCTATTCCCTACTGCCCTACCATCACAACCAGCCGTTCTTCCTGAACCGCCAGTACAGGAAACAGCAGATCGAAGCGATCGCTGCCAGCACGATCGGGTAGCCATATTCCATCTTCAGTTCCGGCATGTCGTCGAAATTCATGCCGTAGATGCCGGCGAGCGCCGTCGGCACCGCCAAGATGGCAGCCCACGAGGCGAGCTTCTTGGTGTTCGCCGTTTCCTGGCTCTGGCCCACCAGAAGGCTGGCTTCGAAAGCAAAGGCGAGAACCTCCCGCAAGCTGTCGATCTTTTCCTGGACGGTGCGGATATGATCGGTCACGTCGCGGAACAGCGGATGCATGGCCGCATGGATCTGCGGCAGGTCGGCGCTGGTCAGCCGGCGGCAGACCTCCACCAGCGGCAGCGCCGCATTGCGCAAGCGCAACAGATCGCGGCGCAGCATATAGAGCCGCTCGATATCAGGCCCGATCATAGGCCTTAGCAAGACCTTGTCCTCGATCGCCTCGACCTCGTCCTCGATCTGCTCGAGCACCGGCATGTAGTTGTCGACGATGAAATCGAGAATGGCATAGAGGACGAAATCCTCGCCCTTGGCCAGCGAATGCGGGCAGCTTTCCCAATGCTGGCGGACGGCGGCATAAGAGGTCGATGGACCGTGCCGGACGCTGACGATGTAGCCGGCGCCGACGAACAGATGCGTCTCGCCGAAGGTGACGCGGCCGTCGATCAGTTGAGCCGTGCGGGCAACGATGAACAAGGCATCGCCATATTGCTCGATCTTCGGCCGTTGATGCGGATGCTCGGCGTCCTCGATCGCCAGCTCATGCAGATGAAATTGCGCCTGGACGCGGAGCAACAGGTTGCGGTCGGGCTCCAGCAGGCCGATCCAGACGACATGGCCCGGCTTGCCAGCCCATTCGCCAGCTTCCTCGATCGGAATGTCGGCGATGCGCCGGCCGGCGGTATAGACACTGGACGCGACGATGCCGGAGGTCGGCGTCGGGGCTGGGGTCAGGTTTCGAACGTTTTCCATCGCAACCTCCCGAATGCATGGCTTCGGACCAGGAAGGGGGGAAAGCTTAGCCTATATTAGCAGAACGTACGAGAGGTGGTGCGTTCACTTCACCGGCAGCGTTGCGGGAAGAACGACCTTGTCCGTCTTGTCGCCCTTCGGCCGCTCGGCCGGCATCTGGTCGCCGGTGACGATGTAATAGATCGTCTCGGCGATGTTGGTGGCGTGATCGCCGATCCGCTCGATGTTCTTGGCGCAGAACAGCAGATGCGTGCAAGGCGTGATGTTGCGCGGATCTTCCATCATATAGGTCAGCAATTCGCGAAACAGCGAGGTGTACATGGCATCGATCTGGTCGTCGCGGTCGCGCACGAAGCCGATCTTTTCCACCGAGCGCGACGCGTAGACGTCGAGCACTTCCTTAAGCTGCGTCAAGGCGAGGTCGGCCAGTGCCTCGAGGCCACGGAACAGGCTGGTCGGCTGGCGCCCTTCGATGACGGAAACCACCCGCTTGGCGACATTCTTGCCAAGGTCGCCGACCCGTTCGAGGTCGGCCGAGATGCGGATCGCGCCGACGATCTCGCGCAAATCCGTCGCCATCGGCTGACGCTTGGCGATGATGACAATCGCCTTGTCGTCGATCTCGCGCTGTCCCTCGTCCAGAACCAGGTCGTCACGGATGACCTTCTGGGCGAGGCCGGGATCGGCGTTGACCAGCGCCGCGATCGCCTGTTCGACCATGCGCTCGGCATGCCCGCCCATCGCGGCGATGCGCTTCGACAGGTATTTCAGCTCCTCGTCATAGGCGCTGACGATGTGCACGGACTGCATGGATGAAATGCCTTCCCATGGTCTTCAGACTGAGTCGTCTTCCCGAATCCTCCGCTGATACGCTAGCGCGATGACAGAAAAAAGAAATCGGCAGTTAGCACATAGTGCGGCGTCAGCGCGTCGGCAAATGAACCGAGAAGGCTGCGCCCTTGCCAACCTCAGACTTGATCGAAAGTCTGGCATTGTGGCGTGTCAATATATGCTTGACGATGGACAGGCCGAGGCCCGTGCCTTTCTGGGTCCTGCTGTTCTCGACGTCGACCCGGTAGAAGCGCTCGGTGATGCGCGGGATGTGTTCTTCGGCAATGCCGGGACCGTAGTCCCTGATGGTGACGTCGATGCCCGGTTCGGGAACATCGCTGCGAGCGATCGACACCACGACGCGGCCGCCCGACTGTCCGTATTTGCAGGCGTTTTCCAGCAGGTTTTCGAAAACCTGGAACAGTTCGTCCCGGTCGCCTGGCACATCGAGCGACCCTTCCGCGAAATCCCGCTCGATGGCGACGCCGTTTTCCCTGGCAAGCGGCCCAAGCGAATCGATGACACTGCCGAGGGTCTGGCGGAGATCGACCTCGGTTCCCGGCTTCAGATAGGGCTTCATCTCCAGTCGAGACAGCGACAAGAGATCGTCGATCAGGCGCGCCATGCGGCCGGTCTGGTTCTGCATGATTTGCAGAAACTGTTCGCGCGCCGCCGGATCGCTGCGGGCCGGCCCGCGCAGCGTCTCGATGAAGCCCGATATCGAGGCCAACGGGGTGCGCAGTTCGTGGCTTGCATTGGCGATGAAATCGGCGCGCATCCGGTCGATCCGGCGCGCCTCGCTCTGGTCCTTGAACACCAGGACATAGAGATCGGTGCCGTGACCGACCGAAGAGGCGCTCACCCGGTAGGCCCGTTCGACCGGCAGCTTTTCGGTATAGTCGACGACATCCGATGCGACATCTCCCGATAAGATGCTGTCCAGCAGGGTCTGCATTTCGGGCGCGCGGAATTTGAGCGACAGCGACAGGCCCGGCGCGATACCGCCAAAAGCGGCGAAGGCAGCGGCGTTGGCATGGACGATCACGGCGGTGCGGTCGAAGATGATCAGCGGATCGGCAACCGCCGCCGCCAGATATTCGCCCGACAGCCGCTGCAGCCCACCGGCCTCTATCGCCGCGGCGCTCTCGGCGGACTGGCGCGCAGCGTCGGTTTGCAGCATCGCGGCGGCAAGCAGCACAGCGCAGGCCAGCAGCACCACATAGCCGGACATGCCTGCGAACCAATAAACCGCCAGAACCGCGACGATGCCGGCAGCAAGCAGCCAGCGGCTGTTCCACAGCCGGATAGCGATGGCTTGCGCCGCGCCTTGCTGCTCCGCGCCCATCTCAGCCATTGTCAGCCATTCGCGCGCACCTCGTGCCCTGGCATCCTGTTTCCGAAAATCGATTCCGATTTTCGGGCCGATGCAGTAAGGCTCCCAATAGCATGAGTCCCGAAGCTGGAAAGGTTCGTCTCGATGAAAAAGCCCCAGGAAAGTCCCGCAACACCCGCATCAGGTCCGCTGAAGATCAGGATCGACGGCAGGGAGCGGGAGTTCGACATCGAGAATCCCGGGCTTCCCGACTGGGTCGAGGACAACAAGCTGAGCTCGGGCGGCTATCCCTACGACAAGAAAATGAAGAGCGAGGATTATGACGAGCCGCTCGAGCGGTTGCAGATCGAACTGGTCAAGGCGCAGGCCTGGCTGCAGTCGACCGGCAAGCGGGTGATGGTGCTGTTCGAGGGACGCGACGCCGCCGGCAAGGGCGGCACGATCTTCGTGCTGCACCAGTACATGAACCCTCGCACCGCGCGCAATGTGGCGCTGACCAAGCCGACCGAGACCGAACGCGGACAGTGGTATTTCCAACGCTATGTCGATCATTTCCCTACGGCGGGAGAATTCGTCACTTTCGACCGTTCCTGGTACAACCGCGCCGGGGTCGAACCGGTGATGGGTTTCTGCACGCCGGAACAGCACGAGAAATTTCTGGACGAGACGCCGCATTTCGAACGGATGATCTGCAACGAGGGCATCCATTTCTTCAAGATCTGGCTGAACATCGGCCGGGAAGCCCAGCTCGAACGATTCCACGATCGCCGCTGGAGCCCGCTCAAGAACTGGAAATTCTCGCCGATCGACGTCGCCGGCATCACGAAGTGGGACGACTACACCAGGGCGCGCGACCAGATGCTCGAACGCACGCACAAGGAGTTCGCGCCGTGGATCATCGTGCGGGCCAACGACAAGCGGCGCGCGCGGCTTGCCGTCATCCGGCGCATCCTGCTGTCGCTGCCCTATGAAGGCCGCGACCTCGATGCCATCGGCAACGAAGACAAGAAGATCATCGGCGAAGGGCCGTCATTCCTGGGAAAACAGGACTGACATTTCAAGCGCCGCGCGGCCTCTTTGCCGCGCGGCGCCAGATCCATCGATCGCTCTTCGGCGTGGCCGTTCAAGCCGCCAGCCTGGCGATCCGCTGCAGCCGCTTTAGCGTGACGTCGTCCTGCAAAGCCTGCTGGAAAAGCGAGATCTCCTGATCGATGCGGTCGCAAAGCACACCGGTGTCGCCCTTCAGCAGGTCGCGCGTCTGCAGCAGTGCGGCGACCGGCTTCTTGGCGAGTTGCCTGGCCCTGCCAAGCGCCGCTTCCTCGACGCTGCCGCCCGCCACGATCTCCGTGACCAGACCGAGCGCCTTGGCATCCTCGGCGCGGAGCGTGTCGCCCAGGCAGAAGAAGCGGAAGGCGCCGGCATAGCCGAGCTTCCGCGGCGCCAGAATGCTGGTCGCGGCGTCCGGCACGAGGCCGAAATCGACGAACGGCACCCGGAACGTGCTTTCATCAGAGGCGAGCACCATGTCGCAATGGAACAGGATGGTGCAGCCGACACCGACAGCGTCGCCGTCGACGCAGGCAAGGACCGGTTTTGGAAACGTCGCCAACGTGCGGAACATGTCGGTGACGGCGGCGATCAACCGTTGATGCTTGGTGGCATCGAGGAACTCGGAAAAATCGCCGCCGAGGCAGAAGCAGCCGTCAAGGCCACGCAGCACCACGACCCGTACCTCATCGTCGACGGCGGCCTCGTGGAAGGTTCTCGCCAGGCTTTCATAGGCCCGCCTGTCCAGCACCGGCCGGCCGTCGTCCGACGACACTGTGACAATCAGAGTATGATTGCGGAACTCGGTTTGCGCGTGGATGTTCATGACCGTCTCCATCACGATGCCCGCCTCATCCCGAGCATGTCGGGATATCCCCTGGCCAGCACCGGCGCGTAATGGTTGCGACGCGAACGCACCACGTCCAGCGTATGGTCGTTGAAGGTGAGCAGCGTGGCGACGACCTGCTGGTTGCCGTAAGTGCGCTGGTAGCCGAGCGGCGTGGCCAGGAAGTGCAGTTGCAACGCACGCAGGACCCACATCGGCTCGAATTCGATGATCACCTGGTTGACGTTGCGCTTCAGCCCCCACTCGACGAAACCGGCGATCAGCTCAGTGCCGACCGTCGACACGCCGCGCTTGCCGTCACGAAAGCCCGGCGCCACCGCATAACGGGTCAGTTCCCAGACATTCGGCCCCGAAGGCGGCGTGCCTTCATAGAGATCCGCCAGCACATCAGTCAGAAGATGCGCCCGCGTCGTCGGCAACATCCTCTGATAACCGGCCAGTTCGCCATTGCGGATGACAAGCTGATGTACCGCTTCGTCGTGGTCGAACTGGTCGATCTCAAGGCCATCGGGACGCTGCAGATCGGTCCAGCCCATCTCCTCGACAAAGATCTTGTAACGTAAGCGATGAACCGCCTCCCAAAGGTCGGGGCGTTCCATCAATTCCTGAGTATTTAGGGAAAAAAGCATTCGCCGTCTCCTGGTTTTAAGAGGAAGATACGGCCGGGCTGTCCCGAGAAAATTACGTGATCACGTAGGCAAGAATTTCTAGGCCGGCGCGGCCGACCTAGCTAATATAGCCGCGCCTTATCGCTTCCGCGACCGCCTGCACCCGGTTGACGGCACCGAGTTTGCTCTTGGCGTTAAGAAGGTGTTTCTCGGACGTGTGTTCCGAGATGCCGAGGATTTGCGAAATCTCCCACTCGGACTTGCCGACGGCCGCCCATTGCATGCATTCGCGCTCGCGCGGCGTCAGCTCAATGTGATCGATGGTCTTGTTGGCCATCGTGTGGAGCTGCATGGCGCGGCCGACGGCATAGGTCGACACCAGCGACACCAGCCCGAATTCGGCCCCCGACAGTTCGACGGCCTCGCCGCCCAGCGATACCATGACGATCTGGCCGTCCAGCGTAATCAGCGGGAAGGCCAGTCCGTCGCGCAGCTTGAATTCGCCGGCGTCGCCCATCACTTCGCCGCTGCTCTCGTCGATGCGAATGCCCTGAGCGGCCTCCCGCCACTGGAACGGCGCCTGAAGCTGCTTCATATGGCTGACGACAGGGTCGTGGTCGACATAGTTGCGCGACACATAGCGCTCCAGCCATTCCACCGGCCACTCGCAAAGCAGCACATGATCTTTTTGCTGGCCTCTTGGGGTGCCTGGCTGCGGTACCGTCCCGGCCATGAGTGCCGTCAGGCCGAACTCCGAGGTTATGCCAAGCAGCTTTTCGCAGACCGACGCCGCCGTGTTGGCGTGCTGCAGCTGATCTATGAATTCCAGTGTGCGATCGAAGTGACCCATCGCAACATCTACCCCATGTTGCCTTCCGCATTGAGATCGACGGTCCGGCGCTTAAACCTGCACCTTGCCATCGGCCCGTATGCAAACCCGCTGCCCCGCTGCTGCGCCCACGGTTAACCCCCAGCCGAGGCGATGCAATCATTTGCAAGCTTACTAATCATATCCCTAAATCAGCTTGATGAAATCAAAAACCGTTGTACCTGGGCCGTTTTCGTACGAAAAGCCAATAACCGGGACAAAACGGAGTTTGGGGCGTGGCAATTCGGTGGACATCCATCGTTTTGATGCTGGCATTGATGGGGGCGCAGTTGCTGACCGCGCGTGCCGCGGAGCCGCAAGTGCCGGTCTTGTGGGATGCCAAGGAGCGGCTGCCGAAGCCGGATCTCTCCAAATTGCCCCGGTTGCGTTTCCTGACCGCCACAGATTTCCCGCCTTTCAATTTCCTTGACGGGGCAGGCAGGTTGTCCGGCTTCCATGTCGATCTGGCGCGGGCCATCTGCGCCGAACTCGGCATCGCCGAAAAATGTCAGATCCAGGCGCTGCCCTGGGCCGAGCTCGAAGGCGCGCTGCAGAAGGGCGAAGGCGAAGCGATCATCGCCGGCATCGCCGCCACACCGGAGTCTCGATCGAAATATGCCTTCTCGCGCTCCTATTTGCAGTTTCCGGCGCGCTTCATCATGCCAAAGACAAAAGCGCTGGCGGAACCAATCTTCGACAGGTTGCGCGGCAAGCGCGTCGGCGTGCTCGCCGGCTCCGCGCATGAGCGGATGCTGCGCGACTATTTCGGCGCCGTTCAGATCATTCCATTCGAGCGGCCGGAAGACCTCTACGCCGAGCTCAGGGCCGGCAAGATCGATGCCGCCTTCGGCGACGGCATGCGTTTCGCCTTCTGGCTGGGCGGCTCCGATGCCGCGGGCTGCTGCCGCTTTGCCGGCGGCCCCTATCTGGCGCCGGAATATCTGGGCTCGGGCATGGCCATCGCCACGAGGACCGACGATCCGATGCTGGCCGCGGCATTCGACTACGCGTTGCAGGAGCTTTCCGTGAAGGGCATCTTCGCCGAATTCTATCTGCGCTATTTCCCGGTCAGTTTTTTCTGATCCGGCCCGGTCAGTTTTTTCTGATCCGGTCCAGTCAGCTTCTTCTGACGATCCTGCTTTAGGTCAGCGTCCGAAGCCGGGCCTTCGCCGCACGGCCAATGGCGGCGACAGTCAGCGTATCGAGATCGAGCTCCCGGCGGATGAGCTGCAGCACCCGCACCTCCTCCATGCGCATTTCGAGATCGACCGCCGCCACTTCGAAGGCGGCGGCGTAGGCCGTATCGCGCAATCGTTCGGGCAAGGCCTCGGCGACATTGGCCAAAACGCCTTCCAGACCGCCCTTTTCATGCAGCATCTTCTGGCAGGCCTGAGCGACCTCGACCAGCCGGTCATGGTTGAAATCCTCGAACACCGGCCATGCGCGGACGACGTCGCCGATCCGCGCCAGTTCGACATCGGTCATGTCGCGATCGGACGCCGAGGTGATGACCATCAGATAGATCAGGGCTTCATGCGGCGTCGGCAACGGCATTTTTTACTCCTTGAACGGGTTCCGAACTTAGGAACGCAGTATCTGTGCCGCAAGGAAAAAGAGCGGGCGATCGTTGACGCCCAAGACAGGCACGCCTAGAGACCGGTTGAAAAATCTAGCGGCTTTGCCGGATGAACGACCTGGAACAGTGACATGGCGGGATCAAACATCATCGATCTCAATCCCGAGGTGCTGGCGGCAGCGGCCGAAAGCAAGGCATGGCCGTTCGAGGAGGCCAAGAAGATCGTCGAGCGCTACAGAGGCACCGACTTTCCCGAGACCGTGCTGTTCGAGACCGGCTACGGCCCGTCGGGCCTGCCGCATATCGGCACGTTCGGCGAGGTTGCGCGCACCTCGATGGTTCGCCATGCCTTCCGCGTCCTGACCAGGGACACGGTCAAGACAAAATTGCTCTGCTTCTCCGACGACATGGACGGCATGCGCAAGATTCCCGACAACGTCCCGGATCGCGCCGCGCTTGAACCGCATCTGCACCAGCCGCTGTCGTCGGTCCCCAATCCGTTTGGCGGCGACTATGCGAGCTTCGCGGACCACAACAATGCGATGCTTTGCCGCTTCCTGGACACGTTCGGCTTCGACTACGAGTTCGCCAGCGCAACCGAATATTACAAGGCTGGCCGCTTCGACGCGGTCCTGCTGCGCGCCGCCGAACGCTACAGCGAGATCATGGCGGTGATGCTGCCGACGCTTGGGCCGGAGCGGCAGGCGACCTACAGCCCGTTCCTGCCGATTTCACCGAAGAGCGGTCGTGTGCTCTATGTCCCGATGAAGCGTGTCGACGCCAAGGCTGGCACCATCACCTTCGACGATGATGGCACAGAAACCACGCTGCCGGTGACTGGCGGCAAGGTGAAGCTGCAGTGGAAGCCGGATTTCGGCATGCGCTGGGCGGCGCTCGGCGTCGATTTCGAAATGTTCGGCAAGGATCACCAGACCAATGCGGTGATCTACGACCGTATCTGCAACATTCTGGGCGGGCGGGCGCCGGAGCATTTCGTCTATGAGCTGTTCCTCGACGAGAATGGCCAGAAGATCTCGAAGTCGAAGGGCAATGGACTGACCATCGACGAGTGGCTGACCTATGCGCCGACCGAAAGCCTGGGGCTCTATATGTACCAGCGGCCGCGGCAGGCCAAGAAGCTCTATTTCGACGTCATCCCAAGGGCGGTGGACGAATATTACACCTTCCTCGCCGCCTATCCCAGGCAGGATTGGAAAGAGCGGCTGGGCAATCCGGTCTGGCACATGCATGACGGCAACCCGCCGGCAATTGACCTGCCGGTGCCGTTCTCGCTGCTGCTCAATCTCGTCAGTGCCTCCAACGCCCAGAACAAGGATGTGCTGTGGGGCTTCATCTCGCGCCATGTACCTGGTGTAACGCCTCAGACGCATCCCGAGCTCGACAGGCTGACGGGCTATGCAATCCGCTATTTCGACGATTTCGTGAAGCCGACGAAAACCTTTCGCGCGGCCGACAATGTCGAGAGCGAGGCCCTGGCGGCGCTGTCGCAAGCGCTTGCCTCGCTTCCAGCCGGAGCAACCGGGGAAGCGATCCAGAACGCGGCGCTCAATGTCGCGCGCAGGATCGAGCGCTACCAGGACCATTCGAAGCAGAGCCCCGAAGGCGGGCCTGGCGTCTCCGTCGCCTTCTTCCAGATGATCTACCAGGTGCTGATCGGCCAGGAGCGCGGCCCGCGCTTCGGCTCCTTTGTCGCGCTCTATGGCATCGAGGAGACCCGCGCGCTCATTCAGAAGGCTCTGGCGGGTCAACTGGCGGCGTAGCGGTCGTTTCGGTCGAAGGCGTGGCCGTCGTCGCCGACGGATCGAGTATCGGCTGCGCCGCCGTCGGTGCTGCCACGACAGCCGGTACCGGCGGCAGGCCGGAGAGCTTTGGCGCCGGCCCGAAAATGCCTTTCTTGGCCTCACGCGCCTTCTCGCCGGCCTCGACGTAAGGGCTGCCCTTGGCGGCGCGCGCCCAGCCGTTTTCGATGAGCCACTGGCCGATGTCCTGCTTGCCGACCCGGCATTCGGCGGCGATAAGGTCGCGACCACCCTCAGGCGGCACCGTGCAGACCACCGCCCGGCCGCGCAGAAAGGCGCGGAACGCGGTGCGCGCCCGGATACCGCAGGCCCAGGATTTGCCGCCATCGGTGCAGGTTTCGTCCTGCTTGACAATTTCGATGCCGGAAACCGCGACCGAATAGCCTTTGGCCTCGATCACGCCGGCAGCCGGCGCGACCGGCTGGAACAGTTTTGTCCCTTTCCAGTCGTCGGGCATTTTGGTCTTGGGCGGCTTGGGCGGGGCGGCCAGCGCCAGTTCACTCAGCGGCGCGCGCGGCTCGACCCGTTCGAGTTCCTCGGCCTGAAGCTGCGGCTGCGCGACGACCTTGGGATCGATGGCCCTGGAATGCGCCTCCGCCTCCGGCTTTGCCGCCTGGTGTCTCGGAATTGCAGCGGCGGCAGGCACCTCGGCTCGGGCTTCCAAGCCGGCCTGCACCTGATCACCGGCGCTAGCGTCCTCGTCATGACGAACGACGCGGCCGCCAGCGACGATCGCTGTCCCCATCGCCAGGATAACCAACATCGCGACGGCAGCTTGAAGCGGGCGCATCGGCGGCACCCTATTGGCTTGCCCAGACAATCCGCGCCACCCATTCGACATCCCGCATGGGGATGTCGCGGTCCGGATGGTCGGGATTGAGCGAGACCAGCACGATCGACTTCGCCGTCTGGCGGTCGAGCACCTTGGCCATGACCTCGCCGGCGTTGGTTTTGACGACGACGCGGTCGCCCTTGCGGGTGGCGGCGCCAGGCTCGACGATCAGCACGTCGCCGTTGCGGTAGAGCGGCAGCATGGAATCGCCCTGGACCTGCAGCGCATAGGATGTTTCCGTCGCCCGCGCCGGAAGCTCGACCAGGTCCCAGCCCTGCCCCGCCGGAAAGCCGGCATCGTCGAAGAAGCCGCCGGCGCCGGCCTGGGCGAAGCCGAGCAACGGCACCGAAGACTTCTGCACCGGCAGCAATCCGGAATCGGACCTGCCCCGGCCTTCGACCAGACCGGTGAATTCGTCGAGCGAGGCGCCGGTCGCCTCAATGATCTTGGCCAGCGATTCGGTCGAGGGCCAGCGCGGGCGCCCATCCGAGGACAGCCGCTTCGACTTGTTGAAGGCGGTCGAATCAAGGCCCGCGCGCTTAGCCAGTCCGGAGGCCGAGAGCGAATAGCGCTCGGCCAGAGCGTCGATGGCGGCCCATACCCGATCATGCGAGAGCACTTTTTGCTCTGCCTCTTAATTTGAGCCCCGGAGGATTCGGAAAACCGCTGCACACTTTTTCGGTCCGGCGCTCTGCAACAGGAAAAAATACCTTCCCCGTTCTAGTCTTCGATCGCCGGTTTGTCCACCGGCTGTCCGGACAAGGGCGCGCGTCCATCGCCTGCCTCGATCAAGCTGTTCAATCGCTGGTGGATGGCGTGAGGGCGGTCACCATAAGCCGGGCACGAGCCGGTAGCGCACCGTTCGCGTGTAGTCGGTATAGCCGTCGAGCTCCGCTCTCAGCATTTTTTCCTCGTCCAGGATGCGCAGCACCAGGATCGGCACGTTGAGCAGCATGAAGAGCAGCCCCCAGTAAGACCCCAGTGCCAGCGGCACGCCGATGACTAGGATCAGCACGCTAACATACATTGGGTGCCGCACCAGTGCGTAGGGGCCGGTGGAGATGACGGTCTGGCCTGCCATCTTTTCGATCGTGGAAGCGGCGTAGCTGTTCTCACGGAAGACCGCGAGATCGATCATGAGGCCGAGCGCCACGAGAAAATTGCCCAACACCGAAACCCAGGCCGGGACATGCGACCAGCGGAAGCGGTAATCGAGCACGGAGACGATCACCAGCGCGATCGCACCGGCGAAGGCGAGCGTGATGATGACCTTCTGCGCCGCCCGGGTTTCCGCACCAGGACCGGCCTTGATGCGCCGTTCCAGCAGCGCCGGGTTCCTGAGCGCGAGGTAGATGCCGATGATGTTGGTCGAGAGCGTGAAGACAATGAGGAAGGCCCAGCCCTGCCAATAGGCCAGCGTTCCCGCCGGCACGAAGATGATGGCAGCGAGCACGAGCAGGCCGATAATGGCCGACTTCAGGGTGCGGATGGCGAGGTTCATCGCTTTTCTCCCGGGTTGACGGCGCTGGCCGTCAACCCGCTCTTGGCATCGCCCCCAAGCCAGGCGGCGTCAGGCCGCCTTCTTCACCTCGCCCTTCGCATAGGGATCGAAGCGCTGGTAGAAGGTCTCGTCCTTCTCGGCCATGTCGAGCAGCAGCTTCGGCGCCTTGAACTCGGCGCCGTATTTCTTCTGCAGGCCCTTGGCGATCTTGACGAACTTCTTGGCGCCGATGCCGTCGACGTAGGACAGAACACCGCCGGTGAAAGGCGCGAAGCCGAAGGCGAGGATCGAGCCGACATCGGCCTCGCGCGGATCGGTGACGATGCCTTCCTCCATCACCCGCGCCGCTTCCAGCGCGATGGTGACCAGCAGCCGCTGCTTCAGCTCCTCATAGTCGACCTTTTCCGGCGCAAGCTGCGGATAGAGATCCCTGAGGCCCGGCCACAGCTTCTTCTTGGCCGGCTTTTGCGGATAGTCATAGAAGCCTTTGCCGTTCTTGCGGCCGAAGCGGCCATGCGTGTCGACCAGCGTGTCGATCAGCGCCATCTGCTTCGGGTCGACCGCCTTGTCGCCGATATCCCTGATGGTCTGCTTCATGATCTTCTGGGCAAGGTCGATCGCCGTTTCGTCGGTCAGCGCCAGGGGACCGACCGGCATGCCGGCGGCTTTTGCCGCATTCTCTATCATCGGCGCCGGAACGCCCTCGATCAGCATCTTGTAGGCTTCCGACATGTAGCGCAGCACGCAGCGGTTGACGTAGAAGCCGCGCGTGTCGTTGACGACGATCGGCGTCTTCTTGATGGCGCGGACGAAGTCGATCGCGGTGGCCAGCGCCTTGTCGCCGGTCTTCTTGCCGAGGATGATCTCGACCAGCATCATCTTGTCGACCGGCGAGAAGAAGTGGATGCCGATGAAATTCTTCGCCCGCGCCGAATTCTTGGCCAGCGCGGTGATCGGGATGGTGGAGGTGTTCGAGGCGAAGATCGCCGACGGCTTCAGCACGGCTTCCGCCTGTTCGGTGGCTGCTTTCTTGACGGCCGAATCCTCGAACACCGCCTCGACGACAAGGTCGCAGCCGGCAAGATCGGCGTAGTCGGCCGTCGGCGTGATCAGCGACAAGAGCTTGTCTTTTTCCTCCGGCTTGGCGCGGCCCTTCTTCACCTGATCCGAAATCAGGCTGTCGGAATGCGCCTTGCCCTTGGCGGCGGACTCCATGTCGCGGTCGAGCAGCACCACCGGGATGCCGGCCTTGGCCGTGACATAGGCGATGCCGGCGCCCATGAAGCCGGCGCCGAGAATGCCGATCTTCTTGAACTTCGTTTCCGGCACGCCGGCCGGGCGGCGCGCGCCCTTGTTGAGTTCCTGCAGGGAGACGAACAGCGAACGGATCATCGCCGCCGCTTCCCTGGTCTGCATGATCTCGGTGAAATAGCGCTGCTCGATGCGCAAGCCGGTGTCGAACGGCACCAGCAGGCCTTCATAGACGCATTTCAGGATCGCGGCGGCGGCAGGATAGTTGCCATAGGTCTCGCGGCGCAGGATGGCGATGGCCGGTGGCCACAGATTGGCGCCGGCCACCGAATAGATCGGGCCGCCGGGTAGCTTGAAGCCCTTCTCGTCCCATGGCTGGACGGCTTTCAGGCCATTCCTGATCATCGCCTTGGCGACCTCGACCAGCTTCCTGGGCTCGGCGATCTCGTGGATCAGGCCCATCGACTTGGCCTTCTGCGGCGACAGCGTCTGGCCGGAGGTCAGCATCTGCAGCGCCTGCTGCTGGTCGGTCAGCCGCGGCACCCGCTGAGTGCCGCCGGCGCCCGGGAAGATGCCGATCTTCACTTCGGGAAGCGCCATCCTGACCTTGTCGGAATCGGCCGCGACACGGCCGTGGCAAGCGAGCGACAATTCGAACGCACCGCCCATGCAGGTGCCGTTGATCGCCGACACCCATGGTTTTCCGCACGTTTCCAGCTTGCGGAACAGTCCGGTCATCTTGCCGGCATTGTCGAACAGCGCCTTGGTCGCCTGCTCGGCGTTCCTGGCCTTGTCGGCGGCAAAGGTGGCCAGCATCTTCTGCAGCAAGGTGATATCGGCGCCGCCCGAAAAAGTGTCCTTGCCGGAGGTGATCACCGCACCCTTGATGGCGGCGTCGCCCGCCACCGTGTCGACAATGGCATTGAGTTCCAGCATCGCCTCTTCGGTGAAGACGTTCATCGAGCGGCCGGGCATGTCCCAGGTGACCAGCACGATGCCGTCAGCGTCGATGTCGAGGGTGAAATTGGTGTAGCTCATCGTCTTTCTCCCGGTCAGACGCGTTCGATGATCGTGGCGGTGCCCATGCCGGCGCCGATGCAGAGCGTCACCAGCGCGGTGTTCAAATCGCGGCGCTCCAGTTCGTCGAGCACCGTGCCGAAGATCATGGCGCCGGTGGCACCGAGCGGATGGCCCATGGCGATGGCGCCGCCATTGACGTTGATCCTGTCATGCGGAATCTCGAAAGCCTGCATGTAGCGCAGCACCACCGAAGCGAAAGCCTCGTTGAGCTCAAACAGGTCGATATCGGACAGTTTCATCCTGGCGCGCTGCAGCAGCTTCTCGGTGACATCGACCGGGCCAGTCAGCATCAGCACCGGTTCGGAGCCGATATTGGCGAAGGCGCGGATGCGTGCGCGCGGCTTCAGGCCGAGCGTCTTGCCCGCCTTCTTAGAGCCGAGCAGAACGGCGGCCGCACCATCGACGATGCCGGACGAATTGCCGGCATGGTGGACGTGGTTGACCTCTTCGACCTCGGGATGCTTCTGCACGGCGACGGCGTCGAAGCCGCCCATTTCGCCGGGCATGACGAAAGATGGATTGAGTGCCGCCAGCGACTGCATGTCGGTCGAGGGCCGCATGTGCTCGTCATGGTCGAGGATGGTCAGGCCGTTCTGGTCCTTGATCGAGATCACCGAATTCTTGAAGCGGCCCTCGCCCCAGGCCTTGGCGGCGCGCTTCTGGCTCTCGACGGCATAGGCGTCGACGTCGTCGCGCGAAAAGCCGTATTTGGTGGCGATCAGATCGGCCGAGATGCCTTGCGGCACGAACCAGCCAGGCAGGCCGACCGAGGGATCCATGAACCAGGCGCCGCCGGAGGCGCCCATGCCGACGCGCGACATCGATTCGACGCCGCCGGCAATGACGATCTCGTCAGACCCTTGCGCGATCTTGGCGGCGCCGAAATTGATGGCGTCGAGGCCGGAGGCGCAGAAGCGCGAGATCTGCATGCCAGGCGCCCTGGTGTCGTAACCGGCTTCAAAAGCGGCGGCGCGCGGAATGACGGAACCCGCCTCGCCGACAGGGTCGACGCAGCCGAAGATGATGTCGTCGACGGCGCCGGTATCGAGCTCGTTGCGGTCGCGGATCGCCTCGAGCACCTTGGCGCCGAGCCGCACCGCCGGCACTTCATGCAGCGAGCCATCCTTTTTGCCTTTGCCGCGCGGCGTGCGCACGGCGTCATAGACATAAGCCTCGGCCATTTTCTGCTCCTTGGGTTTGCTGAAAAGCTGCTCAGAGAGAGCGCCCGATCAGCAATTTCATGATCTCGTTGGTGCCGCCGTAGATGCGCTGGACGCGGGCGTCGCGGAACATGCGGGCGATCGGATATTCATTCATGTAGCCATAGCCGCCGTGCAATTGAAGGCATTCGTCAACGACTTTTCCCTGCAGGTCGGACAGCCAGTATTTGGCCATCGAGGCTGTGACCGGGTCCAAGCCGCCATTGATGTGGCGGGCGACGCAGTCATTGTAGAAGACGCGGCCGATGGTCGCCTCGGTCTTCAGTTCGGCCAGCTTGAACTGGGTGTTCTGGAAATCGATGATCGCCTTGCCGAAGGCCTTGCGCTCCTTGACGTACTCGATGGTCAGCGCCAGTGCGCGCTCGATCATGGCGATGGCCCCGGTGCCGATCTGCAGCCGCTCCTGTGGCAATTGCTGCATCAGTTGGACGAAGCCCTGGCCTTCCTCATGGCCGAGCAAATTGGAGGTCGGCACGCGCACGTCGTTGAAGAAGAGTTCCGACGTGTCGTTGGCTTTCAAGCCGATCTTGTCGAGGTTGCGGCCGCGCTCGAAGCCCTCCACCTCGTCGGTCTCGACGACGATCAGCGAGGTGCCCTTGGCGCCCTTCGCCGGATCGGTCTTGGTGACGACGATGATGAAATTGGCGAGCTGGCCATTGGTGATGAAGGTCTTGGAGCCATTGACCTTGTACCGATTGCCGTCCTTCTCGGCGCGCGTCTTGACGCCTTGCAGGTCGGAGCCGGCGCCCGGTTCGGTCATGGCGATGGCGCCGATCAGCTCGCCTGTGGCGAGTTTCGGCAGCCACTTCTTCTTCTGCTCTTCCGAGCCATAGTGGAGGATGTAGGGGGCGACGATCGAATTGTGCAGGCCGATACCGAAGCCATCGACGCCGACATGGCCGATCGCCTCGATGATGGCGCTCTCATGCGCGAAGGTGCCGCCGGAGCCGCCATATTGCTCCGGCATCGAAGCGCAGAGCAGACCGGCCGCACCTGCCTTCAGCCAGCTTTCGCGGTCGACCATCTCGTTCTTCTCGAACTCGTCGTAGCGCGGCGCGATCTCTTCCGACATGAAGCGAGACGCCATGTCGTAGAGCATGCCGACCTCGTCCGCCGCCCAAGCGGGCTTCGGCAGGCCAAGAATTTCGGCTGGATTTGTCGCCACGATTTCCTCCGCGTTCCGACAATTGTGGGCCGGCGGCGCCGGCCCGCCAAACCCTAGAACGCTTCAGCCGGCAGCGCCATTAGCGTGTCCGCGCCACTGGAAATGCGGGCGAGGTGCGCCGATGTCTCGGGCATAATGCGCTCCATGAAAAAGCGCGCCGTCACCAGCTTGTTGTCGTAGAAGGACGAAGCGCCGTTGGCGCCGTTCGCCAGCTTCGCGCCGGCGGCCTTCGCCATCTGCGCCCACATGTAGCCCAGCGCCACAAGGCCGAAGAGATGCATATAGTCGGTCGAGGCCGCGCCCGCATTGTCGGGCTTGGCCATGCCGTTCTGCACCAGCCACATGGTCGCCGCCTGCAAATCGTTGAGGCCCTTCTTCAGCGCCTTGGTGAAGGGCGCCATATTCTCGTCGGTGCGGTTCTCCTCGCAGAACTCGCCGACCTCGCTGAAGAAGGCCTGCACGGCGCGGCCGCCGTTCAAGCCAAGCTTGCGGCCGACGAGATCGAGCGCCTGGATGCCATTGGCGCCTTCATAGATCATGGCGATGCGGGCATCGCGCACGAACTGGCTCATGCCGTGCTCTTCGATATAGCCATGGCCGCCGAACACCTGCTGCGCCATGACAGCGTGGTCGAAGCCCTTGTCGGTGAGCACGCCCTTGACCACCGGCGTCATCAGCCCGGTGTAGTCGTCGGCGGCCTGGCGGTCCTTGTCGTCAGCGGAGCGGTGGGCGATATCGGACTTGATCGCCGTCCACAGCGCCAGCGCGCGACCGGCCTCGTTGAAGGCCTTCATGGTCATCAGGCCGCGGCGGATGTCGGGATGGACGATGATCGGGTCGGCCTTCTTGTCCGGTGCCTTGGCCCCGGACAGCGAGCGGCCCTGCAGGCGGTCCTTGGCGTAGGAAACGGCATTCTGATAGGCGACCTCCGACAGCGAAAGCCCCTGCAGGCCGACGCCGAGGCGGGCCTCGTTCATCATGGTGAACATGGCCTTCAAGCCGCCATTCGCCTCGCCAAGCAAAGTGCCCTCGGCCTCGTCATAGTTCATGACGCAGGTCGAGTTCCCATGGATGCCCATCTTCTCCTCGATAGAGCCGCAGGAGACGGTGTTCCTCTTGCCGGGATTGCCCGACGTATCGAGCTTGAGCTTGGGCACAATGAACAGCGAAATACCCTTCACGCCTTCCGGCGCGCCCTCGATGCGGGCCAGCACCAGATGGACGATGTTATCCGACATGTCGTGCTCGCCGGCCGAGATGAAGATTTTCTGGCCAGAGATCTTGTACGTGCCGTCGCCGTTGGGAACGGCCTTGGTGCGCAGCAGGCCAAGATCGGTGCCGCAATGCGGCTCGGTCAGGTTCATGGTGCCGGTCCAGGCGCCCTCTACCATCTTCGGCAGCCAGGTCGCCTTCTGCTCGTCGGTGCCATGGGTGATGATGGCCGCGATGGCGCCCTGCGTCAGGCCGGGATACATCATCAGCGACATATTGGCCGACACCATATATTCGGCGACAGCGGTATGAACCGCGTAGGGTAGGCCCTGCCCGCCGAACTCGACGGGTGCGGCCAGCCCCATCCAGCCGCCTTCGCGATACTGGTCGAAGGCCTCCTTGAAGCCTTTCGGCGTCGTCACCGAACCATCGTCAAGGCGCACGCAGCCTTCCGTGTCGCCGACGCGGTTCAGCGGCTGCATGACGTTTTCGGCGAGCTTGGCGCCCTCGGCGAGGATCGCCTCGACCACGTCCGGCGTCGCATCGGAGAAGCCCGGAAGATTGGAATAGCGCTGGTAGCCCAACACCTCGTTCAGCACGAACAGCGTGTCCTGGACCGGCGCCCTGTAGATCGGCATGCTTTTCCTCCACCATGCGGACTTGGCCCCGGAATCAAGCCGTGCACGGCAGGCGGACCAATGTTGAAGTCGGGATAGCAAAAATTGACGTTTGCGTAAACGTCAATTTTTTGATGCGACAAATTTTCCCGACGCCACGCACGTGAGCGTAACGGCGTGATGCGCCGTAAGCCAGCGCGGAATGTCTCCGTATGGAGGACCTTGAGCAACGCAAAGAACCGCGCGGCAAGGCCACGCGGCTCTTACTTGTCTGGCGGCCGTTCGCCGGAGGCCGGCGGGAGGGATTTAGCTGGCGACGCTGGCCTGAGGCGCCGAACGCTCGATCAGCATCTGGCGCACCGCCGCCATCGAGTTGCTCAACTCGCCGATGGCGTCCTCGATCAGCGCCCGCTGCTTCTGCAGGCGGGCAAGCTGCTTCTCCGACTTGTCGAGCGCCAGCCGCAACTGCTTGGTGTTGGAGCCGGTCGGATCGTAGAGATCCATCATCTGCTTGACGTCGCGCAGCGAGAATCCGACCTTGCGGCCGAGCAGGATCAGTTTCAGCCGCGCCTTGTCGCGACGCGTGTAGAGACGGGTCGAGCCGTCGCGCTGCGGATTGAGAAGGCCCTTGTCCTCGTAGAAACGCAGCGTGCGCAGCGTTACTCCGTAGTTCTTGGCCATCTCACCGATGCGGGCAAGGTCCTCGCCGGCTTCGACAGACATATCATTGGTATTGGCCGCGGCTTCGCCGGGCGAAACAAGTTTCATGGTCACTGGCTTTCCCCGTCTGGTGGCATCGCGGTCCGGGACCTTGCGTCGCCTGAGTGGAAGCGGGGGCGTGCTTCCAGTCGTGGTTTCAACAAACAAATCGCAAAAGACGCGGTCTGTGCACCTTTTACGTTTACGTCAATTCTATACCGATAGCCGTCTCACGACGCAAGGGCATTGTGTTGGGGCGTGTATGGGCGGAACGTTATGCCGCATCCCCCCGGCGCACGGACACCTCGCGCAGCAGGCGGCCCCAACAACGTTGCAACTTCTTAAGCTTGGTTAACGCGTTGTTTACCACGTTGGGCGAAATGTGCGCATGTCGGCACCCCGTGTTTATCCTGTAGCGAATTTTTCACGGTTTTTCGAAGCGCGGGTGAAATCCCGGGAAGTTCGCCTTCCACCGCAGCAAAGCCGCGCGGTCGCCTCGTTCCCGGCAGGACTTTGGGAAACTGGCCATACGCCAGCAAGACGGGCCAGCAATTCTGAAACGGGCGCATCGATGAACAGCAAGCGGTCCTATCTCGATACACTCAACGCCGGCAGGCAGCGCCGGCCGCATACCACGCTTGAAGAGCTCAACCGTTCCCTGGAAACGCTGGAGCAGCGGCTGGAGCGCACGCGCGAGGATGCAAATGTGCGTCCCGATCCACGCCGACCGGGCGCGGAGCCGCGCTATGCCAGCGCCCAGCCCTATGGCCAGCAGCGCTGGTATGAGGAGCCGCGCCCCGCGCAGCAGCGGCCGAAAGGCCCGGCGCCGGCCGCCTTCGACCAGAATTACCAGGCGATCGCCCGAGACATCGACCGCGTGCGCGGCCAGGAGGACGGCGTCGCCGTGGTCGGCAAGATCGCCGGCGAACTGCGCGGTTTGCGCGAGGAACTGCGCCACCAGATGACTGCCGGCTTGCAGCGCGAGTTCGACGCTCTGCGCAAGGACATCGAGCGGGCCTTCCAGGCAAGCGCTCAGCCGGGAGGCGGCAAGGGCAGCGCCGAACTCGGCGTCGAGTTCGAGCGGCTTTCCGGCGCCATCCAGACCCTGGCCGAAAAGAGCGACGACCGAAGCGTCAACATGCTTCGTCTCGAACTGGAGCAGGTCAAAGCCGCGCTCGATACGCTGGCGCGCGAGGAAAGCGTGCAGGCGGTCGGTCGCCGCTGGGACGAATTCGACCGCCGCTGGAGCGCTTTCGAAGATCGCGTCGATGCCGATCAGCAGAAGCGGTCGGACGCGCCCGGCCTCGCGATGCTGACCGACCGGCTCGAACAGATCAGCAATGCCGTCAACAATCTGCCGGAATCGCTGTCGCTGCGTTCGCTCGAAGACAAGGTCCGCACGCTTGCCGGCGCCGTCGACCATTTCGCCAGCCAGCAGGACAATCGCAGCAGCGGCACATTCGGCATGATCGACGAGCGGCTGGACGAGATTTCCCGCGCCATCGTCGCCTCGACCGTCGCGGCGCAAGCCAATTCATTCGATCCGGAACCCTTCGAACGCATCGAGAAGCGCATCGCCTCGCTTGCCCAGCAGATCGAGGAAGTCGCGCAGGACCGGCCCGGCAATCAGGTGATCGACCAGCTCAACATGCTGTCGAGCCGGGTCGACGATCTCGCCGGCCGCGCCAATCTGCCGGAGCAGGCGATGGAGCGCCTCGGCAAGCAGATCGCGCTCATTGCCGACAAGATCGACCGGGCGCCCGCCATGCCGGACGCCGAATATATTTTCCAGGGCCTCGAACAGCGCTTCGATGTGCTGTCCGGCATGATGGAACGCCGCCAGGGCGACGCCATCGAACAGGGCAACATGCTGTTTCGCGATCTCGAACGCCGGCTGGACGAAGTCGCCGACAGGCTGGACCAGCGCACGTCGCAGGTCGACAGCACCGGCATCATGGACGCCATCGATGCCCGCTTCACCGCGCTCGCCAATCGTATGGAGACGCGCGCTCCCGATCCCGCCGGCGAGGCGGCGATCCGTGGCCTGGAAAGCCGGCTGGAGGATATCTCTCACCGGCTGGATTCGTCCGCGGCACAAGTCGCCGGCATCGACCCGGCGCTGATCCGCAGCCTGGAAGCGCAGGTCGCGGGCCTGTCGGCCCATCTTTCGAAGCCGGGCACACCACTGCCGGAATTCGAGGACATCAGCCCGCGCCTCAACGAGATCGAGAAGTCGCTGGCTGGAACCCGCGATTCCATCCTCACCGTGGCGCGCGAGGCAGCCGAGAACGCCGTCAGTTCGCTGGCCGGCTCCAGCGCCAACACAGCGGCCGTTTCCGGGCTCGCCCAGGATCTGAAGACCCTCGAATCACTGACGCGCCGTTCCGACGAGCGCAATTCGCGAACCTTCGAGGCTATCCACGACACGCTGCTGAAGATCGTCGACCGGCTGGGGTCGCTGGAAACCAGCGAGCCGACCGACGCGGTGAGCGAACTTCTGAATGTGCAACCGGTCGATCAGAACAGCTGGCGTGGCGGGGGGCGGTCAAAGATGACCGTTCAAGCTGCGCCGTCCATGGATATCGACCAGCCACTGCCGCTGACGGGCGACATGGCCGAACTCGAGAGCCGTGCCGCTGCCATCATGCGCAACGAGCCAAACACGCGCACACCGGCCGAAGCTGCCGCCGCGGCGGCCATGGCGGCGCTTGGTTCCGACACGCTGCCAGAACAGGACGAACAGGCCCGCGGCCGCAGATCGATGTTCGGCGGACTGGCGCGTGCCTTCAAGGGCAAGAAGGAGGCGGACATTCCGCCGCTTGCCGGTTCGGCGCCTGGTGTCGAGATACCAAGCGTCGACCTTGACGAGCCGCTCGACCCCAGGCTCGCCAACCGGCCGCTGGAGCCCGGCTCCGGCGCGCCCGACCTCAATGCCATCATGAAGCGCGTTCGCGATGAGCGCGGGCCGGCCGCCAGGACCGGCGACACCGGTACGGCGAAGTCGGATTTCATCGCGGCGGCCAGACGAGCGGCACAGGCAGCAGCAGCCGAGGCCGAGGTTCTCAAGCGGCAGTCGACGAAGAGCGGCCCGGTGAAGGCGCTCAGAATCGGCGACCTGCTCAAGAAGCGGCGCAAGCCGATCCTGATGGCCGCCGCCGCTGTCATGCTGGCGCTCGCCGGCCTGCAGTTGGGCAAGGCCTTTTTCTCGGATCCCGTCGAAATGGCCAGCAACGATGCGACGCCGATCGTGGCGGCGCAGCCGGTGGAAACCGCGTCGGCCGTCGCCACCAGCGAGCCGAAGACGGCTGCGCAAATCGCAGATCAGGACAGCGAGCCGGACCGTAGTGTCAGGCAGGCGGAGCCATCCGCTCCCCGGAGCAAGGACGACATGCCGGCGCAGACCGCTCTCGGCGAGCCGGCCAACGCCGAACTCCCGATGGATTCCGTGTCCGAAGAGCCAGTTCCTGCTCCCACGGCCCCTGCTCCCATGGCTTCGGCGGCATCGCCTGATCCGATGGCCGCGGCGCCAGAATCGACTATCTCTGCACCTGCGAAACCCGCCGCTGCCGAGCCAATGGCCAATGCACCGGCGACCACGCCGAGCGCCCAGGACATGACCGGCACGGTTCCACCCGCGGATGCTTCGACGACGCCAGCCATTGCCAAGATCGACATACCGGCCGATGCCGGCCCGGCAGCGTTGCGCGACGCCGCGGCCGGCGGCGACGCCAAGGCGTTGTTCGAGATCGGCTCGCGCTATGCCGAATCGCGCGGCGTCAAGGAAGACATGGCCGCGGCCGCCAAATGGTACGAGAAATCAGCCGAACTCGGCTTCGCCCCGGCGGAGTACCGCATCGGCAATTTCTACGAGAAGGGCGTGGGCGTCGCGCGCGACGTCAAGAAGTCGAAGACCTGGTACCAGCTGGCCGCGGAACAGGGCAACGCCAGCGCCATGCATAATCTGGCCGTGCTCTTCGCCATGGCGGCGGACGGGGTGACCGACAATGAATCGGCCGCCAAGTGGTTCCAGGCCGCCGCCGATCTCGGCGTCAAGGACAGCCAGTTCAATCTCGGCATCCTGGCGGCGAAAGGCGTCGGCATGAAGCAGAACCTCGAGGAATCCTACAAATGGTTCACGCTCGTCGCCAAGACCGGCGACAAGGACGCGGCGGCAAAGCGCGACGAGATCGCGAACGCACTCAGGCCCGAGCAGTTGGAACGCGCCCGCGCCGCCGCCGAACTGTGGAAGGCAAAACCGCTCGATCCGGCGGCCAATTCGGCCGACATTCCCGAATCCTGGCAGGACGGCACGCCCCAGACCACCGCCAGCGTCGATATGAAAAAGGCGGTTCAGAACATCCAGCGCATCCTCAACAAGAACGGCTATGAGGCCGGTAGCGCCGACGGCGTGATGGGCGGGAAAACCAAGACCGCGATCATGGCTTTCCAGAGCGACAACAAGATGAAGGCGACCGGTACGGTCGACGAAAAGCTGATCAGGGCGTTGCTGGCGCGCAAATAACGGCAGATGCGTCGTTTACACGATGCCCTTGCCACACATTTGCCTGTTAACTGATTGAGTTGTTTTTTGTTTCGGCGGCGCGGCGAGGTTTGACTTCGCCGTCCGGCCGGCGCAAGAACAATTTAGCTTTTTTGGCGCAAGATGCCCGCAACGGTTGCATTCGCCGACAGGCATACTGATCGAGACTGACGGGTGGGCATCTATCTCCCGATCGCGGAAATTTCCGTCAACGTCTTCGTGCTGCTGGCCATGGGCGCGGCGGTGGGTTTCCTGTCGGGCATGTTCGGGGTGGGCGGCGGCTTCCTCATCACGCCGCTGCTGATCTTCTACAACATTCCGCCTGCGATCGCGGTCGCCACCGGCGCCAACCAGGTCATCGCCTCCTCCTTCTCCGGCGCGTTGTCGCATGTGAAGCGCGGGACGCTCGACTTCAAGCTCGGCGGGGTGCTTTTGGCCGGCGGCATCGTCGGCTCCACCGCCGGCATCTTCGTCTTCGGGTTCCTGCGCCGGCTCGGCCAGCTCGACCTGTTTATCTCGCTGCTCTATGTCGTGCTGCTCGGCACTGTCGGCGGGCTGATGCTGGTCGAGAGCGTCAATGCACTGCGCGCCACCCGCAGTGGTGCCGCCCCGGTGCTGAAGAAACCCGGCCAGCACAACTGGATCCACCGCTTGCCGCTGAAGATGCGCTTCAGGGCCTCGAAGCTGTTCGTCAGTGTCATCCCGGTGCTTGGGCTGGGCGCCGGCATCGGTTTCCTGTCGTCGATCATGGGTGTCGGCGGCGGCTTCATCATGGTGCCGGCGCTGATCTACCTCCTGAAAGTGCCGACCAATGTCGTCATCGGCACTTCGCTGTTCCAGATCATCTTCACCTCCGCCTACACCACGCTGGTCCACGCCACCACCAACCAGACGGTCGACGTCATGCTCGCCTTCCTGCTGATGGCGGGCGGCGTCGCCGGCGCGCAATATGGCGCCAAGGCCGGCCAGAGGCTGCGCGGCGAGCAGCTCAGGGCGTTGCTGGCGCTGCTGGTGCTGGCGGTCGCGATCCGGCTTGCCATCGATCTGTTCGTGACTCCGCCCAACCTCTATTCGCTCTCCGGCGTGGATCTGGGCTGATGGCGGGTGCGAGGGCGTTCGTTGCCGCTGCCTGGCTGACGCTCTCGGTCGTCGCCGCGTTGCCGGCGATGGCGCAGACGCCACCGGTCGAAAATATCCAGATCGGCCTGTCCACCGACAATGTCTCGATCACCGCCGACTTTTCCGGTGCCGATCTCACCATTTTCGGCTCGCTGGAAAACGCCGACCCGCTTGTCGCGCGCCGGGGGCGATACGATGTCATCGTTGTCCTGGAAGGACCGGCCCGGCCGGTTGTCGTGCGCCGCAAGGACCGGGTGCTCGGCATCTGGATCAACCTGGAATCCGAGACCTTCGAAAACGTGCCGGTGTCCTATTCGGTGGCGACGACGCGCCCGCTGCAGGATGTCACCGATCCGAACAGCTACAAGCAATTGTCGCTCGGCGCGTCCAACCTTTACATGCAGCCGGCCGATGCCGGCGACAGCCCGGCGACGATCCAGGAATTCACCGCGGCGCTGCGCGAGCGCAAGGCGGCGACCGGCCTCTACAGCGAGAATGTCGGCGGCGTGCAGTTCCTGTCGCAGAACCTGTTTCGCGCCACCGTCAGGCTCGCGCCCAACGTTCCGGTCGGCACGCACAAGGCCCGCGCCTTCCTGTTCAAGAGCGGCCTGTTCATCAAGGAAAGCTCCGCCCAGCTCGAAATCCGCAAGTCCGGCTTCGAACAGTCGATCTTCCGCGTCGCGCACGACTATTCCTTCCTCTACGGCGTCTTCGCCGTATCGCTGGCCATGCTGACGGGCTGGCTGGGAAGGCTCGTCTTCCGCAAGGACTGATCTTTTCCGAAAGACGGTTCCCCTTTCGAGCTTCATGGGTTAGACCGCGATCCCCGGCCTGGCCGAAGCGCGAGCTGTCGCTCCCCACATCAAGAATACAGGATCTTGCGATGCGACCAGCATTCGGCGGTATCGATTTCGGCACGTCCAATTCCACGATTGGCGTTGTCGACAACGGGCGGCCGCGCCTGGTGGCGCTTGAGGACGGCCAGGTGACGCTGCCAAGTGCCGTGTTCTTCAATTTCGAGGACAACCGAACCCATTTCGGGCGCCGCGCGATTTCCGACTATACCGACAGCATCGAGGGCCGGCTGATGCGCTCACTGAAGAGCGTGCTCGGCAGTTCGCTCGCCCACGAAAAGACGCGCATCAAGGCGCGGTCGATCGCCTTCATGGAGATCGTCGGCCTGTTCGTCGGCCATCTGAAGAAACGGCTGGAGGAGGATGCCGGCGAGACGGTCGAGAGCGTGGTGCTCGGCCGTCCGGTGCAGTTCGTCGACGACGATCCGGAAGCCGATGCGAGGGCGCAGGGCGAGCTTGAAAACGCCGCCCGCGCCCAGGGCTTCAAGCATATCGCCTTCCAGTTCGAGCCGATCGCCGCGGCACTCGACTATGAACAGAAGGTGACGCGGGAAGAATTGGCGCTGATCGTCGACATGGGCGGCGGCACGTCCGACTTCTCGATCGTGCGGGTCTCGCCGCAGCGCGCCCGCTCGCTCGACCGCAAGGACGATATCCTGGCCAGCCGCGGCATCCATATCGGCGGCACCGACTTCGACCGGCTGCTGAGCATCGTCCATGTCATGCCCGAGCTCGGCTATTTGACGCCAACCAAGGACGGCAAGCGCAATCTGCCGGCCAGTTACTTCATCGACCTGGCGACATGGCAGCGCATCAACCTCGTCTACACCGCCAGGGCGATGTCGCATCTCAGGCAGATCCGCTACGAGGCCGAACGCGCCGATCTGGTCGACCGCTTCATTCATGTCGTCGAGCATCGCTACGGGCACGCGCTGGCCGCCTTGGTCGAACGGGCCAAGATCGAGCTGACCGAGCAATTGTCGGCGCAGGTCGCGGTTGCGCTGCCGGGAGTGGAATTCGCGGCCGAAATCACACGCGCCGGGCTGGAGGCAACGATTGCCCGAGACATCGGGCAGGTGGCGGCCACGGTCGAACAGACCATCAGGGATGCCCGGGTGAAGCCGTCCGACATCACCGCGGTGTTCCTGACCGGCGGCTCGACCGCGATCCCGCTGGCAAGACAGGAGATCCTGGCGCTGGTGCCGCAGGCGTCCGTCATCGAAGGCGACATGTTCGGTTCGGTCGGGCTTGGGCTGGCGTTGGACGCCCAGCGGAAGTTCGGCTGATCCGCTTACGCTGACGCCTTGGGCTTTGCGCCGAGATGCGCCTTGAGCGCCATCTGGGCGAGGCTTGCCTGGCGGTCGCGGTGGGTGATGATGGCGAAGTCGCGCTGCGGCAGGTCGATCGGCACCGAGCGCAGGCTGCCTTCGGCAATCGCGCCGGCGACGACAAGCTCGGAAATGATGCTGGCGCCGGCGCCGGCCTCGACCGCCTGGCGGATCGCCTCGTTGCTCGGCAGGACGAGGAATATCTGGAGATCGGCGAACGAGACCGCCTGGCGGCGCGCCAGATCCTCCAGCACCTCGCGCGTGCCTGAGCCGGCTTCGCGGATGATCCAGCGCAGCGCCCTGATATCGGGGGTGCCGTGCGGCGCCATCTTTGGATGGGATCGCGCCACGACCAGCAGCAGCCTGTCGACGTCGACCTTGGCGCGCCGCAACACGTCGGATTCGGTGCGCCCCTCGACCAGGCCGAAGTCCGCCGTGCCATCGAGAACGTGGGTCTCGACCTGTCTCGTATTGCCGATGGTGACGCTCAGCCTGACGGCGGGATAGGCCTCATGGAAAGACGCCAGCCGGCGCGGCAGCCAGTAGCTGGCGATGGTCTGGCTGGCAGCGATGGAGAGGCTTCCGGTGATCGTCTGCGAGACATGTTCCAGCACATTGCTGGCGGCAGCGGCGCGCTCGAGCACGGCCTTGGCCTCGGGCAAGAACCGGTGTCCGGCCTGGGCAAGCTCGATGTTGCGGCCGACCCGATTGAATAGCTGGACGCCGTGCTGTTGCTCGAGGGAACGGATAGCGGCAGACGCCGCCGATTGGGAGATGCCCAAAAGCTCGGCCGCCTTGGTCATATGGCCGCGCTCGGCGACGGCTACGAAGATGCGCAATTGATCCAGGGTCATGCCGAATTAAGAAGCAAATTCGATTGGAATTACAAGAGCAAGTTGTTAGACAGATCGATTGGTTTGTTCTAAATTTTGAAGCGAAGTTAGAAAAAAATCGCGGCCGAGTGACAAAGGCTTAGAAATTGATAGGGCGCTTCAGATCCCTGTTCGCCAGTTGGACCCGCATCCTGCGGCGGCGGCTCGCGGGCGATGGCTACCACCCGGAAGAACATTACATGCGTGGTCCCGGGCCAAAGACGCGAGCCAAATACTCGGACAACAAAAGCAACCCATGATCCAAGGACCGCCGCGCGGCGCTAATTCCGCACCGTCCCAACGGCCGCTCGCCGATACGCGCGCGCCCGACGAGGGCGACGGCGTCGACACCTCGCCCGACGTCTCCGACAGCATCGCCAAGACCACCTGCTACATGTGCGCCTGCCGCTGCGGCATCGACGTCCACATCAAGGACGGCAAGGTCCGCTACATCAATGGCAACAAGGACCATCCAATCAATCGCGGCGTGATCTGCGGCAAGGGCAGCTCCGGCATCATGCAGCATTACAGCCCGGCGCGGCTGAAGAAGCCTTTGCTGCGCACCGGTCCGCGAGGCTCCGGTGAATTCCGCGAGATCGAGTGGGAGGAAGCCTTTTCGATCGCAACGGAGCGGCTGTCGGCTATTCGGCGGACCGATCCGAAGAAGCTCGCCTTCTTCACCGGACGCGACCAGTCGCAATCGCTGACCGGCTGGTGGGCGAGCCAGTTCGGCACGCCGAATTTCGCCGCCCATGGCGGTTTCTGCTCGGTCAACATGGCGGCCGGCGGCCTCTATACGATCGGCGGCTCGTTCTGGGAATTCGGCGAACCCGACTGGGACAATACCAAATACTTCATGCTGTTCGGCGTCGCTGAGGACCATGATTCCAATCCGATCAAGATCGGCTTGGGCAAGCTCAAGGCGCGCGGCGCCAAGGTCGTCTCGATCAATCCGTGCCGCACCGGCTACAACGCCATCGCCGACGACTGGATCGGCATCCGGCCAGGCACCGACGGCCTGTTCGTCTTCGCCCTCATCCATGAATTGCTGAAGGCCGGCCGCGTCGATCTCGACTATCTGCTGCGCTATACCAACGCGCATGTCCTCGTCATTCAGGAGCCGGGCGCGGCCGATGACGGGCTGTTCGTGCGCGACGGCGCCGGTAACCCGCTGGCCTGGGACAGGGTGGCCAAGACCCCCGCCGACGCCACGGACGCCGATGCGAAACCTGCGCTGACCGGCAACTTCACTGTCGACGGCCGCCGCTGCGTTCCGGTGTTCCAGCTCATCGCCGACCGTTATCTACATGAGAGCCATGCACCCGACGCCGTCGCGGAACGCTGCGGCATTCCCGCAGACACGATCCGCCGGATCGCCGCCGAACTTGCGCATGTTGCCTTCGAACAGACGATCGAATTGCCGGTGGCCTGGACCGACTGGGCCGGGCGCCGCCACGAGACGATCAAGGGGCGGCCCGTCGCCATGCACGCAATGCGCGGCATCTCCGCTCATTCGAACGGCTTCCACACCTGTCGCGCCATCCATCTCTTGCAGGTGCTGCTCGGAACGGTGGACGTGCCGGGCGGCTTCCGTTTCAAGCCGCCCTATCCTCGCTCGGCGCCGCCGGGGCCGAAGCCCGCGGGCAAGCATGTCAAGCCGATGACGCCGCTGGAAGGCATGCCGCTCGGCTTCGTCTGCGGACCGGACGACCTGCTGGTCGATGAAGCCGGCACGCCTGTTCGCATCGACAAGGCCTACTCCTGGGATGCGCCGCTCGCAGCACACGGCCTGATGCACACGGTGATCCGCAACGCCTGGGCGGGTGATCCCTACCCCATCGATACGCTGCTGATGTACATGTCGAACATGGCCTGGAACTCCTCGATGAACACCGTCGAGACCATCGCCATGCTGACCGACGCAGACGAGGCCGGCAACTACAAGATCCCCTTCATCATCTATTCCGATGCCTATTACTCCGAGACCGTGCCGTTCGCCGATCTCGTGCTGCCGGACACGACCTATCTCGAAAGGCACGACTGCATCAGCCTGCTCGACCGGCCGATCAGCCATGCCGACGGGCCGGGCGACGCCATCCGCCATCCCGTGGTCGAGCCGGATCGCGACGTCAGGCCGTTCCAGTCGGTGTTGATCGAGCTCGGCGCGCGGCTCGGACTGCCCGGTTTCGTCGACGAGGATGGCGCTGCCAGATACCGCGACTATGCCGATTATATCGTCAATCACGAGCGCACGCCCGGCATCGGACCGCTTGCCGGCTGGCGCGGCAAGGACGGCGCTTCGATCGGCAAGGGCGAGCCCAATCCGAACCAGTTGCAGCGCTACATCGACAATGGCGGCTTCTGGCACCACGACTTTTCCGCCGACCAGCGTTATTACAAGATGGCCAACCGCTCCTATCTCGACTTCGCCGAGCAGATGGGTTTTATCCCGAAGACTGAGCCGATCGTCTTCCAGCTTTATTCCGAACCGATGCAGCGCTTCCGCCTGGCGGCGCGTGGCCATGGCAGGGTGCTGCCGCCGGAAGCCGAGTGCGACCGCATCGAGACCTATATGGACCCGCTGCCCTTCTGGTACGCGCCGTTCGAGGAAGCGGCTGTCGACCTCCAGAAATATCCGCTGCATGCGCTGACGCAACGGCCGATGCACATGTATCATTCCTGGGGCTCGCAGAATGCGTGGCTCAGACAAATCACCAGCCAGAACAGGCTGTTCGTGTACCATCGGACCGCATCAAGCCTCGGGCTCGTCGATGACGACTGGGTGTGGGTCGAGAGCATCAACGGCCGGGTGAAGGGGCAGATCAAGCTGGTCGACGGCGTCAATCCCGACACGGTCTGGACCTGGAACGCCATCGGCAAGCGGCGCGGCAGTTGGGGTCTGAAGGACGACGCCGCCGAAAGCAATCGCGGCTTCCTGCTCAATCATATCATCGGCGACCAGACCTCGGCCGATGCGAATGGCAAGCGCTATTCGAACTCCGACCCCGTCACGGGACAGGCGGCATGGTTCGACCTCAGGGTGCGCATCGTCAAATGCGCGGCTGAGGAAGCCGGCTTCACCGAGCCGCAATTCGAGCGCTTCCGGCAGCCGCCGCATTTCGAACCCTCGCCCGACATACTCCGTTTCGGCGCCGAGTTCCGTATGAAAAGAGAAGCCGCCGAATGACCTGCCTTCCCACCCATACCGACAAGAGGCTCGGCCTGGTCATCGACCTCGACACCTGCGTCGGCTGCCAGGCCTGCGTGACGGCTTGCAAGGAGTGGAACACCGGCGGCCACATGGCCCCGCTGACCGACATCGACCCTTATGGCGGCAATGTCGACGGCGTCTGGTTCAACCGTGTCCACAGCTACGAGCACACGACCGAGATGGGCGGACGCACGGTGAACTTCCCGCGCTCCTGCCTGCATTGCGAGACGCCGGCCTGTGTCACCGTCTGCCCGACGGGAGCCTCCTACAAGCGTGCCTCGGACGGCATCGTGCTGATCGACGAGGACAAATGCATCGGTTGCAAATTGTGCAGCTGGGCCTGCCCCTACGGCGCGCGCGAATTCGACACCGATGTCGGCGTGATGAAGAAATGCACGCTCTGCGTCGACCGCATCTACAACGACAATCTGGCCGAGGAAGACCGCGTGCCGGCCTGCGTCGCCGCCTGCCCGACCAGCGCCCGGCATTTTGGCGACCTTGGCGATCCCTTGTCGGCGGTGTCGCAACTGGTTGCTGAGCGCGGCGGCGTCGACCTGATGCCGGAGATGGGCTATCACCCGACCAACAAGTATCTGCCGCCACGCGCGCACACCACGCACGCCGCATCGGTGACGGCATCGGCGCTGGAGCCGGTGCGGGCCGAAGGCGGTTTCCTCGGCTGGGTCGACCGCATGCTTTCGAACTGACATCCATGCATCCAGCCTTCTCGGTCGTCTTCTTCACCACCGCCACGGGCGCCGGTTACGGCCTGCTGGCGCTGCTCGGCGTGCTTGCCGGCATCGGTGCGATCCCGGCCGATTTCTGGCTCGGGCTCATCAGCATGGGGCTGGCGCTCGGCCTGATCGCCGCCGGCCTGTTGTCCTCGACCGGTCACCTCGGCCGGCCGGAGCGGGCATGGCGCGCCTTCTCGCAATGGCGCAGCTCCTGGTTGTCGCGCGAAGGCGTTGCGTCGGTCGCCACCTTTGTCCCGGCCGGGCTGTTCGGCATGGGCTGGGTTCTGCTCGGCCGCACGGATGGCTGGGTGGCTGTCACCGGATTGCTGGCGGCCGTCGGCGCGGTCGTCACAGTCAGCACCACCGGCATGATCTATGCGTCGCTGAAGCCGATCGCCCAATGGCACAGCCGTTTCACCTTGCCAGCCTATCTCATCTTCTCGGCGATGACCGGCAGCGTGCTTTTGAACGCGCTGCTGCAGGGCTTTGCCGTCGGCTCAAAGGCTATGGTGGCGTTCTCGCTGCTCCTCACCCTGGTCGGCTGGGGCTGGAAGCTGGCGACCTGGCGCTACAATGGCCGGCTGGAAATCCCGACCACCGCCAACACCGCGACGGGCTTGGCCGGTGGCACGGTGCGGTCGCTGGAATGGCCGCACACCGAGGAAAACTATCTGCTCAAGGAAATGGGCTTTCGCATCGCGCGCAAGCACGCCGCGAAGCTGCGACAGATCATACAATTGCTGGCTTTCGCCTTGCCTGTCCTGCTTCTGGTTACCGCGTTCGTCTTGCCATGGCCGTTTGCGCCGGTGTTGTCGGCGCTCGCGGCTGTGGTCCAGTTCGTCGGCATGCTGGTCGAGCGCTGGCTGTTCTTCGCCGAGGCGAAGCATACCGTGACACTCTACTACGGTCGGTAGGTCGGTATCAGCCCGGCCGCAGCATCGAGCGGGAGATCGCAAAAATGCGCTCGGCGCCCAGCATATAAGCCATCAGTGTTTCCAGCCGAAACAGCCCGGCATAGGCGCGATCGAGCACGTTGAGCGAGCCGGTATAGGCGCCGAAGGCCGGCATGATCATGCGGCCGCCATCGCCGGCAAAGCAGCGCCGCCGCACCGAACGGCCACGCTGTACGATTCTCGCGCAAGGATGAAGATGGCCTGATATTTCGCCCTCGACACGCACCTTGGAGGGTTCGTGCCGGAACAGCAGCGAACCTATGGCGAGTTCGCGCACCGTGTCACCGGGCAGATCGGCGGGCGCCTCCGGATCGTGGTTGCCGGCGACCCAGAACCAGTCGCGGCCCGCCATCAGCGCTTCCAGGCGTTCGCGGAAGCTTTGATGCATGCGCTCGGCGCCGCCGCCATCGTGGAAAGAGTCGCCCAGGCTGATGACGATCGCGGGCTGGTAATCGGCGATCACCGCCTGCAATCTGAGCAAGGTGGCGCCGGTGTCGTAAGGCGGAATCAGCGCCCCACGCCGGGCGAAAGAAGATCCTTTTTCGAGATGCAGATCGGAGACCGCGAGCAGCCGCAGATCGGGGAAATAGAGCACGCCGCGCGGGTCACAGACCGCGCGCTCGCCGGCGATGCCGACCATGTCGGCCTCGGCGATCAGCGATGCGCGCGCCAGCGAAAAGTTCATCCCCTCGTCACCCTTGTCTTGTGTTTTTTGCAATTCCCCAGGGAAAGCGCTACGCGTTTTTCCCGGGAAAACCGCTACACACTTTTCCTGGAATTGCTTCTATCCTCGGCCCATGGCCTCCTCGACCAGATCGGCCGCTTCCATCAGCAAGGTCTCGTTGGCGCGGCCATTGACCGGTTCCTTGCCTATCTCCAGCATCACCGGTATCGCCAGCGGCGAAATCTGCTCCAGATGCTTATGCACGATTCGACCGCGTACGCGCGAGAGCATCTCGGCAAGTCTGCTGACATCGAGCAATCCTGCCGAAGCATCGGTGCGCGTCGCCTGCAGCAGGATATGGTCCGGCTCGTGGCTGCGCAGCACGTCGTAGATCAGATCGGCCGACACGGTCACCTGACGGCCGCTCTTCTCCTGTCCGGGAAAGCGCTTCTCGATCAGCCCGGCGATGACCGCGCAGGTGCGGAAGGTGCGCTTCAGCATCCAGCTGTCGTTCAGCCAGGCTTCGAGATCGTCGCCCAGCATGTCCTCATCGAACAGCGCGCCGAGCGAGGGCTTTTTCGCCTTGAACAGCGCCGCCATATCGTCCAGCGCCCAGACCGCCAGCGAATAATCGGTGGCGACAAAGCCGAGCGGGCGGGCGCCGGCGCGCTCCAGCCGCCTCGTCAAAAGCATGCCGAGCGTCTGATGTGCCAGCCTGCCTTCGAATGGATAGGCGACCATGTAATGCCGGTTGCCGCGTGGAAAGGTCTCGACCAAGAGGTCGCCGCGCTTCGGCAGCACCGACTTTTCCTTCTGCAGCCTGAGCCAGTCGGCCACCTGTTCGGGCAGCGCCTGCCAGCGGCCGGAATCGGCCAGCATGCCGCGCACCTGGTCGGCCAGATAGGTCGACAGCGGGAATTTTCCGCCGGCATAGGACGGCACGATGATGTTGGCGCCGGCGCCGTTGGAGACGACGCATTCGTTCTCGCGGATGCCCTCGAAGCGAAGAACTTTGCCGGCAAACAGGAAATTGTCGCCGGGGCGCAAGGTTTCGGCGAAATACTCCTCGATCTTGCCGAGCACCGGGCCGCCGCGCCCGGCCATGCCCCGCCCCTGCCTGACATAGCGCACGTTGAGCTCCGGCATTTCGACGATGGTGCCGACATTCAAGCGATATTGCTGCGCGATGCGCGGATGAGAGACACGCCACAGCCCGTCGACCGTCTTGCGAATGCGGGCGTAGCGCTCGTAGTTTTTCAGTGCATAACCGCCGGTGGCGACGAAATCGACGACGCGGTCGAAGGTCTCGCGTTCCAAGGCCGCATAGGGCGCGGCGCCGCGCACCTCTTCAAACAGCAGATCGGCATTGAAAGGCGCGCCGCAGGCGACGCCCAGCACATGCTGCGACAGCACGTCGAGCGCGCCCTTGATCAATGGCGGCGTGTCCTGCGCGCCGAGATAGTTGGCGTCGAGAGCCGCCCGGCATTCCAGCACCTCGAAACGGTTGGCCGGAATCAGGATCGCCTTGGACGGCTCATCCATGCGGTGGTTGGCGCGGCCGATGCGCTGCGCCAGCCGGCTCGCCCCCTTCGGCGCGCCGACATGCACGACCAGATCGACATCGCCCCAGTCGATGCCGAGATCAAGCGTCGAGGTGGCGACGATGGCGCGCAGCGCGTTCTCGCCCATCGCCTTCTCGACCCGCCGGCGCTGGCCGACATCGAGCGAGCCGTGATGCAATGCGATCGGCAGCGCGTCCTCATTGGCCCGCCACAGCTCCTGGAACAGCAATTCGGCCTGGCTGCGGGTGTTGACGAACAGAAGCGTGGTGCGGTGCTTTTTGATCGCCTCGTAGATTTCGGGAATGGCGTAACGCGCCGAATGGCCGGACCACGGCACGCGCTCCTGCGAGTCGAGGATGGAGATGTCGGGTTTCGCCCCGCCGGCGACGGTGATCAGCCCGGCCATCGCGGGGCTTTTCAAGGTCTTGGGTGGGTTCTGGCCGACCAGCCAGTTGCGCAATTCGTCTGGCTCGGCGACAGTGGCCGAAAGCCCGATCGTCTGCAGGCCAGGCACATAGTTGCGCAGCCGCGCCAGGCCGAGCGCCAGAAGATGCCCGCGCTTCGAGGTCACCAGCGAATGCAACTCGTCGAATATGACGTAGCACAGATCCTCGAAGAAGCGCCGGGCATCGGGCGCCGCGATCAGCAGCGCCAGTTGCTCAGGCGTGGTGAGCAGGATGTCGGGCGGCACCAGCTTCTGCCGCTGGCGCTTGTGGGCGGGGGTGTCGCCGGTGCGCGTCTCGATCGTGACGGGCAGGCCGATCTCTTCCACAGGCTTGCCGAGATTGCGCTCGATGTCGACGGCCAGCGCCTTCAGCGGCGAGATGTAGAGCGTGTGGATGCCACGATGCGCCTGTCCCGGTTTCCTCCTTGGCCGATTGGCCAGCTCGGTCAGCGACGGCATGAACCCGGCCAGCGTCTTGCCGGCGCCGGTCGGCGCGATCAGCAGCACCGACTGCCCTGCTTGCGCCCTTGCCAGCAACTCGATCTGATGAGCGCGCGGCGACCAGCCCTTTTCCGCGAACCATTTGACGAATAGCTCGGGCAGGAGAACGGCGGCATTCCGGTCGGCGAGGCGTGGCTGCTCTGTCACGCGCTAGAGGTAGCGCGACGGCGGGCAATCGCCAAGCAGATTCGGAACAAATGGGGATCGAGATTCGCTCTAAGGACGCCGAAACCCCGTTGGCTCGCCATAGAGATAGCCGATGCGGGCAACGGCATCCTTGAACCTTTCGCGTGAGACCAGCATGGTGTGGCCGTTGGCGTGGATCATGGTCTTGGCATCGGTCATGACGGCGACATGGCCTTTCCAGAACACCAGGTCGCCGCGCCTGAGCCCGGCAAAATCCGTGCCGGGGTCGAGCGGCTCGCCGATGGTCGCCGCCTGCATGTCGGAATCGCGCAGCACCTGCCTGCCGGCCATGCGAAGCGCCAATTGCACGAGGCCGGAACAGTCGATGCCGAAGCTGGAGGCGCCACCCCACAGATAAGGTGTGCCGAGAAACGTCTCCGCGACGGCGACATAGTCGGCGGCCACCTCGCTAACTGGCTGCAAATGGCCCGATATGATCGCCTCGCCGGATGGCAGCAGCGCATAGTGCGTGCCGCGCGTTTCGGCAGCACCGGTCACCGTTACCGCCGATCCCATCGAGAATTGTCCGGTGATGGGAAACCGCAAATCCGGGCCGGGATAGAGGAAGGTGCGCGGCACCGAAACGACGTGAGTCGGCGTGTGATCCCGCGCTCCCAGCACAGTGTCGGCGACATAGCCGACATAACCGTCGCGTTCGGCCTGGATCCAGGCCCAGCCTTCAGCGTTTTCGAAGACGAGGACATCGTCACCGAACAGGGCTTGGGTATTGACGCCGGCGTCGGGGCGCGGCGCCTTGCGTATGTCGGCCACGGACGCGGTGATCCGCGCCGGCCGGCCGGCGATAAAGCGCTCGGCGGCGACCTCGCCCTTCAGCCTGGCGTCGGCGAGATCGGATCGGAAGGCGTGGAGGCGGGCGTCGCGGGCGGTCAAATCGGCAACTCTGTTCTATCTTGTCTGTTTTATTTGGCGTTTGATCTTTTGCCCTAGATGGGCAGTTCCTGGGCTCTGGCGATGATACCATCACCAAAGCGCTCGACAAAGAGCGCGCCTTCGACCGTGCGCTTGACCAGCACGTTGCGCTTGTCGAGTTCGTCGCGGTGGCGCGAGACCAGCTTCAGCCCGCCCATCGTGTCGAGCGCCCGGGTGATGACCGGCTTGGTGACGTTGAGCCGCGCGGCCAGCCCGCGCACCGTATGCGGCGGTGGATCGAGATAGATGGTGAACAGGATCGCCGTCTGGCGCATGGTAAGATCAGGCGCGCCCTCGCGCACCTGCGACAGCATCACCTGCTGCCACAGTCGCATGGCCTGGCTCGGACGCATCGCGATCGACATCCGGCCAGCATGGCGGCAAATTGTTTCGGTTCCGTTTCAGTCGCGAATCTTCGTTGGCTATGAGCTAAAACGTTTGGAGATGACACTCTCCAGCGCGCGGATGCCTTGCGCATCGCCACCGGCTGGACCATGGGGACGATCGGCCGGATTCCAGGCGAAGATATCGAAATGCGCCCAACGGTGGGTCTTCTCGACGAAGCGCTTGAGGAACAGCGCAGCGGTGATCGAACCGGCGAACCCGTCAGTGGTGACATTGTTGATGTCGGCGATCTTCGACGACAGCTTTGCGTCGTAGGGGCGCCACAGCGGCATACGCCACAGCGGATCCTCGGCCGCGACGGAGGCCGCCGCCAGTTCGGATGCCAGCGCATCGTCGCCGGTGTAGAAAGGTGGCAGGTCGGGACCGAGCGCGACGCGCGCGGCCCCCGTCAGGGTCGCCATGTCGACCAGCAATTGCGGTTTCTCGTCATCGGCCAGCGCCAGGGCATCCGCCAGCACCAGCCGCCCCTCGGCGTCGGTGTTGCCGATCTCGACGGTGATGCCCTTGCGGCTCGCCAGCACATCGCCGGGCCGGAAGGCGTTGCCGGCGATCGAATTCTCGACCGCCGGGATCAGCACGCGCAGCCGAACCTTCAGCCCGGCAGCCATGATCATCGAAGCGAGGCCAAGAACATTGGCGGCGCCGCCCATATCCTTTTTCATCAACAGCATGCCGGATGACGGCTTGATGTCGAGGCCGCCGGTGTCGAAGCAGACGCCCTTGCCGACCAGCGTCACCTTCGGCGCGTTCTTCGGTCCCCAGGCCATATCGATCAGGCGCGGCGCATCGGCCGATGCACGGCCGACCGCGTGGATCATGGGGAAGTTCTGCGTCAGCAGATCGTCGCCCTTGGTCACCGATACTTCGGCCTTGTGCGCCGCGGCCAGTGTCCGAACCGCCGCCTCCAACTGGTCCGGCCCCATGTCGCTGGTCGGCGTGTTGACGAGATCGCGCGTCAGGAAAACACCGTCGGCGATACGGCGAATGCGCGCCGCATCGGCGCCGTGCGGCAACGCGAAGCGCAGCGTCTTGCCCGGTTTCTTACCGTAGCGGGTGAAGACATAGCCACCGAGCACCAGCGCAATCGCCGCGAGTTCCGGGTCGGCCAATGCGGAGGCGAAATGCCAGTCGCCTTCCGGCAAGGCTCTCGCCAGGGCGCCGATGGCGAGCGCGCCCTCGCCATCGCCGGTGCCGAACAGCGCGCCGGCCAGCGCGCCATTTTCACCGGGTACGATTAACGTCCTGCCAGCCTCGCCGGAGAAGCCGTTGGCCCTCGCCCAGGCGATCGACGATGGCGAAAGGTCCGCTGCCTGCAGACCGTCCCTGGCGACCAGATGCACCGGCAGCGCGTTCTTCGGTTTCGTCTCGATGAGTTCGACAGGCATGGAATGGTCTCCGGCTTTCGAGTCGGCGTTTCTTAACTGTCCGTTAGGGTTAACAGAATATTTCTTTGGGTGGGAAGACGGCTACGCAATGGCCGCGCGCACGGATAGAGGCCGATGTTGATGCCGACCAACCGAATGATGAACGCCACGGGAAAACGGCTGATCACGACGGCATTCATGATGGCGCTTGCAGCCAGCGTCGCCGGCTGCGGAACCAGCAAATTCACCACCGGCTCGATCGCGCGTTTCAGCAGCAAACCGCTGGAAACCATGTCGGCCGGCGAATTGCACAGCGCAACGACCAGGCTTGGCGAATCCTATGCCAAGAACCCCAACGACAAGCGGATCGCGACGAACTATGCAGCGGCGCTGCAGATGGATGGCGATGCCGACCAGTCGCTGGCGGTGATGCGCAAGCTGGCGATCGCCCTGCCAAAGGACCGCGACGTGCTTGCCGCCTATGGCAAGGCGCTCGCCGCCAATGGGCAGTTCGAGCCGGCACTCGATGCCGTGCGCCGCGCGCAGACGCCGGAGTATCCGGACTGGCGACTGGTATCGGCGGAAGCTGCCATTCTCGACCAGCTCGGCCAGAAGGACGAAGCGCGCCAGGATTACCGCAAGGCGCTCGAGCTGAAGCCGAACGAACCCTCGATCCTTTCCAACCTTGGCATGTCCTATGTGCTGGAGGGCGATTTGCGCATGGCTGAAACCTATATGCGCACGGCCGCCCAGCAGCCGAACGCGGACAGCCGGGTCCGCCAGAATTTGGCGCTGGTCGTCGGCCTGCAGGGCCGTTTCGACGAGGCCGAGAAGATCGCTTCGCAGGAATTGTCACCCGAGCAGGCGCAGGCGAACGTGGCCTATCTTCGCCAGATGCTTGCCCAGCAGAATGCCTGGAGCCAGCTCAAGGACCAGGACAAGGCAAAGCCCGCCACCAACTGACAATAGCAGCTACGGGCACCAAGAGCCACGTGCGTCCACCTGGACGCACAAAGTACGCTCACAGCTAGCACTTTGAATCCACGCGTCGTGCTTTCCGAAAATCGCTTCCGACTTCCGGCCGATGCGGTGGCGCCCGTTCAGATCAAAAGCCGCGCGGCGTCGGCAGCGCGGCTTTCTCTTTGGCTTCGACAGGTTGCTTACGGGCTGCTGGTTTTCGACGCGTCGCCGAAGATGCCGCGCTGGCTGACCTGGATGCCTGCCGGGCCTAGAATGATGGCAAAAAGCACCGGCAGGAAGAACAGGATCATCGGCACGGTGAGCTTGGGTGGCAAGGCCGCGGCCTTCTTCTCGGCGGCGTTCATGCGCATGTCACGGCTTTCGGCGGCAAGCACGCGCAGCGCATGCGCCACCGGCGTGCCGTAGCGCTCGGCCTGGACCAGCGCTTGCGATACCGATTTCACCGACTCCAGGCCGGTGCGGCTCGCAAGGTTTTCGTAAGCCTGCTTGCGTTCCTGCAAATAGGAAAGCTCGGCATTGGTCAGGATGAACTCTTCGGCGAGCGCTACCGACTGTGCGCCGATCTCGTCGGCGACCTTGTGGAGCGCCGCCTCCACCGACATACCCGACTCGACACAGATCAGCATCAGGTCGAGTGCGTCCGGCCAAGCCATCTGGATCGACTGCTTGCGCTTGGTGGCCCGGTTGTTGACATAGAGCACCGGCGCGTAAAAGCCCGCATAAGCAACGACGATGCAGACGAATATCTTGATCAAAGGCGGCTGCTCGGGCAATCCGCCGAGCACGAACAGGTATACGGCAGCCAGCGCGAAGCCGACAAAAGGCAGGACCAGGCGGAAGAAAAGGAAGCGCGTCAGCGGGTTTTGTCCGCGAAAGCCCGCCACTTTCAGCTTCTGCAACGTGCCTTCATCCGCCAAAGCACGCCTCAGATCGAGGCGGTCGACGATGTTGCGCATGCCGATCGATTGTTCCTCACGCAGGCCCTTGCGACGCCGATCGGCCTCCGCGGCCAGCCGCGCGCGCTGCTTGGCGCGCAACTCGTCACGCTCCAGCGCCACGGATTTCATGCGCGTCTTGAGCTGGTTCCCGCCGAAGGCCGGCAGCAGTGTGAGGGCGGTCGCAAACACCGCGATGGCGACCAGCATGGCAATGAGAAATGCCGGGTCGGTAAAGGTTTTGACGACATGTTCGGTCATGCGCTCTCAATCCCGGAGTATTTTGCAGCCAAGTGAATCACTTGGCGTCGCACGGCTAAAACAGATAGAGCGGGATGCAGGGTTCAATTCGAACGCATCCCGTTCTAGACATCGAAGTTCATCATCTTGCGCATCACCAGGATGCCGATCGACATCCAGACCGCTGAACAGCCAAGGATCAGATTGCCGACGCTGGTGGTGAACAGCGGCATGATGTAGTTCGGGCTTGTCAGGTAGACGAGACAGGCGACGATGAACGGCAATGCGCCGATGATCATGGCGGACGCCTTCGCTTCCATGGACAGCGCCTGGACCTTGGCCTTCATTTTCTTGCGGTCGCGAAGCACGCGCGAAAGATTGCCAAGCGCCTCCGAAAGGTTGCCGCCTGCCTGGGACTGGATCTGGATGACGATGCCGAAGAAGCTCGCCTCCGTGCATGGCATGGTTTCGGCCATGCGCATCGAGGCGTCGGGGATCGACAGGCCCATCTGCTGCGAATCGACGATGCGGCGGAACTCGGTCTTGACCGGTTCGGGAGATTCGTTGGCGATCAGGCGGATGGCGTCGTTCAACGGCAGGCCTGATTTGACCGCACGCACGATGATGTCGAGCGCGTTCGGGAATTCGTTGAGGAAGGCCTTGACCCGGCGAGCGCGGGTAAACGAGACGAACCAACGCGGCAGGCCGAGAGCGCCGACCAGCAGCACACCCGGCAATGCAAGCAGCGGCGCTCCGATGAAATAGGCGAGAAAGGTCAGGACGACGCCGCAAACAGCCGAGTAGATATAGAAGCGCTCAAGCGAGACCTTCATGCCCGCCTGGCGGATCTGGGCCTTCAGCGGCGGTTTCTTGACGACGCGCTGGGTGGATTTCTGCTTCTGTTCGAGTTCCTTCAGCGAATCCTGCACCGATTTGCGCCGCTTGGCGGCTTCCGCCACGCGATCGCGCGAAGCCTTCACGACGGCACGATCGGTTTCAGCGGTCTTGATCGTCTCCAGCCGCCTGCCGACCTGCTTCTCCTCGCTGATCTGGTTGAACAGAAAAGCGTAGGCGACCCCGCCGGCGCTGAAGCCGGCGAGCACGATGAATGCCAATACGGTGGCGTCAATTCCGAACATCGACCCTGGCCCCTGCGCCTGCGGATGCGTCAGTCAGCGCGTTTCTCCATCGCCTCGAGCGCATTGGCGAGGCGCTGTTCCTCGCCATAGTAGCGGGCGCGGTCCCAGAAATGCGGACGACCGATGCCTGTCGACACATGCTCGCCCAACAGCCTGCCGTTCGCGTCCTCGCCCTTGATATTATAAAGGACGAGGTCCTGCGTAATGACGACGTCGCCTTCCATTCCGATCACCTCGGTGATGTGGGTGATACGTCGCGATCCGTCGCGCAGGCGAGCGGCCTGTATTATCACGTCAATGGAACCGACCACGATTTCGCGCACGGTTTTCTGCGGCAGCGTGTAGCCACCCATCGCGATCATCGATTCGATACGGTTCAGGCATTCGCGCGGACTGTTCGAGTGGATCGTTCCCATCGAGCCGTCATGGCCGGTGTTCATCGCCTGCAGAAGGTCGAACACTTCCGGTCCGCGCACCTCGCCGACGATGATGCGCTCGGGCCGCATGCGCAGGCAGTTCTTGACCAGATCGCGCATGGTCACCTCACCCTCGCCTTCGAGATTGGGCGGACGGGTTTCCAGACGCACGACATGCGGCTGCTGCAGTTGCAGCTCGGCCGAATCCTCGCAGGTGATGACGCGCTCCTCGCGGTCGATATAGTTGGTCAGGCAATTGAGCAGTGTCGTCTTGCCCGAGCCGGTGCCGCCCGAAATGACGATGTTGCAGCGCACGCGGCCGATGATCTTGAGGATCTCGGCGCCTTGCTGCGAAATGGCCCCGAACTTGACCAGCTGATCGAGCGTCAGCTTGTCCTTCTTGAATTTGCGGATGGTGAGCGCGGTGCCGTCGATAGCGAGCGGCGGTGCGATGACGTTGACGCGGGAGCCGTCGGGAAGACGCGCGTCGCAGATCGGGCTCGATTCATCGACACGGCGGCCGACCTGGCTGACGATGCGCTGACAGATGTTGAGGAGTTGCTGGTTGTCGCGGAAACGAATGCCGGTCTGCTCGACCTTGCCGTTGACCTCGATGTAGACGTTCCTGGAGCCGTTGACCATGATGTCGGCAATGTCGTCACGGGCGAGCAGTGGCTCCAGCGGCCCATAGCCCAGCACGTCGTTGCAGATATCCTCGAGCAGCTCTTCCTGCTCGGAAATCGACATCGCGAAATTCTTGATCGCGATGATGTCGTTGACGATATCGCGGATTTCCTCGCGCGCGCTTTCGGGGTCAAGCTTGGCGAGTTGCGACAGGTCGATCGTGTCGATGAGCGCTGAGAAGACCTGGCTCTTGGTGTCGTAATAGGTTTCGCTCTTTTCGCGCTGGACCTTTCTCGGCTCCGGCGCCAATGGCGGTGCCTCGACAGCGCGCCGCGCGGGCGGCGCAGGCGTGCCCGATGGCGGCGGCGCTGGCTTGGCAAGAACCGCCGTATCCGCTGGGGTTGCCGGCGCCGAAGCGGCAGGCGCAGGTGCCGGCTGACGGAATTCCGGCGTAAACCGGCTGCCGTCGTCACTGCCTCTCTTACCAAACATGATCGACTACCAATTCCGCCACGGAAGCATCACTTCTTGTTACGCGAGAGCTTGCCGAGGAGATTGCCAAGGCCGGCTTTCTTTTTCACCTTGATTTCGCTGCGCCCGGTCAGCACATGCGCAATCTCGTTGACCATGCCGACCACCGGGTTCTTGGCATCCATTTCACCGAGCATCCGCCCGTTGTTGGCGGCGTTTCCGAACAGCAGCGGCTCGAAGGGAATGACCGACATCGGCGAGATGCCGAGCGAGTCGGCGAAGTCGGACGACGCGATCTCCGGGCGCTTCGGCACGCCGGCCTGATTGATGATCAGCTTCGGCGGCGGATCGTTCGGGCGAAGCCTTTTGAACATGTCGACCAGGTTCTTGGTGTTGCGCAGATTGGCCAGTTCCGGCGTCGCCGTGATAACGATCTCGTCGGCCTTGGTCAGCGTGTTCTTGGTCCAGCCCGTCCAGACATGCGGGATATCGAGCACCAGAAGCGGCACGCTGCGCTGGGCGGTGTCGACAAGCTGCGTGAAGGCATCGGGATCGAAATCGTAAACCCGGTCGAGCGTCGAGGGCGCTGCAAGCAGCGACAGATGCTCGGCGCACTGGGCAAGCAGCCGGTCGAGATAGACCTCGTCGATACGTTCCGGTGAAAAGACCGCCTCGGCAATGCCCTGGGCCGGATCCTGATCGAAATTGATGTTGGCCGTGCCGAAAGCAAGATCGAGATCGGCGACGACCACTTCCGACTTGAACAGGGATGACATCGCCCAGGCTACATTGTGAGCGATGGTCGAGGAACCGACGCCCCCCTTGGCGCCGATGAAGGCAATCGAGCGGCCGATCGGCTCGGCTTCCGGGTCAACGAAGATCGACGATATCACGCTGACGATATCGGCCATCGACACCGGCGCAATGACGTATTCCGAAATACCGGAACGGATGAGCTCGCGGTAGAGGCCGACATCGTTGTAGTGGCCGATGACGACGACCTTCGAGGTCGGATCGCAATATTCCGAGAGCTGCGTGAGTTGCTCCAGCAACTGCTTCGGCTCGCTGCGCGATTCCAGCAGGATCAGGTTCGGCGTCGGCGCCGATTGGTAGAATTCGATGGCGGTGGGGATGCCCCCCATATGGACCTTCAGATGGGCCTTGGCCATGCGGCGGTCCTCGCCGGCGCGTTCGACCGGATTGGCAACACCATCGGTCTCGCAGAACGCCTGGATCGAGATGCGCGGGATCGGCCGCAAGGCCTGCATCGCGGCGATATCCTGCTGCGAGGTTTCGCCGCCATCCACCGCGGTGTCGTAAGCAAGATTGCTCATTGTCGTCTCTTTCCGTGACTTCTGCGGCTTAAGGTCCGTCGAGTGTCCAAGTCCCTAGTAGTCCACTTCCGAATTGCCGAGGAACTCGTCCGAAATACCTCTGTCGCGGTAGACGTCGATCACCGCGCTCCGATTTTCCGCATCGATGGGCGTCTGCTTGCGCGGTCCGATCAGATCGGCCGGATTGGCCATCTGGGCGGCAAGATTGTTCTGATAGGAGCAGCCGAAATCGGCATAGTGCTTGTTTTCCGACGTCTGCAGCAGGTCTTCGGGCCAGCGTCCGCATTTGTCGGTCTGGGCCTTCACCGAGACATAAGCGACACGGATCGGCGCCGACGCTTCGGCCGAAGCCGACTGGTAGGTGGTCATGACGATCCGGTTGCGGCTGATGCCGCTGGCAATCGCAAGCCTGGCGAAATCGCGACCGGCCGCTGTCGCGGCGATCTCGTTGGCCGAGCCGCTCGGGATCGCGATGGTCAGGGTCGGAGCGGCGCTCTTGTCGTAGCCGTCGAGGAAGCCCAGCAGCGTGTCGCGCTGCGAGCGGGTCATGCCGCGATCGCCGGCACCGACCGGGAGGTCGATCTTCTCGTTCTTCTCCGCGATCACGATCGGATGGTTGGTGCGATAATCGTCCGGAATGGCGCCTACCGTGACGCTGTCGCGCCTGAGGTCGGCGCAGCCGGTCAGCAATGCCGCGACCGCGACCGCCAGGACCGGGATGGCTTGCCGATAGAGTCGCGAACGGCCGGACCGCACTGCTGCAGTGATCGTCCTTGCCTTCGATGCTGACTGAGACATGTCCGCTTCCCCGCTTACTTGTAGATGAAGCCGACAACGCCGTGATAACGGCCATTGGGCCTGTCGGTCTGCATGGTGCCGTAGACGCGATTGACGCGGCCAAGAAACATGCCGGCGCCATCGCTGGCGGCGTTGAAATTGTCGTCCGGCTTGGCAAGGTCGTTACGCGCCACCGGCTTCACCAGATATGGCGTTATGATGATCACGAGCTCGGTTTCGTTACGGACGAAGTCCCTGCTGCGGAAGAGAGCGCCAAGTACTGGAATCTTGGTCAGACCAGGCAGGCCGTTGACGGCCTGCCTAAGATCGTCGCGGACAAGGCCGGCAATCATCATCGAGCCGCCCGAAGGAAGTTCCACCGTCGTATCGGCCAAGCGTTTGCGGAGCGAGAGGGCGTTCATGCCGGGGCTTGTTACGCCCTCGGACAAAGATACGGATCCCTCCGTTGTCGGCTCGGAGACCGACGTCCTGACCTTCAGGCTGATGCGGCCGGGAGACAGCACCACGGGCTGGAACTCCAGGCCAATGCCGTATTCGATCTTCTCGACTGTATACGTCTTCAAACCGGTCTGGTTATCGGTGGATACGGCTTGGGAAACGCTGTTCACCATATTATATTCGCCGCCGACTTTGAAGGTCGCCTTCTCGCCGGATACGGCCGTCAATGTTGGCTCGGCGAGCGTTTTCATAACGCCTGACTGTTCCATGGCGTTGATGTAGGCCTGCAGCGTCGAGCTGCCGATTGCGAGGCCCGAGTTCGACAGCGACTTGCCTAAACCGGTGAAATTGTCGCTTATCGCGCCCCAGCTGATGCCGTTGCTGCCGCCATTGCCGACCATATTGACGCCGAGCTGCTTCATCACCGAGCGGCTGACTTCCGCAACCGTCACCTTAAGCGTCACCTGGTCGTCGCCGATGATCTGCAGCAGGTTGACGATCTTGCTGACCCGGCGCTCGGCATCCGGATTGTCTATGGCGACGCCAGCGTCGGCCGAGCCGCCGGCAGCGGTCTGTGAATACTGGCCCGTGGTCGCTTCGCCGCCGGACACGAATATGTTGGCCAAATCGGCGGCACGCTTGGCATCCAGCGGGGTGTCAACGGTCCCGGTCAGAACGACGTTGTCGTTCAGCAACTCGACCTTGACCTGAGACGACGGGATGAAGCGCTTGATATAGTCTTCCAGTCCGGCGACATCGCGTTCGACCGCCAGATCCAGGCTGGCGATCTGTTCGCCATTGGGACCGAAGACGAAGATATTGGTCTCGCCAACCTGCTTGCCGAACAGATAGATGCGCCTGGCGGTGCGGGTCACGGCATCGGCGACCGTCGGGTTGGCGACGAGAATGTCGTAGGCGTCGCTCGGCAGGTCGATGACCACCGATTTGTTCAATCCGAGCTTGACGCGCTGGGTGGCGGTCGAAGCCGTCACCTCGGCATTCCTGCCCGCCGCATTCGCTTCGACGAGGCCATGCGTATTCGTTGCAAGGAGAAACAGGCCGATTGCCGTAGCCAGATTGACCGGTAGTTTGTCGTTTAGCCTCATTTCCTTGTCCCCACTTCGGAAACTTCGCCCGATTTGATCAATCGTACCGTCCCGCGCCGCCCGTTGCCGGAAACAAGATAATCGGCCTCGCCCAGATTCTTCTCCTGGGTGTCGGTGATCGACCGCAGCGCCAAGGTCAGGCGATCCGCCATCTGCTGCGCGACGGTGATGATCTCCGCCTGTTGCGCCGTCAGTTCCAGCGTGGCGGTCTGGCCGACCCTGGTCTTCTTGCCTTCCTCGTCCTCCTGGATGGTCTGGTCGATCGCCAGGACGCGGATGTTCTTGAGGATGGTTTCGGTGGTGAAGCCGGCGGGCGCGCCGTTGGCGGCCTCGGATCTGCGGGTCATGATGACGTCGACGAAATCGTTGGGGAGGATGAAGCCGCCGGCCGAAGTGTCGGCCGCTATGGTTGTGGCGACGGCCCGCATGCCGGAAGGCAGGATCGACGACATGAAACTTTGTCCCTCGCCGATCAACTTGGAGCGCCGCAGCGGCTCACCGGCATACATCGCCACACGGGCGACGGCGCCTTTCAGCTTCTCCAGCGCTTCGGGCTCGGCGGCGCGGGTGATGAAATTCGCGTTGATGCCGTCAGCCGGCCAGGACTGCCAACTGATGTTGTTCTCAAGCTGGCTTCCCATCGTAACATCGCCGGACAGGACAAGGACGTCCTGCAGCGCGATCGCCGGCGCCTGGGGCCCGGCCTCGACGATTTGCGGCGGCGGAGCCGCCACCATGTTTTTCGCAACATAGCCAGCGCCACCCGCCGCAGCCACAGCCACGCCTAGAATAATCAGTCGGGATGCTGGCATCTGTCCGAACCTCGCCCTTGGCAAACCATGTAGCCAAGCCGGACCTTGCAGCGGCAATCGTCAAAACAAGGTTAATATAATGCTTACGATCGTGATTAATTTAACGTTTACACAAATTGGACGGATCGAGCCCGGGCACACAAAAAGGGGCTAAGCCGCCTGCTCAAAATCCGATGCTGGAGTGAGGCGAGGATCAGGTTGTCAGTCTTGCGAGGGCCCAAGCCATCAGCGGCGAATCCGGAAAGGTGAGCAGCCCGCCAATGCCAAGTGCGATCCCATAGGGCACGCCGGTCGCGTCGTCGGCGAAGTGGCGCAAAAATGGGTTGTGGCTCGTAACGGCCGCGAGCGGCGATTTCCGATAGACGAGGATGGCAAGCGTCAGCAGGCCGCCGATGACTGTCGAGGTCACGAGATATTCGACGAGATGGATGTTCAACCCCATCCAGATGGCGGTGGCGGCCAGCAGCTTGGCGTCGCCGCCGCCCATGCCACCGAGCGCAAACAGACCGAACGTCACGGCGAGAACGAGGCCGCCGGCGGCGAAATGCCAGCCATAGGTTGCCCAGTCCATGCCCGTCAGCGGCGCGACCAAAGCGAAGACAACCACAAGCAGCACAGGCACGCGATTGGCGATCGTCATCGACAGCATGTCGGAAATCGCGGCGAAAAGCATGCAGAACGGAAAAACGACGAAGATCAGGGCTTCAAGCATCGGCGCGGGCCTATGGTCAACTGTACCTGGCCCAGCCTAGATATGTTCGATTAACGATTGATGAGGCCGTGAGCTAAAAAACGGACCGGTACGACGAAAAAGGGCCGCCAGTGGGGCGGCCCTTTCCGGAAAACGACCAGATGTCGTGATCTGTTACGAAGCGTCGTCGACCTTCTTGGCGATCTCGTTGAACTTGGTGTTCAAGGCAGTGCCCAGCTGGCCAGCGCCGACCATGATGGCAAGCGCGATGAGGGCGGCGATCAGACCATATTCGATAGCGGTCGCGCCGGATTCGTCCTTCACAAAACGTGCAATGAGATTAGACATCGAGAACTCCTACTCCACGTGTTACAGCAATTCCGTCAACTTCTCTTGGCGGCTGATCGGATGCTGCCAATCTATGGAGAAGCTCTTTCGATCGGCTTAATAAACAGCCTTACCGATTCCTTTCCCGCTTCAAGGGCATTGTGTGGTTAACCATCGGCTAAAGTAACGCCAAGAGCCTGAGACGCGGATCAACGGCCCTAAAAGACCGGGTTCCGGGATTAGAGCTCGGGGGGGCCGGCCGCGCAAGCCGATCACAAGGTTCTCCCGTCACCCTTCGGGAGTTCCCATTCGCTTAACCGTTGGTTCACCAATCTCCTTCATATTCCGTTGAACAGTTTGACGCCGGGGAGCGCTTCAATGATCGGGCCGAAATCGTCATTTTCGATTGCCGCGTTTCTGGCCGCCACGGCCTTTGTCGTGCCGGCCAAGGCCGGCGCCGGCATCGAGGTCACGATGAACCAGGCCAAGATCGTCAAATTGTCACGCCCCGCGGACACCGTCGTCGTCGGCAATCCGGCGATCGCCGACGCGTCCGTGCAGGACGCCTCGACGATCGTGCTGACGGGCAAGGGCTTCGGCGTCACCAACCTCGTCGTCCTCGATCAGGAGGGCAGCCCGATCGTCGACGAGCAGATCACCGTCGTGCGGCAAGCCGCTGCGTCGGTACGCATCTATCGGCGTGCCGAGGTGCAGACTATGTCCTGCGCGCCCTATTGCGAAAGCTCGTACAAGAGCGAAGCGGAGAAGACCTCCGAAGCCGAGATGAACGCCAGCCGGTAGGCGATCGGACTGTTCTCTTCTTCATTATTTCGATTTCGCCGAAATGCCGCCGCGGTTATCGGCCGGTTAAAATCCTTCCGAAGAATTTATCGGCCATCCAAACTGGACCTCAATGGATTTCCGCTAATGATCCTGCCGACACCGCGTCAGGATCGGCAGGAACAGGGTATGGGCAAAGCAGGACGAACAGGCTTTTTCGGGCGCTTCGCCCAGGACCGGCGCGGCAGCACGGCGCTGGAATTCGCGATGCTTGCCCTTCCGTTCGCCCTCCTTGTCTTCGCCATCCTGGAGAGCTGCATTTCATTTGCCGCGCAAGAGGTGATGGCAAATGCCGCCGACGACGTCGCCCGTCAGCTGCGGACCGGCCAGATAAGAAAGGCCAATGTGACCGACGCCTCGATAAAGCAGATGATCTGCGGCCGGCTGGAGGTCATGGTGGCCAAGAACTGCCCGGGCTTGCTGGTGGACCTGCGCGAATTCCAGAGCTTTGCCGACGCGGCCACCGCAGGCTTCAAGATCACAACGGCCGGCGACATTGAGCTGACGGGCACGAGCCCCACGACCTTTACGGTGGCTCCGGGGCTGGCTGAATCAAAAAATATGCTGCGGGTCTTCTACAAATGGCCTGTCATGACCGATTTCATGGCGAAGTCGATGGCCAATCTGAAAGACGGCAACACCCTGCATTTCGCATCGGTCACCTGGCAGAACGAGCCGTTCGACAACTGAAGCTTCACCGATGCAGTGGGAAAAGGACAGGGGCATGGTTCGTGCGGGGGCACTTGTGGGAATCGCCGGGATCTATTCGAGAGCAAACCGGTTCTGCCGCGATCGCCGCGGCGTCGCGGCCATCGAGTTTGCCTTGATCGTGCCTGTCCTGCTGGTCATGTATTTCGTGACCATGGAAGCGTCGCAGGCAATCGAGACCAGCAAAAAGGTCAGCCGCATCGGCAGCATGGTGGCCGATCTCGTCACCCAGCAGCAGTCCGTCAAGACCGCCGATCTCGATGCGATCATGCAGATCGGCAACTCCACCCTTCGGCCCTATAACCGCTCGACCCCCAAAATCATCATCACCGCAATCCAGGTCACCGACGAGACGACGCCAAAGGTGCAAGTCGCCTGGTCGCGCAAGATGGTCAATGGCGCCTTCAGTGCCGATGCCGCGAAGAACTCCATCACCACGATCCCGGATACGCTCAAGATCAAGGGCACTTTCCTCGTTCGGGTCGAAAGCAATCTCTCTTACCAGCCGATCATCACCTGGTCGGCGGACAGCGAAAATCGGCTTGGGTTGAGCACCGCCTTCGCTAACATCTCCATGGGTGAAACCTACTATCTCAGGGCACGCAGGAGCCCGACGATCCCCTGCGGCGACTGCTGAAACGATTTGGCCGCTATCTATCGTTGATGGTCGCGATGCCTGACACCCAGCGCACGACGGCCGCGGCCATCGCGTAATCCTGCGGACGGGCAACGGTGAACCCGCCGGAATGTTTCGTTTCCAGAAGATCGTAGATGTCCGGCGACATCGATCCGAGGTTGGTGAGGAACACGGTGAGCCGCCGCTTGGCCTCGGGGTCGAGATCGCTGCGCACCGCATGGGGCCTATACCGCAGCAACCCGGACCTCCACACGACCTGAAGTGCCGTCTTCGAAAGTCCTGCCGCTTCCAGCCTGGCCACGGTGCCGCCCGCAATATCCGGCTGGCCGTCGGCTGCCGACGGCATCCAGCCGAACAGCGCATCGGCCTCGCCGTCGACCAGCATTGCTTCAGCCGCCGCGGCCGAACTGGCGTGCGTCAGAAACGGCGCGTCCTCGGCGACCTTGACGCCTTCGGCGGCCAATCCGGCAAGCGGCAAGAGCGAGCCGCCGACGCTGTCCGACGGCGCCATGACGATGCTGTGCGCTTCCATCGCCGCCAGACCGGGGACCTTGCCGTCCCGCGTCAGCAGAACCGATCGGATGCCGATTCCGCCGTCGGAATCGACCGGCGCCACGAGAGGTTCGATGCAGCCGCAGCGTTCGGACGCGGTGGCGTAGGCGGTCGCCGAATAGACCGCATATTCGATGCGGGCATCGGCCTGTGCCTCGATCAACGCCGCATAATCGCGGGCAACGACGAACTCCACCTTCATGCCAAGCGCCTTGGTGTAGGCGTCCGTCAGCAGCGCCAGACCCGGAACGGTGTTGCCGGCGCCGGGTTCTGCGACGATGCCGATGCGGAACGTACCGATGTCGTCCCGCCAATCGGCGCGCGCCGGGCCGAGCCAGGACGCGCCAAGCAACGCCAGGATGGCAGCGGAGGCCTTCAAGGCATGTTTCATGCGTTCCCCTCGCCGGTTTCATCGAGCCATGCCATTTCGGCAATCGCTGTGCCTCACTATCGCGCCATGCCGTTGCCGTTTGGTTTCCGAATTGCCAATGGCAGCGCGGCCCCCTATGTCTGGGCCAACAGACAGAGAATAATGAATTCCCGACAATGGCGCGCGCCTTCCTTTTCGTTCTCGATTCCTTCGGCATCGGCGGCGCAGCCGACGCCGAGCGCTATGGCGACGCCGGCGCCAATACATTCGGCCACATCGCCATGGCCTGCGCCGAAGGCCGCGGGGATCGCGCGGGCTTGCGCAAAGGACCGCTCGCCGTACCCAACATGTTCTCGCTCGGGCTTGCCCGTGCGGCCGAGACCGCGACAGGGCTGAAACTCGGCAACGGCGAGTTGCCGCAGGCGGCAGCCTTTCATGGGGCGGCGCAGGAAGTCTCCAGCGGCAAGGACACGCCGTCGGGCCACTGGGAAATCGCCGCCCTGCCGGTTCGCTTCGACTGGGGCTATTTCCCGGACACGGTTCCTGCCTTTCCAGCCGAACTGACCGAAGCAATCATCCGGGAAGGAAAGGTGCCGGGCATTCTCGGCAATTGCCACGCCCCGGGCACCGAGATCATCGAGCGGTTCGGCGAGGAGCACATCCGCACCGGCAAGCCGATCTGCTACACCTCCGTCGATTCGGTGCTGCAGATCGCCGCCCATGAAACTCACTTCGGCCTGCAGCGGCTCTACGAATTCTGCAAGGTGGTGCGCAGGCTGGTCGATCCGCTGAACATCGGCCGCGTCATCGCACGGCCCTTCATCGGGGAAAACGCGGGCGGCTTCGAACGGACGCACAACCGCCGCGACTACGCCGTGCCGCCGCCGGAACCGACCTTGCTCGACAGGCTGACGGCGCGCGGCAGCCAAGTCATCGCTGTCGGCAAGATCGGCGACATCTTCGCCCATCGCGGCATCTCGGAGGTGCGCAAGGCTGCCGGCAATATGGCGATGTTCGACCAGGCACTGGGCGCGATGGACGACGCGGGCGACGGCGATCTCGTCTTTGCCAATTTCGTCGATTTCGACACCGAGTTCGGCCATCGCCGCGACGTCGCCGGCTATGCGGCGGCACTCGAGGCCTTCGACCGACGCCTGCCCGAAGCACTGGCCAAATTGAAGCAGGGCGACCTGCTCATCCTCACGGCGGACCACGGCAACGATCCGACCTGGCGCGGCACCGACCACACGCGCGAATGCATTCCGGTGATCGGCACCGGACCGGGGTTGAAGGGCGGCGATATCGGGCCGCGAGCAACCTTCGCCGACATCGGTGAAACCGTCGCCGAGCATCTCGGGCTGGCGCGCGGCCGTCACGGCACCTCCTTCCATGCAACGATAGGCGCCCATGCCTGAGCTGCCGGAAGTCGAAACGGTGCGGCGTGGCCTGCAGCCGGTGCTGGAAGGCGCACGCATCGCCCGCGTCGAGGCGCGCCGGCCAGACCTCAGATTTCCGTTTCCGGAAAGATTTTCGGAGCGGCTGACCGGCAAGACGATCACGGCGCTCGGCCGCCGGGCCAAATACCTGACGATGCATCTGGACGGCGGTCCGGTGCTGATCTGCCATCTCGGCATGTCGGGTTCGTTCCGCATCGAAACGGCCGACAGCAGCGACCTGCCGGGCGTGTTCTATCACGAGCGCTCGAAAAGTGCCGCGCACGATCATGTCGTGTTCGATGTCGTCTCGCCGGAAGGCGGCCGATCGCGCGTGATCTTCAACGACCCGCGCCGCTTCGGTTTCATGCTGTTTTCGGAAGGGGCGCCCGACACGCATCCGATGCTGACCGGGCTCGGCGTCGAGCCGACAGGCAATGCGCTGGACGGCGCGCTGCTCGCCTCGCTGCTCAAAGGTCGCAGATCACCGTTGAAGGCGGCACTGCTCGACCAGCGGCTGATCGCGGGATTGGGCAATATATATGTGTCGGAAGCGCTGTGGCGCGCCGGCCTGTCGCCGCTGCGCGAGGCGGGCACCGTCGCCAAGGCCGGGAAGAAGGCTGGCGAGCAGGCTGAACGCCTCGCCGCGGCGATCCGTTCGGTTATCGCCGATGCAATCGCCGCCGGCGGATCGTCGCTGCGCGACTATATGCAGACCGATGGCTCACTGGGTTATTTCCAGCATTCGTTCGCGGTTTACGATCGGGAAGGCGAACCCTGCTCCAAGCCTGGTTGCGGCGGCCATATCGAGCGCATCGTGCAAAGCGGGCGCTCGACCTTCTATTGCCGGACCTGCCAGGGGTAAGCTAATGCATGTCGCGCAAAAGTGTGCAGCGGTTTTGCGATAACGACATGCATAAAAACAAGAACCTAAAGCGCGTCGCATGAGGCCGGTCGAACGCGACGCGCTTTAGGACCGATCGACATTCATCGATTGCCTGGAACGAGGAGGCGAAGCCATGGCCTATGAAACCATCATTGTGGAAACGCGCGGCAAGGTCGGGCTAATCACGCTGAACCGGCCGAAGGCGCTCAACGCGCTGAACTCCGAGGTTCTGAAGGAGGTGGTGGCGGCCGTGAACGGGTTCGGCGCGAACCCCGATATCGGCGCCATGGTCATCACCGGTTCCGAGAAGGCTTTTGCCGCTGGCGCCGACATCAAGGAAATGCAGGCGATCTCCTTTGTCGACGCCTATGTGCAGGACTTCTTCGTCGGTTGGGAAGAATTCGCCCGGACGCGAAAGCCCATCATCGCGGCGGTCGCCGGCTATGCGCTCGGCGGCGGCTGCGAACTGGCGATGATGTGCGATTTCATCATCGCCGCCGACAACGCCAAGTTCGGACAGCCCGAAATCACCCTTGGCGTCATGCCGGGCATGGGCGGATCGCAGCGCCTGACCCGCTTCGTCGGCAAGTCGAAGGCCATGGACATGTGTCTGACCGGACGGATGATGGATGCGGCGGAGGCCGAGCGTTGCGGCCTGGTGTCGCGCGTCGTGCCTGCCGGCGAGTTGCTCGAGGAGGCGCTGATGGCGGCAGCCAAGATCGCGGATTTTTCGTTGCCGTCGGTGATGATGGCCAAGGAGGCCGTCAACCGGGCCTATGAAACGACACTGGCCGAAGGGCTGCGGTTCGAACGGCGCCTGTTTCACTCCCTCTTTGCGCTCGACGACCAGAAGGAAGGCATGGCGGCCTTTGCCGAAAAGCGGAAGCCGAATTTCACCAACCGCTAGGGCCTCGGCAGTACCGGCCAAAAAGAGGGCGAAGCGGCGTTGACGCGCCGGAAAAGCTGAACTATAAGCCGCTCCAACCGAGGCGGCCGCGTGGCTGCCCGTTTGTTTTTTGCGCCCTGCGGCATCCCGCGTGCGCCCACCAGATCAGAAGAGAGGCATCATGGCCAACACCTCCTCGGCCAAAAAGGCAACGCGCAAGATCGCCCGCCGCGCGGCGATCAACAAGAACCGCCGCTCGCGCGTGCGGACCTATGTCCGTCAGGTCGAAGAGGCGCTCGCCTCGGGCGACAAGGCCGCCGCGCAGGCCGCCTTCAAAATAGCGGAGCCGGAACTGATGCGCGCCGCGACCAAGGGCGTGGTGCACAAGAACACGGCATCCCGCAAGGTATCGCGACTCGCCCAGCGGCTTAAAGTGCTGTCGGCGTAATATACCTTTCCTGAACTGGTCTTCTTCAAGCCCGGCCGATCGCGCCGGGTTTTTTCGTTTGCCGGCAAGTACTTAAAAAAGAAAGCCCGCCAACGACACTGTGAATGGATTTCAAAGTCCCGAATGCTTTGCCGGCATATACATGTCCGCTGATATTCGAAGTCCCCGAAAAGGCCTACCTATAAAATATAGGCTATCATAAATTATCTATTATTTTCAAATAGTTACAGACGGTCGTCCACAGCTTGTTCACATCGGGCGCGGGGGATCGTGGACAATTGGCTGTCAAGAAAATTATTTCAGAAAATTTCGCGCGGTGCGGCCTTTTTCATATTCGCCGGAAAAGGGTTTGAATCACAATGGCTTTGTCAAAATGTGCCGTTGCAGCAAAGCGTGCCAACCCGCCTCCGCTAACCAGATTCCTTAAAAATCCGTTAGTCGTGGCCTTGCCCTATCCACAACGATTTCGTTAATGTCTCTCTATCGAGAGGGACGGGCCATTGGCCCTTAAACCCAGCCTGAATCGGCCAGCTGAAAATGGCGGAATTCATGACGTGGATCATTTCCGCGCACGGGTTTGGTTTGTCTTTCGATGCGGTAGGGGACTGGCGTAACTGTACATGGCAGGTCAACGACGCGCCGGCGTTTTCGCCGGGTGGGGTTGCTTTGCCCTGGCATAACCAAAGCGGGCTGGCTCTCAGAGGTCGGCGCCGGTCCTTTGACAACGAGGCGACATTCATTGCCGGCGGCGGCGATGATGTCGCAGCGAAGACACGGTCGCCGGAAACATGGATGCAGGAGGCGTATCCCCGGCGGAAATAAAGGTACAAAAGGACAAGGAACTCTATCATGCAGAGCGGCATCGAAAGGGAGCTTACGGGCGACCTCCCATTTCCTAGAACCTTGATCGGAGGGGACGACATGTCGGCTTCCAACGACGCGGAACAAAAGTTCGACCGGGTGAAGGCCCAGTTGAAGGCGCGTCTGGGAACCGAGGTCTATTCGAGCTGGTTCGGACGCATGAAGGTCGCCGAGGCCTCCCGGGGCATTGTCCGCATCTCCGTTCCCACCGCCTTCCTGCGCTCATGGATCAACGGCCATTATCTCGACCTCATTGCCGAGTTGTGGAAACACGAAGATCCCGAAATCCTCAAGATCGAGATCGTCGTGCGCAACGCTACCCGTCCGGGTCGCAATGGCGTCGAGCCTGAAGCGGCCCCGGCGCGCAAGATGACAAGGCAGGCGCAGACGGCGCTGGCCGCGGGAACGGCAGGTCCAGGCAGGGTGGAGCGTACACCGGCACCTCGCCCGGGAATGCCTGCAGAGACCGAGTTCAGGCACAATGTACTCGGTTCGCCACTGGACCCGCGCTACACGTTCGGCTCGTTCATCGAGGGACCGTCGAACCGGGTGGCCTTCGCGGCCGCCAAAGCAGTGGCGGAATCGCAATCGAGCGCGGTGCGCTTCAATCCGCTCTTTCTCCATGCGACGGTCGGCCTCGGCAAGACGCACCTTTTGCAGGCGATCGCGGCGGAATCGTTGAAGCAGAATCCGAAATCGCGCGTCGTCTATCTCACAGCCGAATATTTCATGTGGCGATTCGCCACCGCGATCCGCGACAACAATGCGCTGACGCTGAAGGAACAGTTGCGCGACATCGATCTCCTCATCATCGATGACATGCAGTTCCTGCAGGGGAAATCGATCCAGCACGAATTCTGCCATCTTATCAATATGTTGCTTGACAGCGCCAAACAGGTGGTGGTTGCCGCGGACCGGCCGCCGTCGGAGCTGGAATCGCTGGAGCCCCGCGTCCGCTCGCGCCTCAATGGCGGCGTCGCGCTCGAAATGTCGGCGCCGGATTTCACCATGCGCATCGGCATGCTCAAGCTGCGTCTTGCCACCGCCAAGGCTGATGATACGTCGCTCGACATTTCCGAGGAGATCCTCAACCATGTCGCCCGCACGGTGACCGGCAGCGGCCGCGAACTCGAAGGCGCGTTCAACCAGCTTCTGTTCCGCCAGTCCTTCGAACCGCAGATCACCATCGACCGCATCGATGAGATTCTTGGCCACATCTATCGTTCGGGCGAACCCAAGCGTGTGCGCATCGAGGACATCCAGCGCATCGTGGCTCGCCACTACAATGTGTCGAAGACCGAACTCTTGTCCAATCGACGTACGCGCACCATCGTCAAGCCACGCCAAGTCGCCATGTATCTGTCGAAAGTGATGACGCCACGCTCCTTGCCGGAGATCGGCCGGCGTTTCGGCGGCCGCGATCACACGACGGTGCTGCATGCCGTGCGCAAGATCGAGGATCTCTCGGGCGTCGACAACACACTGGCGCAGGAGCTTGAATTGCTGAGAAGGCTGATCAACGATCAAGCCTGATCGGCCCGAAAAATGAAAGCGCGTCGCGTGGATGGTTCATGCGACGCGCTGGAAATCTCTGTTCTTACGCATGTCGCCGTCGCAAAACCGCTCCACACTTTTGCGCGACATGCATTTGTTTTTATGCATGTCGTTGTCGCAAAACCGCTCCACACTTTTGCGCGACATGCATTTGTTTTTATGCATGTCGTTGTCGCAAAACCGCTCCACACTTTTGCGCGACATGCATTTGTTTTATGCATGTCGCCGTCGCAAAACCGCTCCACACTTTTGCGCGACATGCATTGGCAGGCTTTATCCCCAGAAAGCCGGCGTAACCGGCACGAACCGGTGGCGCGGGCTTGCGTTTGCGGGGTTTTTCCTGTCAGTTTGTGCAGATTCTGAGCCTGTTCAGACCTTTCGAGGGGCGCCGCTTGCCGGAGACCCGTTCATTCATTCAAGCGAGCCTGTTTCGTCATGCGTGTTATCCTGGAACGGTCAAATCTCCTGAAGTCGCTCAATCACGTTCATCGCGTGGTCGAACGGCGCAACACCATACCGATCCTGTCGAACGTGCTGTTGAGCGCCGAAGGCGCCACTCTCGAAATGAAGGCGACCGACCTCGATCTGGAGGTGACCGAAGCCACGCCCGCCAAGGTCGAGCGCGGCGGGGCAACGACGGTTCCAGCGCACCTGCTCTACGACATCGTGCGCAAGCTGGCAGACGGGGCGGAGGTCATGCTGAAGACCGACGAGGACGGCAACGCCATGACGGTGACCTCTGGCCGCTCGAGCTTCCGTCTCCAATGCCTGCCGCAGTCCGACTTCCCGGAGCTTTCGGCCGGATCGTTCTCGCATATCTTCCGGCTGGATTCGGTTGCGCTGAGGGGGCTGATCGAGAAGACCCAGTTCGCCATCTCGACCGAAGAGACCCGCTACTATCTGAACGGCATCTATCTGCACACGCATGAGGCCGGCGGCAAGCTGAAGCTGCGTTCGGTCGCCACCGACGGCCATCGTCTGGCGCGCGCCGAGATCGATGCGCCGGCAGGGTCCGAAGGCATGCCGGGCATCATCATTCCGCGCAAAACGGTCAGCGAGTTGCAAAAGCTGGTCGACGACCCCGATGTCGCCGTCACCACCGAATTGTCCGACACCAAGATCCGCTTCACGATCGGCAGCGTGGTTTTGACGTCGAAGCTGATCGACGGCACCTTCCCTGACTATCAGCGGGTCATTCCGACAGGCAACGACAAGAAGCTGATCATCGATCGCCAGGCTTTCGCCGCCGCCGTCGACCGCGTCTCGACCATTTCTTCCGAACGCGGCCGAGCCGTGAAGCTTTCGATCGCCGAGGGCCAGGTCACGCTAGCAGTCAACAATCCGGATTCGGGCAGTGCCACCGAGGAGCTGTCCGCGGACTATTCATCCGACCCGATCGAGATCGGTTTCAACGCCAAATATCTGCTCGACGTCGCTGCCCAGCTGACCGGCACGGAGGCGAAATTCATGCTGGCGGACGCCGGTTCGCCGACGCTGATCCACGACATGGCCGACGAAACCGCACTCTATGTGCTGATGCCGATGCGGGTGTAGCCGCGCGGCGTCGCCGATCAGGCTGCGCCACGACGACAATGATTGCGGCAACTTCTAAAGCGCGTCGCGTTCGACCGGCTTCATGCGACGCGCTTTAGATAGATTCTTGTTTTGTGCATGTCGTTATCGCAAAACCGCTGCACACCCTCGGGTCAAGCCCGTGGGCATGCTTTTGCGCAACATGCATTACAGGCGGATAGCGGTTGCCGGAACAAACCTACATAAGTAAGCTTAGACTTACTAATTTCCGCAACTATGCCGCGCTGTCGATCGAACTTGCGTCCGGGGCCGTGGTTTTTTCCGGCGACAACGGCGCCGGCAAGACCAATCTCCTGGAAGCGATTTCGCTGCTGACGCCGGGGCGTGGCCTGCGCCGCGCGCCTTACGCCGATGTCGCGCGCGAAGGCGGCGACAGCGGCTTCGCGCTGCATGCCCGGCTCGATGGACCGGATGGCCCGGTCGAGATCGGCACCGGGATTTCAGGCGGCGACAACGCCGGCGATGGCGGCCGGCGGGTGCGGATCAACGGCGCGGCGGCGCGCTCGGCCGACGACATGCTCGAATGGCTGCGCGTCGTCTGGCTGACGCCGGCGATGGATGGTCTTTTCCCAGGCCCGGCCGCCGACCGGCGGCGCTTTCTCGACCGGCTGGTGCTGGCGATCGATCCCGGTCATGGCGCGCGCGCGCTCGACTATGAAAAGGCGATGCGCGGCCGTAACCGGCTGCTTACGGAAAATTCCCGCGACGGCGCCTGGTTCGATGCGATCGAGACGCAGATGGCCGAAACCGGCGTGGCGATTGCCGCGGCGCGCGCCGAATTGGTGCGCCTGCTGGCCGCCATGATCGACAGGCTGCCGGGGGACAGTCCGTTTCCGCAAGCCGATATCGGCCTGTTCGGCGAACTGGAAGGCGAGGTCGCCAACTCGCCAGCTGTCGATGTCGAGGAACGGTTTCGCCGTGCCCTTGCCGAAGGCCGCGATCGCGACCGCGCCGCCGGGCGCACGCTCGACGGTCCGCACCGTTCGGATCTCGTGGTGCGGCACCGGCCAAAGGCGATGCCGGCCGAACTCTGCTCGACCGGCGAACAGAAGGCACTGCTGGTCGGCATCGTGCTGTCGCATGCAAGGCTGACCGGCGAGATGTCCGGAATGACGCCGATCCTGCTGCTCGACGAGATTGCAGCCCATCTTGACAGCGGCCGGCGCGCCGCGCTGTTCTCGATCCTGGAAGAGCTGAACTGCCAGGCCTTCATGACGGGAACCGACGCGGCGCTGTTTTCCAGCCTCAAGGGACGGGCACAGTTCCTGACGGTCGACCACGGCACGGTTGGGCCAACCGAAGACGCCTGACAAGTTTTTTGCACCGCAGTAAGGTTTGCAGATGACCTCTCTGACCGACGAAGAACTCGAACGCTATGCCCGCCACATCGTACTGCCCGAAATCGGCGGGCCCGGCCAGCAGAAATTGAAACGTGCGCGGGTTCTGGTCATCGGCGCCGGCGGGCTGGGTGCGCCAGTGCTCGAATATCTGGCGGCAGCTGGCGTCGGCACGCTCGGCATCGTCGACGACGACACCGTCTCGCTGTCAAACCTGCAAAGGCAGGTGATCCATGGCACCGACACAGTCGGCATGGCGAAAACCGGCAGCGCCAAGGCGGCGATCGCCCGCATCAACCCCCACGTCGCCGTGGAAGAGTACAATCTCAGGCTGACGTCGGACAACGCCCCTGCCCTCGTCGCCCGCTATGATGTCGTCGTCGACGGTTCCGACAATTTCGAGACGCGTTATGCCGTGGCCGACGCCTGCGCGGCGGAAAAACGGCCATTGGTGCATGCCGCCGTCGGCCGCTTCGACGGCTCGGTGACGGTGCTGAAACCGTTCGAGGCCGGTACGGATGGCAGCCCGAATCCGAGCTATCGCGATCTTTTCCCCGACGCGCCGCCGCCAGGACTGGTGCCGTCCTGCGCCGTCGCCGGCGTGCTCGGCGTGCTGACCGGTGTCATCGGCACATTGCAAGCCATGGAGGCGATCAAGCTGATCGCCGGCATCGGTGAACCGCTCGTCGGCCGGCTGCTGCTCTACGATGCGCTGGCCGCGCGCTTCGACACGATCCGCTACAAAAAGAACTAGAGCCATGGACCGAGCCATGGGCGTTTCAATCCTGCAGCTTCCCGCTGATTGCGACCGTTGGGACGAAGTGCTGGCGCTGATCACGCGTGCGTTCGCCGCGATGGACGGCGTCATCGATCCGCCATCCTCGGCGCACCAGCTTTCCCCGGAAAATCTCCGGGACAAGGCCGGGCGGGAGACAGTCTTCGCGGCGCTGAAGGACGGCAGGATCGTCGGCTGTGCGTTCGTCCTGGAACGGACCGATGATTTGTATGTCGGAAAGCTCGCCGTAGAGCCGGAGCTTCAGGGTCAAGGCATTGGCAGGCGGCTGGTGCAGGCTGTCGAGGCTCTTGCCCACGGCCGAAACAAGCCCACGATCGCGCTTCAGACGCGGATCGAACTGACTGGAAATCACGCAGCCTTTGCGCGCCTTGGCTTTCGCGAAACGGAACGGACGGCTCATGACGGTTACAGCCAACCGACTTCGATCACTATGCGCAAGGCGCTTTCGTAAGGCTTAACCGACATAAGGTGCATGGGCTGCGGCGCGAGCCGCGGTCACGCCCGCAGTGGCAGCACGCGGTCCGGCGGGCGGTGACCATCGAAAAAGGCGCGGATGTTGATGATGACCTTCTCGCCCATGTCGATGCGGCCCTCGAGCGTCGCCGAGCCCATATGCGGCAAAAGCACGACCTTGCCCTTGGCGGCGAGCTTCAGCAGTTTCGAATTCAGCGCCGGCTCGTGTTCGTAGACATCGAGGCCGGCGCCGGCGAGCTTGCCGTCCTGGATCAGCTTGACCAGCGATTCTTCGTCGATGATGTCGCCGCGCGCCGTGTTGACGATGTAAGCGGACGGTTGCATAAGCGCCAGCCGCCGCGCCGAAAGCAGGTGGAAGGTTGCCGGCGTCGATGGGCAGTTGACCGAAATGATGTCCATGCGGGCAAGCATCTGGTCGAGGCTTTCCCAGTAGGTCGCCTCCAGTTCGTCCTCGACCGCCGGCAGTACGCGATGACGGTTGTGGTAGTGGATCGAAAGACCGAAAGCCTTGGCCCGCCTGGCAACCGCTGTGCCGATGCGGCCCATGCCGAGAATGCCGAGGCGTTTGCCCCAGATACGCCGGCCCAGCATCCAGGTCGGCGACCAGCCGGCCCATTTCTTGTCGCCGGTCAGCACGTTGGCGCCTTCCGCCAGCCGCCGTGGCACCGCCAGCATCAGCGCCATCGTCATGTCGGCCGTATCCTCGGTCAGCACGTTAGGCGTGTTGGTGACGGTGATTCCCTTCCTGGCCGCTGCCTCCACGTCGATCTTGTCGACGCCATTGCCGAAATTGGCGATCAGCTTAAGGTTGTCGCCGGCCTGAGCGATCAGTGCCGCATCGATATGGTCGGTTATGGTCGGCACCAGAACGTCGGCTTCCTTGACCGCCGCGACCAGTTCCGGCTGCGTCATCGGCCTGTCCTCGACATTCAGCCGGGCGTCGAACAGCTCACGCATGCGGGTCTCGACCGGGTCGGGCAGCTTGCGCGTGATGACGACGAGAGGCTTTTTTTTGCCTGCCATTGTTCCCTCGAATCCCGATCTCGTTGAGACCTCTTTAACCAAGACCGGCGAAACTGAGAACCGATCGCGGCGCCGGTCATCCATGTAACAAGCGGTGCCGCCGAAGACAAAGAAAAAGGGGCGCCGGGGCCGATGGGCGAGCGCCGAAAGGAACGAAAGTGTCTGGTTTCGCGTCGCTCCGCCTGACCATTTGCGCGGCATTTCTCGGCGCTCTGCTTTACGCCCCTGTTGCGGCGGCGCAAAGTGCGGCAGCGCCCGCCCAGACGATCACGCTCGGGCCGAGCGGCCTGCCGCTGCCGCGCTTCGTCAGCCTGAAATCGGGCCGCGTCAACTCCCGCGTCGGACCGGGCGTCAACTACTCCGTCGACTGGATGTATATGAAACCCGGCCTGCCGATGGAAATCATCCAGGAATTCGATACGTGGCGTCGCGTGCGCGACGCCGACGGCTCGGAGGGCTGGATCAACCAGTCGCTGCTTTCGGGCCGCCGCACGGCGATCGTGGCGCCCTGGCAGCGCGGCAAGGGTGGCCGAATCAATCTGCTCAACGACCCGGACAAGGGTGCCAGCGTCGTCGCCATCGTCGAGCCCGGGGTGATGGGCACGATCAAATCCTGCGACGGCCAGTGGTGCGAGATGACTTTCGACGGCCACACCGGCTGGCTCGCCCAGTCGCTCGTCTGGGGCGCCTATCCGGGCGAGCGGGTCAAGAATTGATCCCATCGGCCGCCCACTAGCGGCCGATACGGCCGAGATGTGTGTCTTGAAAACCGGTGGGCAGTTTTAACCCATAGCCGAGGGCACGGTCGACGGCAATATGGGCGATCCAGATCAGTGCAACCGCGGTCTCCATCGAATTGGCGAAGACGTATCCGACAAGCGCCAGGATCAGCGGGACGATCAGTATGTGCAGGGCATTGTAAGCGATGGCGCCGACGCGCGGCCCGGCCAGATACCCCAGCATCGACAGATCTGGCACCAGGATGAGCAGTGCAAACAGCCACCAGGAAACGCCGGTCATCGCGTTGAAGAAGAGAGCCCCGACCGCAACGGCAACCCATTCGAGCCGAACTGCCAGATCGACAGGCTTCATCGAACGGTGCTCAATCGCAGCGTTTGGGGCGCAGCCTCACCACAATGTCGACATTGGCGATCTCCATGCCTTCCGGCGGCTCCGGCAGGTTGGAAACCGTGACTGGACCGCTGGCGATGTCGAAGATCCTGTTTTCGCCTTCGATATAGAAATGATGATGGTCGGAGGTGTTGGTGTCGAAATAGGTTTTCGACCCTTCGACGGCCAGGATGCGCAGAAGCCCCGCCTGGGTGAATTGGTGCAAGGCGTTATAGACGGTGGCCAGCGACACCGGCACGCCGGCGGCGATCGCCTCCTCATGCAGTTCCTCCGCCGACAGATGGCGGTCGCCCTTGGCGAAAAGCAGATCGGCCAGCGCGATGCGCTGACGCGTCGGCCTCAGGCCGGCTTCGCGAACCCGCTTGTCCACAGCGACATTTTCCTTCCGGCAGCCCAAATCCATCTATGCGTCGAAGCTCACAGTTCCGCCCCAAGACGTGCCCAGAATGGCAAAAAACAATATCGGCCGAAACTGGACACCTCCTGACATATATTCTGTCGGCCGAATACGATCAATAGAGCGACGTGCGTCCTGTTGGACGCACAAAAGTACGCCCTATCACTTTTTAGCCTCGCATCGTGCTTTCCGGAAATCGATTCCGATTTCCGGGCCGATGCGACCGCGCGCATTGACCCGGGCAGACAGGCAGGTTAAGCGCAAACGCCGGTTTCCGGCCTGAAACAGATTGTGTTAGGAAACCAACGACAAGGGCGCCCTACCGCCCGGGATGATTACGGGGATGATTGATGGCGGGTTCTAAATCCAGCTACGAATACGAGGAATTGCTTGCCTGCGCCCGCGGCGAGCTGTTCGGAGCAGGAAACGCCCAGCTCCCCTATCCGCCGATGCTGATGTTCGACCGCATCACCGAGATCAGCGAGACGGGCGGCGCCTTCGACAAGGGTTTCATCCGCGCCGAATTCGACATCAAGCCGGACCTGTGGTTCTTCGCCTGTCATTTCATCGGCAATCCGATCATGCCGGGATGCCTCGGCCTCGACGCCATGTGGCAATTGACGGGATTCTACCTCGGCTGGCTCGGCGAGCCTGGCAAGGGAATGGCGCTGTCGACCGGCGAGGTGAGGTTCAAAGGCATGGTCACGCCGTCGGTCAAGAAGGTGGAGTATGGCGTGGACTTCAAGCGCGTGATGCGTGGTCGACTGGTGCTTGGCATCGCCGATGGCTGGCTGAAGGCGGATGGCGAGCCCATATACGCGGCAACGGATCTCAAAGTGGGTCTGTCAAAGCAATCGGCGGTCGCCTGACCGTCACCGGACACTCTGGAAGGAGCAGCCCATGAGACGGGTCGTAGTAACAGGCCTCGGCATCGTGTCGTCGATCGGCAACAATGCCAACGAGGTGCAGGCCTCGCTCCACGATGCCAAATCCGGCATCAGCTTCTCCGATTCCTTCGCCGAGCACGGCTTCCGCTGCCAGGTCTGGGGGGCGCCGACGCTGGACCCCTCAGCCACGATCGATCGCCGGGCCATGCGTTTCCTGTCGCAAGGTGCGGCCTGGAACCATGTCGCCATGGATCAGGCGATCGCGGATGCCGGAATTGGCGAGAACGACATCACCAATGAACGCACCGGCATCGTCATGGGATCGGGCGGACCGTCGACCCGAACCATCGCCGAGGCAGCCGAAACCACCCTCAAGAACGGCAGCCCCAAGCGCATCGGTCCGTTCGCCGTGCCGAAGGCGATGTCGTCGAGCGCCTCGGCGACGCTTGCCACCTGGTTCAAGATCCACGGTGTCAACTATTCAATCTCCTCGGCCTGTTCGACGTCGGCCCACTGCATCGGCAATGGCTACGAACTGATCCAGTGGGGCAAGCAGGATATGATCTTTGCCGGCGGCCATGAGGATCTCGACTGGACGATGTCGGACCTGTTCGACGCGATGGGCGCCATGTCGTCGAAATACAACGACAGGGCATCGGTCGCGTCCCGCGCCTACGATGTCGATCGTGACGGTTTCGTCATTGCCGGCGGCGCAGGCGTGCTGGTTCTGGAAGAGCTCGAACATGCCAAAGCGCGTGGCGCCAAGATCTATGCCGAGATCGTCGGTTACGGCGCGACCTCCGACGGCTACGATATGGTGGCGCCCTCGGGCGAAGGTGCGGTGCGCTGCATGCGGCAGGCGCTGGCGACCGTCTCTTCGCCGGTCGACTATATCAACACGCACGGCACCTCGACGCCGGTCGGCGATTCCAAGGAAATGGGCGCGATCCGCGAGGTGTTCGGCGAGAAGATGCCGTTCATCACCTCGACGAAATCGCTGACCGGCCATTCGCTGGGCGCCGCCGGCGTGCAGGAATCGATCTATTCGATCCTGATGATGCAAGGCGGCTTCATCGGCGAAAGCGCCCATATCGAGCAGCTCGATCCGGAATTCGAGGGCATGCCGATCGTGCGAAAGCGCATCGATAACGCCAGGATCGACACTGTTTTGTCCAATTCGTTCGGTTTCGGTGGCACCAACGCAACGCTGGTTTTCCAGCGCTATTCCGCATAAGGGATCTTGCCGGCCATGGACGGATTGATGAAGGGCAAGCGCGGGCTTGTCATGGGTGTCGCAAACGATCATTCGATCGCCTGGGGCATCGCCAGGAAATTGTCCGAACATGGGGCGGAACTCGCCTTCACCTATCAGGGCGACGCTTTCGGGCGCCGGGTCAAGCCGCTCGCCGACAGGCTTGGCGCATCCCTGGTGGTGCCTTGCGATGTCGAGGACAGCGCATCGGTCAGCGCGACCTTCGAGACCTTAGGCAAGGAATGGGGCGGGCTGGATTTCGTCGTCCATGCCATCGGCTTTTCCGACAAGAATGAGCTGAAGGGTCTCTACGCCGACACCAGCCGCGACAATTTCGTCCGCACCATGGTCATCTCCTGCTACTCCTTCACCGAGATCGCCCGCCACGCCGCCAGGCTGATGGGGGACAGCGGCTCGATGATCACGCTGACCTATGCGGGCTCCGTCCGCGTCATGCCGAACTACAACGTCATGGGCGTCGCCAAGGCTGGGCTGGAGGCCAGCGTCCGCTATCTGGCCAATGACTACGGCCCGCGCGGCATCAGGGTGAACGGCATATCGGCGGGACCGGTGCGGACCCTGGCCGGCGCCGGGATTTCCGACGCACGTCACATGTTTTCCTATCAGCAGCGCAACTCGCCGCTGCGCCGCACCGTAACCATCGACGAAGTCGGCGGTTCCGCGCTCTATCTCTTGTCCGACCTGTCGTCGGGCGTCACCGGCGAAATCCACTATGTCGATTCCGGCTATCACATCGTCTCCATGCCGACGCTCGACGAGTTGAAGCAGACCGACAGTGGCAAGGACTAGCCGTCCAGTAAAATTGTTAATATTCGCCGCAACTCATTTTAAGGAGATGTCCGCTAAAAGTCGTGCAGCTTGGGACTTTGTGATAATGGCTGCTGCCAGCAATCCGACGCGAACACCGATGTTCCGGCTGCTCACCATAGCCAGCTCGGGCATTGGCAGTTTCATCCTCGGACTGTGGGGTCTCAAATTCGGTTTCGGCGACGGCCTTGCCGGCATGCAGACCGGAACGATGATCGGCATCATAGCGGCACTTTGCGCGCTCGCTTCGGCGGGAGCAGCGCTGTCCTTCTTCGCCGGCGTCGATGAATCGGCGGACTATGTCTTCAAGGAAACCCATTTCGACAAGCTGACCGGCCTGCTGGCGCGCCCGGCAATGGTCGGCAGGATTGCCGATGCCGCGTCCGCGACGATGAAAACCGGCGAACCGGTGTTTCTCAGCGTCGAGACCGAAAACCAGGCGACGCTGCTTCGGGCGGCCGGCTGCGAGGTGGTGCAAGGCTTTCTGTACGGCCGGCCCGCGCCGCTCGAGCTTGGCGAAACGCAGGCGATCCATGATATCCGCGAACGGCGTGTCGCCAATCTGCATTGAATTTTGCCTTCCTTAGCGGCGTGCCGCGAATATCTTGAACATGCCGTCGCGGGCGATCTCGGCGTGGCTGGAGAAGGCGGCTGCCAGCACCGGCTCGTAGGGGAGTTGACGGTTCGCCACCATGAACAGCCGCCCGCCCGGTTTCAGCGCCTTGCCCGCCGCGCGGATCATGCCGGCGCCGATCTCCGGTTCGGCGGCCCGGCTGCGGTGAAAGGGGGGGTTCATGACGATTGCGTCATAGCGGCGCTCGACCGGCTCGCCGAGCAGATCAATCCAGAAGAAGCGCGGCTCAACGGTGCCTTTGCCGACATTGCCTTTCGCCGCTTCGAGCGAGGCGAAGTCCGCCTCGTAAAGATCGAGCCCTGATATGCCGGGCGAGCGTGCTGCGACCTCCGCCGCCACATAGCCCCAGCCGGCGCAGAAATCGGCGATGTTGCCACGCAGGTCGTTGGGCAGATTGTCCACCAGCAATTTCGAACCGGCATCGACCTTGTCGAAAGAGAACATGCCCGGCGCAGTGTGGAAACGGCCCTCGGGCACAAGGTCCGGATTGCCCGCGCGAAGCTGTGCCGCGGCCTCCGCAGCGACCGTCCGACGAAACCAGAAGGCGATGCCGTGATGTTTCGGCAGATGGCCTTCGAGCGGCACCAACTCGCCGATACGCTTGCGCAGGCTGGCAATGCCGTCGTCCTTGCCGCCGGCAACGACGATCGATCCGCCTGATACCACGCGTTCCAGCGCCTCGGCGATGCGCAATTCGTTTTGTCCCCGATGACGGCCGGCAAGGATCAGCGCCATGTCAAATGCGCTGCCTTCGGCTTGCGGGGTTACGCTGAAGCCCGAAGCCTGCAGGGCGCGAAAATGCGGCCGGAAACCCTGCACGAGATGCAGCGCGGCGGCGAAGCCATCGGGCAGGCGAAAACCGGGTTCGGCGCCCAGAAAGAGCACACGCTCTCCCTTTCGCGGCAAGGCAATGGCCTCGGCCTCGAAGGGGTGGAACAATGTCTTCAGCGGCTCTGCGGCCATTCTCGCCCTCTGCAAAAGAAAACGGGCGCAACCTCCCGGCGCGCCCGCTTCGATTTCATTGCTTCCCATCGGCCCGAAAATCGAAATCGATTTTCGGAAAGCACGATGCGAACATTCAAAGCTTTAGAGCGTACTTTGTGCGTCCAGTGGGACGCACGTCGCTCTAATCCGTTCAGGCGGCGTTTTCTTCGCCTTCGGCCTTCTTGTCGCGAACGATTTCCTTGCCGGTGGCCTGGTCGACGACCTTCATCGACAGGCGGACCTTGCCGCGCTCGTCGAAGCCCATCAGCTTGACCCAGACCTTGTCGCCTTCCTTGACGACGTCCGAGGTCTTGGCGACGCGGTCGTTGGCGAGCTGCGAGATGTGGACGAGGCCGTCACGCGGACCGAAGAAATTGACGAAGGCGCCGAAGTCGGCGGTCTTGACGACCGTGCCTTCGTAGATCTCGCCGACTTCCGGCTCGGCGACGATGGTGTGTATCCACTTCTTCGCCGCCTCGATCTCCTTGGCGTTGGATGAGGCGATCTTGACCGTGCCGTCGTCCTCGATGTTGATCTTGGCGCCGGTCTTTTCGACGATCTCGCGGATGACCTTGCCGCCCGAGCCGATGACGTCGCGGATCTTGTCGGTCGGGATGTGCATGACCTCGATGCGCGGCGCGAACTCGCCGAGTTCGGCACGCGCGCCGGAGAGCGCATGGGACATTTCGCCGAGGATATGCTGGCGGCCGTCCTTGGCCTGGTCGAGCGCGATCTTCATGATCTCTTCGGTGATGCCCTCGATCTTGATGTCCATCTGCAGCGAGGTGATGCCGTTGGCGGTGCCGGCGACCTTGAAGTCCATGTCGCCGAGGTGATCCTCGTCGCCGAGAATGTCGGAGAGCACCGCGAAGCGTTCGCCTTCCTTGATCAGGCCCATGGCGATGCCGGCGACCGGCTTGGCCAGCGGCACGCCGGCATCCATCAGCGCCAGCGAGGTGCCGCAGACGGTGGCCATCGACGACGAACCGTTGGACTCGGTGATCTCCGAGACGACGCGCAGCGTGTAGGGGAACTGGTCGGCGGTCGGCAGCATCGGACGAATGGCGCGCCAGGCGAGCTTGCCGTGGCCGATTTCGCGGCGGCCCGGCGAACCCATGCGGCCGGTCTCACCGACGGAATAGGGAGGGAAGTTGTAGTGCAGGAGGAACTTCTCCTTGTACATGCCGGTCAGCGAATCGACATACTGCTCGTCCTCGCCGGTGCCGAGCGTGGCAACGACCAGCGCCTGGGTCTCGCCGCGGGTGAACAGCGCCGAACCATGGGTGCGTGGCAGGACGCCGACTTCGGAAACGATCTTGCGGACCGTCTTCAGGTCGCGGCCGTCGATGCGCGAGCCGGTGTCGAGAATGTTCCAGCGCACGACCTTGGCCTGAAGCTCCTTGAACACGCTGCCAATCTGCTCGGACGTGTACTTGGCCTCTTCGCCTTCGGCCGGCGTGAACGTGGCCTTGACCTTCGCCTTGACGGCGTCGACGGCGGCATAGCGCTTCTGCTTGTCGGTGATCTTGTAGGCGTCGCGGAGCTCGTCACCGACGATCTTCAGCATCTCGGCCTCGAGCGCGGAATAGTCCGGCGCGGTGAAGTCGCGCGGGTCCTTGGCGGCGACTTCGGCCAGCTTGATGATCGCGTCGATCACCGGCTGAAAGCCCCTGTGGCCGAACATGACGGCGCCGAGCATCAGATCCTCGCCGAGTTCCTTGGCTTCGGACTCGACCATCAGCACGGCGTCGGCAGTGCCGGCGACGACGAGGTCAAGCTTGGATTCCTGCATCTCGTCGACATGCGGGTTTAGAACGTATTCACCGTTGATGTAGCCGACGCGAGCGCCGCCGATCGGGCCCATGAAAGGGACGCCGGAAAGCGTCAGGGCCGCCGAAGTGGCGACGATCGACAGGATGTCCGGATCGTTCTCGAGGTCGTGCTGGACGACGGTGACGACGATCTGGGTGTCGTTCTTGTAGCCGTCGGCGAAAAGCGGGCGGATCGGGCGGTCGATCAGGCGGGAAACCAGCGTTTCCTTCTCGCTCGGACGGCCTTCGCGCTTGAAATAGCCACCCGGGATCTTGCCGGCGGCATAGGTCTTTTCCTGGTAGTTGACGGTCAGCGGGAAGAAGTCGAGGCCGGGCTTCGGCTCCTTCATCGAAACGACAGTGGCGAGAACCTTGGTTTCGCCATAGGTGGCGAGCACCGCGCCGTCAGCCTGGCGCGCGATCTTGCCGGTTTCCAGGATGAGCGGACGGCCGCCCCATTCGATTTCCACTTTGTGGTGATTGAACATGTCTTGTCCTTCATATGCGGAAAGGGCCGCGCCGTTTCACGGTGCGCGAATGCCCTTTCCCTGGCTTCCTTTCTCGGGCAGCCACGGGCAAGACAACGGGAAGCTCGGGCAGTTCGGCTTTGTGGCCGCGACGAGCGTCCTGCAATCCTGCCCCATGACCGTCCATGGGCGGTTTCGAATGGCCCTCTGCTGTCTCGAAACCGGTCTGGCCAATCGATCCGACTGGCCTTGCGCGTGACCCCGAAAACCACGGCTTTCGGCAAGCGTCATGCGCAAATTCAAATTTCCAGAGCGTCTTTCTCTCGCATCCCTGCGGATGAGCGGCGCTCTATCATTTGAGCCGCGGATTGATCCGAGGCTCAAATACGCGACCGGCGGGCTCTCCTGGGAAAGCCCGCCGGCCAATTCGTCAACGGCGCAGACCGAGCTTCTCGATCAGCGTCTGATAGCGCGCGTCATCCTTGCGCTTGAGATAATCAAGCAGGCTGCGGCGCTGGGAGACGAGAGCGAGCAGACCACGGCGGGAATGGTTATCCTTCTTGTGGTCCTTGAAATGATCGGTCAGGTTCTTGATGCGCTCGGAAAGGATGGCCACCTGGACTTCCGGAGACCCGGTATCGCCCTTGGCGGTTGCGAATTCTCCCATCAATTCCTTCTTGCGCTCGGCGGTAATCGACATCGTGTTTTTCCTTATCTGTTTGAGGAAACGGGACGCCCTCAGCCGGGATGTCGTCCAGCAGGGGCCGGTGCAAGCAAGGCGTCAGTGCGCGATGCTGCGGCGCATATAGTGCAATTCCCCGGAAAACACCAGCCCAATTCACAAGCCGGCTTTGCCGCGGCTTTTGCGAGAGAAATGAAGACTTTGAAGCTACGCTAAAGCCATTTCTTCCATTTGAAGAAGCTGACGAGCCCGATCGCGACAAGCAACATGAAGACGAGCGCGGCCGGATAACCATATTGAGCCTTCAGCTCCGGCATGTTCCAGGGCGAGCTCTCAGGATCGAAATTCATTCCCCACACACCGACAAGGAAGGTGAGCGGCATGAAGATGACCGAGATGATGGTGAGATAGCTGATGACGTCGTTGGTGCGCGCCTGGCTCAGCGACAGATGCATCTCGATCAGGCCGGTCAGCATGTCACGCTGGGTTTCGACCAGTTCGATCAGCCGGAGCGAATGATCGAGCGTGTCGTTCAGGAAGACCTTGGTCTCGGCCTTCACATAGGGCACGTCGTTGCGGATCAGCGTCGCCAGGGCGTCGCGCATCGGCCAAAGCACGCCCTTCAGCACATTGGCGTCGCGCCGCAACTCGTGAAGCTGCCGCATCTGGTGCTTGTGCGGCGTGTTAAGCATCTGATCCTCGATGTCGTCGACCATTTCGGCGGCGGTCTCGACCGGCGGGAAATAGCTGTCGACGATGGCGTCGATCAGCGCATAGGCGAGGTAATCGGCGCCGCGCGAGCGCAAGCGGTTGGGCGCCGAGCTTTCGATGCGCTTGCGCACGGGATCGAACGGATCGCCCCCGCGCTCCTGGAAGGTGACGACGAAGTTCCTGCCGAAGAAGACAGCGATCTGCTCGTAGCGATGCGCCGTGACATCGTCGATCATCCTTATGACGACGAAGGCATGGTTCTCGAAGAAATCCACCTTCGGCCGCTGGCCGGTGTTGACGACATCCTCCAGCGCCAACGGATGCAGGCTGAAAATGCGGCCGATCTCCTCGATCAGCGGGATGTTGGCAAGACCAGTGCAATCCAGCCAGATGACCGGCCAGTTGTCGCAATGGGTGTTGAGGTCGTCGATACTGGCATTTTCGATGGTCTCGAACTTGTCGGGCGACATCAGCGTCAGCCTGAGTTCGGACCGGCGGGCCGCGGGATCTGCAATCAGCGTGCCCGGCGAAGCGCCGACCGGCGGCCGCCGCGTTTTCGCCGGCGCCCGCTTCTTGATCGCCTCAACCTTTGCCATGTGCCCCTCGGGTATAACGTCTGACCAAGACTAGACGATGGGACTCACCCGGCAAAGACCCGCTTGGGCTTGAACATGCCTTGCTCGATGGCGCCGATGGCGACCAGCTTGCCGCGCGCGGTGGCGCAGGCTTCCTCCGCCTCCACCGGCGCGTCGCGGCCGCGAATGATGACCGGATTGCCGAGGCGGATTTTTGTCGCCGCATCGTCGCTGATTGCAATCTGCGGCAGGCAATCGAGCGCCGCTGCCGTGTCGACCAGAAGCGCGTCGATGGCTGTGAAGTCGACCGGCAGGTCGGGAGCGTCGGATGCATCATCGGCCGTGTCCGGATCCTCATCGCCCTGTTCGCCGAAACGCGCTGCCTCCAGCTCGGCGATGGTGACGAAATCGTCCTGCGTGAACGGCTCGACCTCGATCCGGCGCAGCTCGGCGATGTGGCCAAAACAGCCGAGATCGCGGCCCATGTCGCGGGCCAGCGAGCGCACGTAGGTGCCCTTGCCGCATTCGACCTCGAAAATGGTGTGATCAGCATTGTGCTCGACCAGGTCGAGACGGCCGATCTCGATCTCGCGCGGCGGAATGTCCACCGTCTCGCCCTCGCGAGCCAAGTCGTAGGCGCGCTCGCCAGCGATCTTGATGGCCGAGAACTGCGGCGGCGTCTGCATGATGATGCCGGTGTATTTCGGCAGGAGCGCGCGAACATCGGCTTCCGGCGGACGTTGCTTGGAAGTCTTCGTCACCGGACCTTCGAGGTCATCGGTCGAACGCTCCTCGCCCCAGGCAACGGTGAAGCGATAGATCTTGGCGCCATCCTGGACGTAGGGCACCGTCTTGGTCGCCTCGCCGAGCGCGATCGGCAGCATGCCCGAGGCGAGCGGGTCGAGCGTGCCGGCATGGCCGGCCTTTTCCGCCTGGAACAGCCATTTGATCTTGGAGACGGCTTCGGTCGAGCCCATGCCGACCGGCTTGTCCAGCACCAGCCAGCCGGAGACCGGCCGGCCTTTCTTCCTGCCGCGGCGCGCCACTATTTTTCGTCCTTGTCGTTGTCTTGGTTCTGGCCGTCAATCTGGGCGTCCGGGCCGAGATCGCGCGCCACTTCCGGTGACTTCAAGAGATCGTTGATCCTCGCGAAATTGTCGAATGACGTGTCGAGCCGGAAGCGGAATTCCGGCATGTATTTCATTTGCCGCAATGCGCCTGAGACCCGGCCGCGGACGAATTTCGCGTGTCGATTGAGCGCCTCGACCACTGCACCGGCATCGCCGGCGCCGAGTGGCGAGACGAAGGCGGTGGCGATCTTCAGATCGGGCGACATGCGCACTTCGGAGACCGAAACCACGGCATTCTCGATCAGCGGATCGATGATCTCGCCGCGCTGCAAGGTTTCCGACAGCGCATGGCGCACCTGTTCGCCAACGCGCAGCATGCGCTGGGATGGGCCTGATGTGGTTGGACGGGGCATTTCTTCTTGTCCTGAAATCGTGAGGCTCGGGATGGGACCAGGCCACATGTCTCATAGAGCCTGCTCCATCCCGATAGAATCGGAATGGACTAGGCTCCATCTTTTTGTTTGACCATAATCTTATCCGAAAACCGGATTCCACTTTTCGGGATCATGGCATCAGGCGGCGGCCTTTCGACCACCGCCCGGTCATTTCGATAGTATACGAACTCAGAGTGTCCGGGTCACCATCTCGACTCGGAAGCACTCGATGACGTCGCCGACGCGCATGTCCTCGTAGTTCTGGAAGGCCATGCCGCATTCCTGGCCGCCGGGGACTTCCGAGACCTCGTCCTTGAAGCGCTTCAGGGTCTTCAGGGTGCCTTCGTGGATGACGACGTTGTCGCGGATCAGGCGCACGCCCGCGCCACGCTCGACCTTGCCTTCGGTGACACGGCAGCCGGCGATCTTGCCGACCTTGGTGATGTCGAATATCTCGAGGATCTCGGCATTGCCGATGAAGGTCTCGCGACGCTCCGGCGAGAGCAGGCCCGAAAGCGCCGCCTTCACGTCATCGACGAGGTTGTAGATGATCGAGTAGTAGCGGATCTCGATGCCCGCCGCTGCGGCAGCGGCGCGCGCCTGCGCATTGGCGCGGACGTTGAAGCCGATGATCGCAGCGCCCGAGGTCTCCGCCAGCGACACGTCGCTTTCGGTGATCCCACCGGCGCCCGCATGGACAATGCGCGCCCGCACCTCGTCGGTGCCGAGCTTGTCGAGCGCAGCGTTGATCGCCTCGATCGAGCCCTGCACGTCACCCTTGATGACCAGCGGGAATTCCTTCAGGCCACTCGTCTGCAATTGCGACATCATCTGTTCGAGCGAGCCACGCTGGCCAGCATGCTTGGCCACCGCCTTCTCGCGCGCCAGACGCTGGCGGTATTCGGTGATCTCGCGGGCACGAGCCTCGTTGTTGACCACGGCGAAGCGGTCGCCGGCCAAGGGAGTTCCCTGCAGACCGAGCACTTCCACCGGCATCGCCGGCGGCGCTTCCTTGACCTGCTCGCCGCGATCGTTGACCAGCGCGCGCACCCGGCCCCATTCGTTGCCGGCGACGAGAATGTCGCCCGGCATCAGCGTGCCGGTCTGCACCAGCACGGTGGCGACGGGACCACGGCCCTTGTCGAGCTGGGCCTCGATGACGACGCCTTCGGCGGTACGGTCCGGATTGGCCTTGAGGTCGAGGATTTCGGCCTGCAGCAGGATCGCCTCGAGCAGCTTGTCGAGATTGGTGCCCTTGGTTGCCGACACTTCGACGTCCAGCACCTCGCCGCCCATCGATTCGACGAAGACCTCGTGGCGCAGCAGTTCGGAACGCACCTTCTGCGCATCGGCCTGCGGCTTGTCGATCTTGTTGATCGCCACGATGATCGGAACACCCGCCGCCTTGGCGTGGCTGATCGATTCGATCGTCTGCGGCATCACGCTGTCGTCGGCCGCCACCACGAGGATGGCGATGTCGGTCGCCTGGGCGCCGCGGGCGCGCATCGCCGTGAAGGCGGCGTGGCCGGGCGTGTCGATGAAGGTGATCTTGTGACCGTTCTTCTCGACCTGATAGGCGCCGATGTGCTGGGTGATGCCGCCGGCCTCGCCGGACACGACATTTGCGTTGCGGATGGCGTCGAGCAACGAGGTCTTGCCGTGGTCGACATGGCCCATGATCGTCACCACCGGCGGACGCGACTCGAGGTCTTCGGGACGGTCGGCGATGTTGAACAGGCCTTCCTCGATGTCGGACTCGGCGACGCGGCGAACCGTATGGCCGAATTCAGTGGCGACCAGTTCGGCCGTGTCGGCGTCGATGACGTCGCCCGGCTTCAGGATCTGGCCCTGCTTCATGAAGAACTTGACCACGTCGACGGCGCGCTCGGACATGCGCTGCGCCAGTTCCTGGATGGTGATGGTTTCGGGCAGGATCACTTCGCGCATGACTTTCTCGCGCGGTTCGTTGTGCATCGCGCGCTTGAATTTCTCCTGACGGCGACGCATCGACGACAGCGAACGGGCGCGCGCATCCTCGTCGGAAAGCGCGGTGTTGAGCGTCAGCTTGCCACGGCGGCGGTCTTCCTCGCCCTTGGTCGGCTTGGCCGGACGCGCCACTTCGGGCGTGACCAGACGGCGGACCGGAGCACCGGCGCCGGCGCGCTTCGGCTTGACGTCCTCGTCGTCGTCGGCGGTCGCCAGTTCGGCGGCCAGCGGGGCGCGGCGGCGCGCCTCTTCCTCGGCACGGCGACGGGACTCGGCCTCGGTCTGCAACCGCGCCTCTTCCTCAGCCTGACGGCGCGCGGATTCCTCGCGCTCGCGCTTGCGGCGCTCTTCATCCTCGGCGCGGCGCTTGGCCTCTTCGACAGCGCGCTGGCGATCCTCGACGTCACGCACCTTCGACCCTTCCAGGGCCCGGCGGCGCGCTTCCATCTCGTTGCGCGACAATTCGTTCAGCACCATGCCGCTGCGTTCGACCGGCGGCGGAGGCGGCGGCGCCTTGGGCGCTTCCTGCACGACGGGCGCTGCCGCGACCGGCGGCTTCGGCGTGAAGACGGACACAGGAGCAGCAGCCGGCTCCGGCTTGTCGCCGGGCAGCGAGAACTTGCGCTTCTTGGTCTCGACGACGACCGACTTGGTGCGGCCGTGCGAGAAGTTCTGGCGCACTGTGCCCTGTTCAGTACCGGGGCGCTTCAGCGTCAAAGTCTTCTTCGGCGTAACACTCAACGTCTTGTCGTCGCCCGATTTCGTATCGCTCATTCCATATCCTCTGCGGCATCATCTTCGTCAGCAACGGCCGCAAGCATTGCCAGATCGTCCGGGGAACCGCCCCGATACCGGTCGAGCGCAACCATGCGCTTCTGGACCGCCCTGCCCGCGTCTCCCGCGAGAACGGCAGCATGTATCACATTTGTGCCCCCCAATGCCAAGCTCAACTCGGCCTCGGAGAAAAGTTTGTAGGCAAGGATGGCGGGACCGCCGAGATGGACGGTTGCCCGCCGCGCCTGGCTGATCTTGCGCACGCCATCGTCGGACGCCTCGGCTGCGTGGAGCACGAAAAGCGCCAGGCCGCCGCGTACCGCGCTCTCGACCTTGGTGGCACCGAGCGCGATCGCGCCTGCCTTGCGAGCAAGGCCCAGCATACCCAGAGCGGATCTGGAAAGCAGCCCGTCAACCATGCCACCGAGGTCGGCCGGCACGGCCACCTGCGCCTTGAAGGCGCGGGCAAACAGGTTTTTCGCAGCCGCCTTGTCGATATGTAGGCGGTCGGCCGTCACCCAGCAACCGCGGCCGGGCAGGTTTTTCTTGATGTCCGGAACGACGGCCGAATCCGGGCCGACGACGAAGCGGATCAGTTCATCCGGTTCGGCCTGTCTGCGCGTAACGATGCAGGTGCGATCGTTCATCTCGTCCAAGGGCGGGTTGTGTGCGATGCGGTTTCACCTCACGCACCAACGGCTTCGTCAGCCGGCGCTTCCTGGGCCGCAACCTCGTCCTCGGTGATCCAGCCAGCCTTGAGGCGGGCAGCCAGAACCATCTGCTCGGCATCGGCCCGCGACACGCCGTGATTGGCGAGCACGCCGGGGAACACCTTCGTCTCGCCGTCCTTGCGTTCCTTCCAGCCGGTCAGGTCGTCGGCCGCATAGCCGGCGAAATCCTCGATTGTCTTCACGCCGTCCTCGCCGAGCGTCACCATCATGGCGGTGGTGACGCCGGGGATCTCGCGCAGTTCGTCCTCGACACCGAGCGCCTTGCGCTTGTCGTCGTGCTCGGCCTCGATCTTTTCCAGATATTCGCGGGCGCGGGTCTGGATTTCCGAAGCGGTGTCCTCATCGAAGCCGTCGATCGAAGCGATCTCGCCGGCATCGACATAGGCAACTTCCTCGACGCTGGTGAAGCCTTCGGAGGCCAGCACCTGGCCGACCATCTCGTCGACGTCGAGGGCTTCCATGAACAGCGACGAGCGTTCGACGAATTCCTTCTGGCGACGCTCGCTCTCTTCCTGCTCGGTCAGGATGTCGATATCCCAGCCGGTGAGCTGCGAGGCAAGCCGCACGTTCTGGCCGCGGCGGCCGATGGCCAGCGACAGCTGGTCGTCTGGCACCACGACCTCGATGCGCTCGGCGTCCTCGTCGAGCACCACCTTGGCGACTTCGGCCGGCTGCAGTGCGTTGACGATGAAGGAGGCAGCGGAAGGCGACCACGGAATGATATCGATCTTCTCGCCCTGCAACTCGCCGACCACCGCCTGGACACGGGAACCGCGCATGCCGACGCAGGCGCCGACCGGATCGATCGATGAGTCACGCGAGATGACGGCGATCTTGGCGCGCGAACCCGGATCGCGGGCCACCGATTTGATCTCGATGATGCCGTCGTAGATCTCCGGCACTTCCATGGTGAACAGCTTGGCCATGAACTGCGGATGGGTGCGCGACAGGAATATCTGCGGACCGCGCTGCTCACGGCGCACGTCATAGACATAGGCACGGACGCGGTCGCCATATTTGTAGTTCTCGCGCGGGATCAGCTCGTCGCGGCGGATGATCGCCTCGCCGCGGCCGAGATCGACGATGACGTTGCCGTATTCGACGCGCTTGACCGTGCCGTTGACGATCTCGCCGATGCGGTCCTTGTATTCGTCATACTGGCGGTCGCGCTCGGCCTCGCGCACCTTCTGCACGATGACCTGCTTGGCCGACTGGGCGGCGATGCGGCCGAAATCCATCGGCGGCAGCTGTTCGGCGATGAAGTCGCCGAGCTGGGCGTCGGGATTGCGCTCACGCGCCGAGGAAATGGCGATCTGGGTGGCGTAATCGTCGACCTTCTCGACCACTTCCATCAACCGCTGCAGCTTCATCTCGCCGGTGTTGGCGTTGATGTCGGCGCGGATGTTGGTCTCCTGGCCGTAGCGCGAACGCGCCGCCTTCTGGATCGCATCGGCCATGGCGGCGATGACGATCGACTTGTCGATCGACTTTTCACGCGCGACCGCGTCGGCGATCTGCAGCAGTTCAAGCCTGTTGGCGCTTACAACCATTTCTTTTCTCCCGAGCTTGTTGCCGAGCCTTTGCGCCGGCAGCCCAATCACATTTCCTGTTCGGTTTCTTCCGTGGCGTCCGCTTCCACGCCGTCTGGCGCGTCATCTTCGGGTTCGCCGCGGCGTTTCCTGGCTTCCTTGCGCGCCCTGTTGTCCTTCGACAGGGCATCGCGGATGAGATCGTCGGTCAGCACCAAACGCGCATCGGCAATCGCGTCGTAAGGCACGCGCACCGTCGGCTCTTCGCCATAGGCGGCCTTATCGCGCTCGATCAGCACGTCGTCTTCACCGGCCTCGGTGATCTTGCCCTTGAAGCGCTTGCGGTCGGCGACCAGGACCGAGGTCTCCATTTTCACCAGATGACCGGTCCAGGTGACGAAATCCGACTTGCGCACCAGCGGCCGGTCGATGCCGGGCGACGACACTTCGAGATGATACGCCTTTTCGATCGGATCATCGACATCGAGCGCCGGCGACACGGCGCGGCTGACCTCTTCGCAATCCTCGACGGTCATGGTGCCGTCCTCGCGTTCGGCCATGATCTGCAGTGTGAGCCCGTTCTGGCCCGACAGATGCACCCGCACCAGGCGGAAACCGATGCCGCGCAGCACCGGCTGCACGATCAGCGCGATACGCGCATCGATGCCGCTTTCGCGGATGATACGGTCGTCGGCCTGGCTTGCCGCTGCGGTCATTCGATCCTGTCGCTATCTTTTCCGTGACTGGCCGGCGGGTAATAAAAAAGAGCGGGACCGGGTGGACCCACTCTTCGTCATACCGACCAAGAATTTGAGGCTGATATAGACGATCCCGGCCCGCGTTTCAAGTCTGCCGTGCGGTGTGTGTCGTAAGCAGATGAGTTGTCCGGTTTGGTAGCACGTGAGTTGTCCGGTTTGATCTTTGGCGAATAGGGGCGGGGGAGGAGACTGCCAGCCTTGCGCCTGACGCATGGCCACCATGCAGTAACACGGCTGTGACTGAAGACATGTCACGCCTATCTATGTTGCATTGCACAAGAGCGCGCGGTGGCGCGCGAAAGGTTTGATATCATGGGCAGCCGTAAACTGTTTTCCGCCATTGGCGACATCTTCACCACATTCGGCAGCGCCGTTGCCGCGTCGAGGGCCGTCGAAGCTGGCCGCAAGCCGCGCGCCAACGATCTGCGCAAGCTCGGCATGGATCCGGCCGCCTTCGACAAGATCGGCCGTTTCTAAAGCGGCTTGCCTGCTGGCGTGGTGCCTTGGCCTATCTGAGCGTCACGCCGTGACGGTGATACTTCCGAAAATGCGCTATTTTCGAACGAAAGTGAGATAGGCCGGCCGCCGGCGCTCGCGGATGGCTTTTGCCTCGTAGCGCGTCCCCGGCCAACCCTCGTAAGGCCGATGCCAGTCGACCGCCTCGCCGGCCTGCCAGGCGAACGCATTATGCGCCCGGCAGTTGAGCAGCGTCCAGTTCACGTAGCTATCGATATCGGAAGCAAAACGGAACTTTCCGCCTGGCTGCAGGACGCGCGCGAAACGGTCGAGATTGAGCGGACTGACGAAGCGCCGCTTCCAGTGTTTCTTCTTCGGCCAAGGATCGGGATAGAGCAGATCGATGCCGTCGAGCGAAGCTTGCGGCAGCCAGTCGAGCAGGCGCGTGGCGTCGTCGTCGTAGACCCGAAGATTGGCGAGCGGCCGTTCCCTGACCGCCATCATCATCTTGGCCATGCCGTTGACGAAAGGCTCAACGCCGATAAAGCCTGTCGCCGGAGCCGCCGTCGCGCGATGCAGCAGATGCTCGCCGCCGCCGAAACCGATTTCGAGGTGGATGGCGCCAACATCGGCTACGAACAGGCTGCGCAAATCGGCCGGCGGTGCCGCCGTCAGCTCAAGCCTGTATGTCCTGAAACCGGTTTCCAGTGCCGCCTGCTGCTGCGGGCGGATGGTCTTGCCGCGCCGGCGGCCGAAAAACGCTTCGGTCGCACGGCTTGGCCGGTCTTTCGGATCCCGGTCTTTCGGATCCATGGGCGCCGCGGTTAGGCGGCGACCGGGTCGGCGACTGCGTCCTTGAGCGCCTTGGCCAGATCGGTCTTCTCCCAGGAGAACGACCCGTCACGGCCGGCCTTGCGGCCGAAATGGCCGTAGGACGACGTCTTGGCGTAAATCGGCTTGTTGAGATCGAGGTGGCGACGGATGCCGGACGGCGACAGGTCCATTACGCTGCGCAGCGCCAGTTCGAGCCTTGCCTCATCGACCTTGCCGGTGCCGTGCAGGTCGACATAGACCGACAGCGGCTGGGCGACACCGATGGCGTAGGAAAGCTGGATGGTGCAGCGGTCGGCGAGCTTGGCCGCCACGACGTTCTTGGCGAGGTAGCGCGCCGCATAGGCGGCGGAGCGGTCGACCTTGGTGGTGTCCTTGCCGGAGAAAGCACCGCCGCCATGGGGCGCGGCACCGCCGTAGGTGTCGACGATGATCTTGCGGCCAGTCAGACCGGCGTCGCCGTCAGGCCCGCCGATGACGAACTTGCCCGTCGGATTGATGTACCAGTTGCAATTGTCGGCGATCTTCAACTCGCCAAGCGCCTCGCGGATATAGGGTTCCACGACCTTGCGGACCTTCTTGGAATCCCATGTCGCATCGAGATGCTGGGTCGACAGCACGATCTGCGTTGCCTCGGCAGCCTTGCCGTCGATATAGCGGACCGTGACCTGGCTCTTGGCATCCGGGCCAAGCCGGCCGGCCTCGCCATTGCCCTCATGGCGCGCGGCGGCCAGCAGTTCGAGTATCCTGTGGCTGTAGTAGATCGGCGCCGGCATCAGGTCGGGCGTCTCACGGCAGGCATAGCCAAACATGATGCCCTGGTCGCCGGCCCCTTCCTCGCCCTGGCGGTCGGAGGCATTGTCGACGCCCTGGCCGATATCCGGCGACTGGCCGTGCAGCAGAACGTCGATCTTTGCCGTCTTCCAGTGGAAGCCGGCCTGTTCGTAACCGATTTCGCGGATGGCCTTGCGGGCGACCGATTTGAACTTCGCCGGATTGACGATCGGATGGCCGGCGGCATCCTTCAGGATGTTGCCTTCCTTGTCCTTCTTCAGCAGCGTCTCGGGGACGCGCACCTCGCCGGCGATCACGACGCGGTTCGTGGTCGCCAGCGTTTCGCAGGCGACGCGGACCTTCCAGGGATCCATGCCGGTTTTCCTGGCCTCGCGATAGACCAGATCGACGATCTCGTCGGAGATACGATCACAAACCTTGTCGGGATGACCCTCGGCTACAGATTCCGAGGTAAAGAAGTAGTTCTGCCGCGTCACGGGTGTCCCCTCTCGAAAAAATATCGGCAGGCTGCCGATCCTGGCGCGCCACGTGTTAGCGGTGCCAGCAGCCGCTCGTCAAGCGGCGTCGCCGCTCCGGCGTGAATTTCGATGCTATTATCTTCATATCCTACTATCTTTATGTCCGTATCCCTAGATGGCGGCAAGGCGCCGCCATCGTCCCTACTTTTTGCAGGCTGCAAGAAAAAGGGCTTTTGGGGACGCGTGTCGAGCAAAATCGATCCCCGTCCCGCCGTGTCCATGGAACGCCAATTCCACAATGCACGCGACCACGAGAATTTGCATGCCCGGCTACGCCGCCCCTTCTTTTTCGACCCTTTCAGCAGCCTGCCAGATCAATCGACTTCCCAGATCAATCGACTTCATCGACGGAAAGGGCTTTCACCAGTTCGATGATCTTGCGGCGAACCTTTACGTCGGCGATCTTGACGAAGGCCCGGTTGAGCTGGAGCCCTTCCGGGCTGCCGCAGAATTCGACGGCAAAAGCCATCGATGTGTCTTCGGCAAACCCGCGGTTACCCACGACCTCCTGGCCTGGCGCATCCTCGAAAAAGAAGGCGACGGGCACACCGAGAATCGAGGCGATTGCCTGCAAGCGGCTGGCGCCGACGCGATTGGTCCCCTTTTCGTATTTCTGTATCTGCTGAAAGGTAATGCCGAGGTTCTCGCCCAGCTTCTCCTGACTCATTCCCAACATGTTGCGCCGAAGCCTGACACGACTTCCGACATGGATGTCGATAGGATTCGGTTTCTTCTTGTTCTCTTCTGTCATTATTTTTCCTCGCCGAATTTTTCCGGCTTTTTCTATTTTTTTCCTGCCCAAACGAGGCCGGCGGCCAGTGCCCCAACACTACGACCTACCGGCTTCGAGAAATTTCAGGCGCTTACAGTATGAGTTTCTAATGTGTCGACTGTCAATTCACCCGTAGCCTTTGCCTTACATTCAATGCGCCTGCCGCAAGGGCAAGCAGCAACATGATCAGCATTCCGTTAATGCGTCTTTGGCCGGAGGAGATGATGGCTTGATTGGAAATCGGTACGCGGACATCGATGGCCCCGCGGGCGTCGATCGCCAGCGCGTCGACGATGCGTCCACGCGGATCGACCACCGCGGAAATGCCGGTATTGGCTGCGCGCAAGAGGGGCACCCCGTTCTCCACCGCACGAACCTGCGCCTGTCTGAAATGCTGGTAGGGGCCAGGCGTGTCCCCGAACCACGCATCGTTCGTGAGGTTCACAATAAGCTCGGCTGACGTAGCGTCAACCGCTACCAGATCGGGAAAGATAACTTCATAGCAAATGAACGGAAGCGCACGGATGCCGCCGGGGAGCGCAATCGGATGCCGTTCGTTGCCGGCCGCGAAATTCGTCGGCCCTGCGACCAGCTGCTCGAGCCCGAAGCGGCCGAGCAATCCGGCGAACGGCAGATATTCCCCAAACGGCACCAGGTGAACCTTGTCGACGGCATCGGCGATTTCGCCCTTGTCGTCGATGGCCACCACCGAATTATAGTACCGCGCGTCGGCATTGGACGCCGAGCCGCCCTCCTCCCGGACGATGCCGGCGATCAGCAACTGGCCGTCGCCGAGCATATCTCCCAGCGCCGTCAGCGCATCGGGACGTTCGGTGAAAAGAAACGGCACGGAGGTTTCCGGCCACAGGATCAATTGCGGCTTGTCATGGCCAGGCTCGGGCGTCTTGGCCGAGAGCCCCATCATGGTGGCGAAGATGCGGTCGCGCACCGAAACGTCCCACTTCTCCGAAAGGTCGACGGCCGGTTGCACGATACGGACATTAAGGCTCCGCTCGGCCGGCTTCTCCGGAGCGGCAAGCCTGACATAGCCGAAGCCGACATCAGCCGCGACGAGAAGGACGAGCAGCACAGCACCCAGGCGGACATGCCGGCGCGCCGCAAGCAAGGCCGGCAGTGCGAAGACGAAGACCGCCAGCGCGTTCATGCCGACCATGCCTGTCACCGACACGCTCTGCATCAGCAAGGGCACCGGCATCGCGGCGTAGCCGATTGCATTCCAGGGAAAACCGGTGAACAGGAAGCCGCGCAGCCACTCCGCCAGGGCAAAACCGAAGGCAAGGGCGGCGATGCGGCCGATGTCGTTGCTCCACAGCAACCGGGCAACCACCGTCGCGAAGCCGTAGAAGAAGGCAAGCGCCAGCGGAATTCCGACGACGGCGAAGGGAAGCGCCCAGGCGAAGCTGTCGGCCTCGACCAGAAGTGCCTGGCCGATCCACCACAGGCCAGCAAGGAAATAGCCGAAGCCGAACCACCAGCCGATGGCGAAAGCCGGCCGCAAACGCCTCAGCCAGCCATCGGAAGCTTCGCCGGTCGCGCCGTCGAGCAGCCAGACCAACAGCGGAAACGAAACGAAACAGACGGCGAAGAAATCGTAAGGCGCCTGGGCCAGAACCGCCAGCGCCCCGGCAAGGAACGCCACCAGTGCGCGCCGCCAACCCCAAAGCAGAATTATCCGGCCGGCATGGCGCTCCATGTACACTTTCCCGAGTCGCGCGAATCAGGGAGCAAGATTTATCAGGCCGCGGCCTGGTCACCAAACCCGGATAAGCACGACCTGATCGCTGCGCTATCGGTGCCAGCCCTCGATCCGCAGGCCACTCAACCGCTCAGCCTCCTCGCGTGGAACGGAGCGTATGGTCTGCGTGAAGGTCCAGACATGGCCTTCGGGGTCGCGCGCCCGGTATTGCCGTTCGCCGTAGAACTGGTCGGTGGGTTCCTGGACGATCTCCGCTCCCACCGTTCGCGCATGCTCGCAATGGGCGTCTATCTCGTCCTTCAGGCGTACATAGACCGACTGCGTGTTCTTGCCGCCGAGCGAAGCCGGGCTGGCGACGTGGTCGGCCCATTCGGAATCCACGACGATATAGCCATCGCCGAACCGCATCTCCGAATGGACGAGCCTGCCATCGGCGTCGCTGACAATCGTGCTCGGCTCGAAGCCGAAGGCCATTTCAAGCCAGACCAATGCAGCCCGCGGGTCCTTGTAGAAAATCCCCGAACCAAGGACCGAATGCCTGAACGGGTCATCAACTGTCACGGCGGCCGATTCTTAGGCTTGTTCGGCGCGGGCGGCGCGCCGGCGCCGCTCGCCCTTCTGGGTCTCCACGATGCGCACGCGCTTGACCCGGCGCGGATCGGCATCCAGCACATGGAATTCGAAGCCGGATATGGCCTGCACCACCTCGCCGCGCGCCGGAACGCGGCCAAGCGTATTGAAGATCATGCCGCCGATGGTGTCGACATATTCGCCATGCTCGCCGGCAGAAAAATCCTCGCCGATCATCTTGGTGACCTCATCGATCTCGGCCTTGCCATCGACGACGAACACGCCCTCACCGGTCTGGGTGATCATCGGCTCGTCGTCATCATGCTCGTCCTCGATGTCGCCGACGACCATCTCGACGATGTCCTCCAGCGAAGCGAGGCCGTCGGTACCGCCATATTCGTCGATGACCAGCGCCATCTGGGTGCGCGTCGTCTGCATGCGCGCCATGAGATCGGAGGCGAGCATGGACGGCGGCACGAACAGCACGGGGCGGATCAGGTTCAGATCGCCGATGGTGCGCGCGAGATCGACCTTGGCGAGATCGAGAACCGTCGCGACCGGCGTCTTTCTGGGCGTCCTGCCCTTTTTGACGCGGGCGATCTTGGTGATATGGGCCAGCACGTCGCGGATATGGACCATGCCGCGCGGATCGTCGAGCGTCTCGGAATAGACCGGCATGCGGGAATGGCCGGACTGTTCGAACAGCCCCAGAAGATCGCCGAGCGTGGTGGTGATCTCGACCGCCTCGATGTCGGCGCGCGGCACCATGACATCCTCGACGCGCACTTCGCGCAAGCGCAGGATGTTGTTGAGCATAGCCCGCTCGCCGGGCGAGAAGGATTCCGCATCGCTCGTCGTTTCGGCGAGCGCGCCGGCAATTTCCTCGCGCAGGCTGGTGCCGTTGCGCTGCCTGAACAGGCCGAGCATGCGATCGAACAGGGAAGGACCGGCAGGCGATGGCTCGCTGGCGATGCTGCCGGTCGTGGTACTCGGACTCGAGCCCTCTTCCGCCGTTTCGGAAGGCTTGGTCGCACTGCCGGCGTCGGGGCGGGCGGCAGTTTCTGGTTTGTCGTTCATCGTCGTCCGGTCAATTGGTCTTTTTAGTTACGCGTAGGGATCGGGAATGGCAAGCCTCGCAAGTGCCGAGCGCTCGATTGCTTCCATCTCCTCGGCTTCGGTATCGGCCTCGTGATCGTAGCCCAGCAAGTGCAGCAGGCCGTGGATGACGAGATGGGTGATATGGTTGTCCAGGGGCTTGTCTTCCAGGGCCGCTTCGCGGGCGACTGTCTCGGCGGCCAGCACGATGTCGCCCAGCATCGGCGGCAGCGGACCGCCCTTCACGAAAGGAAAAGCCGGAAAAGACAGCACGTTGGTCGGTTTGTCCTTGCCGCGCCAACTGGCGTTGAGGCCGCGGATATGGGCGTCGTCGGAAAAAACGATGCTGAGTTCGGAACGCCCGGCCGCGCCGGTTTCGGCAAAGGCGGCCAGCACGGCGCGATCGACCAGCCGCGTCAGCGCGGCCTCACCGGGCCAGTCTCCCGCTTCGATCGATATATCGATGTCGACGGGAACCGAAAAATTCCCGTCGCCGGACTTTCTGTCTTCAGCCATGAGGCCGCATCGTCACATCAGCTCTCGGCGCCCAGGCCACGCGCCAGCTTGGCGTCCCGGTCATAGGCCCTGACGATTTCCGCCACCAGCGGATGGCGAACGACGTCGCCGTCGCCGAAGCGCACGGTTACCGCGCCCGGCACGCCGTCGAGGATGCGCAACGCTTCGACCAGGCCCGATTTGGTGTTCGAGGGCAGGTCGATCTGGGTCGGATCGCCGGTCACGATCATGCGCGAATTCTCGCCGAGGCGGGTCAGGAACATCTTCATCTGCATCGGCGTGGTGTTCTGCGCCTCGTCGAGGATGACGGCGGCGTGCGCCAGCGTGCGGCCACGCATGAAGGCCAGCGGCGCGATCTCGATCACCTCGGCGGCGATCGCGCGCTCGACCTTGTCAGCCGGCATCATGTCGTAAAGCGCGTCATAGAGCGGCCGCAAATACGGATCGACCTTCTCTTTCATGTCGCCAGGCAGGAAGCCAAGCCGTTCGCCGGCCTCGACCGCGGGACGCGACAGCACGATGCGTTCGACCATGCCGCGTTCGAGCAGCATCGCCGCATGCGCCACCGCCAGGAAGGTCTTGCCGGTGCCGGCCGGGCCGATGCCGAAGACAAGCTCGGACCGCTCCAGCGCGCGCATATAGGCGTCCTGGTTGAGCGAACGGGCGTAGATCGTCTTCTTGCGCGTCGATATCTGGGCCGCGGAGACCTTGCCCTTGCGCTCCAGGGTCGGCAGCGTCAGCTGATCGTCAGCGGCGATCGCCATGCGCACGGCGCCATCGACATCCGACTGGCCGATGTCGACGCCTTTCTGGAGAATGCCGTAGAGATTGTCCAGGGCGCGCCGTGCCTGCTCGGCGGCCGAGGCGGAACCCTTGATGGTCAACTGGTTGCCGCGCGAGCGGATATCGACGCCGAGCTTCTGCTCGAGCCTGGCCAGGTTCTCGTCGAACTGGCCGTAAAGGGCGCTGGCAAGCTTGTTGTTGTCGAAAGTCAGAACGATGTGCGCCATATCAGAGGCCCCTGAAGGTGGATCCTGGGGCAGGTTCTTCACTTCCGCAGCGCTCAACCGTCTCTCCTCATCTGCCGAGACCCCTCAGGCCAATTCGGCGAACAGGCTATTGTAGCCCGTCTTCGTGATTCGTACCTGGATAATGTCACCGATTTCGCCGGCCTTTTCATCAACAATAACCGGCTGCAACCAAGGCGAGCGGCCGACCTTCTGGCCCGCCTGGCGGCCCGGCTTCTCGATCAGCGTGTCAATGACCCTGCCGACCAGGCTCAAGCCGAAATCCTGCTGCTGCTTCAAGAGCAGCGCCTGCAGCCGCCGCAGGCGCTCGTCCTTGACCGCTTCCGGCACATGGTCGGCCATCTCGGCGCCCGGCGTGCCGGGGCGCGGCGAATATTTGAACGAGAAGGCCGAGGCATAATTCACCTGGCGCACCAGTTCCATCGTCGCCCCGAAATCCGCGTCCGTCTCGCCGGGGAAGCCGACGATGAAATCGCCGGAAAGCGCGATATCCGGCCGCGCGGCACGAATACGGTCGAGCAGCGCCAGATAGTCCTTTGCCGTATGCCGGCGGTTCATTGCCTTGAGGACGCGATCCGAGCCCGATTGCACCGGCAGATGCAAATAGGGCATCAGCGCAGGCAGGTCGCGGTGAGCTTCGATCAACTCGTCGTCCATGTCGCGCGGATGGCTGGTGGTGTAGCGCAGCCGCGCCAGGCCGGGAATCTCGGCCAGCCTGAACAGCAGCCGGCCCAGGCCCCATTCAGCGCCATTTTCGCCCTGGCCATGCCAGGCATTGACGTTCTGACCAAGCAGCGTCACCTCGCGCACACCGGCCGCCGCCAGCCGTTCGGCCTCGGCGACGATCTGCGCCACCGGCCGTGAAACCTCCGAGCCGCGCGTATAGGGCACGACACAGAAGGTGCAGAATTTGTCGCAACCCTCCTGCACGGTGAGGAAGGCGGTGACGCCGCGCTTGATGATCTCGGCGCGCCTGGGCTGCGGCAAATGATCGAATTTGTCCTCGATGGCGTAGTCGGTCTCGACGATCTTTTCGCCGCCGCGCACCCGTGCCAGGACATCGGGTAGACGGTGGTAGGTCTGCGGACCGATGACCAGATCGACGGCCGGCGAGCGGCGGATGATCTCGGCCCCCTCGGCCTGCGCCACGCAGCCGGCAACGCCGATCAGCATCTCGCGCCCGGCCTGAGCCCGTTCGGCCTTCATCTCGCGGATGCGACCGAGCTCGGAATAGACCTTTTCCGCCGCCTTTTCACGAATATGGCACGTGTTGAGCAGCACCAGATCGGCCTCGCCGATGGCATCGGTCGCCACATAGCCGTCAACCGCCAGCGCATCGGTCATGCGCTGCGAATCGTAGACGTTCATCTGGCAGCCATAGGTCTTGACGAAGACCTTTTTGGCAGGGGCGGATTCTACGACCTCGGCCGCAATGCCGACGTCGTCCCGCTCTATCGTGATCGTGTTCAAGTCCATCCGGCGGCTTCTAACGCCTTTCCGTGACAAAAAACAGACGATTCTGGCTGGGTACTGTTTGGGCTCACCGGCTCGGGCGCGGATCGGCGAGCGCCGCCCGCATCATGTCACGCACCTGACTTTCCATCAGCCTTGCCGTTTCCTTGCGGTTGGAGCCCTTGGAAAAGGCAACGGGATCGCCGAAATGCACCTCGACGTCGAGACCGCCTTGCGCCATCAGCATCTTGAGGTGCGGCATCAGATCCTCATCGCCGATCCAGGCGGCGATCGGCCGGTGCCGGCGGCCGAGCGGCACGCCGTGCAGGCGCGTATAGACGATCGCCACCGGCTGGATGAAGACCTGTTCCGCCGCGCCCTCGGAGATCGCCATCGAAGCGGCGCCGAATAGCGTGCTCTTGAACGGCAGGACCACGTTGCCGTCGCCGGTCGAGCCTTCGGCAAACAGCACCATGGCGTCGCCCTTGGCCATGCGGTTGGCGATCTCGCTCGCCTGGTCGCCCGACGAGCGCTTGCGCTCGCGCTCGATGAAGACGGTGCGCTGCAGTTTGGACAGCATGCCGATCAGCGGCCACCCTTCCATGTCAGCCCTGGCGATGAACTTCACGTCGACCATGGAGCCGAGCACCATGATGTCGGTCCAGGAGATGTGGTTGGACGCAACCAGCAGCGGACGCTTGTCGGACAGCGCACCCCTGACGTGGATGCGCATACCCAGTGCCCTGACGATCATTCTGTGCCAGATCTTGAGGATGAAGGTTTCCGGCCACCAGCCGGTTTTCATCGACAGCATCTGCAATGGCACGAGGATCAATGAGCCGGCGATGACGAGGCCAAGCGCCAGGAAAATCCTGATTTTTCCGATCATGCGGTCCTGGCCCTGCCCCGGCTTCTAGATAGAATGACGTGCGTCCACTTTCGGGCCTGCGCTAGCGAAGATCGCGGCGCATGACAAGCGCGCCGGTGGGGCCGTGCTCCGGCGATCTGTAGTAATTGGCGCGCTTGCCGACCTGGCGGAAGCCCAGCCGCCGGTAGAGCGCGATGGCGGCGACGTTGGTCTCGTCGACCTCGAGGAACAACGCTTCGGCGCGCTGCGCATGCAGCTCGCGCAGTACGGCATCCATCAATTGCCAGCCGAGCCCCTGGCGGCGGTGGGAGCGCGCCACCGCGACAGTGAGGATCTCGCCTTCGCCGGCCGCCAACCGCGCCAGCACGAAGCCGACCGGCGGCTTGCCGCCCTGTCCGGTCTCGCGGGCAGCGTAGCCGAACACCGTGTCCTGCTCGAGCAGCGCGGCGAACTCACCATCTGTCCAGGGCCGCACGAAATCCTCGCGATGCAGTTCGGAAACGGCCGGGCTGTCGGCAATCGTCAGCGGCTGAAGCGCGTAGTCCCTGCGGCGCGGCTGGAGGAAAGGAATGCGCATCAGTTTTTCTGCCTTGATAGGATGAAGCCCGCTTGCGGCTTGGCGTCGGCGCCGCGCAAATAGAGCGGTTTCGGCTTTTCGCCTTCGCCCTTGGTAGCAGCCAGCCGGGCATAGACGGCGATGTCGGCGGTGGCGCTTGTCGGGCCGATGTCGAAGGCCCGGCCGGCCGATGCGGCGATCTGCGTTGCCGCCGTGCCGGCAAGAACCGGCAAACTGTCAACCGCCATGGTGACGGCCTGCGGAAGCGTGGTTACCGCCGGACCATAACGCAGAACCGAGCCTTCGTCGTAAAATGCCGCGTGGATTTCCTCGCGCCCGGCATCAAGGGCGGCAAGCGTCGCGCGGCCGGAAAATGTCGTCACCGCCTCCGCCGCCAGCGCTTCCAGCGTCGTCACCCCGATCGCCGGGATTTTCAGCGCCAGCGCCAGGCCGCGCGCTGCCGACACGCCGACGCGCAGGCCGGTGAAGGAACCTGGGCCGACCGAGACCGCGATGGCGCCAAGGCCGGCATAGCTGGTTCCACCGGCTTTCAGGGCTTCGTCGATGACAGCCATCAGATGCTCGGCATGGCCCTTGCCGAGATCGAGCACTGAACGGCCAAGCTCTTTGCCGGCCGCCGCGTCATAGACGCAGGCGGCGCAAAGATTGGCGGCACAGTCGATGGCAAGCAACTTCATGAAGCGGCCGGTTGGAGCATGGGTTCGAAAAACAGTGGTTCCCCTCTGCCTGCCATGGCCCGTCCCCGCAAGGGGATAATGCATAAATCGTTTGACGGCTTCGCTTCGACCTCGCTTGAAGGTAACGTTCGACGAACATAACCTTCAGGAAACCAGGAGCGCTATGCGACCTGCTCGATGCGCAACATGTGGTTGTCCCAGACATAGTCCGGTTCGGAGCGTGTCGCACCGCCCGCCTCGACGATTTCGCCCGTGCCCGTCGTTGCCATGAAGCCCTTTCCATCCGGCGCCACGCCACAGACCTCGACCAATGCGCTGGTGGCAAGGATGCGACCGCTGGCTGTGTCGATGACGGTCAGTGAATTGCCTTCAGGCGAGGACACGGCGACGGTGCCGGCGGCGGGGTTCGCAGCGACCGAGCCGATATAGTTCCTGAAGCCCGAGAGCACGTCCTGCGGCATGTCGAGCAATTGCAATTCCTTGCCGCGCGCGGCGCGCCCGACCAGCAGCGGATGGTCGGTGCCCGGCCCCCGGTACTGGCAACCGAACCAGATCGTGCCGGATTGGTCGGCATCCATGTGGCGGATCGACAGTTGGTGCAATGCGGGCGGCAGTTCGTGCTTCTCGATGAGATCGCCGGTGATCCTGTCGACCAGCACATAGGACGGCTTCATCGTCGCGATGTTGAGCTCGGCGCGGCCATAGTCCGGATGGGTCTCGATGCCGCCATTGGCGACGGCGATGGTGCGGCCATCGCCCAGCAGCAAAAGCTCGTGCGGCCCCATGCCGTAGGTCGGGAACTCACTGATGCGCTTGAATTTTTCGCGCGCATCGTAGATGCCGACGACGCCGGCGGCATTGTCGAAATCGTTCTCGGTGGCATAGAGCAGCGCACCGTCGGTCGAAAACACGCCATGGCCGAAGAAATGCCGGCCGGGGATGCTGGCAATGGTCAGCGGCGCGGCACGGCCGGCGTGGTCGAAGACCACGGCAAAGGTGCCGGGCTGCCTGGCGAAAACCACCGAGCGCTTCGACACCGGATCGAAGGTGACATCATGGCCGCGGTCGGGCAGGTCGATCGCATGCAGCAGCTTGCCCGCTTCGGACAGGATGGCCGCGCCATAGCTGCCGTCGCGCTTGACGAAGGCGGTGGCAAAGACTGCATCCGTGCCAAGCGTATTTGCCCAGGCCTTAGGCGCCATTGCCGCGATAAAACCCGCGCCGGCGGCCTTGAGGAAATCGCGGCGGTCGATCAAAGGCGTGCGCATCGCTCAGTCTCCGTCCAGCGAGGAGAAGCCGGCCGTCAAGCCGAACTCGGCGGTCAGCCTGGCGCCTACCAGGGTCGTCAGGCTGGATGTCACCAGCGAAAAATGGTCGAGCTTCTGGCGTTGCGCAGGGTCGGCAAGCGCCTCGGCGATCGGGCCTTTGACGGCCGTGGCGTCGGCGGCCCCGTTGACGAGCTGGATGTGGATCGATTCCGCCATCCAGCGCGCTTCGGGCGGCAACGCGTCGCCAAGCCGCGAGGCCTGGAACAGCGCGTCCATCCCCGACAGATTTCCGGCCAGCGAACGCGTCGTGTTCCCGGAGCGCCAGTAGATCGCCTGTTTCGGCTTGTCGGCTTCCGGGCTGCCGCCGAAAAACCCTTTCAGCCGCACGTCGCGGACCATTTCCAGCTCATTGATGAAGACGCCGACCAGTTCGGTCACTGCCTCTGTGCCGTCGCGATAGAGCGCATTTTGCGGCCCGGGATTGGCCCAGAGTGCTGCAAATCCGTCCGGCTTGTTCCAGGCGTCGCTGACATCGCCGGCAATCGTTTCGATGTTGCCGGCGACAGCCGCGCCATAGGCGCAACGATAGGGATCGTCCTTGCCGGCGAGCGTTTCCGCGCCGTCGCCGTAAAGCACGAATTCCAGGGCGCCGAGCCCTTGCATGGCGACGCTCTTGCCGGCCAGTTGCACCGGATCGGTGGCGGTCGGATCCTTCCCGGCCAATGCCGCCTGCACCTGCTTCAGGCCGATGCTCTTGCGGTCCGGCCAGTAAAGCATGCGTTCCAGCCGGTTGTTCTCCTTGATCGGCCCGAAACCGATGATCTCGGCGACCGACCAGGCATCGACCGTGGCTGAGAACTCGGCGCGCGCCGCATCGAGGTCCTTTTGCGAGGGCGCGGCGCACAGATTGCGCATCGATCTGGTCAAGGTAGCAGCGTGCTGGTGGAGGCTGGCATAGGCCGGTCGAACGAAGCCGTCGACCGATCGCTGGATGATTTCGGAAGCCTTCACCGCCGCCGACGCCGGGTGGGCACCGAGCAGAGCCAACGGTAGAACAAGAGCACGCAAAAAGCGTTTCACCATCAGAGCGACTCCAGGAATTTGACCAGTGCATCGCGGTCGGCCGCATCGGCGGCGGCAAAGCGATCGCGCGCCTTCCGTGCCTCGCCGCCATGCCAGAGGATCGCCTCCGCCAAGGTGCGCGCGCGACCGTCATGCAGGAAAAAATTGTTGCCGTTGACCGTTTTGGTCAGGCCGATGCCCCATAGAGGCGGGGTGCGCCATTCGCTGCCCGTCGCCTCGCCCACGGCCTGTCCGTCGGCCAAATCCGGCCCCATGTCGTGCAGCAGGAAGTCGGAATAGGGCCAGATCAGCTGGAAAGCCTGCGCCTTGTTCGGCGCGTCGCGACGGGTGACGAATTTCGGCGTGTGGCAGGAAATGCAGCCCATGTCGTAGAACAGCTTCTTGCCGGCGAGTACTTGCCCTGTGTCGAGATCGCGCCGCGCCGGCACGGCCAGGTTTTGCGAGTAGAAGGTGACGAGGTCCATGACCGGCGGCGCCGCCTCGACCGGACCCAGGCGCTTCTGCACACCGTTCGGCATGGCAAGACATGCCTTTTCGGCAGTGGTGCAGTCGCCCTCGCTTTTCGGCATTTCGGACGTCGAGATGCCAATGTCGCCCGAGAATGCGCCCGCCGCCTGCTCGCGGATCGACGGCTTCTGCGCCTTCCAGCCAAAGCGGCCAAGCGTCGGCTCGCTGCTCCGGCTGTCACGCACGATGTTGGGCTTGCCCGAAATGCCGTCATTGTTGCGGTCGTCCGGATCGGCATGGGCAAGGATGTCGGCCGGTGCTATCTGCTCGATCAGGCCGAGGCCGATCATCGGCGGCGTGAGACGCGGCGACAATGTTGTGCGCGGATCGAGCGGCCCGTATGCCAGGCCATCGACCGAATAGCTGGGTTTGCGCAGCGAAACGACGCTGCCGTCGCCGAGCGTCACCTTGCGTTCCCTGTAGTCGACATGCATCCTGCCTTCGCCCTTGAGGCCCGGCACCGCCAGTTCCTGCAGTTGCGAGCCGTAGACCGGATCGGGGAAATTGAGCACCTTGCGGTCGGCGAGCGCGGCTTTCTCCGCCTCATTGCTCGCATCGCGGGCCAGCCGCAGGAACATCGAGGTGGTGCCCGCGTCTCCTTCCGGCGGACGGCCGCGACCGTCCTTCAGATGGCAATTCTGGCAGGCCCGTTCGTTGAACAGCGGGCCAAGCCCGTCCGAGGCCTGCGTCGAGGAGGGCGAGGACACCCAGTTCTTGCGGAACAGGGCGTTGCCGAGCTTGAACGTGCCTTCTTCCTCGAAGGTGATGTTGGCGGAGGATTGCGAGAAGGCGTCGCGGTTGACGTCCTTGCGCGACGTGCCGGCGCCGCCCTGCATCAGCTCGAACTGCTCGGGCTTGGAAAAATCAGTGGTCGGCTTGGTGACGGCGATGACGCGCGTCAGATCCTTCGGCGTCAGATCGGCGCGGCTGGTGGCGAGGCCCGCCGGCTCAGGCGGGCCGGCCAGCGCCGAGGCGGCAAGCGACGCCAGAACGGCAAGCGAAAGCCCGCGAAGCAATCCATATCGCGGGCTTTGGAGGGACGGCAGGCCGTAATTCGCGGCCCGCCGCAAGCGGCGCAAGAATACTAGGTGGCGCCGCATTCCCGCATGTCCTTAATCCGATTCGTCCGCCGATGCGGCGTTGAGCTGGCCGTATTTTTCCTCGCCGATCGAGGCAAGCAGGTCGAGTTGCGTCTCGAGGAAGTCGATGTGACCTTCCTCGTCGGACAGCAATTCCTCGAACAGTTTCATCGACACGTAGTCGCCTGCTTCTTCGCAAATCTCGCGCGACCGCTTGTAGGCGGTGCGTGCGTCATATTCGCCGGCAAGATCGGATTCGAGCACTTCCTTGACGTTCTGCCCGATGCGGAGCGGCGCCACGGACTGCAGATTGGGGTGCCCTTCCAGGAAGATGATGCGGGCCACGAGCCGGTCGGCATGGTGCATCTCCTCGATCGATTCGGCGCGTTCCTTCTTTGCCAGCTTGGCGTATCCCCAGTCTTCCAACAGCCGGAAATGCACCCAGTACTGATTGACGGCTCCAAGCTCCAGAAACAGAGCCTCGTTAAGCCGCTCGATGATCTGCTTTTCGCCCTTCATGGGTTCTGCTCCCGTATTGGATGCGCAGGCCTCTGACGCGATCCAGGTGTGAAACGATGTCCACGCCGCTCGCCTCCGAGCGGGCGTGGTAGTTCTCGGTTACCCGAATGATCGTTTCGACCACATTTGGGAAGCAGCCGCAACAGCGACCGCGCTTCTGCATGGCATGATAGATCTTCGCCGGCACGATCAATTGCCAGGGATCCTGATCCAGCAGCCCGACGATCGTCTGCTCAATCTCCTTCTCGGTGATGATGTTGCAATGGCAGATCAGCATTCATTTGCCCTGGCTGACGGCGTTCCTCGGCGCCGTGTGGCTTGTTTTCTCAGTCGAGCATGGCCTTTTCCGAAAACCGGCTTCCACTTTTCACTTTCGCGGACCTCCGGTTTGGGGCCATGCTCAGGTTTTGACGTCTTACTGGAACACCTTGTCCGGCGCGTCGAGGCTGTCGGAGCCTTCGAAGGCGATGCTGTTGAGCTTCAGGGCGCCGACGGCGCGCTCGATGGACTTGGTCTGGTCGATCAGCGCATCGATTGCCGCCTGCACGGCGGCATTGCCTTCGGTGTTGCCTTCGGCGATCTGCTGATCGTAGGCCTCGCCGGCAACCGCCCGCGCCTTGATCGCCTCCATCTTGGCGACGGAGACGTCCAGCTTGTCCGACAGTTCCTTGTCGATCGCCGGATCGGCGGCCTTGACCATGTCGGAGACCGACGCCCCCTCGACAACGGTGCCGTCGAGCCTGACATAGCTGGCATGGTAGGCGGCGCGGATGCCGATCGCATCATAGAGATGGGAGTTGTAGGTATTGTCGGAGAAGCAGTCGTGCTCTTCCTCCGGATCGTGCAGCAGCAGGCCGAGCTTCATGCGCTCGCCGGCCAGTTCGCCATAGGACAGCGAGCCCATGCCGGTGAAGATGGTCGAGATGCCGGCATTGGGTTCGCCGTCGACGAGGTTCTTGCGCGCGGCGCCGCCTTCCTTCCAGTCATTGACCATGTCCTGCAGGTCGGAAACCAGAAGGTCGCTCGCCGACTTCAGGTACTGCGCGCGGCGGTCGCAATTGCCGCCGGTGCAATTGGCAAGGTCGTAGTCCGTATAGGGCCGCTCGCCGGCGCCCGGGCCGGTGCCGTGCAGATCCTGGCCCCAGAGCAGGAATTCGATGGCGTGATAGCCGGTGGCGACGTTGGCTTCGATGCCGCCGGCCTCCTGCAGCGTCCCGGAGAGGAATTCTGGCGTCAGGTTCGTGGCGTCGACCTTCTTGCCGTCGATCTCGATCTCCTTGTTGGCGATCACATTGGCGGTGTAGAGCGAGTTGGCGTCGGACTCGGTGCCGTAGCTTTTGGCGACATAGTCGATCAGGCCTTCGTCCAGCGGCCAGGCATTCACCTTGCCTTCCCAGTCGTCGACGATCTTGTTGCCGAAGCGGTAGACCTCGGTCTGCTGGTAGGGAACGCGCGACGCCTTCCAGGCCTCGCGGGCGGCGTTCAGCGTTTCCACCGACGGCTTGGCGAGCAGCGCGTCGACCGCCTTGTCGAGCGCCTGCGCCGTGGTCAGCGAATCCTCATATTTGGCCAGCGCGATGTCGGAATAGGTCTTGATGACTGCCTTGGCATCGGTTTCGGCCTTGGCCGGCAGCACGAATACCGCCGCCGTCAGCATAGCCGTAGCGCAGATCGCAGCCAGCCTGCTGCCATTGCGTACTGTCATCATCGTTCTCCAGTTCCTTGGAAATTCAGTAAAAGGCGCACGCGCCGACCGGCCCCAAGGCATTCGCATGCCGTCAAAGGCAAAAGACGCCGCGCCATTGCGCGGTTCGCGGAAGAAAGACACCGAAATGCCTCCAATCGAAAGGGTTCAAGGCCCAGACATCAAAGGGATGCGCTTGACGCGCAAGCTTCCATAACACGATGAAGGCGCCGGAAGTCAACTGGCATCGAAGAGAAAAATCAATTGAAACAACAGTTTAGAATAATTCTAAACTGCAAACATCAACTTTAAATTGCCCCACGCGCCAGATTTGCCGTGAGATGGCGATTGACAGGCGGCCATTCCGGGTGCGACCCGAACCAGGGCTGTTGCGGCGGCGCCAGACAATCGCCACCTGGCGAGACGTCCTAGAATCGAAAGAGAAAATCGGGCTGCGATGAAGAACGGTGTGGTCATTGTCGGTGCGGGTCACGCGGGCGTGCAAGCGGCCGCCAGCCTGCGCGAGGAGGGTTACGACGGGCCGGTGATCCTCGTCAGCGACGAGAACGAGCTGCCCTATCACAAGCCGCCACTGTCGAAGACCTTCATCAAGGACCAGGAAGCCAAACCGCAGCCGCTGCGCGGCGAGGCCTTCTACACCGGCAGCAGCATCGACTATCGGCCGGGCATCGAGGTCGAGAGCATCGATGCCGCAGGACAAAGGCTGGAGATATCAGGGGGCGGCGCGCTGCCCTTCGAGCGGCTGATCCTGGCGACCGGTTCGCGGCCGCGCATGCCGCCGCTGCCGGGGGCCGATCTTTCCGGCGTGGTGTCGCTGCGCTCACTGGCCGACGCGCGGCTGATCCGCGAACTGGGCGCGCAAAGCGAGGATGTCGTCATTCTCGGCGGCGGCTTCATCGGGCTGGAGATCGCCGCGACGCTCAAAGCGGCCGGCCGCAAGGTTACCGTTGTCGAGGCCGTCGACAGGCTGCTCGGCCGCGCGGTGGCGCCGGTCATCGCCAGCCATGTGCGGCAACGGCTGGAAGCCGCCGGCGTGCGCATCCTCACCGGCACCACAATTGCCCGGCTGGAAGGCGAAAGCGGCCGCGTCTCGGCGGCGGTGACGTCGTCCGGCGAAAGGCTGCCTGCGCAAATGGTCATCATCGGCATCGGCGTGGTGCCGAATGTCGAACTGGCGCAAGCCGCCGGCATCGCGATCGCCAACGGCATCCGCGTCGACCCTCAGATGCAGAGCTCGTTGCCGGAAATCCTCGCGATCGGCGATGCCGCGTCCTACCGGCACTGGCTCACCGGCTCGGACGTACGGCTGGAATCGGTGCAGAACGCCACCGACCAGGCGCGGCTTGCCGCGCGCACCGTTCTCGGCCATGCGGACGCATTTGCGGCAGTGCCGTGGTTCTGGTCCGACATTGGCGACATGAAACTGCAGATGGTCGGCCTGACCTCGGGCGGCGACAGCCATGTCGTGCTGGGCGACCTCGGCGAGAACAGGTTCTCGATCTACCACTATGCCGGCAACCGGCTGCTCGGCATCGAATCGGTCAACCGGCCGGGCGACCACATGCTCGGCCGCAAGATGCTTGGCGCCGGCTTCTCGCCGACGCCGCAGAGCGTGGCTGAGGGACCCGATGGGCTGAAGGCGGCACTGGCCGCCTTCCAGAACATGGAGCCAGCCAAGGCGAGTGCTTAGGGTTGCCGATTTTTGCCATAGGCAATAAAATCTCTCAATGAGCACAATGAATATCTCCCTGCCTGACAGCTTGAAGCATTTTGTCGATCGGCAAGTGGCGGATCGCGGCTATGGCACGAGCAGCGAGTATGTGCGTGAATTGATCCGCCACGATCAGGATCGTCAACGGCTGCGCGGTTTGCTCCTTGAGGGCGCGTCATCCGCGCCGGGCACTCCCGTTGACGACGACTATTTCGCAGCGCTGCGAAAACGAGCGCAGGGTGTGGCGGATGCTGCACGCCAAGATGGACATTCCGGCCTGGTTACAGAATCCGAGCTCCTGACGGCACGTTCGGCATAGCCCGCCAGGAGATCGGCATAGGCCGCCAGGAGAAATGAGGCGCTGTCCCGTTCAGGCGGCGCGGATCTCGCGGATCGAGCTTTCCAGAATGTCGAGCGCTTCGTTCATGACGCCGTCCTGGATGGTGATCGGCGCCAGGAAGCGGATGACATTGCCGTAGACGCCGCAGGTGAGCAGGATCAGCCCCTTGTCGAGCGCCTTCAGCCTCACCGCATTGGCGATTTCCACCGAGGGCAGACCCTTCTTCACATCGTTGAACTCGACCGCGTTCATGAAGCCCGGACCTCTGACATCGACGATCTCGGGAGCTTCGTCGCGGATCGACTGCAGCCGCTGCTTCAGCCTGCCACCCAGCGCATTGGCGCGGTCGCAAAGCTTTTCCTCGTCGATCACGTCGAGCACGGCATGTGCCGCGGCAACGCCGATCGGGCTGCCGCCATAGGTGCCGCCGAGGCCGCCGGGATTCGGCGCGTCCATGATCTCGGCGCGGCCGGTGACCGCCGCCAGCGGAAAGCCGCCGGCCAGGCTCTTGGCCATGGTGGTGATGTCGGCCGCTACTTCGTGATGATCCATGGCGAACATCTTGCCGGTGCGGGCAAAGCCGGTCTGCACCTCGTCGGCGATCAACAGCATGCCGTGCTGGTCGCAGACCTTGCGCAGCGCGGTCATGAAGTCGCGCGGCGCCTCGTAGAAGCCGCCCTCGCCCTGCACCGGCTCCACGATGATGGCGGCGACACGGGCCGGGTCGACATCGGCCTTGAACAGCCGGTCGAGTGCCGCCAGCGAGTCGGCGACGGATACGCCGTGCAGCGCCACCGGGAACGGTGCGTGGAAAACATCGGCCGGCATGGCGCCGAAGCCTACCTTGTAGGGCACGACCTTGCCGGTCAGCGCCATGCCCATGAAGGTGCGGCCATGGAAGCCGCCGGCAAAGGCGATGACCGCCGGACGGCCGGTGGCGTTGCGGGCGATCTTGATGGCGTTCTCGACCGCTTCGGCGCCGGTGGTGACGAAAATCGTCTTCTTGTCGAACTTGCCGGGCAGAATGGCGTTCAGCCGCTCGGCCAGCCTGATATAGCTCTCATAGGGCACCACCTGGTGGCAGGTGTGGGTGAAACGGTCGAGCTGCGCCTTGACCGCCTCGATCACCTTGGGATGGCGGTGGCCGGTGTTGACGACGGCAATGCCGGACGAGAAGTCGATATAGCGGCGGCCCTCGACGTCCCAGATCTCCGAATTCTCGGCACGGTCGGCATAGATCTGCGTGGTCATGCCGACGCCGCGCGAGATCGACCGGTTCTTGCGTTCGGAAATGGCTGAGTTCTTCATTTTTTTCCCCTCGCCGGGCCGGCGCCCGTTCTCGTTTGGATGACTGCCGGGAATTGTTCTGACCTTATTTCACGTTTTCCTCAAGTTGGCACCGGCGGCGGGCGATTGGGCCTGTCGCCGGCCAGACTGCCGGAGCAGGCCAGCACACCGAGCGGCCCGAGCCGGTTCAAGCGGTTCTCACAAACCCCTCACTGGCTCGCAAGAGATTACGCGTGTAATCCTTGGTCACGTGACGCCGGACGAGATCGTCCGCAGTCAGTTTCTCGACCGCCTCGCCGTTCTGCATCACCATCAGCCGCTCGCACATGTGAGTGATGATGGCGAGGTCGTGGCTGACCATCAGGAAGGTCAGCTTGCGCCGCCGCCTCACCTCTTCCAGGAGGTTGAGCACTTCCGCCTGCACAGAGGCGTCAAGCGCCGAGGTCGGCTCGTCGAGCAGCAGGATCGAGGGTTCGAGGATGAGTGCGCGGGCGATCGCCACGCGCTGGCGCTGGCCGCCCGACAATTGATGCGCGTAGCGGAAGCGGAAGCCGGTTCCGAGGCCGACCTCGTCCAGCGCGCGTACGATGCGCTTCTCGCCATCGGCAAAGCCGTGGATGGCGAGCGGCTCCTGCAGCAGCCGGTCGACGGTCTGGCGCGGGTGCAGCGAGCCGTAGGGGTCCTGGAAGACCATCTGCACCTCGCGGTAGAAGGCCTTGTCGCGGCGCGGGCCGAGCGTCTTGCCATTGACGGTGATGCTGCCAGAGGCGACCGGGGCGAGACCGGCGATGGCTCTCAACAGAGTGGATTTGCCCGATCCGGATTCACCGACCAGGCCGAAAGACTCCCCCGATTGCACTTCCAGACTGACGCCCTTCAATGCGCGAAAGCGATCGAAGATCACTTCCAGCCTGTCGATGAAAAGTGCCGATGTCATGCCGCCCACTCCGGCTTGCGGTCGAGCACCGGCAGCGGGTGGCGGTCGGCGCCGATCTTGGGCATGCAGTTGAGCAGGCCGCGCGTGTAGGGGTGCTGGGCGCGGCCGAGTTCCGATGCCTTGAGCTGCTCGACCACCTTGCCGGCATACATGACGATCACCCGGTCGCAGAAGGAGGAGACCAGACGCAAATCGTGCGAGATGAAGATCAGGCCCATGCCTCGCTCGCTGACCAGCCGGTCGAGAATGCCGAGCACGTCGAGTTGCACGGTGACATCGAGCGCCGAGGTCGGCTCGTCGGCGATCATCATCTCGGGACCGGCGATCAGCATCATGGCGATCATGGCGCGCTGGCCCATGCCGCCCGAAACTTCATGCGGATGCAGGTCGAAGACGCGCGAGGGATCGCGGATCTGCACCGCCTCCAGCATGGCGAACGCGCGGTCGCGGGCCTCTGCCCTTGAGACCCTCTCATGCGTGCGCAGCGTCTCGACGATCTGGCGGCCGATGCTCATCACCGGGTCGAGCGAATATTTCGGATCCTGCAGGATCATGGCGATGCGTTTGCCGCGCAGCGCCCGGCGGTCACGCGGCGACGCGGCAAGCAGGTCGATGCCGTCGAAAGCCAGCGTCCTGGCCGTCACCTCCGCCTGCGGTGGCGTCAGGCCCATGATCGCACGGCCGGTCTGCGACTTGCCGGAGCCGCTCTCGCCGACGATGCCCAGCCGCTCGCGGCCGAGCGAGAAGGAAACGCCGCGCACCGCCTCGATCAGTCCGGTGCGGGTCGGGAAAGTGACGCGCAGGTTTTCGACGTCGAGAAGCGCGCTCATTGGTCGCCGCTCCGGGGATCGAGCGCGTCGCGCAGGCCGTCGCCGAGAAGGTTGAAGCCGAGGCTGACGATCAGGATGGCGAAGCCCGGCGCGCCGGCGACCCACCATTGGTCGAGCACGAAGCGGCGGCCGGACGCGATCATCGTGCCCCATTCGGGCAGCGGCGGCTGCGCGCCAAGGCCAAGGAAGCCGAGGCCGGCGGCGGTCAGGATGATGCCGGCCATGTCGAGCGTCACCCTGACGATGAGCGAGGAGACGCAGAGCGGCATGATGTGGCGCAGCACGATGCGGAATGGCGAAGCGCCCATCAATTGCACCGCCTTGATGTAATCGGAGTTGCGCACGGTCAGCGTTTCGGCGCGCGCGATACGCGCGTAAGGCGGCCATGAGGTGATGGCAATGGCGAGCACCGCGTTCTCGATGCCGGGGCCGAGTGCGGCGACGAAGGCCAGTGCCAGGATCAGCTTCGGGAAGGCGAGGAAGATGTCGGTGATGCGCATCAGGACCGCATCGGTCCAGCCGCCGGCATAGCCGGCGACGGTGCCGACAAGCAGGCCGATCGGAGCGGCGATGATGGCGACCAGGATGACCACGTAGAGCGTCCAGCGCGAGCCGTAGATGATGCGCGAGTAGATATCGCGGCCGAGATCGTCGGTGCCGAACCAGTGCGCAGCACTTGGCGCCAACAGGCGAGCGTTCTTCAAGTCGCCGATGGTCGGCGAATAGGGCGCCAGCACATCGGCGAAAGCCGCGACCACCAGCAGTGCGAGGATGATGAGCAGGCCAACAAACGCCAGCCGATTGGCCGAAAAGCGCCGCCACGCCACATAGGCGCGTCCGAGCCTCGCCTGCATGCGCGAGGCCGGCCGCTCGCTGAGCAGCCAGTCGCGGCGGGAGAGGGGGCCGGCGTGGGAGGCGGTCATGACGATGCCTTTTGAAGCTGTCGACCCCCACTCCGGTCTGCTTCGCAGACCACCTCTCCCCCGTTCGACGGGGGAGAGGCAAGGCGCCAAGCGTGCGACCAGCTTTTCCTCTCCCCCGGGCAGGGGGAGAGGTGGCCCGAAGGGCCGGAGTGGGGGTGATTGGCCGCAGCCAAGCCGGAAAGTGCGATACCTCTGCTCATCTCGTTTTGGTCCTCGGGTCGAGCACCCGGTAGAGCAGGTCGGACAGAAGATTGATGGCGATGAAGACCGAGCCGATGACGATGGTGCCGCCAAGCACGGCGTTCATGTCGGCGTTCTGCAGCGAATTGGTGATGTAGAGGCCGATGCCCGGCCAGGAGAACACCGTCTCGGTCAGCACCGAGCCTTCGAGTAGCCCGGCATAGGATAGCGCGATCACCGTGACCATCGGCACCGCGGCATTGCGCAGCGCGTGGCCCCAGATGATGCGCCGTTCCGACAGGCCCTTGGCGCGCGCGGCGACGATATATTCCTGGGAAAGCTCGTTCAGCATGAACGAGCGCGTCATGCGGCTGATATAGGCGAGTGAGAAATAGCCGAGCAGCGAGGCCGGCAGGATGATGTGGCGAAAGGCATCGCGGAACACGTCCCACTGCCCCTGCAATGCCGCGTCCAGAAGGTAGAAGCCGGTGATCGGCGTGAAGGTGTATTCGTAGACGACGTTGAGGCGGCCGGGAAAGGCGACCCATTGCAGCCTGGCATAGAACAGGACAAGCGCCAGCAGTCCCAGCCAGAAGATCGGTACGGAGTAGCCGATCAGGCCGATGATGCGCACGATCTGGTCGATGAGGCTGCCGCGCCGGACCGCGGCCAGCACGCCGAGCGGCACGCCGATCAGCGCGCCAATCAACGTTCCCAGCGTCGCCAGTTCGATCGTTGCCGGAAAGGCGCGGCGGATGTCGGTCATGACTGGATTGGTGGTCAATACCGAGGTGCCGAAATCACCGTTCAGGGCATTCTTCACATAGATGTAGAACTGCTCGATCAGCGGCAGGTCGAGCCCCATCTCGCGGCGGGTGCGCTCGACGACATTGGCCGGCGCCCTGTCGCCGAGCACCGCCAGCACCGGATCTATCGGGATGACGCGGCCGATGAAGAAGGTCACCGCGAGCAGGCCGAGATACGTGGTCACCGCGATGACCAGGAAGCGGCCGATCGACGATAGAACAGCGACGGCACGGGCACCGCCACGTTCTGCCGTCGCCTGGTTTTCAGCCACGCTCATGCGGCGCGTCCGCCGGCATCACTCCTTGGAGACCTGGCCGACGAAGTTGGTGTCGAAGCTCGGGCCGAGCGCAAAGCCTTTGAGATTCTTGCGCAGGCCGGCCACTTCCAGCTGCTGGTGGATGACGACGAAGGGGCTGGTGTCGAGGATCTTCTTCTCGAGATCCTGGTACATCGCCGCGCGCTTGGCCGAATCCTTCTCGAGCAGGGCCGCTTCGGTCTGTTTGGTCAGGTCCGGGATGTCCCAGGCATTGCGCCAGGCCAGCGTCTTGATCTTGGCATCATCCGAATTGTCCGGATTACTGGCAAAGGTCTGGGCATTGGAGTTCGGGTCGAAATAATCCTGGCCCCACTGGCCGATATAGATGTCGTGATTGCGGGCGCGGTACTTGGTCAGCGTCTGCTTGCCGTCGCCGGGGATGATCTCCAGCTTGATACCGGCCTGTCCCAGCGTCTGCTGGATCGATTCCGCCATGCCGGTCACCGGCTGGGTGCTGCGTACGTCCATGGTGACGCTGAAGCCGTCGGGCAGGCCGGCCTTGGCCAGCAGTTCCTTGGCCTTGGCGACGTCGAGCTTGAACGGGTTCTCATCCAGTTCGCCGAGCACGCCCTTGGGCAGGAAGGTCTGGTGAATCTCGCCGATGCCCTTGAGGATGGTGGAACCCAAAGCGTCATAGTCGACAAGATATTTGAACGCCTGGCGAACCTCGGGTTTGGCAAGGTTCGGGTTCTTCTGATTGAGACTGATATAATAGACCGTGCCCTTCGGCGCGCTGGTGGTCGTGAGGTCGGCGTTCTTGGCGATGGCGTCGAGGTCGTTCGGCTCGAGATTGCGGGCAACGTCGATGTCGCCGGCCTCGAGCGCCAGGCGCTGGCCCGAGCTTTCCTTCATGTTGCGATAGATGACGCGGGCAAGCTTGGCCTTTTCGCCGAAGTAGTTGTCATTGCGTTCCAGCACGACGGCCTCGTTGGCGCGCCATTCGCGCAGCTTGTAGGCGCCGGAGCCGGCATAGCCGGTCTTCAGCCAGGCATTGCCGAAATCATTGTCCCATTTGTAGTCGGCGCTCGGCGTCACCGCGGCGACATGCTCCTTGACCAGCTTGGCGTCAACGACCGAGGCGACCGTCGCCGACAGGCAGTTCAAGACGAAGCTCGGCGCATAGGCCTTGTCGACGGTGAACTGGAACGTCGTGTCATCGACGGCCTTGGCCTTCTCGGTGACGTTGCCGCCATCGATGCCGAACTGGCCGATGATGAAGGCCGGGCTCTTGTCGAGCTTGATGGCGCGCTCGAACGAATAGGCGACGTCCGCCGCCGTGATCGGATTGCCGGAGGCGAATTTCAGGCCGGGCTTGAGCTTGAAGGTGTAGGTCAGGCCGTCGTCGGAGACGGTCCAGCTTTCGGCGAGATCACCCTTGACCTTGGAGGTATCGCTCAGGTCGAGGCGGACAAGAAGATCGTAGGTGTTGCCGGTGACCTCGGCGGTCGACAGCTCGAACGCCTCGCCCGGATCCATGGAGATGATGTCGTCGATCGCGAAGCCTTCTACCAGCGTATCGGCGGGCGTCACGGCAAGGGCGGGCGCGCCGGCCAGAAGCAGCGCGGACATGGCCGCGCCGGCGAGCAAGGTGCGCGAGCGAAGAGCAAACTTTTCCATCATCATGGCGATTGTTCCCTGTTTTGTTGACCTGAGTTCCCGGCTCAGGGTTGAAGCGTTCTTGTGCCGGCCGAACGATGGCCCCAGACCTGTTATCGTGGCAATTTTTGTCCAGTTGGTCCACACCATATCCGGCGACCGCAAGCCCGGCAACGAGCATTTTGCAGCCCGGCCACTGCGGCCAAAGCTGCTGCGGCGAGCGACCGGGAATGACCATCAACGGTCGTTAGAGGACAGGAAATGCGCTGTTTTTCCAGCTACTTAATCGTCGCGACCAGATCGGCATCGGGAAAACAGGTGGCGACGCGGCCGGTCTTGGCCTGCCATTTGCCGATCGACCGGCGCGTCTTGAACCCGGGCAGGCCGTCAGCGCTGCCGACATCGTAGCCCTCGGCTTCCAGCGCCCGCTGCAGGGCGGCGATATCAGACCTGTGCAGACCGCCAACCGCACCCCAGCTGCCGGAAAAATTGCTGTCGCCACGAGCGATGCGGTCGGCGCCGTGGCCGATGAACAGGGCGTAGAGGTCGCTGGTGTTATATTGCTTCAGCACGTAGAAATTCAGCGTCACGATGAAGGCCGGACCGCTGCGGCCGGCCGGCATCAAAAGAAATCCTTCCTTCTTCAACTCGTTCGCTGGAAATGCCTTGCCGCCGACGCGTTTGATGCCCATCGCGGCCCAGGCGGAAATCTTCTTGCCCTGGTCGGGTCCTTCGAGCGAGCAGGAGACGCTCTCGGGCGCCGTCACCTCGAAGCCCCAGCCACGGCCCTTCACCCAGCCGTATTGGACGAGATAGTTGGCGATCGAGGCCAGCGTGTCCGGTACCGAATTCCAGATGTCGGCGCGGCCGTCGCCGTCGAAATCGACGGCATGTTTCAAGAAAGAGGTCGGCATGAATTGCGGCTGGCCGAGCGCGCCCGCCCAGGACGATTTCATCGCGCCGACCGGCGCCAGCCCGCGCTCGACGATTTCGAGTGCGGCCAGGAGCTCGGTGCGGAAGAAGTCCTTCCTGGTCGCCATGAACGCCTTGGTGCCGAGCACTTCGAAGGCGTCGTAAGGCATCTTCGCCGCGCCAAAACCGGTCTCGCGACCCCAGATCGCCAGCAGCACCTCACCCGGCACGCCGTAACGCTTCTCGATCGCGGCAAGCGTCCTGGCATTGGCCGCCTCGCGCGTTCGCCCGCCTGATGTGACGGCGCGAACCGTCTTTTCGGCGAAATAAGCGGCGGGCGAACCGAACTCCGCCTGATGCTGCTTCTGCGGCGTCGTCGCCTTCTTTCCCGGCATCACCAGGTCGGGCAGCTTGAGGTTCGGTTTGACGCCATCGAAGGCGGCATCGAAGGTTTTCTTGGAGATGCCCTTCGCCTTGGCTTCGGGCCCGAGGTCGTTTTGCAGCCAGGCGCGGAACTGGTCGTCGATTGGTGCTGCGGAGGCCGGGGTGGAGATGAAAAGGCTGGCTAGCGCGGCCAGAAGAAATGCAAAGACGAGGTTGCGAAGGTCGCGTTCTGTCGCGCCCCCCTCTGTCCTGCCGGACATCTCCCCCCTGAGGGGGGAGATTTGCAGCTTCGTGGGCGTCGATCTTCTTTCAACGTTGGCGATTGGCGAAAGCAGTGATGATAGCCAATCTCCCACCTTGAGGGGGAGATGTCCGGCAGGACAGAGGGGGGCGCGAAGGAATGCCGTCATTTCCATATGAGGCTCCCCCACCCCCTCAAAACGCCGTCCGCGAGCGCAGTGCCGCGGCCAGCGTGCCTTCGTCGAGATAGTCGAGCTCGCCGCCGACCGGCACGCCATGCGCCAGCCGTGTCACCTTGACCTCGAAGCCGGAGAGCTGATCGGTAAGGTAATGCGCGGTGGTCTGGCCCTCGACCGTGGCGTTGACGGCGAGAATGACCTCCTTCACATCGCCACCGGCGACGCGGTCGACCAGCGAGCGGATGTTGAGCTGCTCGGGGCCGATGCCGTCGAGCGGCGACAGCGTGCCGCCAAGCACGTGGTAGCGCACATTCATGGCGGCTGCCCGCTCCAGCGCCCACAGGTCGGAGACGTCCTCGACGACGATCAGCGTGCCGGCATCGCGGCGCGGATCGGTGCAGATCATGCACGGGTCCGACGTATCGACATTGCCGCAGGTCGAGCAGATGCGCACCTTGTCGACGGCCTCGCTCATGGCGGCGGCGAGCGGCGACAGCAACTGCTCCTTCTTCTTGATGAGATGAAGTGCAGCGCGCCTGGCCGAACGGGGACCGAGCCCCGGCACCTTGGCCAGGAGCTGGATCAGGCGTTCGATCTCGGGACCGGCGATTCGCTTCGACATCGCATCGGTTTAGGATTTTTCCGCGCGCTTTGGAACTACAACCACGTGCCCCAACCAACGGCAAGGACACTGCTGCCAAGGCGACCGCAAGAACCCTTGGCCGTCAGTTCTCCTCCAGCGGCCGGGTCTGGCCGACGATCATCGCACCGATGGCATCGGTGTTCTCGGGCGTTGATTCAAACGCCATTGTCGACTCGGCCGGCGCCGCCTGGGATGCGGTGACAGGTTGTGCTGCGGCAGTACCGCCGAAACGTGCCGCGTCCGGTTCCTGCATCGGCTCTTGCATTGCCACAATGGTCTCATTCTCGGGCGTCCCATTCCCGCGGACGGCCTTCGCAGAAGTTGCCTTTGCGGGCTTTGCCGGCAACGGCGCGGCTGCCGTCACGTAGGTTGCCTGGTCAGGGGTCGCCTGGTCCGGAGTTGTTGTGGCGGACGTTGCCTTGGCCGCCCTTACCGGCGCGGCGGAGGCGACAAGCGTCACCGGAGCGGCGGGCGCCGACGTCCGCGGCGCAGCCTGGGCCACGGCGACCATCGGCTCGTCGGGCAGCGGCTTCCAGTTCCGTCCGCGCTTTTCGTAGAAGGCGTTGCCGCCGGCAACCATGGTGTAGTGCATATTCTTGTAAGGGAAGCGCAGGCCGGCGGTGTGGAAGAACATCGTGTTCTTCAGCTTGGCCTTGCGTTCGCCCTTGAGGACGGCCTGGGCCGCTTCCTCGACATCGGGCATCGCCTTCGAATTCATCGGCCGCGTCATCACGCCCGGCGCGAACTGCCCGCGCTGGCCGACCACCTGGCAGATGGTGTTGCCGTACTTGCCGGAGCGCAGCCGGTTCATGACCACCGTACCGACGGCGATCATGCCGTCGCGGCTCGACCGGTTGGATTCGAAGAACATCGCGCGCTCCAGGCACTCCTTGTCCTTCGGCGTGGAATTGTAGGCCCGGGTATTGAGGAAGCCCGGCGTGATCGCATCGGTTAGGCTGGACATGCCATGCGAGGTGGTCTGGCTGCATCCGGCCAGGAACAGCGGTGAGGTGACGACGCCGAGCAACAACGGCATCTTCCATGGGGTAGAGATCAAAAGTGTCCCCTCGTTTCTGCTGCCCAGCCCGCCCTGGTTGCGGCAAGAATGAAACACTTTCCGGCAAAAAGATGGCTAAAGCGTTATTAAGTGGAAGGTGGCAGAATAGACACACTCGATAAGGATCAGGTTCAACTGGCTGACGGCACGAACCGTTGCCCGGGTTCGGCCTCTTCGAACGCCTCCGAAAACAGCCCGCGTTGCAGGAACAGCAGCCGCGCATCCCTTGCTCTCGGCGCAATCTGACGCGGCCAGCCACTCTCGACGAACTCGGCCTTGGTGAAGTCAGGGGTTGCCGCGCAGGCAGCTTCGAGAAAATCGGCAATTTCCAGCACGACCGCGCGTTCGTCCCTCGAAAGAGCCGACGTGCCGGCTTCGATCGACGGGCGGTGGACGAAATCCTCGAAGAGATTGAAATAACCGCTGATTCCGACCAGATCCACGCCGTTATCGCAATCGGCCAGGATTTCCAGGATATCATAGATCCTATTTCGGACGCGCTGCTCTATCAGCCTGGCCGAAGGGTCTTCGGGCGCTGTTGGCATGGCCGGATCCCGATCCTAAAAAGGCAGCTTCATTCCGGGCGGTATCGGCAATCCCTCCGTCAGCGCCTTGGTCTTCTCCTGCATGACCTGCTCGACCTTGTTCTTGGCGTCATTGTGAGCGGCGAGCAGCAGATCCTCCAGGATCTCGACCTCATCCTCCTTGAACAGCGACGGGTCGATCTTCAGCGACTTCATCTCGAACTTGCCGGTCAGCGTCACGCTGACCAGGCCGCCGCCGGCCTGGCCGGTGGCCTCCAGCGTGGCGATCTCATCCTGCATGGCCTGGAACTTGGCCTGCATTTCCTTCGCCTTGCCCATCAGGCCGAGAAGATCTTTCATGGTCCGATCCTTTGCAGGTTCACACTGGTTGTCAGGTTTCGTCGTCGTCCGCCGCCGGCTCGACCGGCATTTCGGCCTCGGCCGCATCGGCTTCCGGCGCGTCGGGAATACGCACGTCGATGATCTTGGCGCCGGGAAAACGCGCGAGGATGGCGGCAACGGTCGGGTCGCTCCTGGCATCGAGAAAGGCATTTTCGCGCTTGGTCGATTCCATCTCGGCCAGCGTCTGGCCGCCTTCTTCCTTCGACAGCGACACGAGCCAGTTGCGGCCGGTCCAGGCGCGCAGCTTGGCTGTCAGATCGTTGAGCAGCATCTTCGGCGCGTCGGCGGTCAGGCTGACGTCTATGCGGCCGGGCTCGATGCGCACCAGGCGCACGCAGCGCTTCACCAGCACCTTGAAGGCCATGTCGCGATTGGCGTCGGCAAGGGCGACGATGTCGGCCAGCGATTTCACCGGCACCGGCGGGGTCTCGGCGACCGGCTCCGGCGGAGCAACAAAGGCAACCGGTATCGGTTCGGGCTCGACCAGCCGCATCGTCTGCGCGCCGCCATTGGCGGCCGGCATCCGCGCCTGCGCCACGGTGCCGGCGGCGCCGCCATTACCAGGACTTGGTGGACTAGAATTTGCAGGGCCAGAATTCACCGGGCCAGAGCTTGCCGGCGTCCCGTTCGAACGCGGCGCGCCGTTCAGGCCCGTGCCTTCCAGCGACTTCAGCGCCTCGTCCAGTGTCGGCAGGTCGGCGGCATGCGCCAGCCGGATCAGCACCATTTCGGCGGCGCTGACCGGCCGGTTGGAAGACTGCACCTCGGGAATGCCTTTCAACAGCATCTGCCAGGTCCGCGACAGCACCCTGACCGACAGCGCCCTGGCGAAGTCGGCGCCGCGCCGGCGCTCGTCGTCGGACAGCGAGGCGTCGTCAAGGGCCGTCGGCACGAAACGCAAGCGGGTGACGAGGTGATTGAATTCGGCAAGATCGGTCAGCACCGCGGCCGGATCGGCGCCGATGTCATATTGGGCTCGGAACTCGGCAAGGGCGGCGGCCATGTCACCCTTCATCACATGTTCGAACAGGTCGACGATGCGGGCGCGGTCGGCCAGCCCCAGCATGGCGCGCACGGCCTCCGCAGTGACCTTGCTGGCGCCGTGGGCGATCGCCTGGTCCAGGATCGACTGCGCGTCGCGCATCGACCCCTCGGCGGCCCGCGCAATCATCGCCAGCGCCTGATCCTCGGCATCAATGCCTTCGAGGCCGGCAATGCGACCAAGATCAGTCTTGATTACCGCCGGGTCGATGCGCCTGAGATCGAAGCGCTGGCAGCGCGACAGCACGGTGATCGGCACTTTGCGGATTTCAGTGGTGGCGAAGATGAATTTGACGTGCGGCGGCGGCTCTTCCAGCGTCTTCAAGAGGCCGTTGAAGGCCTGGGTGGAGAGCATGTGCACTTCATCGATGATGTAGACCTTGTAGCGGGCCGAGACCGGCGCATAGCGCACGCGCTCGATGATGTCCCTGATGTCGTCGATGCCGGTGTGGGAGGCGGCGTCCATTTCGATGACGTCGACATGGCGGCCTTCCATGATCGCCTGGCAATGTTCACCGGGCACGGAAAGGTTGACCGAAGGCTGGTCGATGGTGGCGGTCTTGTAGTTCAGCGCCCGCGCCAGGATGCGCGCCGTCGTCGTCTTGCCGACACCACGCACCCCGGTCAGCATCCAGGCCTGGGCGATGCGGCCGGTGGCAAAGGCGTTGGTCAAGGTGCGGACCATCGGCTCCTGGCCGATCAGTTCGGAGAAATTCGAAGGGCGGTATTTGCGCGCCAGAACACGATAGGCGACGGCCCCGCCTTGAATCGCTCGGTCGGTTCCCGAATTTCCGGCTTCGCTCATTCGCCCGTAAAGCTCCAAGGCCACGTCTGGGGCGGCCGATTCCTGCCCATAGTTTCGCCCGCAGGGCTTGGCGCCGTCAATGTCGCGGGAGAAAGGCGAAGAGGCGGGAGGCTGGAACAATGACCCGTTCCGGGCTCGTTAGGGCTGCTTCCTTCCGGACCTGACCCGGTTGGCGAGTGGATCGTCCACCACCAACCTCCCGCTTTCCATATCGGCAATTCGGCGATGAAATGCAAGGGGCACGAGAATCGCCGCGCAACTGGCCAATGATTCGCTTGCAGGCCTCTTGCGGGCCCTTGGCAGCCGCTCTAGCGTTCATCAGTTTGATAAGAACACTACAAGGTGAGGGAAACGCCAATGCTGCCGGGCCTCAAGGCCGGATTCACGCTGGATGCCCGCCTGGAGGCAGACAGCGAGCAGCTTATGTGGCTTGGGCTATGCGAGTTGCGGGTGATGAACGATCGGCGCTGGCCGTGGCTGCTGTTGGTGCCGCAGCGGCCGGGCGCGGAGGAAATCCACGATATGACGCCGCTCGACCAGGCGATGCTGACCTTCGAGACCAATATGGTGGCGCAGGCGCTGAAGCGCGTGACCGGCTGCACCAAGATCAACACGGGCGCGCTCGGCAACATCGTGCGCCAATTGCATGTCCATGTCATCGCCCGCTCGGAAGGCGACCCCGGCTGGCCGGGCCCGGTATGGGGGCACGGCATGCGCGAACCCTACCAGCGCTCGGACCTGCGCCGGTTTGCCGAAACGATCAAGGCAGCGTTATAAGCCTCTCCAGTGTCCACCCTTGAGTTTTGCCCGAGTCTCCCATGAGCTTCCGCCTGTTTGACGCGCCCTTGCGCGAGCCGAGCCAATTCGTCGGCTTCGCCGGCAACACGATTGACCGGCAATCCGAAAACCGCGCCGACGATTCCGTCGAAAAGGCGCTCGCCGACCCGTCGACAAGGCTTTTGCTGATGCATGGCGGGCGGCTTTATCTGAAGCCCGCAAGCGACGGCTTCGACCCCTGGTTCGGCGCCGAGGAGAGCCTGCCACTCCAGGCGTCGCTCGATCGTGGCGTCCTGCTCGGCTTTTCCGAAAGCGGCCCGGTGCTTGCCGTGCCTACAGGCGTCGAGCCCGAGCAGCTTCCCGAAACCATCAAGGCCATCGACTACCGCTCGGTCTACATGCAGGGCCTGATCGACGAAGCGGCGGCCGGCGCACTGGCGCAAGGGGCAGCGCTGCTCGCCTGGCATGCGAGCCATCGCTTCTGCAGCAAATGCGGTACCGAGTCCGAGATGCGGGCCGGCGGCTACAAGCGGCTCTGCCCGGCCTGCGGCACCGAGCATTTTCCGCGCACCGATCCGGTGGCGATCATGCTGACGGCGACGCCCGAAAAATGCCTGCTCGGCCGCGGTCGGCATTTCGCACCGGGCATGTATTCCGCACTTGCCGGCTTCATCGAGCCGGGCGAGACGATCGAGGCGGCGGTGCGCCGCGAAACGCTGGAGGAGGCCGGCATCCGGCTTGGCCGTGTGGTCTACCATGCCAGCCAGCCCTGGCCGTTTCCCTATTCGCTGATGATCGGCTGCTTCGGCGAGCCGCTCAACGACAACATCCAGGCCGACCTCAACGAGTTGGAAGACTGCCGCTGGTTTTATCGTGACGAGGTGCGTTCGATGCTCGCCAAGGGGCACCCGGGCAATCTGTTCACGCCGCCGAAGGGGGCGATTGCCTATAACCTCATCCGCGCCTGGGCAGACAGCGCGTAAGGAACATTGCAGGGAGAAAGAAATGATCCGTCACACCGTCGTGTTCGCGCTAAAGCACAAGCCGCACTCGCTCGAGGAAAAACGCTTCCTTGCCGACGCCAAAAGAATCCTCACTGCGATAAAGGGCGTGACGCATTTCGAGCAATTGCGGCAGGTCAGCCCCAAGAACGACTATCGCTTCGGCTTCTCGATGGAGTTCGCCGACCAGCGGGCCTATACCGGCTACAACGACCATCCCGACCATGTCGCCTTCGTTCGCGACCGCTGGATTCCGGAGGTCGAAGCCTTCATGGAGATCGACTACGTGCCGCTGGGCCTCTAATTTTCCCTTGCCGCGCCCAGCGGATGGGCCGGGCGCATGCCGGCTACACACCTCAATCCGCCACCTTCCATTGCTCGCGCGATTCGCTGGCGGGATAGACACCCAGGATCCGCATTTCGCGCGAGAAGAAGCGTAGCTCGTCGAGCGCCAGCTTCACCAGCGGATCGTCGGGATGGCCCTCAATGTCGGCATAGAACAGCGTCGCCGTGAACGCGCCGAGCTGATAACTTTCCAGCTTGGTCATGTTGATGCCGTTGGTGGCGAAGCCGCCCATCGCCTTGTAGAGCGCGGCCGGCACGTTGCGGACGCGGAAGATGAACGTGGTCATCATCCTGGTGTCGGCCGAGGGGCGTTCGGCCCATTGCCTGGTCCTGGTCAGCACGACGAAGCGGGTGACGTTGCTGTCGGTGTCCTCGACATTCTCCTCGATGATGTCGAGCCCATAGAGTGTTGCGGCCAAAGCCGGCGCAAGCGCCGCCATGGTGCGGTCCTTCACCTCGGCGACCTGCTTGGCGGCGCCCGCCGTGTCGCCGGCGACGATCGCCTTCCAGCCGTTCTTGCGGATGTATTTGCGGCATTGGCCGAGCGCATGGATATGGCTGTGCACGGTTTTGATCTCGTCGCGCCTGACGCCGGGCAGAACCATGAGCTGGAAGTGGATCGGCAGGAAATATTCGCCGACAATGTGCAGCTTCGATTCCGGCAAAAGGTGATGGATGTCGGCGACGCGGCCGGCAATGGTGTTCTCGATCGGGATCATGGCAAGGTCGGCCTTGCCGGTCTCGACCGCGTTGAACGCATCCTCGAAGGTCGGGCACGGCAACGGCTCCATGTCAGGGAACATGTTGCGGCTGGCGGTGTCGGAATTGGCGCCCGGCTCGCCCTGGAAGGATATTCTGTTGGTCTTTTCAGGCATGCCAAATGTCTCGGTTGAAATGTCTCAGGTTGAAAGGATGGTTCTGGCGCGTTCAAGGTCGTCCGGCGTGTCGACGCCGAGCGGCAGCGACCGCACGATCTCGGCGTCGATGCGCATGCCGGCCTCTAGCGCCCGCAATTGCTCGAGCTTCTCGCGCCGTTCCAGCGGCGACGGCTTCAGCGCGACGAAGCGCTCAAGTGCCGAGCGGCGGTAGGCATAGAGGCCGATGTGATGATAGAGCGGCCCCTCGCCCCAGGGCGCGGTGGCGCGGGTGAAATAGAGCGCCCGCAGCCGCGTCCTGGACAGCGGCGAGCCGACGATCTTGACGACGTGGGGGTTGGTCTTTTCCTCGTCGCGGACGATCTCGACGCCGAGCGTGGCGATGTCCACCGTCGGATCATCGAACGGCTTCAACGCGGCATTGATGGTGTCGGGGTCGATCGTCGGCAGGTCGCCCTGCACATTGACGATTGTTTCGACCTTGCGCCCGGGGTCGAGCGCGGTCAGCGCCTCGAAGATGCGGTCGGAGCCCGATTCGTGGTCCGGCCGCGTCATGACAGCTTCGAAACCGTGCAGGCGCACCGCTTCCGCCACGCTTTGCGTATCGGTGGCGACCACCACCCGGCCAAGCCGGGCATCGGCGGCGCGGCGGGCGACGTGGACGATCATGGGAGCGCCGGCGATGTCGGCCAGCGGCTTGCCCGGCAGGCGGGTCGAGGCCATGCGGGCCGGGATGAGGATCAGCGTGGACATGACGACGGCAAGCGTTCGAAAAGAGGATGGGAAAAGTGGCAAAAGGTCTCACTGGAAGCGCCCTTATAGGTGTTGCAACGCCGGAGCAAAAGACCTAGTTTCCGCCCGATTTGACCGGCTCCGAGGGCTGGGTCACGATACCGACGGACGGAGTGGACGGATCGGTCCGCCGGAAAAGGGAGCCTGGGGCGTATGGACTCTTTCGAAATCAACAAGCTGATCGGCGGGCTGCTCGGAACCATCTTCGTGGTCTTCTCGGTCGCCATTGTGTCCGATTCGCTGTTCGCCTCGCCCGCGCCGGAAAAGCCCGGCTTCATCATCGAGGCCACCGAGCCGGCCGAAGGCGGCCCGGCCGCTCCCGCGGCTGGGGCCAAGCCGATCGCCGACCGCCTGGCCACCGCCAATGCCGAGGCGGGTGCGGCCGTGTTCAAGAAGTGCCAGGCCTGCCATTCCGGCGAAAAGGACGGCCCGAACAAGGTCGGCCCCGATCTCTGGGACGTCGTCGATCGTCCGGTGGCCTCTCACGAGGGCTTCGCCTATTCGGCCGGCATGAAGGAATATTCCAAGGGCGGCACGGAGAAGTGGACCTACGAGAATCTCGACCGCTTCATCACCTCGCCCAAGAAGGACGTAAAAGGCACGGCGATGGGTTTTGCCGGTCTGCCGAAGGAAGAGGACCGCGCCAACGTCATCGCCTATCTGCGCACGCTGTCGGACAATCCGAAGCCGCTGCCGACGCCTGGCGCTTCGGCGGATGCGGCCAAGCCCGCTGAGGGCGCCGCGCCTGCCAAGCCCGCCGAGGGTGCAGCGCCGGCCAAGCCGGCAGAACCTGCCGCGCCGGCACCCACCGCCCCTGCGGCGGCGGCGCCGGCTCAATGACAGAATTGTAATGGGCATATCCATAGAAAAGCCGGGTCCTGCCCGGCTTTTTTGTTAGGAAAACCGCATGTGCGGCGACAAAGCCGGCCCGCGGCGGTTTTCATGGGCGTCAAATGATCTAGATTGCCTGAGGATCGCGAAGAGGAGAACGCATGACGGTTGGCCGAACGCTTCTGAGGTCGTTGCTGGCAGCGGTCCTTCTGACCGCCGGATTGCAGGCAACGCATGCGGGTGAATGGCGCACCACCTCGTCGCTGATCGGCAAGTCCAAATATGGCGACAATTTCCAGCGCTACGACTACGTCAATCCGGACGCGCCGAAGGGCGGCACGCTGAATTCGGTGGTGCTTGGCACCTATGACAGCTTCAATCCCTACATCGTCCAGGGATCGCCAGCCGCCGGCCTCCTTCCGTTCGGTGGCGGCCTACTCTACGACACGCTGATGGAGCAGGCGACGGACGAGGGTAGCACCAGCCATCCGCTGATCGCCGACGCCTATAAATATCCGACCGACTATTCTTCCGCGACCTACCGGCTCGACCCGCGTGCGAAATGGCATGACGGCCAGCCGATCACCGTCGACGACGTGATCTGGTCGTTCCAGGTGCTGAAGGCCAACAGCCCGCAATACAGCCGCTATTTCGAGAACGTCACCGACGCGGTCGCGATCTCCGACCGCGAGGTCGAATTCCGTTTCAACCAGAAAGGCAACCGCGAATTGCCGCAGATCCTCGGCGATCTCGTCGTGCTGCCGAAGCACTGGTGGGAAGGGACCGACGCCAGCGGCAAAAAGCGTGACGTCACCAGGCCGACGCTGGAAATTCCGCTCGGCTCCGCCGCCTATAAGATCGCGAGCTTCAAGCCTGGGTCGGAAATCGTTTGGCAGCGCGTGCCCAATTATTGGGGCGCCAAGCTGCCCGTGAAGATCGGCCGCGAAAATTTCGACACCCAGCGCTTCACCTACATCCTTGACGACAACGCGGCATGGCAGGCCTTCACCAAGGGTGGACTTGACGACGTCAAGCCGGAAAACAGTTCAAAGCGCTGGAAGACATTTTATGATTTCCCGGCGATCAAGGCCGGCGACGTGATCAAGAAGGAATTCAAGACGACCTCGCCTGAACCAATGCAGGCTTTCATGCTCAACCAAAGGCGGCCGCTTTTCCAGGATCGCCTCGTGCGTGCCGCACTAACTTACCCCTTCGACTTCGAGACCATGAACCGCACGCTGTTCTACGGTTTCAACACCCGAACCAGCAGCTATTTCCAGGGCACGGAACTGGCCTCGAGCGGACTGCCACAAGGCAAGGAGCTCGAAATCCTGGAAGAGTATCGAGACAAGCTGCCGCCCGAACTTTTCACCCAGGAATTCAAGCTTCCGGTCTATGATTCGCCGCAGGCGGAGCGGAAATATCTAAAGCAGGCGGTCGACCTCTTTGCCCAGGCAGGCTGGGTGATCAAGGGCGGCAAGATGGTCAACGCAAAGACCGGCGAACCGTTCAAATTCGAAATCCTGGGCTGGAACGACACAGACCAGGTCATCTCCAGCCCTTATATCGCCAATCTGCGCAAGATCGGCGTCGATGCCACATTGCGGCTCATCGATCAGACCCAGTACATCAACCGCGTCAACAATTTCGACTATGACGCCATCATAGGGCAGCTTGGCCAATCGGATTCGCCGGGCAACGAGCAGCGCGACTTCTGGAGCTCGAAGGCCGCCGACACGCCCGGTTCACGCAACTATTCCGGCATCAAGAACCCAGTGGTCGACGCGCTCGTCGATCGCATCATCTTCGCCACAGACCGCGAAGATCTCGTCGCCGCCACCCACGCACTCGATCGGGTGCTGCTGTGGAACTACTATGTCGTGCCGCAATATTACCGGGCCGTGGTGTGGCTCGCCTATTGGAACAAGTTCGGCATTCCAGAAAAACAGCCCACCTATAGCGGTGTTGACCAGAACTCCTGGTGGATCGATCCTGACAAGGAAAAGGCGCTGGCGGCCAAATACAAGGGCGGCAATTGATGGCGGTTCTTCCCCGCCGCGACTTTCTCGCCCTTGGCACAGCGGCTGCCGCCGCAGCGCTGCTGCCCGGCCGGGCCTTCGCCACCATCCCGACCGGCGTAAAACTGCACGGCCTGTCGGCTTTCGGCGATCTCAGATATGCTGCGGATTTCAAGCATTTCGACTATGTCAATCCGGACGCCCCCAAGGGCGGGCAGATGAATTTCGCACCGCCCAACTCCACCTTGAATCAGAGTTTCCTGACCTTCAACACGTTGAATTCACTGGTGTTGAAGGGCGATTCACCGCCGCGCACCGAACTCTGTTTCGATTCGCTGATGGCGAGCGCACTTGACGAGCCTGACGCGGTCTATGGCCTGCTTGCCGAGTCCGTTACCTTGTCGCAGGACCGCAACGGCTTCCGCTTCAGCTTGCGGCCGCAAGCGCGCTTCAACGACGGCTCGCCGCTGACTGCCGAAGACGTTGTCTTCGCGTTGAAGCTCTACAAGGATAAGGGCCATCCGAACCTTTCCAAGGCGTTGCGGCACATGACGGAGGCGGTCGCGGTCGATCCCGTCACCGTCAACCTGACCTTCAACGGTGAACAGTCCGCGCAGAATATTCTGTCGGTCGTTGCAATGCCGATTGTGTCCAAGGCCTTTTATACGACCAACGAGTTCGACGCCTCGACGATGAAACCGCCGCTCGGGTCAGGGCCTTACAAAATCGGGCGGGTGGCAGCCGGACAGACTGTCGAATATGAACGCGTCGCCGACTATTGGGGCAGTGATCTCGCCGTAAACCGCGGCCTTTACAATTTCGACCGCATCCGTATCGACTTTTATCTTGATCGCCAGGCAGCGTTTGAAGCCTTCAAGAAAGGCGACACGCATTTTCGCGAGGAAGCTACCGCGCGTGTATGGGCGACCGGCTACGACTTTCCAGCGCTGAAGGACGGCAAGGTCGTCAAACGGGAGTTTCCCGGCGAGAAATCGCCGTCGATGCAGGCCGTCGCGCTGAACCAGCGCCGTCCGCAATTCCGCGATGTGCGCGTGCGGCGGGCGATCGCCAATTGCTTCGATTTCGAATGGATCCAGCGGGTTCTGTTTTTCGACTCCTACGAGCGCTCGCATTCGAATTTCGAACGGTCGGACTACAAGGCGGAAGGACTGCCCTCGCCCGGGGAACTGGCCCTGCTCGAGCCGTTTCGAGCCGAACTGCCGCCAGAGACGTTCGGCGAAGCGGTGATGCAACCTGTCTCCGACGGTTCGGGCCACGACCGCAAGCTGCTGGGCGCCGCTTCGAAACTGCTTGCCGAGGCCGGCTGGAAGCGAGCGGGCAATTTCGTGGTCAATGAAAAGGGCGAGCGACTGCGGGTGGAAATGCTGGCCGAGGAGGATGGGCTCGTTCGCATTTTCACGCCATGGGCCGAGAATATGAAGGCGATCGGGATCGACGCTTCGATCCGGCAGGTCGATTCGACGCAATATGAAAAGCGGCAGAGCGATTTCGACTTCGGTTTCAACATGCTCGCGTGGTCGATAGGGGCGACGCCCACCGCCGACGGCCTGGAGATACTCTATGATTCTCGAATGGCGAAAACGCCCGGGCAGCGCAACTATCCCGGTACGGAAAGCCCCGCCATCGATGCGCTGATCGTAGCAGCCGGCAAGGCCGGCAGCCGGATCGAACTCGTCACGGCGCTCAGGGCGCTCGACCGGGTCTTGCGCGCGCGGCTGGACTGGATTCCAACTTACTATCTCGCGAATCACCGCGTCGCCTATTGGGACATGTTCGACTTTCCCGAGCAGAAACCCGATTACGGCTTTCCGGTCGAAACGCTATGGTGGTTCGACAAGGGCAAGGCGGCAAAAATTGGCAAAGGGTGAATTTCTTGCTGGCGTCGGCGCTGCCCCTCACCTGCCTGCCGGCATCCTCTCCCCGTATAGTGACGGGGAGAGGGGCGCTTTCATCGACGGTTTCGCCAATCACAAGCGTTTTAGTAAAAGCGCCGAGACTACGGTCAGCCCCTTTCTCCCCGTCACTATGCGGAGAGAAATGTCCGGTCCACCCTCAGCAGCTGCAGCGCAGCTGCTGCGGAGGACGGGCAGGACAATGAGGGGCGGCGCTGGCGTCGATAATTGGTCTGAAGCGATTGCCTTGGGGGGCCGTCCAGACACAGTGCTCCTCCTCAAGGAGGACAACATCTGATGGGCGCCTATATACTGCGCCGCATCCTGTTGATGGTTCCGACCCTGTTCGGCATCATGGCGATATCTTTCGCCGTCATCCAGTTTGCTCCGGGCGGACCGGTGGAGCAGGTCATTGCCAGGCTGACCAACCAGGGCGGCAGCGACCGCCTCGGCAGCGGCGGCGGGGACACAGGCGGCAGCAATTTCGATGTCGCCGGCGACGTCGGCTCGAAATATCGCGGCGCGCAAGGGCTTGATCCGGAATTCATCGCCAAGCTGGAAAAGCAGTTCGGCTTCGACAAGCCACCGCTCGAACGCTTCGGCATGATGCTGTGGAACTATATCCGGTTCGATTTCGGCGACAGCTATTTCCGCGACATTTCGGTGCTCGACCTGATCCTCGAAAAGATGCCGGTGTCGATCTCGATCGGGCTGTGGATCACGCTTTTGTCCTATCTGATCTCGATCCCGCTCGGCATCCGCAAGGCGATCAAGGACGGCTCGGCGTTCGATGTCTGGACCAGCGGCGTCGTCATCGTCGGCTATGCCATTCCCGGCTTCCTGTTTGCCATCCTGTTGATGGTGCTGTTCGCTGGCGGATCGTTCTACGACTGGTTCCCGCTGCGCGGCATCGTCTCGGACAATTGGGACCAATTGTCGTGGCCGGACAAGATCCTCGACTATTTCTGGCACATGACCCTGCCGCTGACGGCGCTGGTGCTGTCGGCCTTCGCCACGACAACGCTGCTCACCAAGAACTCGTTCCTCGAGGAGATCCGCAAGCAATATGTGGTGACCGCCCGCGCCAAGGGCCTGTCGGAACGCCAGGTGCTCTATGGCCATGTCTTCCGCAACGCCATGCTGATCGTCATCGCCGGCTTTCCCGGCGCCTTCATCTCGGCCTTCTTCACCGGTTCGCTGCTGATCGAGAATATCTTTTCGCTGGATGGGCTCGGCCTGCTCGGCTTCAACTCGGTGCTGCAGCGCGACTATCCGGTGGTCTTCGCCAATCTCTACATCACCTCGCTCATCGGGCTGTTCATCGGGCTCTTGTCCGACCTGATGTACACCTGGGTCGACCCGCGCATCGACTTCGAGCGGAGAGACATCTGATGGCGGAAGCTGCCGCCGAAACGACGCCGGACCGGATCGCCCGGCCCCGGATGTCGCCGCTCAACCAGCGCCGCTGGCAGAATTTCAAGGCCAACCGGCGCGGCTTCTGGTCGTTGTGGATTTTCCTCGTGCTGTTCGTGCTGTCGCTGTTTTCCGAATTGATCGCCAACGACAAGCCGATCGTCGCCTCCTACAAGGGCGAAATCCTGTTCCCGGTTCTGGTCGCCTATCCCGAGGAGAAGTTTGGCGGCTTCTATGCGGTCACCGATTATCGCGATCCGGTCATCCAGGACGAGATCAAGGCCAATGGCTGGATGATCTGGCCGCCGGTCCGCTACTCCTACCAGACCGTCAACAACGCCATTCCCGAGGCGGCGCCCACCAAGCCGTCCTGGCTCTATAACAAGAAGACCCTTTGCAACCAGTATCCGCAAGGCGCGGCCGATCCCAATTGCATCGTCGGCAACTGGAACTGGCTGGGCACCGACGACCAGGCCCGCGACGTGCTGGCGCGCGTCATCTACGGCTTCAGGGTCTCGGTGTTGTTCGGCTTGATCCTTACCGCCGGCTCGGCGCTGATCGGGGTGACGGCGGGTGCATTGCAAGGCTATTTCGGCGGCTGGACCGACCTTCTGTTCCAGCGCTTCATCGAGATCTGGTCGGCGATCCCGGTTCTCTATCTCCTGCTGATCATCGCCGCCATCCTGCCGCCCGGCTTCTTCATCCTGCTCGGGCTGATGCTGCTGTTCTCGTGGGTGGCTTTGGTCGGCGTGGTGCGGGCCGAATTCCTGCGCGCCCGCAATTTCGAATATGTCAACGCGGCGCGCGCGCTCGGCGTGCCCAACCGCACCATCATGTTCCGGCATCTCTTGCCCAATGCCATGGTGGCGACGCTGACCTTCCTGCCGTTCCTGCTCAGTGGCTCGATCTCTATGCTGACCTCGCTCGATTACCTTGGCTTCGGCCTGCCGCCCGGCTCCGCCTCGCTCGGCGAACTCCTGAAGCAGGCCCAGCGCAACCTCAACGCGCCATGGCTCGGCATTTCGGGGTTCGTCGTCATCTCGCTGATGCTATCGCTGCTGGTCTTCGTCGGCGAGGCGACCCGCGACGCGTTCGATCCGCGCAAGACGTTCCGATGAGAGCGATGCAGGCCGGCATTCGGCGTGTTATATTCCGGGAATGGCAATCCGAACAAAGGCGGACCTACCCATCAAGAATTGGCGGCTATGACCGGTGAAACACCAGTGGCAGCCGTCGCTCGATCGCCGGAGAGCAAGTTGGCCGAAATCGAGCGAAGCCAGGACGATGTGTTGGCGTTCGTTCAGTCCGTCAATCCGCAATTTTGTGGAAGGAAAGGGTCGTGAATAAGATCATCCTTGAACATTACCCGGCATCGAAGCTCCCGGATGAACTGCGAAAAGGTATAGCTCTGGGCGCCTCGGTCAAAGTGACCGTGGAAGAAGAGGCCAACAGGCCCCTCGGCCGCGAACAATTGCTTGAACTCATGCGGAATGCTCAGGCCAACGCGCCGGGAACAAGCCTCGATGAGGCCGTCGCGCGTGTTCGTGCCCTCCGCGATGAGTGGGAGGATTGATGGCTGCAGTCCGGCTTTACGTCGACACCAATATTTTCATCTACGCCTTTGAGAACAATGACGCGCTTGCAAAAAAACTACTTCAGGTCATTTCACTGAACGGGGGCAGAAAGCAACCTTTCCTGGCGACAAGCGAGATCGTTCTCGCAGAGTTGATGGTTGACCCCTTGAAAAAGAACAATGAACGGCTGATCGAACTCTACGACAATATTTCGATCGGCAATGCCTTTATCTCAATTGAGACTGTAACCCGCGAGATTCTCTGGCACGCAGCTCAACTGCGTTCGGAATTCCTTTCATTAAGATTGCCAGACGCGATCCATCTTTCCACAGCGATGCACTTCGGCTGCACACAATTTCTGACTGCGGATACGAGATTGAAGGAGACCTATTCTATCGTACCAAATCGTCTCGTTCGCCTTCAAATGGCAGCCGAAATTTCGATCATGCGACCGGAAATTTATGCCTTGGATAGAGTCATCGCGGAACTTGAGCCATGACCGCTCCTCTCCTCTCGGTCCGGGATCTGAGCGTCGCCTTCGCGCAAGAAGGGCGCCAGTCGATCGCCGTCGACCACATCTCCTTCGACATCGCCAAGGGCGAGACGGTGGCGCTGGTCGGCGAATCCGGCTCCGGCAAGTCGGTCTCGGCGCTGTCGGTGCTGAAGCTCTTGCCCTATCCGACCGCCAGCCATCCGTCGGGGCAGATCCTGTTCCAGGGCGCCGACCTGCTCGCCACCAACGAGAAGGAACTGCGCCGCGTACGCGGCAACAACATCACCATGATCTTCCAGGAGCCGATGACCTCGCTCAATCCGCTGCATACGATCGAGCAGCAGATCGTCGAGGTGCTGAAGCTGCATCAGGGGCTGGGCGACCGCCAGGCCAAGGCGCGTACGCTGGAACTGTTGAACGAGGTCGGCATCCGCGAGCCGGAAAAACGGCTCGACGCCTATCCGCACCAGCTTTCCGGCGGCCAGCGCCAGCGTGTCATGATCGCCATGGCGCTGGCCAACGAGCCTGAGCTTCTGATCGCCGACGAGCCGACGACGGCGCTCGACGTGACCGTGCAGGCGCAGATCCTCGAACTGCTTGCGGGCCTGAAGAGCCGCAAGAACATGTCGATGCTGTTCATCACCCACGATCTCGGCATCGTCAGGAAGATCGCCGACCGGGTCTGCGTGATGACCAAGGGCAAGATCGTCGAGACCGGTCCGACCAAGGACATTTTCGCCAATCCGCAGCACGCCTACACCCGGCATCTGCTTGCCGCCGAACCGAAGGGCAAGCCGCCGGCCGCCAACGATGCCGCCAAGCCTGTGATGACGGGCAAGGACATAAAAGTCTGGTTTCCGATCAAAAAGGGCTTTTTCCGGCGCACGGTCGACAATGTGAAGGCGGTCGACGGCATCGACGTCACCGTGCGCGCCGGGCAGACGCTCGGCGTCGTCGGCGAATCCGGTTCGGGCAAGACGACGCTCGGCCTGGCGCTGGCCAGGATGATCTCCTCGACCGGGAGCATCCGGTTCAACGGCCGCGACATAAACAAGCTGACCTTCAACGACATGCGGCCGCTCAGGCGCGAACTGCAGATCGTCTTCCAGGATCCCTTCGGCTCGCTCAGTCCGCGCATGTCGATTTCAGAGATCATCGAGGAAGGGCTGAAGATCCACGAGCCGAAACTGTCGCCCGATCAGCGCGACAAACGCATCGTTGGTGTGCTGAAGGAGGTCGGCCTCGATCCCGCCACGCGCAACCGCTATCCGCACGAATTCTCCGGCGGCCAGCGGCAGCGCGTCGCCATTGCGCGCGCCATGGTGCTCAACCCGCGTTTCGTCATGCTGGACGAACCGACCTCGGCGCTCGACATGAGCGTGCAGGCGCAGGTCGTCGACCTCCTGCGCAGCCTGCAGGCGAAGCACGACCTCGCCTATCTGTTCATCAGCCACGATTTGAAAGTCATCCGCGCGCTTGCCAACGACGTCATCGTCATGCGCAATGGCAGGATCGTCGAGGCCGGTCCTTCCGAGCAGATTTTTGGAAACCCGCAAACCGACTATACTCGGGCGCTGATCTCTGCCGCCTTCAAGATCGAGACGGCGCCGGTCGGCATCGTCAGCGAGTAGGCTGCAAAAAGCTCGGACAATAGGGAAGAATACTCCGCAAATGGAAAAAGGCCGTATCCTGCTTGCCCTTACCGGTATCCATCCACGGCGCTGGCAAGAGCTGCTGTCGGCGGAGCGCGAAGTCGTGCTTGAGCCGGAGGGCGCCAGCGACCCCTCGATCACCTATGCGGTGGTGTGGAAGCAGCGGCCGAACCTTCTGTCGTCGCTGCCCAATCTGCGCGCCATTTTTTCCATCGGCGCCGGCGTCGATCACATCTTCGCCGATCCCACCCTGCCCGATGTGCCGATCGTGAAAATCGTTGCCGACAATCTTACCCAGCACATGACCGAATATGTCGTCTGGCGGGTGCTCGACCACCACCGCCAGGGCATGCTCTACCGCGCGCAGCAACCCAAGAAGATCTGGCACGAGCCGCCGCAGCGGCTGGCCGGCGACATCTCCGTCGGTATCATGGGGCTCGGCAATCTCGGCCGCGCGGCGGCGTCGGCGCTGCTGTCGCTCGGCTTTGCGGTCAATGGCTGGTCGCGGAGCGACCGGCCGATGGAAGGTGTCTCGACCTATTCGGGCGAGGCCGGATTGATTCCCTTCCTCAATGCCACCGACATTCTGGTGGTGCTGTTGCCGCTCACCCGGCAGACGCAAGGCATCATCAACCATGGTGTGCTGAAGGAGCTGCGCAAGCGCAACGGCCTCGGCGGCTCGGTGCTGATCAATGCCGGGCGCGGCCGGCTGCAGAAGGACGCCGACATACTGCGCGCGCTGGAGGACGGCACGCTGAAGGAAGCGAGCCTCGACGTGTTCGAGGTCGAGCCGCTGCCCAAGACCAGCCCGCTGTGGAGCCACCCCAAGGTGTTCGTCACGCCGCATGCGGCGGCGACCTCCGATCCCGTGCACCTGGTGCCGATCATGCTGCGGCAGATGGCGGCGTTCGAGCGCGGCGAGACGCTCGACAATCTGGTGGATCGCGACGCGGGATATTAGCTCGGCAGGGCGAACTTATTCTGCTTGGCCGGCTTGCCGCAGTCGCGGCGGGTGATCGACCGGTTCATGGCGTCGATCCGGCCGCTGGCCTGTTCGGCATCGCGCCGTGCCTTGGAACGGACATCGGGCGTGAACGGGCCGAAGCCTGTACCCGAATTGGAGAAGGCGGGCTTGGCGTCCCGCGGCAGGCGATATTGCTGCGCCAAGGCATTTCTTTGCGCCAGCAACTGGTCGCAAGGCACGCTGTCGAACTGCAGCGAGGACTCGACGTTCTCATCCTGCCGTTCGGCCAGCGAAGAGCCGGCGCAGCCGGCCATTGCCAGGCAAGATGCCAAGACCACCAAGTTCCAGCGCATGGGCGTGCTCCCTGTCAATGTTCCATCTTTCGGGCATGGGAATCGGACTTTTTCGCAGCCAATGCAACGATGGTGTGGCCTGTATACGAAAATCCCGTTCACACATTGCCCGGTGAAGTGCGCAAGGCCGCGACCACGGCCAGCCCCTCGACCGGTTGGCGGCGATCCTGCCGGATGACGGTTGTTTGCGCCGACAGGATCGAAAAGCCGTTGGCCGCGAGCACGTGGCGCACATAGATTTCCGAATGCGCATAGCGCCGCGACGGCTGCAGCGCGAAGTCGGCGGCGCCTGCGAGCGTCTCGACCGAGAACGCGAACAGACCATTATCGGCAAGCATCTCGGCAACCGTCCCGACGATGCCTTCGAGCGCGCCGATATAGATGAACACGTCGGCCGCCACCACCAGATCGGCTCTTTCGCCGGCATGGGAAAAGGTCTGCAGGTCCGCCTTGGCGAGATGATCGTAGACGCCTTTGGCCCGCGCCTTGCCCAGCATCCTGGCCGAGATGTCGTAACCCTCGAGGCGATCGGCGATCGGCCGCAGCCTCTGGCCCATCAGGCCGGTGCCGCAGCCGAGGTCGATCGCCAGCCGGAAGCGGCCCGGCCTTGCCGACCGAATGGCCCGATCGAGAAACTCGGGCAGGAGGTAACCGAGCTTGTCGACCAGCGCCTCGTCGAAGGTACCGGCATAGTGGTCGAACAGCGTTTCGACGAAGGCGCTGGGCGGTGCCGGGGTGGCTGGCGCCCTGCCGATCAGTTGCAGCTTAAGCCCCGCACCAAGCCGATCCGCCGGCTCCAGCTTGAGCGTCATCGTCCAGGCCTGCGCCGCCTGATCGAAAGCGCCCGCGGCCTCCTGTATCTCGCCGAGGCGGAACCAGCCCATCGCCCATTGCGGCGCCAGTTCCAGCGCGCCGAGCAGCAGCTCGGCGGCTGCCGGATGATCGCCGGATGCGTGAAGCATTTCGGCATAGTCGGCACGACGATCGGTGTTGAGGTCGCCGGAAGAGGTCTGGAGTGATTTCATCGACGGTTGTTCCGCCGGCAAATGAGGCCGGCACGGGTGTATGCTGGAGTCAGCAGTCTCTTGCAACAGGCTTCCCGCGGCGGAATTAGCAACTATCTTGGAAAAATGCGCGCCAGCGACCTGCTTCATCCCCGGCCCGAGGGCCTCTATTGCCCGCCCGGCGATTTCTTCATCGATCCGGTGCGGCCGGTCAACCGGGCGCTGATCACGCACGGCCATTCCGACCATGCTCGTTCCGGCCACCGCGCCGTGCTCGCCACAAGGCAGACGCTCGACATTATGGGGCTGCGTTATGGCGAGGGGTTCGCCGGGACGACGCAAGCGGCGGCCCTTGGCGAGACAATCGCGCTGAACGGGGTCACGGTCACCTTTCATCCAGCCGGCCATGTGCTCGGCTCGGCGCAAATCGCCGTCGAGCATCAGGGCAGGCGCATCGTCGCCTCCGGCGACTACAAGCGCCAGAAGGACGCCACCTGCGAGTCGTTCGAACCGGTCAAATGCGATGTCTTCATCACCGAGGCGACCTTCGGCCTGCCGGTGTTCCGTCATCCACCCGACAGTGAAGAGATTGCCCGGCTGCTGAAATCGGCGGCGCAGTTTCCCGAACGATCGCATCTGGTCGGCGCCTATGCGCTCGGCAAGGCGCAGCGGGTGATGCGGCTGCTGCGCGATGCCGGCTTCGACAGGCCGATCTACATTCATGGCGCGCTGGCCAAGCTCAGCGACTATTACCAGAACCAGGGCATCGACCTCGGCAGGCTGGAGCCGGCAACCGTCGAAAGCGGCGGCAAGGACGATTTCACCGGAGCCATCGTCATCGGTCCGCCATCGGCCTTCGCCGACCGCTGGGCGCGGCGCTTTCCCGATCCGATCTCATGCTTCGCGTCCGGCTGGATGCGCATCCGCCAGCGCGCCAAGCAAGGCGGCGTCGAGCTGCCGCTGATCATTTCCGACCATTCCGACTGGGACGAGCTGACCGCCACGATCAAGGAGACCGGCGCCGAGGAGATCTGGGTTACGCATGGGCGAGAGGAAGCGCTGGTGCGCTGGTGCGAGCTCGAAGGCATCGCGGCGCGGCCGCTGCATCTGGTGGGATATGAGGACGAGGGCGATTGATGGCAATTGTTGACCCATCAATCGCCAGTGCCGCGATCCTTCACACCCCCCTCTGGCCTGCCGGCCATCTCCCCCGCAAGGGGGGAGATTGGCAGCTTCGGCGCCGCGCTCATTCCCCCAACACTGGAGATTGGCGAAACCAGTGGCGACATCCGATCTCCCCCCTTGCGGGGGAGATGTCCGGCAGGACAGAGGGGGGTGTGACGGAACGCAATCTCTCCCGATTGACCCGGCGCGCCCCCTCATGAACCGCTTTGCCGAACTGCTCGACCGCCTGGTGCTGACGCCGTCGCGCAATGGCAAGCTGACGCTTCTGACCGATTATTTCCGCAGCGTCGAGGATCCGGATCGCGGGCTGGCGTTGGCCGCGATCACCGGCGACCTTTCGATCGCCGCGGTCAAGCCGGCCATGCTGCGAACGCTGGTCATCGAGCGCATGGACCCGGTGCTGTTCGGCTATTCCTACGACTATGTCGGCGATCTCGCCGAAACCGTGTCGCTGGTCTGGCCGCAACCGCCTGGGGATCCCCCGGACCATTCGCCGACGCTCGCCGAGGTCGTGGCGAAGCTGCAGGCGGCCAGCCGTTCCGACGGACCGAAGGTGCTGGCGAGGCTGCTGGACAGCGCCAGCATCTCGGCGCGTTTCGCCATCATCAAGCTGGTGACCGGCGGCCTGCGCATCGGCGTCTCGGCGCGGCTGGCCAAGCAGGCGCTGGCCGACCTCGGCCAAGTCGACGTCGCCGAGATCGAGGAGCTCTGGCACGGGCTGACGCCACCCTATGCCGGGCTCTTTGCCTGGCTGGAAGGCAAGGCGGAAAGACCCGAGAAGACGGCGCTGGCGCTGTTCCGGCCGGTGATGCTGTCCAATGCGGTCGGCGACGGCGACCTCGAAAAGCTCGATCCGGCCGACTATGCGGCCGAGTGGAAATGGGACGGCATCCGCGTTCAGGCGGTTTGCGAAGGCGGTGTCCGCCGGCTCTATTCGCGCACTGGCGACGATGTTTCCGGCGCCTTCCCCGACCTTGCCGAAGCCATGGATTTTTCAGCCGCGCTGGATGGCGAGCTGCTGGTCGGCGATCCCCAGGCGACCGGGACGTTTTCGGACCTGCAGCAGCGGCTGAACCGCAAGAGCGTGACGCCGAAGATACAGCAGCGATATCCGGCCTTCATGCGCTGCTACGATGCGCTGCAGATCGGCGACGAGGATCTGCGCGCGCTGTCGTTTCGCGAGCGGCGCGGCCGGCTGGAAAGCTTTATCGGGACGCTCGACCCCAGCCGTTTCGATCTGTCGCCGCTGGTCGAATTCCCGGACTGGACGGCACTCGAGGAATTGCGCCGGGCGCCGCCGCACCCGATCATCGAAGGCGTCATGCTGAAACGCTGGGATTCGCCCTATCTCACTGGGCGGCCGAAAGGTCCGTGGTTCAAATGGAAGCGTGATCCGCATACGGTCGACGCCGTGCTGATGTATGCCCAGCGCGGCCATGGCAAGCGTTCGAGCTTTTACTCCGACTACACGTTCGGCGTCTGGTCCGGACCGGAGGGCGCGGAAGAGCTGGTGCCGGTCGGCAAGGCCTATTTCGGCTTCACCGACGAGGAACTGAAGCAGATCGACAAATATGTCAGGGACAACACGATCGAGCGTTTTGGCCCGGTCCGCTCGGTGCGGGCCGATCGCAGAGAAGGCCTGGTGCTGGAGGTGGCGTTCGAAGGGCTCAACCGCTCGACGCGGCACAAATCGGGCGTCGCCATGCGCTTTCCGCGCATTTCGCGGCTGCGTTGGGACAAGCCGGCAGCCGAGGCCGACCGCATCGAGACGCTGCAGGCGCTACTCGATAGTTAGACTTTTGTTTGAGCATCGGATTTTCCCAAAACCGGTTTCCACTTTTGGGTCCGATGCTCCTACGGCAATATCGAGACGCGGATCTCGTAGATGTCGACCGACTTGCCCTGCTTGTCGAAGTCGGAATTGATGGCGATGGTGCCGGCGGCACCCGGTCGCTTGTCGGGAAACCGCACGTCGAACAGATATTCATTGCGCTCCCGGCCGACCGCATAGCGCTTGCGGCCGCAGTCGCCGAGTTCGCCGAAATTGCAGTCGACGGAAATCTGCGTCTCCTTACCTTCCTCGGAACGCGCGAGGATGTCGAACGTCGCATGCTTGCCGGCGAGCTTCTCCAGCACGCCTTGTCCGACATCGAAGCTGATGGCCGAACCGGAGGCGCCCGAACGGATGCGCAGGAAGGAACCGCTCTCGTCCTGCATGGCTTCAGCCTTGGCATCCGAGGGTGCACTGACGAGCGTGGGGTCGCCTGGCGAAAACACGTTGATCCAGTCGCGCGCCTGATCCGCCTCGCCGGGCTTTTGCGGCGAGGCCGTATCTGCCGGCGGCGCAAAATCGTCGTCGTCCACCGTCGGCGGCTCCTGTGGCGGCGCCGTATCGAGCTCAGCCGGCGTCTTGAAGACGCCGGTCTGCGCGGCGAAATACAGACCGATGCCGGCGGCCGCGAGCAGCGTCACGCCAAGGAAGATAGCCGTCAGCGGCAAGCGGCGCCCTCTTATCCGCCTCTCGTCGCGGTCGGGCGTCACCTCGGCGTCATCGGCTCCGGTCGATGCAGGGGCCGACATGTCGACCTCCGGCACGCCGGGAAAAACCGCTTCGGGCATGATATCGGGGACGACCGGCAGCACGCGCGACCTGGGTTCGTCGGATGGAGGAGGTTCTACCGGCCCGTCGACAACGATGTCGGGCGACGGCGCGGGCTCGGCAGCTTCAGCCTCTGCCGGAAGCTCCACCGCCGGCGCTGCCGCAACGTTGTCCTCCGGCGCTGCTGCCGCGGCGTTATCTGCCGGCACCACCTCAGCGTTGTCCTCCGGCGCGCCAATGTCGGGAATCGCCGGCAGGAATTCGGTTTCGATTTCAGCGATCTTGGCCTGCACCGCCTTGCGGCGCTTGATGGCGACTTCCACCGTTACGTTCGGATTGGCCTGAAGAGCACGGTCAAGTGCTGCGAAGGCCGACCGATAGACCCGCTCGCGAAACGCCCGATCCTCGGCATTGCCTTTTTCGAAAGCATTCCGGATCGCTTTTTCGATCGCGTCCAAGCCGGATCCCTCTGCACGTTCGCTCACATTGTCATGATCGTTAGCCGCAGGCGACCAATCAATCAACGGGCGAGCGGCCGCATTCTGCCTTGCCGACGCCTCCAAAGCCCATTTCGGCGGCTTTTCGGTAAAGAAATCAACATTTTTCGCCAGTTTTCCGCCTCGACGGCAAACAACCTGCTGGTGTGGCATCGCGCGAACAATGGCGGAGCGGCGGCGTGGGCTTCGTTTGGGCAGCGCATGGGATCGGCACGAATTGCCAAGTCCCATCTTGATTTCGCGGCGGCCCATCTTGAATTCACGGCCGGTTGCGTCTATCACCCAGCGCATCTTGGAGGCCTCGGGCTTCCCGGGCCGCTTTAGCTCAGTTGGTAGAGCACATCATTCGTAATGATGGGGTCAGGTGTTCAAGTCACCTAAGCGGCACCAACTATCTCTTTGCTTTTCCTATTATCTTTGCCCTGACACCAGCGGGAAAGGCGAGGTTACAAGGGAACATAAGGGAACCAAAACCCCGGATTGAGCGCCTAAACTCCCGGAATACTCCCGGAATTGTCCTGATTTGGTGCGAGGCTTTTCCCACTCGTTTCGCACGGGTTGGGCTACCTCTATGACGAAGGAGAGCGTGGATGCCCTTCGGCAGTTGATCGCAGATAAGATCGCTACGGCACCTTATGAGTTAGACGGCTTCATGTGGTGTGCCATGCCTCAATCAGACATTTGCGCCAAGCTGACCATTTCCGTCAGCACCCTCTGTCGCATGATCAGCAAGCCCCCGATTATTCGAGAGCGTGCACAAGGCTTTACGCTTCTTAGGGAGGGAATACCGGGGCCGAAGACGAAGAGGCAGGTCCAGAGGCACCTCGCTAACATCTGGCGAAAAATCACTGGGATACCGATCATTGGAGGTAAGCCCTTCGGCCACCTCGCTGGAATGGTGGATGCATGGGGCTTGGACAAAGCCCCAGCTGTTCTCACGCTTGTGTTGATGAACTGGTCCAAGTTCATGGCCGGGGTGCATATAGAAATCGAGATGCTGGGAGACGACGGCTACAAGAGGTTCTACGAATACCCGTCTACGTCCGTGATCCTTCGTTTCAACAAGGTCGGGATCGAGATGTATCTGAGCGATCAGCAGGAGAACTATGGACTGAATGCGGACTGCGGAGGGTTGTGGTTCAGCTGATGACCGAATGCATTATGTCCTCCAATTCATAAATTGAACCCACTAACCATGGGACAGAACGAATATCACCATCTACACAGGGGTCAGAATGCATTCGGTCATAGTAATAGTCGGGGTCCCCCATTCGCGAGGCTCAGGGGAACTTGCACCCGCAAAAAAATTGGAACATAAGTCGGGAAGAAGGGAGATCGCTTACGCTCTCTCCCGAAGACTTCCTCACCCCATAGCCCTAGGTTTCACCCGAGGTCGATGCCGGGCCAGTCTGCTCCGATAGTAGCCCCTGTCCGGAGCCGCGAGTGAATGGCGTACCTCTCAAACTAGATTGCGACACTTGTTCCGCTTTTTACGAGAGGCCGAAAACACAAAATGAAATCAATTTCACGTTGTGACAGAGGGTGACACCCCCGCCTTGCCAAGCGGGTCCTTCGTTAGCGCGCTCGGCATGATCCGACAGAGGCGGCGGCCAAGGAAGAGAGCACGTTCCTCCACCTGCTTAGCCCTCTGACCGCCCCGCCTCACTCCATGTCAGGCACGTCCCCACCCACAAAGAGTGTCGTCGGTTCGCCGTACTCGCCTAGCGCTGGGTTAGCCTCACGCGACCACGCAATGACACCCGCATGTTTCCCCGCCAAGCCCTTTGCGGTCCTTATTGCCCGGTCTTCCGTCTGCTGCTCGGCTGGCCCAAAGACAGGCTGAAGGTCGCCGGTCTCGTCGCGATCAAAGGCGGTGACGACGATAAGCTTGGGGGCTTTCTGCTGCGGCAGGAGGTTATCCGACATGCCGGTTGTCTTTCCGCTGGACTAAGAGCTGGTTGAAGTTGAGCGGTGTAGGGGGAAGAACCTCGGTCATCTCGTATAGAGGTATCATTGAAGCCTCTGGCTCTGGTGCTTTCTGCTTTTCTTTCAGCTCCGCAATTTCGTCGTCACGCCTCGCAATGCGGCTCTCCAGATTGGCAACACGCTCAGTCAGCAAGTAGCGACCGACCACGAAGCCACCGCCTCCGAACAGCGCGGCGAACGTCGCAAAGGAAGCCGGGTTTGCCAGCACCAGCGCGGAGTTGGTTTCTAGGAAAGCAATAAGGTCCTGCATGTCATCCCAAGACTGGCGGCGTATCGTCGTAGCCGATGGAAACTATCCCCGGATGCCGGTGGGCAATGGCGAGGATTTGGGTCTCAAGCTCACAGTTGTAGGCCATGAGCGCCTTCACGGTCTCAAGGGGACTGTCGTAGCGAGCAATGAGCTTCTCCGCTTCAGAGTGCAGCTCCGCTTTGGCTTCGGCGTCGAGGTGCATGATGCCCATTGCCATTCCTCCTATCGCGTTACGCGGTGCGGTGCCGAGGACGCATCGATTTGTTCCTGAAGGCGGCCATTGAGGACGATCATTTCCTTGAGCGCCTTCATTGTATCCCCCTTGTGGAGGGCAACGAACTTATCGGCCACCGCTTGAAGAGCGGCCTCTTGGCGGCTGTCGAGTGTCACGATGTGGTCCATGGCGATTACTCCAAACGCTGCATGGGCACAGTGAACAAAAACGGAACAAAGTTGTCAAGGGCGAATTGACTGAGGGAGGAATGAGTTCCTATTTTGGATGATGCCCGATATTGGCGGAAGACGTAAGCGCGGCAGCGAATGGAGGCTCAGCAATGCCCATGAGACCGGGCAGCTCGTGCTGGTCCGCTGCGGACTGTGTAGTGTCAAGCGCTGGTATCAGCCGGGCGATCTGAGGGAAATCTTCGGGGACATCGAGGCCGAACTGGTGGGGCACAAAATGAGCTGCGAACGGTGCGGCAAGAACGATTGCATACACGCCGAAACACAGAACCCTTCGGCACGAGAGAGGCAGGGCATCCGGGTGAGGCGACTTGTCGAGATACGGATGGTTCGGCGGGTGATCTGGAAGGACGAACATTGAAGGATTTGATTACCCCCTCTTTCGGCCACGAAGCCAAACTGTTACTTTAGAGGGTGCAGGAGCAACTATAGCGGTGGCTGAAAAAACTAAAACTCAAACGGAAAGATCGCCAACTCTGATAGAGGTGGTGAAAGTATCTCCGCAAATATTACTTTGGCTAGTGGTACTGATAGGATTGTGGGTGTTTCATCCAGTGATTGGTCAGCTTATAGGACGTGCAACTAAGGTCGGAATAGGCCCGATATCAATTGAGGCGGTCCAGCAAAAGCTGAAAAATTTAACGATTTCTCCAAATCTAAGTGCCCTGATGACAAAAGAGCAGGTTGCTCATGTGACCAAGCGCTTTAACGAGGCCACCGACGGTTCTCCAAATGTCAATATTCTTTGGGTGGATGACACTCCGATAAACAACCGGACCGTTATAGGCATTTTCGAAGCAATGGGATTTCACGTCTATGTCGCCCGATCCTATGCCGAAGGCATTGCGCGGTTCGACGAGCGCCCCTTCAACGTTGTCATATCGGACTACAACGAAGAGAGGGACCCGGATCAAATCGAGGCAAAGAAGACAGGTAGGGCGGACTGGGGAGTTGGAGCCTTGATCGCAGAGCATGTTGGCAAAAGCTGTGGGGCTAGGACGATCATTTTCAGCGCGGGATGGGACCCCGGCCAAAGCACGCCGCCTTACGCTGTCGTTGAGACCAACAATCGATATGTGTTGTTGGACGCGACGGCCAACCTCATCGAGAAGCCAATAGAACCGGACTGCTTGTAACTGCCGTGATCCGCGTCGGTGAAGAATTCAGCGATATCTAGAACAACGATCCTTGGGCCGGCGCTGTCGGTACTTGTTGCGGAAACTTGATTTGCGTGGCGGGCTTCTCGACAATCACCAAGGCGTCGTCTGGTGCTGTACGTTGTAGGCGCTTCGCCTCAGACCAAGGCGCGGTCAGCCACGTCTCAGTCTCCTCTTGCGTCCTCAGGATCACTGGCATTGCCTTCTCGTGGATAGGCTTGATGAGGGCGTTGGGAGCGGTTGTCAGGAAGCCATAGACCTCGTGATCGCCGGGACCGTCCTTCACCTTGCGCACCCCATGCCAAGGGGTCCATAGACCTGCAAAGAAGAAAAGCGGGCGGTCCTCGTTCAACGCGAACCAGTAGTTGCGCTGAACGCCTGTCTCGGGGTCCTTCTCCTTCTCCACAGGGCTGGGTTCCGCGAAGCTGGTTACTGGCACCACGCAGCGATGCTCGACGCCAAGATACTGCTGCCAGTGTGCATAGTTCGGGTGACGTATGTTCGTCCTGCCATAGTCGGCCTTGCCCTTAACCTGATCGGGTTCGGTCGGCATTCCCCAAAGCAGATTGGCAAGCTCTCGCTCCCCGTCCAACGCATTTCGAACTACCGGACCGGGAGGCCGGTTGGGATAGATGTCTATGGACGGCTCTAGGTTCCCCAATATGTCCCGCAAGGCGCGGGTCCACTGGCGAATGGCTTCTTGAGACGTGGTGATGTTGTAGAGGTTGCACATGAGGTGAAGCTTGCCCCGGATAGCTGGAAAATTCCAGATGGTCGGGGATATACGGCAATCCAAACCGTGGGAGTTGGGATCGTGAACGACGCGGGGATGTAGCCGGAGACATTGTGATGGCCCGATAGTGGTTCGGGAGACATGTCCGCGAAAGCGCGTTTGACCTCACGGCAGAAAGCAGCAACCTCAATCAGGGGAAGGTAATCCAGGTCGTCGGAAGAAACCGAACCGCTCGTGTCCCCGCGTGCACAATCCGGGCAGGGACGTTAGGGACATCCCGCAGACAACAACCGCCGTTCCAAAGGCGATGTTCCGCGTGGTGTGAAATCAATTTCACATGGTGATCCGATCTGCCGCATCGTCATCTGGCTCGCGAAGAGTGCAGCGTTCGAAGACCATCTAACTTAGGACGCCGAGCGCTGCCGAGCCGATCCCGACCGGCGCGACTGATTTGCCCGAACTGCCGAGGGCGTCAATGTCGAGCGCTTTTCCATTATCCACGCTCGGCACGATTTGCCCTAGCAGAATGTCTATGCATTTCCTGCACAGCAGCTTTCGCCGGGATTGACCGGGATCGATACGAAGCGAGCGGCAAGGCACTCTCTGGCGATGGTTAACCATCAGACGGCGAAGCCGAGAGAAAGCTGAATAACAGTTCGCATGCTCTGCCCTTGCTCCCCACGCTTTCGTGCGGGGCCAAAGTTCTGGCCTCCCGAACGTGGGAGTTCCGCCATGCATTTCGATCTGTTCAACGCCGCCGACCCGACCTTCAAAGCGCTCGCTTCTGATCACAATACCCCGGCAGTCAAACCGCTCCGAATATCGCCATGGCTGGCGATGTCGGCGATGCAGAAGGCTATCAGACGCGGCGATATCGCACTCGCCACACGGGCAGCCGCTACGCTGCTCAAGTCCGACCCGGCGCGGTTGTGGAAGCGGCTGGCCGGGATCGTCTTTGAAGACATCGGTCTCGCGTCGGTGGGGACGATCCGCCTCGTCATGACCGCAACGGCGGGCAAGGCTTTCCGCCGCGAGTTTGGCGGGGAATGGGCGGTGGCGTCGTTGCTGATTTCCCGCATGTGCACCGCCCCAAAATGTAGGGCGACCGATGATCTCCTACTTGCCGTATCGTACCATCATGAGCTTGAAGCCTTACGCGACGATCTAGCGGGCCAAAGCATTGCGGAGCATCTTTCCCGCGTCGAAGGTCGCGCCGCGCTTCTGGGTGCCTCTCTGGCGGCGCTACACGTCAGCGGCGCGCGATGGACGAGACAGGTCGAAGGCCAGACCGCAGACCCTAAGTCTCTGTTCGCCGCAATGAGGTCAGCCGGTGTCGAGCAGGAGATAGTGAACCTCTCCGAGCAGGGTTGGAAGCGGACGCGGGAGGCATTGCCCATCCTGCTGCCCCTCGTCAGTCTCGCCCGTCCTACCGGGATGCTTCCCGTCACCGATGACGAGTTTCCAAAGGTCGTGATCGGGCGCAGCGGGCTGCCAACCTATTGCCTTGATGCGTTCTCGTGGGAAGGCAAGGCTGCGCTGTCTCTCTTCCTGAAACGCGATACCGAAACCGGACGCTGGCTCCGCAAATACGTGTCCGCTCAGCGCCGACTTCCTGTTTTGGCGGGCGGTCTGTTCCGGGTCGAGGGCGGCCTTGTTCGCCAGCGTGTCGAGTGGCCTTGCGCAATGACGCTGCGCTGGCTGGCGGACAGTGGCTATCACGGCATCAAGCTAACCGACCCCGCCGCCTTCCTCGATATGGTTCGCGGTGATCTTCCCAAGCTGAACGAGGTTCGTCATGACGTTCGTTGAGCACCACACCGACACCGGGAGCTTGGTTCCTGTCCACGCAAACCGCGAAGCGCTGCCGGGCATCATTTCGGTAAACGTGCAGCGGCTTCTTTCCAACTCCCTCGCCGATAACAGTAAGCGCGCATACGCTATGGACATCGCCCATTTCGAGGCCACCGGCAGAAGGCTCCCGGCAACCCCGGCGACCATTGCAGAGTATCTGGCCGAGGGCGCGGCGACCTATGCCGTGGCGACCCTCCAGCGGCGTCTGGCTTCGATCAGCAAGGCCCATCGCGCCATCGGCGCGGACGATCCCACCAAGAGCGAGCTTGTCTGTGCGGCCCTCCGTGGTGTGCGCCGAACTCTCGGCGTTAAGCAGCGGCAGGCAAAGGCACTACTCCGCAATGACCTCTTTGCCGTGCTTGACCGGCTCGGAGACCGGACGAAGGATGTCAGGGACCGCGCTCTGCTGTTGCTGGGTTGGGCGTGTGCAATGAGACGCAGCGAGTTGGTGGCGCTGGACGTGAGTGACGTTGAGTTCACGAGCCAAGGCATGCTGGTCACGGTGAGAAGGTCGAAGACGGATCAAGAGGGAGCCGGACGCGAAATCGCAGTCCCGTTCGGTCGAACCCGGCACTGTCCAATCGCGGCTCTGAAACGCTGGCTTGAGATCGCGGCGATCACGGCAGGCCCGATCTTTCGCGGCATGGACAAGCACGGACACATCCTCCCCGAGCGGCTTTCGGGTGAAGCCGTCACAGATGTGGTCAAGCTGCGGGTCAGTGAGGCTGGATACGATCCGAGCGGGTTCTCGGCTCATTCCATGCGCAGCGGGTTCGCGACCTCGGCTGCTATGGCAGGAGCTACGAGCTACCGGATACGGTTGGTTACAGGGCATCGCAGCGAAGCTGGCCTAGCGCCCTATCTGCGCACTGTTGATTTATTCGATGACAGCGCGGCGGCTAGGGTACTATAGACCAACAGTAACATCTATTTGGAACAGCAGAGTGTATGGCTTACGACGGCGGAAAAACTTACAAAGACGTCGCGGCAGCTCTAGGCGAGTTGCCAAATTTCTACCCGAACGCCACGTCGATTGCCGAGTTTCGCCCAAATTCGCTGACGATCCACTTTCACTATCTAAACCGTGAGAGTTATGCGGAGGTCGGATCGGGGAAGACCAATTCTGCCGATAGACCAAAAGTAGAAGTCGTCGCTCACGAACTGGCACACTGGTCAGATCAGGTCAGCTCGCTCTGGGGGCAACGATACCTCACGGGACTTTTCGATGCTTATCATGCGATGCGTGCAGGTAGGGAAGAGCTATTTAAAGATGTTGTGACGTTGTACGACGAGCAGCGACGCATTCTATTTCCTCGCTACTATCGAGTTGTGGCCGACGCACCACGCCTACATAGCCACAAGATGCCTTGGCGTATCGATTTCTCTGCTGGTCAGGAGTTCGATGCCTATGGGGCAATTGATGAGACCCGTCCCATCTATTTTGTCGCCTTTTCGGACAATGAGAACGGAACTCGCGTGGCGCGCCAGCCAATCACAGTGGGCTCGCTACTTGAAACAACAGCCACGTGGGCTGAGTTACTGACGGGCTTTGGCATCATTAGCAGTTTGGGCCACGACGAACAGGTCGTTGAACGTGCCTTATGGATGAAGGAGCGACTTACTGCGCTGTATCAACCCGATTTGACAGTATATACCGCTCCAGTCCACATGCTCGCCAAATTTACTGGCGTGAGCGATCTGCTTTGGTCGTACGAGCGGGGCGCTGTTCTAGCGAACATAGCCCTCAATATGACTAAAGTGCATTTCGACAGTCTGCGACACCCGGATGAGTTTGCGCCGTTTGGGTCTCGTCGCCGCGCCTTCGCGATAGCCCAAAACAGGGGTTATGCCTTTGCCGTTCTAGCAAGACACGCCTCGAAAGTCGATACTGAGAAGGGCGCGCTGACATGGGCATCAGAGGTGTTGAGCCGGGCAGGGCTGCCAGAATGGCCGGCAATGCTGCACGCCTCTTACACCGGGCTTGAGTTGCTTGGTCGCGGTCTTCCAGTGAGGACACCGCTGGATGAGGTCCGCGACTACCTCCTCGAAATCGGACGTAAGAGGTTTCTTGGTCGTAGCGATGCGCTTCACGACGGCGGCCTGTTCGACCCCCTCAAGATGGGCCTTGAGCCTCATCCTCCCATGTTCGATAGCAATGGACAGCTCTTCCATCTCGGCAAGCAGGGACTTGACCCCAAACGTTTCGATCCAGAAGCGATGCACCTTGCCGAGCTGCGCTTCAGCGACTTCACCTCAAATCTGCTGCAAGGTTGTCGAGGCGTGAGGGTAGCAAGCTGACCCGCCATCCGGGATAACAACAAATAACTAGAGCCTCGAACGGCAAGCGAAATCGTGGAGGACTGGCGGATTTTGGACGCCTCCAGCGTTGCTGACGCCAACTCGGAGGCGAGTAGTTGGTGGATGCCTGAGAAAATGTCCCAGCGTCGGCGGCTAGATCCGCTCATTTTGCAATACCTGGGGTTAACGGATAAATCGGCTCCACTTAGTGGTGCCAAGCGGCTACGCTGGTCAACCAAGCCGCAGGTCAATTTAGCATGAACTTTCAAAGCACTGCAGATGTCATTCGGCGCGAGGCGACAGACAAATTCGCTGGTGTAGATTGGAGCTTCGCAGGGCGGGTCGCTGGAGACGACCTGGAGAGCATCCACCCATATCCGGCCAAATTCATTCCTGAAATACCTGGGACCATCTTGGATCGGCTCCCTGTCGAAAAGGGTCTGGCTGTCCTTGATCCGTTTGTTGGCAGCGGCACGACGCTTGTGGAGTGTCAGCGCCGAGGTGTGCGCTCGATCGGTATCGATCTTAATCCGATAGCTTGCCTAATAAGCCGGGTGAAAACTCGGCCAGTTCCGGCCAACTTAGGTGACGCATTGCAAGACGTGATACGCCGAGCTGACAAAGATAAAGCCGTAGCCATTCCGAGTATCCCCAACTTGCTTCATTGGTTTTCCGAACCCGTGGCAGGGGCGCTCGCTCAGCTTGTTCACTCGATTTCCGACAGTCCAAAGCAATACTCGGATGTGCTAAAACTCGCGCTTTCGAGCGTTCTCGTTCGCGTCTCCAACCAGGAGAGCGATACCCGTTATGCCGCCGTGTCAAAGAATGTGTCGCCGGACGCCGTCTATGAGGCTTTCAGGTCGGCCTGTCAGAAGCTCAACAACGCCCTCATCAACCGAGACTACGAGTTGCCCCAGTCAACGGTGCTTGAGCGCGATACGTTGGCCGTGGAGCCGTCTGACATGTCAGAAAAAATTGGGGCCGTAATCACGTCGCCACCTTACCCCAATGCCTATGAGTATTGGCTGTATCACAAATACAGGATGTGGTGGCTTGGGTACGACCCGCTTTGGGTGAAGGACCGCGAAATCGGAGCGAGGGCCCATTTCTTTAAGGTAAAGCGGCACACAGCAAGTCATTTCGTGGAGCAGATGCAGCGAACATTTTCGCTGATTGACCGCGTCTTATCACCAAATGGGTATGCCTGCTTTGTGGTAGGTCGATCAAAAATCCACGGCGAGATAGTAGACAACGCGCAGATCGTCGAGAACGCGGCGAGATCCTTTGGCTTTAAAACGGAATATAGAACCGAGAGAATTATTGCCCGGAATAGGAAATCTTTCAATTTGTCTCACGCCAATATAAAAACTGAAACGATCATCATTCTGAGCCGATAAATGAACCTTCTCTATCACAAATACAAATACTACCCTTATGAACGCGAGCTTGCACTTCGCGAGGTCACCGCCCTCATAGGCGATAAGCTCGTGACTGAGATTGAAGATGGATTTGTCGTACCCGCCGACACTGACATCAGCAGGTTAGTGTACTTTTCGAAGGCCGCCAGTGGTTCGTCGACGACGGAAACGATCCAAGCCCGGCTTGAGCGTGCAGCGAAGACAGGGACAAACCGACAAGCTACCCGCTATTCTGTTCACGGGCTTCACGAGTACAAGGGAAAATTCAATCCGCAAGTTGCAAAGGCAATCCTGAACATCTTTGGGATCACACCCGGAGCTAATGTGCTCGACCCCTTTTGCGGAAGTGGCACCAGTTTGGTTGAATGCACGCAAATTGGTGCGGTGGGGACGGGTATCGACATCAACCCGCTGGCAGTTTTCATCGCGAACGCAAAACTGAGAGCTTTGGCGACACCGGCAAGCGTGTTGCACGGTGTGTTCGACAAAATCGAACGTAGACTATGGGATGCAACGCCCTTCTCTGACAAAACTTCACCCGAGCGAGACGACTACCTAGCGTCCTGGTTTTTACCGGAGCAATTGTCAAAGATTGAGCGTGTGCGAGGGCTGATCGAGCTTGAGGGCGGAGATTGTCGTGCCGTACTGCTGACGATTGCGAGCAATTTGCTCAGAGATTATTCGATGCAGGACCCTGGCGATCTGCGCATCAGACGGCGAACGTCCCCGATGCCGGATGAGGATTTTCGGACAGCTTTCATGCGCGCATGTCGGGCGTTTTCCGAGAAATTGGCCGAGGCACAGAAGGTTGTCGGTGTAATTCCTTCGTCCAGCGCGGCTCTTCTCGGCAGCTCTGTCAGCGGCCTAGAAGTGGGCCGCACTGCGCAGTTTGACGCTGCGATAACCAGCCCGCCTTATGCTATGGCGCTTCCATACATCGACACCCAACGCTTGTCGCTTGTTTGGCTAGGCCTACTACCGGCAAGCCGTATTCTCGGCCTGGAGAGTGAGCTGGTCGGGAGCCGGGAGCTGAGGGGGAATGCCCGAAAAACCCTTGTAGCGGCTATGCACGACAATACTGCGAGCATTCCCGTTGAGCAGCACGCCTTATGCACTTCCTTGCAAGAAAAGCTCACCGCCTCGGACGGCTTCCGACGCAAAGCGGTTCCCATACTTTTGTACCGCTATTTTTGCGATATGCTCCATGCTTTCCGCAACATCCAAACCATGATGAAGCGCAATGCACCGTTTGCGCTGATTGTTGGGCACAATCACACAAACCTGGGCGGTGCCAGACAGGACATTGATACGCCCCATCACCTTTCATCTATTGCACTGATGGCTGGATGGAGATTGGAAGAGCAGCTCCCGCTACAAACATACCGTCGCTACGGCTATCACAGCAGCAACGCTGTAGGAGCAGAAACGCTAATCATTCTTAGGAATTCCTAGGATTACCAGCGTGGCGAAACGCCCGCCGGGAGCCAGCATGCACCATTTCCAACGTGACCAATAAGCTGGTTCGCCGACGTAGCCGCACGGATTATCATTTCCGCCTGAGTGTAAAGCGACGAGCTTTTCTGGATGGCGGTTAAGCGGAATGATGGATCAGCGTGCGTGGGCCACTCCAATAGTGCCAGATCATCATCTACAGGTATTGAAAACCCAGCCGAATTGACCTGCGGGAGTAGGTTTGTGATCGGCGGCTTTGGCACGATCATTCGGACGTCCTTATTTCCAGGATCACTATGTTCATATCCATAGGCCATGACGTTTGTTGTGGCTGGGGCCGCGACAATGTTTGCATTCCCGGAGACGTAGCGAACATGCATTCCGAACTCTGCTCTCGGGCGACTTGGGGTCCGTGCAGAACTCCCGTACCGCCCAAACCTCAAGGTATGAAGAGTGGTCACCGGAAGGGAGATGTTTGCCGTTCCGGGCGCTCCACGCCAATGACGGCCACTGTCCCTATTCCAGCGGAAAATTATCCCCCCTATGCCGATCGGCAGTTGATGCCCGGTCAGTGCGTTTGCGCCTGAGGTCGGTGATGTGGTGGTGGGCGCGAACAGCAAATAGGTGGGGTAAGGCGGGCTCTGAGTGACAACGGGAAGTGTAGCCTGGGTCGCGGTGACCGCCAGCGTTGCGGCAATTGGAGCAACCGTAGCGGTGGTCGGCAACGGTGGGAACGTAAGCAAAGGGTTGAGGCGGGGGCGTGAGCTTCCTGTTCCTCCGCCGCTGGAAGGAGCTCGTGGCGGCCTGGGAACAGGTAAAAGACTTAGGATGCCAGCCTGAGTGAGCCGGAACACATCCGCTCGATCAGCAACAATCTCTAAACCCGCACGCCCAACGCCAAACCAGTTGTCTATGCTAAGAGCAATTTCATTGAGGGTGGCCGCATCATCTCCCTCGGCAGTGTCTAAGAGCACGCCCGCCTCAACGTGCAGTCCAGAAACGCCGGAAGCAGTCAAGTTTGCCGATCCCACATATGCGCCTTGGCTGCCGTCTGCTCGTCTGACGTGGTAAACCTTCGGGTGAAAGTACGCGCCGGCATAGTAAATCACCCCCAGCCGACCGTTGGCTCGAGGAAGGCCGATCAAATCCGCGAACTGGGCAACGTGGCCCTCGACAGTTTCCCCATCGTTTGACCCAATCAGCGCGGTGACTGGTGCGTTTGCCGCCCTTAATCTTTCGAGCGGGGTTGCCAAAACCCGAAGCCCTTCAACGCCGAAGAAGCCTGACTGCAATCGAAACTCTGTGACATCGTGCGTCAGTTCCGTTTGCAACCAGTTGCCCAAAGCAGACGTCGCAATCCTTGCACCGCTGTCAATGTATCGTACCAAGTAGTACCCCCAACGAGCCCCTGTCTGTCTTCGCCAATCAATAGCAGCCGTCATGCGCAACGGCCATGCCAGAGACAGAGTTTTGTTGAGTTCTCGGGCGCATCCACCAACGGGCCGAATGTGGCGAACACCAAGTTGAGCAATAGCATCGAGAGCACGACGCTGGCGGATTTTTAAAGTCGATAGTGAAGTCCCATTCTCGGGCGTGGCATAAAATCCAGGAAATTTGGAAAATCTTGTCCCTGATCACCCGATTGTTTTGGATAGAGTGATGCAGCTCCTCAATTTTTACCATTGCGTTTAATTGAGGCTCATTATTCACCCGGTAGGCTGGGCCACCGGAAACGAGGATTTTCTCGCATGCTAACAGTTCCGCTGGATGCCAGCCCCGTTAACGTTGGGGTGGCTGCACCAAAACGTTATACGACCAAGCAGATGGGCGATGCCTGCGAAATGATCGTAGCCGCCGAACTGACGCTTGCAGGCATCCCCGCCCTGAAAGTGCCCGACAATTGGCCCGGTTACGATGTCATCGCACAGCCATTGGACGCGGAGCCACAGCGCATATCGGTCAAATCCCGTACATACAAAACGGGGCCAGCCTACGTGGGCTACAATGACTATGACGTTTTCGACTGGCTTGCTGTTGTTCTTCTGTTTGTCGATGGCCGCAACAGCAGACACGTTTATCTGATACCAAGATCGGTAACAGACAAGTTGGCGAGGCGAGACCAGCCCACCAGCAAAACAGCATCGGAGCGGTATTTTCGCGTCGATCAGATTGATCGTCTGTTCTGCCATTATCGCGCGAACTTCAACCTAAACCCGCTGGGAAATACGAGCATGACAGAACCAGCAAGTTAGTTGACGAGCGCGCCTGCTCCTCGGAAATGCCGGGGAACTGGAGTTGTTCCGACGACCACGCCATGGCTGCCGAGCATACGCGGGGGTTTCTCAGAACGTGGTGCGTTGCTAGGGTGGTATTGTCGATCAAGCCGGTGCGTTGCCATGCTCAAACCACTGCTAAATCCTGATATCGCGGACGTGGCACCAACGTCTTCATTTCTCACCGGATATGACGAAGAACGGCTGATCATATACATCCGCTTGCTGGACGCCGCGGCAGAAGAAGCGGACTGGGGCGAAGTCGCCAAGATTGTCCTGCACATCGATCCAGAAAAGGACCCTGAGCGGGCACACAGGGCTTGGGAGACGCATCTCGCCCGCGCACGTTGGATGACAACCCACGGCTATAAGTATCTCCTAGCGGGCGGCGCGCCCCACTGAAGGTTGCGATATCCGGTTCACGACGAAATAGGCTGCGAAAAGAGTTAGCGGCGCTACTCCGCCCTAGGGCCGGACTGGTCCAATGCCGCTCCACGACCGTCCCGCTTATCGCGGGAGTTTCAGAGCCACTTCGAGCAAATCCCCTACCCACCGCAACTCCTTCTCAGAAAGCCCCGCCAGGCGAAGGGAAATCTCCTGAAACTTGCCACGATTGAAACTGCCGGAAGGAAGTAGGGTGCTAAATAGCTCTGCCTCATCCACCTCCAAAGCGAGAGCGATTTTTTCAATCATCGGGAAGCTTGCACCAGATGCGGCGGTCTCGATTTTCCGGACCGTATCAATGCTGATGCTGGCTCTCTCTGCCAACTGCTCCTGCGTCAGGTCCATGCGCTTGCGATGCGCGGCTACCAGCCGACCGAACCGTCTTTGCAAATCGCCCATGCGGTCTCTCCACCCCGCAAAGCAGTAGGGCGGTGGCACTGGAAGCATCAGTGACGGATTATCGGTATTGCAACAAAACATGTAACCACAATGCAACTTATTGCATTTACGGTACTACTAGCGGCACCACTGGTAGTGCTGCGCACGCGGTCGTATCCGCACGAGGTCCCGAGTTCATTTGGTCCTTGCTGCCTGTGCGAAGTGAGAGGTGCCTCATGGGACACAGCGTTATTGATGCCATAGGCAATGACCCTCTGGCTCAACTCGTCGCCATGCGTGCAAAGGGCGAGATTGATGACCGCGAGTTCAATCTGGCAAGGAAATATCTCCAAGAAGAGCTTTCCCGAACATCACAGCCTCTAGCAGTAGGGGCTGGTAGCGCGGGTCAATCGCAGCGAAATGGTGGGGGCGTTTGGAAATGGTCGTGGCAAGTTTATGCGGTCTTGTTAGCATTCGCTCTTTTGGCGTTCCTACTGCCGACTTCCGGCGATCAACTCTCCAGTGGGCGGCCAGACTGCGCCGAATTTGCTTCATCGATAGCACAAAAGACGGGCGCGAACGTCGGTTCAAAATCGTCGCTCGGTGATATCGCAATCCACCATCCTGCCACGGCGGAAATTCACCTGTACTGCACCGACGGAGTTGGGCCAGCCCCCGTTCTCGGCAAAGGGTCTATCGACGCTATTTCAATCTTCACTCGGGACGATCAGCCTTCGGAAGCCTATCTCGACTTCGTTGCAGAAGCGGGGACCGTGCTTACCGGGTACGCCCAGTTTTACGTCCGCAGTGAAGTGGAAGAATGCCTACGCGCTGCATCTGCCACAAAGCGGGGCATCAAGTACCGGAACTTCGGAGAGTTCGGCATGATGTGTGACGGCGGACCCAAATGGAACAGAGCATACGAAGTTGAGATGGAAGGTCCCTTCCCGCAATCCGCGTTGGATTTGGATTAAGCGTCACGTTGGATGCCTGCAGAGCGAGTACCTCCCGTCAGCGAAAGAACAAGACCATGATTGTCAAATCAGCAGTAGTTATCTTGTGGGCGTCTGTGATGTTAGTTTCGACCGCTGGTGGCCCTGTGTTCGCGGACAGCGCTGGTAAGCGAGCGGCTCAATCAAAGCTGGGGGTGTCCTATCGCCATTGCCTAATCGAGGCCGCACAACATGCCTACTACAATCGCCGGGCATCGATAGCGTTGTCGCTGGAGGCCGCTGACGCAGTGTGCATGCCGAACCTAAGAAGGTTCACCGCTGCATACCCGGGACCTATCTCACAGCAGTTGCGGCGGGCATACCTCGAAGCGATCTATGCTGCGCTCGTAAAGGGCTAACGCCTCCGATGCCTTTGTGCGGTGCCCTGAAAGCCAATCAGCCCAAGGACACCTTCCGCCGCCTAGTCGATCATTCTCTGCACTTCTATAAGAGCAGCGGCCACCTCAAAGACCCGCGCCCTGAATGCGAGCGATGCCTTCATTCCCCGTTTCCATGAGAGTTCTAAGCGTCCGACCTTTGACGCTTGGTTCATCTAGCGCCAGGTGCATCGCTGGTCCTAACATCGCACCGAACGCGTGCCGCTCGCCCGAAAAGCTTCTGCTGACCACGCCACGGACCACTACACCCTCAGCGCCGAAGACAGGCGCGCCACTCATCTTGCCGGGAATTTTGGCTTTGAAATCGAAGCAAGGGCCAGGTGTCGGCACTTCCCTGTCGAGATGATTTCTCGGAAAAATCCGCATCACTTCCCCAATTGAAACATAGAGGTCCATCCTGAACTCCTTGATGGACATGCCCTTGCTGCCATACTCCAAGGGAATATCTTCCATTTCGGCATACCCCAAGGAGTATGCTGCTTCAGCCGGCACGAAGGCGTTTAGCGAAAGGCCAAGGGGCTGGTGCGCAGCGCCGCCGGGCATCTCGGGGATTTTGCAGATTGCAATGTCGGTCAGGAATTCGAACCTGTCGCTCTCGTGTAGAAGAGGCGTTTCCTTCCAGCTTCCCCAGAGCCAGAACTTTTCGAAGGGAAAAAAGCGAAACCCGCGAAAACCGTATCCCGGACCAAGTGGAATGATGACGCCAAAATTTAGTTGATCAGCAAACGCCAGTTGGTTGCCTCGGCGCACCGCGCCATATCCGCTGTCATACGGGTCCATGAGCACATGAGCGGCAGTGATCACGTAGCCTGAACAACTGATCACGGAAGCCGTTCCGACACAACGAATTGAGGTCTCTCCCTCCTTCCATGCCACAACCGGCAGGATGCTCTGCTTCAAAAGGAAGTCGGTCGGACCGAACGTAGCCATCAGTTCGGTGATGTTCATACTCGGTCTGGAGGTCATCAACTCAAGTTCGCTTTCGAACGCAAAGTAATCTGCACCGAAACCTGCTTGCGGCTTGAGATCAATTCCCTTCAGATTAGTGATAGCCCATCGACCATCCGACGTGCGGGACCACAATGACTTCAATATGGATATCGGCGGTGTGATTGAATTGTCGGCGTCCATCAGTCGAGATGATACATGATTTCAAGACGAAGAATGCCGCATATGCACGAACATCTGGACGGGCGCAGTGCTAACCCGACGACCAGCAAAATCAGCAGACTGTTCCGTCGTTTGTGAAATCAATTTCACTTCCAAATACGCAACAGTTGCGTATTTGATCAGCCGACTTTGCGCTTGCTCGGCTTAGAGGATTTTCCGTCTGGCAAACCAATACGATTGAGGATCGTCGCTACCTGATCTTCGAGACGTTCCACGCTGGCAGACAATTCCCATAACCTGTCATCCTGATCGGAGCTTAGGTCTCCCACGTCGCGGATGCCCCGTTCGTTGCCGCCAAGCCGCGCCTCGATCCCGGCAATGCTCATTTCCAGCCGGTGCATGATTTCGGCAGTCAAGGATCGATTGTTCAGGCGGGCCGCTTCGTTCAGCCTATCGCGGAGGTCTGACCCTTCAGGGAAGCGTATCTGCATCTGATGTCCAGCCTGCTTCCGTCGCTCGTTCACCATTTCGGCCCCTATACCTCCAAGGTATGTAGTAGGTATTGCAAAGTGCACCTTTTAGGTATAACATAGGTATATCTACAACGCAAGACGCGCTGGCCCTGACGAGTAAGGAATAATGACATGTTGAAGTTGAAGTCCACGAACCCCAAAGCCATCCTGCCAAGTGTGACGCACATCCCCTCCCCCGAGACGCTGGAGGAAGCGACCAACCGCATTCACGCCAACGTCAAGGCGATTGAGGCCAGCGCTGCCGTGATCAGGAAACGGGCAATCGAGATCGGGCGCGATCTTGCGACGGTAAAGAAGCATAAGCACGGCGAATTCGGCAACTACCTCAAAGCCGAGTTCCAAATGTCCGTTCGCACCGCTCAGAACTACATGGGCGTTGCCGAGTTCGTGGAAGTCAATCCTGATACCATAGACGTCGACCTGCCGCTAAGCGCCCTGTATGCTCTGGCGCATGCGAGCGTTCACCCGGACTTCTTGGAAGACGTAAAGGCCGCGATCAAGAACGGCACCATCCCCAAGACGGGGGCCGGGGTCAAGAAGGCCATCGCCGCACAGCATGCGGCTGACAATGTAGTGGCGATGATGCCCGCCGATCAGGCAGGCCAGAAAGTGCACAACTCAGCCGTTCACGACGCCGTGGCGCTGTTGAGGGATCACCTGCCAAAGGCAACCCTCGCCAAGTTCGCCAAGCATTGCGCAACGGCGGGATGGCACGAACTAGCCGGGGCTTTGAAGGGGACGATGCATGGTTGAACCCCTCCACACCCCCGAAGAAACAGCAAAGATACTCGGCATATCCATCAAGACCCTGCGTGAGCATATCGAGCTAGGTCGCATCCGTTCCATCATCGTCGGCACTGGCAAGAAGCGAAAGCGTCGAAGGTTTACCGACAAAAACATTCAGTCGTTTATCGAAGGTCAGAAGTTGCGTGAGGCTCCCCCGTGTCAGTCTATAAAAGCTCCAAAAGCCCATACTACGCCTATGACTTCCAACTCGACGGTCGTCGCTTTTTCGGTTCTACAAAAGCCCGGAACAAGAAAGACGCTGAAACAGTAGAGCGCCAAATCAAGGCGAAGGCCAAGGATGACATCGAACGCGAGAAGCGTACCGGCAATGGACCCATGACACTCGACCTGGCGGCGGGGCGCTACTGGAATGAAGTCGGGCAACATCACCGGGGCAGCAGCCACAAGAACACGTGGCACTATCTTGAACTGCTCACTCAGTTCTTCGGCAAGCACAAGCGGCTTGAAGAAATCACCGACGCCGACGTGTCCGCTCTTATCGCGTGGCGGCGTAGGCACACCCTCCACGGGAAGACGGAAGACAAGGACGGCAACCCCGTCGCTACGGTGTCGAACTCGACCGTAAACCGCTCCACGGTTGTGGTGCTGAAAGCGATCTTCACCCGAGCCAAACGCACATGGAAGTACCCCCTGCCTCTCGAACCGAACTGGCGGGACCATTGGTTGGCGATGCCGGAAGAACGAGTGCGGGAACTGGACGACAAGGAAGCTGAAGCCTTGGACGCCTCAGTCCGCGACGACTATGCCCTCTGGTTTGAGTTCGCCCGTGTGACCGGCCTACGCCGGAACGAAACCCTGATCAGGTGGAAGAACGTGACGCTCAAACAGATCGTCACCACGGGAAAGCGCGGCAAGAAGGTGACGGCACAAATCACCCCCACCGTTCGCGCGATCCTTGACCAGTGCATGGGGCACCACGATCAGTTCGTCTTCACCTACATCTGTCAGCGCCCCGTCGAAGGACGGGTAAAGGGTGATCGATACCCGATCACGTCCGAAGGGGCGAAGTCGCAATGGCGACGGCTGAAGAAGCGGGCGAAGGTGGAGGATTTCCGGTTCCATGACATTCGTCATGACGTGGCGACCAAGCTGTTGAGGAAGACGGGAAACATGCGCTTGGTGCAGAAGGCGCTCAACCATTCCAACATCGCGACTACGGCCCGTTATGCCCATGTTCTGGAGGATGAAGTCGCGGAGGCGATGGAGCAGCTTGCCCAGTCCCGGAAAAAACCCCGGAAAAGAAGGCGGAGGCGGCTTAGATGTTGAAAATACGGGAGAAATCGGTGCGCGTATACGCCATTCGTAATGATGGGGTCAGGTGTTCGAGTCACCTAAGCGGCACCAAATTTTCTCAGTAAAACCAAGGGTCTAGATCCAACCATCCGGTCGGTCGAGTTGGAGACATCGCTTTGCGCCAAGCCTTTGTCTCCACGTTGTCTCCAGAAAAATGCGGGCTGCCGGATACGGATGGCGAACTGCGGCGACGTTCCTGGCCTCGACGCTCCGCCAATCGCGATGCGGCGTGGGCGAAGCGGCCGCTGGAGTACATACTGGCCGAAGACGACGGCGGCGCTCGTCAGTCCCGTTTGCCGCAGCGGATAGAATCCGCGGTCATGACGGATTTGTCGGCTCGAGTCCGACCGCCAGCACCATCCCCTTCAGACTACGAATCTGGGGGTCAGAGTTCGAATCTCTTCGGGTGTGCCAGTTTCGTCAATAAAAACAGTGAGTTATGGCGTTTGCGAGAGTGCCGATCAGATGCTGGCAATTTCCGCGTAAGCAGCAGGCCACGTTTCGACGGCATCTGGATGGTGTCAGCCGAAGCGACTTTGTCTGTAAGACTTCCAAATACTACCCAAATTAAACATCCCGTAGATGCAAATCGCGCGACCGCTGCCACAAAGGCAGCGGTCGAAATTGTCGGGTGCTAGCGGTGTGGGCACGCCCAGTGCAAGATCCAGGAGGCAATCTTCGCTTCGGATTGCGCCTCAGCGGCCGCCAATGGCGGTAACCGCTGTCAGATCATGTTCGACATGCCGAGCGCAGTAAGCAGGTTGTTTTGAATAGGAGCGACGGCCTGATTCAGTTCCTCCACCCCGAAGTCCATGCCCTCTGGCATGACGACGGTGCGCAACGGGCGCCGTTCCGTAGCCTCGACTAGCCGTGCGATGGCGTCAGCCACCAACTGAGGGCGGGGTGGATTCGCAGGATCATGTCCCTGGTCGGAGTTGTTTTTGATTTGGCCTGGGACCAACGCAACTGCGCCATATGTCGCCAAGACCTGCTCGTCGGAGGGCGCTAGGCTGGATGGAAGCAGATTGCTCGGAAATGGCCCCGGTTCCACGATCACTGAGTCTACCCCGAAGCTGGACAGTTCATATCGATACGCCTCGGCAAGCGCTTCAAGAGCGAATTTGCTTGCGGAATAGACCCCAAAGAACGGAAAGATGACCCGCCCCATCAACGACGTGACGTGAATGAGAACGCCGCTACCAGCTGCACGCATATGGGGTAGGACGGCGCGATCGGCCCTTACGGCCCCAAAAAAATTCACCGCAAATTGCTCCTCGATGTCTGCCACCGTATAGGCTTCGGTCACGCCGACGAACATCGTGCCTGCGTTGTTGATGAGCGCATCGATCCTGCCGTGTTGCCTAACCACCCGATCAATCGCAGAGTTGACTGACGCGTCGTCCGTCACATCCATCTCAATGACATGCAACTCATGCCCTTCGGTTTTTGCAGCGTCGATTAGCTCGCTGCCGATTTGGCTGTTTTTACCTCCGATGTCGCGCATGGTCGCGACCACCACGTGACCGCGCCTGGCAAGCTCCAAGGCGGTGAGCCTTCCAAAACCGCTGCTCGCGCCGGTAACAACTACAACCTTGCTGCTCATTTTCTCGATCCTCTCGCTTGCCCACCTAACGGGACAAGGGGGGTATATACAGACCTGTATGTCCCTTGCAAAGGGAAAATAGACAGACTATTCTGTTTCTGGCACCGAACGCGCACTGGCAGGCGAGAATGAAAACTATGGATGCAAGTGAGTACGGCGACCTTGAATCGCTGTCGCTAGACGCCCTGGCTCCACGGGAGCGAATACTGAAAATAGCGTCTGAACTATTTTACAGAAACAGCGTACATACGGTGGGAATCGATCGCATCATCGCCGAGAGCGGCGTTGCAAAGATGACGTTCTATAAGCACTTCCCGTCGAAGGCCAATCTTGTAGCCACTTATCTGCGCCATAAAAGCGCGCTGTGGTTCGACATGCTGGCGACAGCAACCGAACAAGCCGGACCCGTGCCGCTGGATCGAGTGCTAGCCGTTTTCGACGCACTGAACGAGTCCTTTCGTGCGCCTACTTTCCGCGGCTGTCCTTTCGTTCGAGGACTGGCCGAGTTCGGCCCGGACGCGGAAACGCCAGAGGTGCAGGCAACGCTCGCGGCGTATTTTCAAGACTTGCATGACTTTGTCGTATCGCTCATCCACCCCTTGAAGTTGAAAAATCAGGGGAGCGTGGTTGTCCAGATCCTGGCGCTCATCCAGGGCTCGCTCGTGAACGCACAAGCGATGAGGGGGGGCGTTGAAACTCTGGCAACGCGCGACGCCGCCAAGATGTTGATCGAGGCTGCGGTTGAGCGCGGCTAATCGAAAGAAAATTCGCGTCTGCTCGGCCTGATGATCAAACTCCAGGCACCAAATGTGGTCACAAGATTTTTTTGCAACAGAGCCAACTTAAGTCGATCCCATCCGACCTCTCTGTTTCTTGTTGTCCTCGAACTAATGTCACGCCCCAATGGAGATACAATGACAGAAACTTTGATGCACAAAGGCAGTTGTCTCTGTGGCACAGTGAAATACGAAGTTCGCGGTAAGCTTGGTGCGGCGATCTATTGTCACTGTTCGCGTTGCCGCAAGGCAACGGCTACGGCCTTCGCGACCAATGCGGCCGTCGCGGCCAGTGATTTCGTCATCGAGGGCGAGTCGGCACTGAAGACATTCGATTCTTCGCCAGGCGTACATCGCATCTTCTGTTCCAACTGTGGTTCGCCGGTCATCAGTAGCCGCGATGCAATGCCGGATGTAGTGCGCTTGCGGCTGGGCACGCTCGATACGCCGCTGCTGGCGCCGCCGACCGCGCATTATTTCGTCACGTCGAAGGCGGTGTGGTACGAGATACATGACGACTTGCCACAGTTCGCGTAACCCTCGGTTCCTCGCCCATTAACAGGATTGGACGAACCCGCCGGTGCGGGATTAGTGTGGCCCGTTCTAGAGGACGGCCCTGTCTTAGGGGATCTGGTGTAGAGCCTTATAGCCGGAACGCCCCGGGTGGCCGAGATGACGTGCTTTTATGTGCCCGGCGTTTCCAGTAGCCGCAGTCGACCACACATGGTTTGAAAGCGACAGTTTTCACACCGGCCAACCACGGCGGCCCTTACCGAACCAGGTAAGCAGAAGGCTCACAAATGTCAGCCTGATTCCGGTCGTCTAAGCCATACCAAGGGGTCGCCCGCTGAACGCGTGCGGCCCATATCTTCATCAGGCAGAGAAAGACCGATTGGTTGCGACTGCGCCAGCTCGGGTGAACTCTGCACCCGGCTTGGAGAACGATGCCATGATAGCGTCGCGGTTCGATGGTGCGCGTTTCTTGTCAGCGGCAGTAAGCGCGGCCTTGAGCTCGTCGGCGGTCAACTCAGTGCAATAGGCAGGAGTGCCCGGCTGCAGTCGCCAGGACTCCTCAAGAGTACCCGCATCCACCGTATCGAAGCCAGTGACGCTGATGAGATCGGAGACAAGTGCTTTGGCCGCGGCGTCGTCACCGGAAATCGGGATCGCAATGCGATCTGGAGCACCGGCCTCCAAACCGGCCTCGGCTAATGTTTGCGTTAGCAGGGCGTTCCAAGCCTTAACTAGGGGGCGCCCCACCTGTTCGCTGGCCCAAACGGTCTCCGGTTTGCCGCCCTCCACTTCGGGGATTTTGCTGTCTCGGGCGGGATAGTAATTGGAGGTGTCTACCACGATTGCACCAGCAGGGGCGCCGGCAAGAACCGTGGCCAGGTCTGGGTTCTTGGCGAAGGGTACTGAGAGGATGACCACATCGGCATCCACTGCCGCCTCTCCCTCAACGGCCTGGATGCCGGTGCCAGCAACTGTGTCGGCAAGACTTTCGGGGCCACGCGAGTTGGCCAGTTTCACCTGGTGGCCAGCGGCGTCGAGCTTTTTTGCGAGCAGCGAGCCGATGTTGCCCGCCCCAATGATTCCGATTTTCATTCTACATCCTTTGGTTTTCAAATTTTGGCAGGGTGAGCGAAGTCATGAAGAGTGTCTCGCAGCGCAATGATCTCGTCCTCGGACATTTGACAGGCACTCTTGATCTTGCCGGAGATACTCCAAACCTCGTCCTTGATGCTGTGAGCGGCAGGTGTGAGATCGACAAGGACCCGGCGTTCGTCCTCAGGATCGCGCATCCTGGTCACCATCCCGCAGGTATCGAGCCGCTTGAGCAATGGCGTGATCGTGCCGGTGTCCATCCCCAAAGCGTTTCCAAGATCACCTACGGACCGAGGCGCGGACGTATAGAGCTCCAGCATCACAAGGTACTGGGGAAAGGTCAGGTCCAGCGGATCGAGGAACGGCTTGTGCATGCGTGCCATCCGACCCGCCGCCCCGTAGAGGGCGAACGAGATTTGCATTCGAACCTGATGTGACGCGCTTTTTTGAGGTCCCATACCGTACCTAAAGAGACAAATCAGAGTTCACTGGCGAACTAGTATCTAGCGCACTAGATAATGATCCTCTTGGAGAATTGCAACCTCCCAGGTTCGGACGCTGCAATGGCAGTTCGAGGGGCGCTGCATTCGACTTGGGGTGGCGCGGAAGGATTGATATCAGTTTATCACTGCGACCGAAGAAAAGCTTGCCGCAACAGGATTTGGCGATACGGCGACAAGCGCAGTACAGGCCAGCGACAACTCTTGAGCACTGCCATAGGTGAGCGGTCCATGGCCACGATGAGGTGGCCGACCACCGTACCCTCAGCCTCCCCGACGACGACGCCGGCCAGCCCAAATGCTGTTTCGTCAAGAGTTATGGGTGTAGCAGTCGGCCGGGCAGGCCATGGCGAGCGCCTCGTGGGGCCGCTCCTCATTGTATTCGCTGATGAAGCTGTCGAACTTGGCCTGCTGCTGCAGAATGTTCATGCCCGGCGGGCGTGTCGTCTCCTGCTTGAGCGTCAGATGCATACGCTCATGACGGCCGTTCTGCTGCGGATGGCCAGGCCTGATGCGTTCGATCTCGATGCCGAGCCTCAGCCACCACACTGACAGCTTCGACAGGTTATAGAGGCCATTGGGCGAAGCGAAGGGAAGCCCGTTGTCGCTTCTGACAGCGGCCGGCATGCCCCGTTCCTTGAACAGACGGACAAAGGCTTCGATGACGGGCGCTTCCTTGGTCGATTCAAGGGCTTCGCACAGAAGCAGGTGGCGCGAGACCTGATCCGTCACCGTCAGCGGGTAACAGTATTGACCGTTGCCGAGCCTGAACTCGCCCTTGAAGTCGGCGCACCACAGATCGTTGGGCGCCATCGCCTGCGACAGTGTCGTGCCTTCGGCTGTGAAGCGCCGCCTCTGGCGGGCGCGCTTCACAAGCCCGTGGCGATCGAGGATCGCATGCACCGTGCTCCTGGCGGGTATCCGCACGTCGCCGGCCAGCCGCCTGACCAGCAACTCCCTGACCTTGCGCGCCCCCCAATGCGGCTTGTCGCGCTTGCAATCGATGATCAGCCGCTCGACTTGGACGGGCAACTGGTTGGCATAGCGCACCGGGCGGCGCGAGCGATCGCTCAGCGCCTCAAGCCCGTCCTCCTTATAGCGGTTGAAGATCTTGTAGCCGGCCTTGCGCGAAATGCCGAACTCCCGGCACACATCGCTCATGCCTTCCCCGTCGAGAAGACGAGCCACAAAGCGAAGACGTTCCTCCATCACCGAACACTCCTTCCACGGCATCAACACCTCCAGCCAAAAGCCAAAAGTGTTACCATGTGAAGTGCACCCCTCGGGTGAGACAGAGATCAGTAACAGTTCTCCGTTTCTGAGATTGCCGCAGGGTCTTCCCGCCGCAATCGCATTAAGGCCTGTTTACAATGAGGATTCCCAAAGCGGCAGCCCGGTCGCCAAACCGGTGTGGCTGCGCTGGCGGCCACCTCCTTTCTGGACCTCGCCACAACGCTGATGCGCGCGATCAACCCACATCACTGTGATTGTCCACAAGGGCATCCCTCGAACGGACGAAGACAGGCCCGGATTTAAGCGTAGTTTCCCACGCTCGCTTCCCAAGTAGCATTGCGGATCGGAAGCTCTGTACGAAGTTCAAGCATTTATATCCAACGGAACGGTCAACCTTGGGCGGGGGGCAATCCGGAGGCAGAGGATGTTCATTGCTGCAACGGCGCCGATTGTCCAATTGGCAACAAAGCTTAATAGAAAGACCCAGCAAGCAGCGCATATTTTGAGAGCCGAGGGGTTTGGTCGGTTCATCCAATTGTCAGCCTGGTCGTTGAGCGAACCGCTTAGGTCGCTATGGCTCCGTCGCCGTGTTGGGACCGATGCAAGGCAGGCATCGTCCAAGCTCAAGGCAGAGGGAAAGCGCGGATTGTTTATCGACTGTGGTTCAAACATCGGCCAGGGATATAAATACTTTTCTCGGTACTACACTCCCGACCGCTACGACTACGTTCTGGTCGAACCCAACAAGAATTGCCTGCCGCATCTTGATGCCTTGCGTTCAGAAAATGCGACGATGGAGATCGTCGTCAAGGCGGCAAGCGTGAAAGATGGCTATACTGAACTGTTTGGTCCCCCTCCGGAGCGGTCGGGTCCCACCCATCTGGGTTGCTCGATCGTCTTTGACCACAACGAAAGCTTGTATCAATCGCTACGATTTACCCCGGACCTCGTCGAAACGTTTTCGCTGTCACAGATGATCCGAGCGAAGCGTGAACTGTACGACGTGGTCGTTCTCAAACTCGATGTCGAAGGGGCGGAGTACGAGATCCTCGACGACATGATCCGGTCCGGAAGCCATCGCGATCTCTATGCCGCATATGTGGAATTCCACTCTCTCAAAATGCGGACTCCTGAGAGACGAAAGAAACGCCTCGCAGAATTCCAAGTCATGGATGCATTCCTCAAGGCGGGCACGCGCTTCCGCGAATGGATATAGCGTCTTTGATTAGAAGGACGAGCAAGCCAGTCATCTTTGAGATGACTGGCTTGCTCGATATTCCTGAGTGGTTCGGACCCGGAGCGCTTCAATTTTCCAGATGCGAGCCCAACGACGCCACGGTCTTCAGCGCGCCATCGAGCATGTCGCCCTTCTCGTCCTTGAGCGCTGCTTCGCGCAGGCGCCTGATCCAGTCGGCCGCATCAGTGCGGCCCTTGACAAGGTCGAGCGCCGACAGCACGCGGCCGAACTTGGATTGCGCGCGGGCATGGGTGTCGCTGTAGCCCTTGATCAGCCGGCGGCAGTTGAGTATCTCGACGGCCAGCGCGTAATCTTGCCGGACATGGCCAAGCGCCAGATCATACCAGCGCTCGATATGGGCGGTCTCGATCTTGTGGCGCAGCAGCCGGCGGCGCCAGCGGCGCAGGCCGCCAATGACCCAGAGCGCGGCGAAACCGGCAAAGCTGTCGGTGCGGATGTGGCGACCGCGATTGATGCGGCGGTCGAGAAAGGCCGCGAGCTTCGGCCGGCTCTCGATGTAGCTGCCCAACCCCGCCGGCAGCGTGCCGCAGAACTCCTCGATGCGCGGATGGAAATATTCGGTCACCTGCAGGACCGTCCCGTCCTTGACGCCGACCTCGCGGCGCACCCGCTTGTCGCGGGTCGAGCGGGTCTTGAGATCGGCGACGCGGATCATGTCGTCGTAGCACATGGCATTGGCCAGATGCTTTGCCGCAGCGATCGACAGCGCGTAGGCATGGTCGGCCCCGTAGCCATCGGCATTGTCCAGAGCGGCGGCCCGGTCGAGCCGGTCGAGATATTCGCGGCCATAGGCGATGTCCTGATAGTCGACGACTTTTTTCAGGCCGAGCATGGCCATGTCGCGAACAGAAGCCGGCAAATCATCGATGCGGGCAGCCAGCTGCTGCCAGCCCAGCAAGAGACTTTGCGGGCCGCTCACTTGTCCAATGACACCCGGACCGGTTTCAGAAACGGCCGGCTTCTCAAGCTTGTCGCCAGATGGGTCAGCCCCGGCAATGCCACGCGCGCGGTCATAGGCGGCACCGAAGGCGGCAAGGCTGGCCTTTACACCCCGGCCGCCGGCACTGACCGCCTGCTCGTAGCTCTCGCGCGTGAAGGGCAGCGCGTCGGAGCCAGCGAGCGCGCCGAGCAGGCTGGCCGAGATCATCGAGCCATTGTCGGCGGCGATCTTCTCCATGTCGAAGGCGATGAAGCGCCTGGACGCCGCTTCGGCAGTTGCATGGACTTTTGAGGACGAGGCGCGACCGTCGCCGGGTTCGATCTTTTCCGACACGGCGGCGATGCGGTGCGAGGAAGCGATCAGCGTGGTGCGCTCGGGCGTGACAAATCCCCTGATGATGGCGCGGCCAGCCTCCATCAGCTCGGCGGCGACCAATATGTCGACGTCGCCCTGCGACGGCGACAGCGCAAAGACCGGCAGCCGGCCGGTGTCGCGGCACATCTCAACATAGTAGATGGTGGCGCCGGTGCGCTGGGCGACGCCGGCGACCGAGGTTGACTGCGCGACATAACCGTTGCGCTCGGCGACGTCGGTGATCCAGTCGGCCAGCACGCCGCCGCCCTGGCCGCCGACCGCCAGCACGGCAAGCTTGATGACGGGCTCGTCCGAAGCGCCGGCCCCAGGGCGAGATGATGGGACAGCGTCAAGCATCGGCGAAGGTCAGGCGCCGGCTTTCGCGGCGCCGCTGCAGGATGCCGATCGTCGAACGGCGAGCGCTTTCGAGAAAGCGGTCCCAGCGGCTCGGATTGTGGACCACATCGGCGCGGTAGAAGGACGGGCAGAGCACCGCGGCATCCGCTACCTCGCCGCAATTGCCGCAGCCGACGCAATTCTGGTCGATATGCGCCACCGGATCGTCGCGCAGCGGATCGTCGAGCGACTTCACCGACAGCGACGGGCAGCCGGAAAGCCGCATGCAGGCATGGTCGCCGGTGCAGATGTCCTCGTCGACGCCGAATTTCGGCTTCACTATCCGCTCGCCGCCCTTGATCGCCTTGTCGACCAGCGGCTTTTCACGGCGCTGGCGGTTGAGCATACATTCGGACGAGGCGACGATGACTTTTGGCCCCTTCTCGTCCGTCGTCAGCGCCTCGCGCAGCGTGGCCTGCATCTTGCCGACATCGTAGGTGCGGTCGATGTGACGCAGCCATTTGACGCCCATGCCTTTCACCGCTTCGGTGATCGGATGCTTGGTCGATTTGGTCTTGTTACCCGCACGGGATGAAAGAATATCCTGTCCCCCCGTCGCCGCTGAGTAAAAATTGTCGACGATGACGATGACGCCGTCGTTCTTGTTGAACACGGCATTGCCGATCGACGAGGTCAGGCCGTTGTGCCAGAAGCCGCCATCGCCGACGAAGGAGATCGAGCGGCGTTTGGCATCGGGCGAATTGAACGCCGAGGCGGAAGCCGGCCCCAGCCCATAGCCCATGGTGGTGGCGCCGAGCTCGAAAGGCGGCATGATCGAGAACAGATGGCAGCCGATGTCTGAGGCGATGTGGTGCTTGCCGAGTTCCTGTTCGACCAGCTTGGTGGCGGCGAAGATCGGCCGCTCCGGACAGCCGATGCAGAAGCCGGGCGGACGGCCGGGAACGACGTTGATCAGGTCGGCGGTATCGACGCCCTCGCCTGATTTGTTCGGCGCCCGCACCTCGCCCGGCAGCAAATGCGGGGCTTCAGCGCGCAGGAACGAGCCAATGCCATCGAGCATGACCTGGCCGGTGTATTCGCCGGCCATCGGCAGATGCTCCTTGCCGACGAGCTTTGTGCCACGTCCGGCCTTGTGCAGCATCGCGGCAAAGGCCTGCTCGATATAGTTGGGCTGGCCTTCCTCGACGACGAGCACGGCATCCTTACCCTCGCAGAAGGACAGGAACTCGTCGTCGACCAGGGGATAGACGGCGTTGAGCACATAGAGCGGCACGTCGGTCACACCATAGGTGTCGGCGAGGCCGAGACGCTGCAGCGCACGGATGACCGCATTGTACATGCCGCCCTGCATGACGATGCCGACCGAGCCATGATCCGAGCCGAAGAACTCATTGATCTTGCGGCTCTTGATGAAATCCACCGCCGCCGGCCAGCGCTTCTGCACCTTTTCCTTCTCGTGCAGGAAGGAGGCTGGCGGCAGCACGATGCGGCCGGTGTCGCGGCGCGGCGCTTCCAGCGCATCGGCCACCGACATTGGCGGCCGCTTGTTGTCCTTGGCGATGAAATGGCCGTGGACATGGCAGCAGCGGATGCGGACCTGCAGCATGACCGGCGTGTTGGAGGCTTCCGACAGCTCAAAACCGTCCTCCACCGCCTTGACGATCGACGGCAAATTAGGGCGCGGATCGAGTAGCCAGACCTGGCTCTTCATGGCAAACGCATGGCTGCGCTCCTGCATGATGGAGGAGCCCTCGCCATAATCCTCTCCAACGATGATCAGCGCGCCGCCGGTGACACCGCCGGAGGCAAGGTTGGCGAGCGCATCGGAGGCGACATTGGTGCCGACCGTCGACTTGAAGGTGGCCGCACCCCGGATCGGGTAGTGCACCGAGGCGGCCAACATGGCGGTGGCGGTTGCTTCCGAGGCGCTGGCCTCGAAATGCACGCCGAGTTCGCCCAGAATGTCCTGCGCGTCGGCCAGCACGTCCATCAGGTGACTGATCGGCGCACCCTGGTAGCCGCCGACATAGCCGACGCCGCATTGCAGCAGCGCCTTGGTGATGGCGAGGATACCTTCGCCGGCGAACTCCTCGCCGGCGCCGAGCCGGAGTTTTTCGACTTCCTTGGCAAAAGACCGTTCGGCCATGGTGGCCTCCTTCCGTTGCCGCCCGGCAGGGCGGCGCGTACATCAACTCAAATCTCGTGCTTGCGAATGTTCTTCAGCATCTTCAGCAGCGTAGCGATCAGTGCTGCATATTCGGCATCGTCAATGCCGTCGAACATCGCCTCGAATGCATCATGCATGGCCGGCCAGGCACGGGTGAACTCGGCGCGGCCATCGTCGGTCAGGAATACATGGCGAATGCGGCTGTCGGTGACGCCCTGCTCGCGCCGCACCAGGCCCTGCCCTTCCAGCGTATCGAGCGTGCGGCTCAGGGTCGACTGCTCGATCACCGTATAGACCGAGAGGTCGTTGATGGTGACGCCGTCGGTCACCGACAGCACCGCCAGCGTGCGGACCTGCGGGATGGTCAGGCCCTGCTTGCGGAAATCGTCGCGCAAGGTGGCGTTGTAGCGGCCCATGATGCGATTCATCAGATAGGGCGCGAATTGCTGCAGGCCGATCTGGCCGAGGGTCGAGATGCGCTGGCGTTTTTCGGCTACCTTCTGTTCCATCACAGCCTCCCCGCAAGCAGAAAGCCGGAACCACCGCCCAGCCCGGCGCCGGGATGAGTCGAGGCGCCGATATGGTAGAGGCCCTTGATGCCGGTGTCGTGATTGCGGCTTGCCTTGAACGGTCGCCACAGGAACGACTGGTCGATGGTCGAGGAGCCGCCATAGGGATCGCCGCCGACCAGGTTGATATTCATGGCTTCCAGATCGGCCGGCGAATAGGGGCGGCGCGTAATCACGCTGTCCTTGAAGCCGTCGATGTGGCTGGCTAGGATTGCTTCGACGCGATCGGCATAGGCCTCGCGCAGCTTCTCGGACCAGCGGCCGTCGGCCGGTGTCTCGAGTTTGCCGGCGGCATCGCCCTTGATGTGGCGCGGCGCCTCGGGCAATTGCAGCCACAGGATCGCCTTGCCATCGGGACAGCGCGACGGGTCGAGCGCGTGCGGTTGGCCGACGCAGATGGTCGGCACCTCCGGCAGCAGGCCGCGCACCGCCTCGTTGCAAGCCTTGGAGACGCCGTCCAGACCCGGTGTCAAATGCAGCAGCGCCACCTTGTCGAGTCCCTCGCCGTGCCAGGCAGGCGGCTTTTTCAGTGCATAATGGATCTGGAAATTGCCCTTGCCGTAGCGGTATTTCTGGGTCGCCTCGACGGCAGCCTCCGGCGCGTCCTTGCCTAACAGCCGGCCGTAAAGCTGCGTCGGCGCGACCGAGCAGATGACGCTCTTGCTCGCCGTGATCGTCTCGCCCGATACCAGCCGCACGCCGCTGGCGCGACCATCGCTCTGAACGATTGAGGCGACGTCGGCGCCGGTGCGAATTTCGCCGCCCCTTTCCCCGATCAAGGCTTCGAATGCGGCAAGCAGGTTCTTCGCCCCACCCTTGACGATCGGCGCGCCGGCGACCTCCAGCGCAAACGCGATGACCTTGGCGATCTGGCCGGAGAAGGCGTCTTCCGGACCGAGGCCGGCATGCAGCACCCAGGGCGCCCACAGCGCGCGGATGGTTTCAGACTGATAGGTGCTTTCCAGCCAGCCGCGCGCCGGCACCAGCGCTTCGCCGAGGAAAGCGGCAAGGCCGCGCGGTTTGCGCCGCCAGGCCTCGCCTGCCATAAGCTTCGTCGTCGGGTAGGACCACAGGCTGCCGCCGAGCAGGCCGAACAGCAGGCCGGCATTGCGCTCGATGTCGCCGACATCGCTGCCGTGGCGATCGCCGTCGCCGGAAGCTATGGCATTGAGCGCCGCGATGTTGGCAGCGCGGTCAGTTCGCAGCACGGCATGGCTGCCATCGGGGCGCAGCACGCCTGTAGGCGTGGCGGTGTGGCAGAATTCCAGCCCGTGCCGCGCCAGATCCTTGCCTAGTGCGGCAAAGGCCGGCGAGGTGATGAACAGCACGAAGGTCGTCGCCATCACATCATGGATAAAGCCGGGCGCGGTGATCTCCTCGGTGCGCATGCAGCCGCCGATGCGGTCGTTGCGCTCAAGCACCAGCACCTTCGCGCCCTTGCCGCCAAGCATCGCCGCGCAGACCAGCGCATTGATGCCGCTGCCGACGATGATGTGATCGGGCGCGTTCATCGCTGCTTGCTCGCTGGGAGTTGAGATTCAATCGCGCAGGTTGGCGTTCCTTCGCGCCCCCCTCTGTCCTGCCGGACATCTCCCCCTCTAGTGGGGAGATTAGCGGCTTCGGCGCTCCGCTCATTCCTGCAACGTTGAAAATTGGCGAAGGCAGTGGCGACGGCCAATCTCCCCCCTTGAGGGGGAGATGTCCGGTAGGACAGAGGGGGGCGTCGTAGAGCGCCAGCGTTGTAACGCTGCCGCTCCCGATCCGTCCCTACAGCGTTACCTGCGAGCATGATCTTCTCCCGAAGACCGCCACCTCGTCCTATTGCCTCGGCACCAGCGCCAGCGCGCGGATCGGACTGCCGGTGCCGTGCTCGATCTTGAGCGGTGCTGCGATCAGGATCGCGCCCTTTGGCGGCAGCCGGTCGAGATTGCAGAGGCTGGCGAGGCCGTAGCGGTTGGCCTTGTGCATCAGGGTGTGCGCCGGGAATGGCGGCTCCATGCCGCCGGCCTTGCCGGCATCGGTGCCGATGGTCTCGCTGCCCCAGCCCTTGATGTCCTTGCCGATCAGGAACTGGATGGCTTCGGCCGTCGGTCCGGGCGTATGCGGGCCGGTCTCGTTGGCATTGAGGAATTCGGCCTCCGAGCCGTTGCGCTTGTACCAGTCGGTGCGCATCACCACCCACTCGCCGGCATTGATCGCGCCATGCTTGGCTTCCCAAGCCTTGATGTGATCGACGGTGAGCAGGAAATCGTAGTCGGCGGCGGCTTCCTTCGAGCAGTCGATGACGTTGACCGGACCGACGAAGTTCTGCGCCGGAATGGTGTCGGTGGCGCCGTCCGGGTAGTCCTTGCCGGTGATCCAGTGCTGCGGCGCGTCGAAATGCGTGCCCGAATGCTCGCCGAGCTTCAGCCAGTTCCAGGCCCACCACGGGCCGTTCTTGTCATAGCGGGAGATCGAATGGATCTCGACCTTCGGCGTGTCGACGGCAAGCTCCGGCGGCAGCTTGATCAGCGGCGTGTCCGGCCCGAGCGGCGCCGACAGGTCGACCACCTGGATGGCGCCTGAAAGAAGCTGGCCGGCGACTTCGCCGAGGAGTTTTTGCGTTTCCATGGTCTCTGTTCCCTCTTGGTGGATAGCTCTGAAGGCTCGTTGCGGCCCTTAATATCCTACTAGACGAAAACATATGCATCTGCAATTATCTTTAAGCATAAAGGAAATGGGCTGGGTGGGCGTGAGCGAGTTTGACGCCATATTCGTCGGGGCGGGCCACAACAGTCTGGCATGCGCCGCGCATCTGGCGCTCAAGGGTTGGAAAACCGGAGTTTTCGAGCGCAGCGAAACGATAGGCGGCGCCGTCCAGACCCGCGAATTCACACTGCCCGGCTTCCGGCACGATTTCGGCGCGATGAATCTCAGCCTGTTCGCCGGCTCGGCCTTCCATCGGAAATATGCAAATGAATTGAAAAGCCACGGGCTGGAATTCTCAGCCGTTGCCGATTGCTTCGCCAGCGCCTTCCCGGACGGTCGCTGGTTCGGCGTCAGCAACGACCTGGAAAAGACCGCCTCGCGCATCGCCGCCTTCTCGCAAGCCGACGCCGCCACCTGGCGCCGGCTGGTCGCGGCCTTCCCCGGAGAGGCCGAGCATCTGTTCAGGGTGCTGGGCTCACCGATGAGCGCCCGCGCTGTTGCCGGCACCGCGTGGAACCTGTGGCGCAAGAAAGGCATGTCCGGCGCGCTCGATACCGGGCGGTTGTTGCTGTCTTCAACCCGCGCGTGGCTGGAGGAAAATTTCGAGTCCGCGCATGTCAGGACGACGCTCGCCGCCTGGGGCATGCATCTCGACTTCGCCCCGGATATCGCCGGCGGCGCGGTGTTCCCCTATTTGGAATCGATGGCCAACCAGTGCTTCGGCATGGTGCTCGGCAAGGGCGGCGCCGACACCATCATCCGTGCCCTGTCCGGCATGGTCACATCAGCCGGCGGCAAGATCGCCACCGGCGCCGAGGTGGCCGAGATCACCGTTGCCGCCGGCAAGGCCACCGGCGTGCGGCTCGCGTCCGGCGACTTCCATATCGCCAGCAAGGCGGTCATCGCCGGTGTTGCGCCAAGGGCGCTGCCCGGCAAGCTTCTGCCCAATGGTTCCGGTGATGCCGGCTTCGACGCGGCAATGAAAAAATTCCGCCACGCGCCGGGCACCATGATGATCCATCTGGCATTGGACGATTTGCCGGACTGGCGCGCCGGCGCCGAGCTTCGTCAATTCGCCTATGTGCATCTGTCGCCGTCGCTCGACGCCATGTCGCGCACCTATCAGCAGGCGATCGCCGGCATGCTGCCGGACGAGCCGGTGCTGGTCGTCGGCCAGCCGACCGCGATCGATCCTTCTCGCGCACCTGAAGGCAAGCATGTGCTGTGGGTGCAGGTGCGCATGCTGCCGGCCGAAATATCCGGCGATGCGGCAGGCCAGATCGCCCCGGGACGGTGGGATCTGGTCAAGGAGCAATATGCCGAGCGCGTGCTCGGCATCATCGAGAGCTACGCGCCCGGCCTGCGACAGAAGATCCTCGGCCGCGCCGTGTTTTCGCCACTCGACCTCGAACGCGAGAATCCCAACCTCGTCGGCGGCGACCAGGTCTGCGGCAGCCACCATCTGGCGCAGAATTTTCTGTTTCGCCCGGCACGCGGATACGCCGGCTGGAACACGCCGGTCGGCAATCTGCATCTCACTGGTGCAGCGACATGGCCGGGCGCCGGCGCCGGTGCGGCCTCGGGCTACATGCTCGCGCAACAGCTTGGCGGGAGGTAGAAACAGGATTCTTCCGGGTGAAGGAAACTCTGGTGTGAAGGAGGGCGAGGCGCGGCCGCCCAAGGAGCCTGAACCCACTGATTAGTCACAGACGCCGCGCAAAGAAAATACAACCAACAGGGGAACGACCATGACTATCAACAGACGCGAATTGCTCGGATACAGTGCCGCAGCACTTGGCGCGGCCGCCATCGGCTTGCCGCAGATCGCCAAGGCTGCTGGCGAACTGACCATCGCCTACAATGTCAACCTGCCGTCCTGGGACCCGACCACGGGGCCATCGGCGGTCAATCCGACCATCCAGGGGCTCTACCAGTCGGTGTTCGACCAGTTCATCCCGCAGAAGCCGGACCTGTCCTTCGCGCCCGGCCTGCTCACCGAATGGGGCTGGAACGACGACCGCACCAAGATCATGATGACGGTGCGCGAGGGCGTGACCTGGCATGACGGCTCGCCGTTCACGGCCGAGGACGTGGTCTGGTCGCTGCAGCGGGCGGGCGACGAAAAGACCGGCAACCCGATCCAGTTCGTCTGGAAAAACGTCAACAACTTCAAGATCGACGGCAACAAAATCACCGGCGACGTGGTGCAATTCGACCCGGTGTATTTCAAGTGGATGTCGTTCCTGACCGGCTACATCATGCCGAAGGCCTATTACGAGAAGGTCGGGGCCGAGGGTTTCGAGAAGGCGCCGATCGGCACCGGCCCCTATATGGTCGACAAGTTCGAGCGCAACGCCTTCCTGCGCCTCAAGGCTAATCCGAACTATTGGGGCGGCAAGCCGGCCTTCGAGAATCTGACGATCAAGTTCGTCACCGACGCGGCGAGCCGTGTCGCCGAAATCGAGTCGGGTTCCTCGCAGGTGACGATCGAAATCCCCTATGAGGAGTATGACCGGCTGATCGCCAAGGACGGGCTTGCCGGCTCGTGCAAGAACGTCTCCGACATCGGCATGATCTTCTTCAACGACATCGAGGTGATGCTGGACAAGAACGTTCGCCAGGCCGCGGTGATGGCGGTCGACAAGAAGCTTTTGGTCGACCGCCTGCTGCGCGGCTACGGCCAGCCGATCGATACGCTGGAAACACCGGAATACGCCGCCTACGATCCATCGATCAAGGTCGAGCACAATCCGGAAAAAGCCAAGGAATTGCTGGCCGCATCCGGCTATTCGACGGAAAAGCCGGTCAAGTTCACGATACAGACGACCAAGGGCTTCAAGCCCAAGGACTACGAGATGATCCAGGCGATCGTCGGCATGTGGCGCAAGGTCGGCATCGAGGCGACGATCGAGGTCTACGAGATCGCCAAGCACTACGAGCTGCGCGCCGCAGACAAGCTGGCGCCGGCAGCCTTCTACAATTGGGGCAATGCGATCGGCGATCCGACCACGTCGACCGGCTTTGCCATGTACGGGCCGAGCCCGCATTCAGTGTGGGACAGCCAGAACCTGATCGACATCATCAACCCGCTGTGGGGTGAGAAGGACGAGGTCAAGCGCATCGCCGGTTGGAAGGCGGTCGACAAATACATCGCCGAGCAGGCCTATGTGCTGCCGCTGATGCAATATGCGCAGCCGATCGTGCATGCCAAGGGCGTCAATGTGGTGCAGCATGTCTCAGGCGCGCTGCTGCCGGCGCTGATGACCCCGGCCTAATAGATATGAGGAGGCACGGTGGCGTGTCTCCTCCAGCGACGCAGGCCCCCTCATCCGGCCCTTCGGGCCACCTTCTCCCCGCTGGGGAGAAGAGACTGGCTCAGCCGTTTGCGACCTCTTCTCCCCTCGGGGAGAAGGTGGCCGCGAAGCGGCCGGATGAGGGGGCGGTTCGTTCCATCAGCCACTGAAACGCACTAGGCTTCAGCCAGCATGCTTCTGCAAGATTTCTGATCCGTCTTTTGACGATGCTGATCACGCTGTTCGGCGTGGCCGTCGTGGTCTTCGTCGTCATCCGCGTCGCGCCCGGCGACCCGATTGCCATGATGCTGCCGCCAGGTGCTACCGATGCCGATATCGCCCGGCTGCGCGGGCTCTACGGGCTCGACAAGACCATCGTCCAACAATTCTTCATCTGGCTGTCCGGCGTGTTGCAGGGCAACTTCGGCACGTCGATCTCGCTGAGGCAGGACGTACTCGGGCTGGTATTCAACCGGCTGCCGGCGACGCTGGAGCTCGCCGTCACAGCGCTTCTGATGGCGGTGGCGATCGGCGGCACGGCGGCGATCCTCGGGGCGCGCGAACGCGGCACGGCGGTCGAAGCCGGCATCGACATCGCCAGCGGCACGGCGCTTTCCATTCCCGATTTCCTGTGGGGCCTGGTGCTGATCCTGCTGTTCGGCGTGCTGATCCCGGTGTTCGACATTTCCGGCCGCGTGTCGCCGCAGCTCGACCTGCCCTTCGTCACCCAGTTTTATCTCTTTGAGAGCATTCTGCGGCTACGCTTCGACGTAACGCGGGATCTGATGAGCCACATGGTCCTGCCGGCGCTGGCGCTGGCGCTGCCGCTGGCGGCGATCATTTCGCAGTTGCTGAAGATGTCGCTCAAGGAGGTGATCACGCTCGACTACGTGACGCTGGCGCGGGTGAAGGGATTCTCGGAAACGCAGGTCATCCTGCGCGAGGCGCTGAAGAATGCCGCCTTGCCGACACTGACGCTGGTCGGCGTGCAGTTCACCTTCCTCATCGGCGGCACCGTCATCGTCGAGCGGCTGTTTTCCTATGAAGGTCTCGGCAACATGGCGATCGACGCCGTCATCAACCGCGACCTGCCGCTGATCCAGGGCATCGTGCTGGTCTTCGCACTGCTGTTCGTGCTGATCAATCTCAGCGTCGACATGATGTATGCGCTGCTCAATCCGAGGCTGCGCCATGGATGAGGGCCGCGCACGAAGGCGAGGTGTGTCGCCGCGCCTGTGGCTGGCCGGCGGCTGGCTTCTGATAGCGCTGCTGGCTGCGATCTTCGCGCCGCTGGTCGCGCCGCAGGATCCGCTGGCGCAGGATCTGATGCTGGAACGGCTGCCGCCATTCTGGATTGATGGAGCCGAGCCCGGCTATTGGCTGGGCACCGACAGCCTCGGCCGCGATCTCCTGTCGCGGCTGATCTTCGGCGGCCGCATCGCCTTTATCGTCGCTTTCGCCGCGGCTTTTGCCGCCTGCCTGGTCGGCTCGACGCTGGGCCTGATCGCAGGTTACTTCGGCGGTTGGGCCGACCGCATCATCTCGCGCATCGTCGATGTCTGGATGGCGTTTCCGCCGGTGCTGTTCGCCATCCTGCTGGTCGCCGTGCTCGGCACAGGCCTCAGCTCCGTCATCCTCGCCATAGCCATCATCGACTGGACGCGCTTTTGCCGGGTGATCCGCGCAGAGGCGATGGGCCAGTCGCGCATGGACTATATCGAGAATGCCCGCATCGCCGGCTATGGCCGCATCGGCATCATGCTGCGCGAAGTGCTGCCCAATGTGGTGCCGTCGATCGTCGCATTGCTGTCGCTGGAGATGGGCATCGCCGTGATCGTCGAGGCGATCCTGTCCTTCGTCAATCTGTCGATCTCGACCGACGACCCGACCTGGGGCGGCATCATCGCCGAGGGCCGGCTGTCGATCCATCAGGCGTGGTGGGTGCTGGTGTTCCCGCTGATCACGCTGATCCTGACCGTGCTGTCATTCAGCCAGTTTGGCGAAGCATTGAAGGCACGTTTCGATCCGGTGTTGCGATGAGTCTGGCCGTCAAACCCTGCCTCGATATCCGCAGCCTCAGCGCCGTGCTGGCGAACGGCCAGCGTGTGCTGCGCTCGGTGTCGCTCTCCGTCCAGCCCGGCGAGGTGCGCGCGCTGGTCGGCGAGAGCGGCGCCGGCAAGACGATGATCGGCAAGGCGGTGCTCGGCGTGCTGCCTTCGAGCGTGCGTATCGTCGAAGGCGATATGCTGCTTGAGGGCGAGGACCTCGGAAAGCTTCAACCGAAGGCACGGCGCACGCTGATCGGCGCCCGCACGGCGCTGATCCCGCAGGACCCGCTGACCGCGCTCAACCCGTCGCGCCGCATCGGCCCGCAGATGACGGATAGGCTGGTGCGCATCCTTGGCTGGAGTGGACAAAGGGCGGACGCCCGCATTCGGCAATTGCTGGACGAGGTGCAGATCCGCGAGCCGGACCGCGTGCTGAAATGCTATCCGCACGAGCTTTCAGGCGGCATGCGCCAGCGCGTGCTGATCGCAGCCGCTTTCGCAGCCGAACCAAGGCTGATCGTTGCCGACGAGCCAACCACCGCACTCGACGTCACCGTGCAGAAGCAGATCCTGCGCCTGATCGCGCAATTGCAGCGCGATCATGGCACGGCGATCCTGTTCGTCACCCACGATCTCGGCGTCGTCGCCAAGATCAGCCAGAAAGTGTCGGTGCTCTATGCCGGCAAGGTGGTGGAAGAAGCCGAGACGGCTGATCTCTTCGCAGCACCCCAGCACCCCTATACGCGGGCGCTGATGGCGGCGACGCCGCGCTACACCGATCCGCTCGCCTCGCTGAAGCCGGTGGATGAGGCGGTGCTGGCCGGGCTTGCTTCGGAGATCGCCGCTGCAGACCAGGCCTGGAGGCGCCCGCATGGCTGAGCCGCTGTTTTCCGTGCGTGGGCTGAAGGTTGCCCTACCCGACATGACGCGCAAGCCGCTGATCGGCCGCGCCCCGTTGGCCGAGATCCTGAAAGGCCTCGACTTCGACCTGCCCAAGGGCTCGGTGACCGGCATCGTCGGCGAATCCGGATCGGGCAAATCGACGCTCGGCCGCGCCCTGGTGCGTCTCTTGGAACCAAGCGCCGGCAGCATCAGCTTCGACGGCCGCGATATCACGCATCTGCCGGAGGCGGAGCTGCGGCCGCTGCGCCGCAATCTGCAGATGATCTTTCAGGATCCGATGTCGTCGCTCAATCCGCGCCGCACCATTGCCAGCATCATCGCCGCCCCGCTCAAGCAGAATGGGCTTGGCGACAATCTGAAGGCCCGCGTCTCCGAAGCCTTGCTGCGTGTCGGCTTGCCACAAAGCTTTGCCAGCCGCTACCGGCACGAACTGTCGGGCGGCCAGCGCCAGCGGGTCGGCATTGCGCGCGCTCTGGCGCTGTCACCGAAATTCGTGCTGGCCGACGAGATCGTTTCCGGCCTCGACGTGTCGACGCAGGCGCAAATCCTGACGCTGCTGGAAAAACTGGCGGCCGAGATGGGCCTGACCGTCGCCTTCATCAGCCACGATCTATCGGTGATCCGGCGGCTCTGCAAACAGGTGATCGTCATGCGCGAAGGCAGGATCGTCGAAGCCAGCGCCACCGACGCCTTGTTCGAAAATCCACAGCAGGCCTATACGCGCGACCTGATCGCGGCCATTCCGCTGCCCGAGATCGACGCGGACTGGCTGCGGCCCGCCGCGAAAGCCCCGACATGAGAAAGCTCAACGCATCCGCACGCCGAAAAGCGGGCCTCGGACGTGCGCCGACAAGTCAGCCCGCGAAACGGAGGGTGACTGGAATGAAATACGCGATCAGACACACGATGCTTGTGGCCGCCATGCTCGGCTCAATGAGTGCGGCCTCGGCTGATGCGATACCTGGCATGCGCGGCCACGACCACACCGGCATCACCGTGCCAGACATGAAGCAGGCCGTCGATTTCTTCACCGAGGTGGTCGGCTGCAAGAAGGCGATGGCGTTCGGCCCGTTCGCCGACGACAAGGGCACGTTCATGCAGGATCTGCTTGGCGTCGACCCCAAGGCGGTGATCGAGGAGATCACCCTGGTCCGCTGCGGCTACGGATCGAACATCGAGCTGTTCAAATACACCGCGCCGGACCAGAAGGACGCGACACCGAAGAACAGCGACATTGGCGGCTTCCACATCGCCTTCTATGTCGATGATGTCGCAGCCGCCAAGACATATCTCGATGCCAAGGGCGTGAAGACACGAATGGGGCCGCTGCCGGTCAAGGAGGGGCCGGCCGCCGGGCAGACCATCCTCTATTTCCAGGCGCCCTGGGGCCTGCAGTTGGAGGCGATCAGCTATCCCGAAGGCATGGCCTATGAGAAGGGCGCCGAGACGGCGTTGTGGAGCCCAAAGAGCCCGGAAAAGTAAGCGGGAGCGTGCTTGCGGAACCAGCCGCAAGCACGCCCCTCAGGCTGTGCAGAAACCTGATCAAGAGATGGCGGCGCGACGGCCGCTGTCTGGAAAGCCGACCTCCTGAAATTCGCTTGGGGGTGGAAAGGGGACGTCGAAGCCCTCGCCGCTTCCGGACCTCGGATTATGACTTAGCCCGCGTGGACTCATGGACGGGCCCGGGCAAGCAGCACCTCTGATAGTGGACAGTAAATCCGTTACTGCTCCTTCTTGAACAGGTCCTGGAAGATCAGCTGGCCCCAAGTGCGGCCGCGTGCGTGCACCAGCGCGCCACCCTCGTTGAGCTTTCCCAGCTTGACGGGTGCGAACCCGAGTTGTTTGGCCAAGGCCGCCACGGGAGCGATCGCGTCCTCGTCGTCGCTCGACAGAAAGACGACCCGGTGCCCGCCCTCGACGATCGGATCGGCAGCCAGGGTGGCCGCAACCAGGTGATTGAAACCTTTCACGAACTTGGCGCCGGTGAACGACTTCGCGACGAAGGCGGAGGACGGGAGACCGCCCAGCTCTTCAGGGACTGGAAACGCGTTCATCGCATCGATGACTGTCTTGCCTTTCCAGCTCGGCAGGGCCTTCGCAACCTCGCGATGCTCCCCGAACGGGACCGCCAAGATGATTGTGTCGGCCTCGAGTGCATCCCGCAGCGACTTGGCGACGACCGTGGGTCCAATCGCCTGAGCCTGCGGCGCCAACGCCTCGGGCGGCCGGCGGCTCGCCACGGCCACCTTGACGTTTTTACGGGCGAAGGCGTGGGCGAGGGCCTGGCCTACCGCACCGAATCCTATAATCGCGTAGCTCATGATACTTCTCCGATCCGTGTTGATATTGATTCCCCGGCCCTCAACGGCGCTGGGTCATCCGTTCCGCTGTGTGGCGACCTTCGCGTACACGTCCCGCCGTGAACGACTTCGGCGCGGCCGGACGGTCAGCCACTTCCGGCGATCCGGCGCGAAGTCAGATGGCCGAGAAGCCGCCGTCGACAGACAACTCCACCCCATTCACGAAGCTCGAATCGTCTGAAGCAAGAAACAGCGCGACCGCCGCGATTTCCTCGGAACGACCCATCTTGCCCCGCGGGATCAGGGATTCGAACATCTGCTTCGCCTCCTCGGTGAGAACCTGGTCCTGCATCGGTGTGGCGGTCGGCCCCGGGTGCAGCACGTTCACCCGGATATTCCTGCCCTTCAGTTCGTTGAGCCAACCGCGTGCGAATGCGTGCAACGTCGCCTTGCTCGCCGCATACACGCTGTAACCAGGAAAACCTTTGATCGAAGCAACTGACCCGGTCATCAAGATCGATCCGCCATCGTTGAACAGCGGCAACGCCTTCTGAACCGTAAACAGCGTGCCGCGCGCATTCAGGTTGAAGGTCGCATCGAAGTGCTGCTCGGTAATCTCGCCCAGTGGGACGCCTTCGCCCATGCCGGCGCTCGCGTACAGGACGTCGATCTCGCCCTTTTCCCGCTTGACCGTGTCGAACAGGCGGTCGAGGTCGTCGAGATTGGCCGCGTCGCCGCGCACGCCGGTCACGTTCCGGCCGATCAGCTTGACGGCCTCGTCAAGCGCCTCCTGCCTCCGGCCCGTGATGAAAACATAGGCGCCTTCTTCAACGAACCGCTTGGCGCTCGCCAGCGCCATGCCGCTCGATCCACCCGTGATGACTGCAACCTTACCCTCAAGCTTTCCCATGATTTCTCCTTTTGTGGTGTCGGGACAGCATCTGCCCCCGAGAACCCCAAAATAGGTCCGCCGGAGTCAGGCGTTGAGTGCGGAAGCGCGCACATCGGTGGTGCGAAATCGATCCGGCTGGACGACTGACACCAGCCGCGACGATCGGTGTCCGCCGTTCGGAATTGGGTCGCGCTCGTCGACATAGGCTATTATAACGGCCCGTACTGCTGTTCGATGTGTTAGATACGGGCTTTGGAAGGCGCACCGCGCGGTGCCGGATTGCACCATGATCGACTGGGATGACGTTCGCTACTTTCTTGCCGTCGCGCGCGGAGGCTCGGTGCGGGCTGCCGCCGGGCGCCTCGGGGTGAATCACTCGACCGTGCTGCGACGCATCGCTCAGCTCGAGGAACGCCTCGGGGCGCAGATGTTCGAAAAGCTGCCTTCGGGCTACCGCCTGACGGCTGCAGGCGAGGAGGTCCTCGAGTTCGCGAACCAGATGGAGGCGTCGTCGCACCAGCTGGAGACGCGCGTCTTCGGGCGCGACCAGAGCGTGCGCGGGCTTCTGCGGGTGACGCTGGCGCCGCCCCTCGCGACACACCTGCTCATGCCGCACTTCGCCGATTTCGCGCGTCTGCATCCGGACATCGAGATGGAAATCTTATCGTCCGGCGAGCTGGCAAATCTGACCAGCCGAGAGGCCGACGTGGCGATCCGCGTCGTCTACGACCGCAAAACCCTGCCGCTCAATCTTCACGGCCTGAAGGGACCGGAGCTGTTCGGCGGCGTCTACATGTCCTGCGATCGACTAGCCGCGTGGCGTGCGGGCGCGCCTGATCCCATCCGGTGGATCGTCATAAGCATTCATGGAATCCCGGACTGGGCCAGCGAGGGTGAGGTTCGCACCACGGGGGTTCCATTCAGGACCACGGACGCCGAGGCGCAGATCGCTGCTGTACGGCAGGGGCTCGGGATCACGACACTGCCGTGCTTCGTCGGCGATGCCGACCCCCTACTGGTGAGGGTGCCGGGCAGCGACCTGCACATGTACGGAACGCTCTGGCTCCTCACGCAGGGGGAGACACGCAAGACGAAGCGCGTGCGGCTCTTCACGGAGTTCGTATCCCGCAGGCTCGCCGCGTACGCTCCGCTTCTCGCGGGGCTGTCTGTATCGCGCGACGCCCGATTCGTTTCAACATAAAACTTTAAGCTTGAAATAATGCACATGTGGCGCGATACTGAAAATCGGGATCGCCTGCCTTGCCGGCGACCCGAGGCGAAAAGGAGATCGCAGGCATGAAGGTTGCGGTTCTCGGCGGCGGACCAGCCGGGCTCTACTTTGCCATCTCGATGAAGCTCCGCGACGCCACCCATGAGGTGACGGTGTTCGAGCGCAACCACGCCGACGACACGTTCGGCTGGGGCGTGGTGCTGTCGGCAGAGACGCTCGACAATCTGACCAGGAACGATCCGGTCAGTGCCGTCTGGATCAAAAAACACTTCGCCTATTGGGACGACATTGCTGTCATTCATGACGGCGTGCGCACGGTCTCGACCGGGCACGGTTTCTGCGGCATAGGCCGCAAGCGGCTGCTCATCCTGTTGCAGCGGCGGGCGCGCGAACTCGGCGTCAAGCTCGTCTTCGAAACCGATATCGCCGACCCCCGGCCCTATATGGAGAGCCACGACCTGGTGGTCGCCGCCGACGGGTTGAACTCGAAAGCGCGCAACACCTTTGTCGACATCTTCAAGCCGGATATCGACACCCGCAAATGCAAGTTCGTCTGGCTTGGCACCAGCCAGAAATTCGACGATGCCTTCACCTTCATCTTCGAGAAGACCGAGCATGGCTGGGTGTGGGCGCATGCCTACCAGTTCGACAGCGAGACAGCGACCTTCATCGTCGAATGCAGTGAGCAGACCTGGAACGGCTTCGGCTTCGGCGCGATGACGCAGCAGGAATCGATCGCCGTCTGCGAACGGATCTTCGCCAAGCATCTTGGCGGCCATGCGCTGATGACCAATGCCAATCACATCAGGGGTTCGGCCTGGATCAATTTTCCGCGCGTGCTGTGCGAGCGCTGGTCGTATGAGAATCTTGCCCTGATGGGCGACGCGGCGGCATCAGCGCATTTCTCAATCGGTTCGGGCACCAAGCTGGCGCTGGAAAGCGCCGTGGCGCTGGCCGACTATGTCAAGTCCGAGCCCGACCTCGAGGCGGCGTTTCGCAAATACGAGGACGCGCGGCGCACCGAGGTGCTGAAGCTGCAATCGGCGGCGCGCAATTCGCTCGAATGGTTCGAGGAGGTCGAGCGCTATCTCGGCCTCGATCCAGTACAATTCAACTATTCGCTGCTGACGCGCTCGCAGCGCATCAGCCACGAGAATCTCAGGCTGCGCGACGCCGAGTGGCTGGCCGGCGCGGAAGAATGGTTCCAGCGCCAGGCAGGCGCCGGCGGCAACAGCTTGCGCCGTGCACCGATGTTCGCGCCGTTCCGGCTGCGTGATATGGCGCTCAACAACCGCATCGTCGTCTCGCCGATGGCACAGTACAAGGCCGTCGACGGCTGCCCGACCGATTGGCATTTCGCCCACTATGCCGAACGCGCCAAGGGTGGTGCCGGCCTGGTCTATATCGAGATGACCTGCGTCAGCCCGGAAGGCCGCATCACGCCCGGCTGTCCCGGCTTCTACGCGCCCGAGCATGAAATGGCGTGGAAGCGGCTGGTCGACTTCGTCCATGCCGAGACGGAAGCAAAAATCTGCGCCCAGATCGGCCACTCCGGCGCCAAGGGTTCGACCCGGCTCGGCTGGCAGGGAACCGACGTGCCACTGCCATCCGGCAACTGGCCCGTCATGGCGGCGGCGGCGGTCGCATGGTCGCCTGAGAATCAGGTGCCGAAGGCGATGGACCGCTCCGACATGAATCTGGTGCGCGACCAGTTCGTGGCCTCGGCCGAGATGGCTGATCGTTGCGGCTTCGACATGCTGGAGATCCATGCCGCGCATGGCTATCTCCTGTCGTCCTTCATCACGCCGCTGACCAACCGGCGCACCGACGCCTATGGCGGCTCGCTGGAAAACCGCATGCGCTATCCCCTGGAGATCTTCCGTGCCGTGCGCACTGTCTGGCCAGCCGAAAAGCCTGTTTCCATGCGCATCTCGGCCAATGACTGGGTCGGCATCGAAGGGGTGACGCCGGCCGATGCGGTCGAGATCGCCAGGTTGCTGCACGAGGCCGGTGTCGACATCTGCGACGTCTCGGCCGGCCAGACTTCGGCCAACGCCAGACCGGTCTATGGCCGCATGTTCCAGACACCGTTTTCCGACCGCATCCGCAACGAGGTCGGCATGGCGACGATGGCGGTCGGCAATATCTATGAGCCGGACCATGTCAATTCGATCCTGATGGCCGGCCGCGCCGACCTTGTCGCCTTGGCGCGGCCGCATCTTACGGACCCCTACTGGACTCTGCATGCGGCCGTGACGCTTGGCGATCGCGGCGTCAAATGGCCGGATCCCTATCTGCCCGGCCGCGACCAGATTTACCGTCTGGCCGAACGCGACGCCGCAGCGGGGCTGAAAGTATGAGCGCGGCCGGAACAATCGCGGGCAGGCACGCCCTTGTCACCGGTGGCGGCTCCGGCGTCGGCCGGGCCATCGCATTGGCACTGGCAGGGACCGGCATCACTGTCACCATCTGCGGCCGGCGCAAGGCGGCGCTCGCCGAAGTCGCGGGGGGGAGCGATCGCATCTTCGGTATCGCGGCCGACGTCACCGACGAAGCATCGATGGCGTCGCTCTACAGCAACGCGGAAGCAGCGCGCGGACCTTTCGACATCGTTGTCGCCAATGCCGGTATGTCCGGCAGCGCGCCGGCGCATAGGACCTCCCTAACAGACTGGCAGCGCACGCTCGACGTCAACCTCACCGGGGCATTCCTGACGGTGAAGCCGGCGCTGGCCGGCATGGCGGCGCGGAAGGCGGGCAGGATCGTGTTCGTCGCATCGACGGCCGGGCTGAAGGGCTACGCCTACGTCTCGGCCTATGTCGCGGCCAAGCATGGCGTCGTCGGGCTGATGCGGGCGCTGGCCGCCGAGACCGCGAAATCCGGGGTGACAGTCAATGCCGTCTGCCCGGGCTTCGTCGAAACCGAGATGCTGGAAGAGTCCGTCCAGCGCATCGTCGAAAAGACCGGCCGCTCGATTGAGGAAGCCCGGACGAGCCTTGCCTCGACAAACCCGCAAGGCCATTTCATCCAGCCGGAGGAAGTCGCCGCCGCGGTGCTGTGGCTGTGCGGCGATGCGGCCGGGTCGATAACCGGCCAGGCGATTTCTGTTTCGGGAGGCGAGACATGGTAGCCGGCCCCCTGCCCGCGCGCTCCGGGCCTGGCAAGGACCGGTTGCGCCTGTGGATACGTCTGCTGCGCGCATCGCGCACGATCGAGGCGGAGCTGCGCGAGCGGCTGAAGAAGGAGTTCAACACCACGCTGCCACGCTTCGACGTGATGGCGGCACTCTACCGTGCGCCGGAAGGCATGCTGATGAGCGACCTGTCGCGCTTCCTTCTGGTGTCGAACGGCAATGTGACTGGAATCGTCGACCGGCTGGTTTCCGAAGGCCTGGTCGCCCGCGCCCGCCGCAATGGCGACCGCCGCACTTCGATGGTGCGGCTGACCGAGGACGGTTCAAACGCCTTCGCCGTGATCGCCGCCGCGCATGAGGGGTGGGTCGGCGAACTGCTCGATACCGTCAGCGAGGATGAGGCGCGCCGGCTGACCGGCATGCTGAATTCGTTCCGCAGCAATTGGGAGGGACGGGAATGACAAGGATGGCAAACCGCAAGCCGAAGCATTTCCTGTGGCAGGTCGAAGGCAAGGTGGCAAAGATCCGGCTCGACCGGCCGGAGCGCAAGAACCCGCTAACCTTCGACAGCTACGCCGAGTTGCGCGACACTTTTCGCGACCTCGTCTATGCCGACGATGTCGATGCGGTGGTGTTCCTGCCCAATGGCGGCAATTTCTGCTCCGGCGGCGATGTGCACGACATCATCGGCCCGCTGGTCAAGATGGACATGAAGGCGCTGCTTGCCTTCACCCGCATGACCGGCGATTTCGTCAAGGCGATGCTCAACTGCGGCAAGCCGATCATTGCGGCGGTCGACGGCGTGGCGGTTGGCGCCGGCGCCATCATCGCCATGGCATCAGACATCCGCATAGCCACGCCCGAGGCGAAGACCGCCTTCCTGTTTACCCGCGTGGGCCTTGCCGGCTGCGACATGGGCGCCTGTGCGATCCTGCCGCGCATCATCGGCCAGGGCCGCGCCGCCGAACTGCTTTACACCGGCCGCACCATGAGTGCCGCCGAAGGCGAGCGCTGGGGTTTCTATAACAGGCTGGTCGAGGCCGCCGCGCTCGAAGCCGACGCGCTGGAGATGGCGGCACGTATCGTCTCCGGACCGACATTTGCGCACAGCATCACCAAGACGCAGTTGAACCAGGAATGGTCGATGGGGCTCGACCAAGCAATCGAAGCGGAAGCGCAGGCGCAGGCGATCTGCATGCAGACGGGGGATTTTGAGCGCGCCTATAAGGCGTTCGTCGCCAAGGAGAAACCGGTGTTCGAGGGGAATTGACGATGGCCTCTTCGATCAAGATGGAC
>NZ_CAUM01000005.1 GCF_000350085.1 Mesorhizobium metallidurans STM 2683
TGACGACTGTCCTTAGCAACATAGTTGCGGAAGACCTCTTTGAATTTCGCTTCAAGATCTACTGCCTGGGCCGCAGTCGGTGACGAAAGGTCGAACTCCCAACCGGCCCTGTGATAGGCGATCATCTTTGCCGCGGAATCGGAGGTAGTGTTGGTCACCAGCAAGCGATTTTGCTTGCTGAGTTCTTCGGCGAGTCCGAGATACGCTCGAGCCAAACCCAACTGCAAGGTGCTGGCGTAAAACTTGCATTCGGCCGCGATTAGGACCTTGCTAGCACGAGGATGCACCTTTTCGCTGCGACAGACGCGCGCTTCGTGTCGGTCGATCACGGCGACATCGCATTCGTGTAGGACGCCTGAGCGCCCCGACACCTTCACGCCGATATGCGCCTCGACCGGCTGGCAGCTTGGCAAGCTTATAATTGCGTGGGTGTATTTTCTCTTAGGGCTGAAGATATCGCCCGGCGAGGTCCGGAAAATCAGGTTGGTGGTAGTCTTTCCATCGTTCGCCTCGAAAACGACGGTGGCCCCTGCGGCACGGGCGGCACTCACGACGATCGCGAGCGTATAGCCTTCGAACACGTCGTTGGCGTCCGACGCCGCGGAGTAATTCATGCCATATGCTGGACTGAGGATCGCGGCGATCTGTCCGACGAGAGTCGATGCGGTCATCATGCGGCGGTTACTCCAGCTTTCTGGCGCATTTCCCGGAAGCGGTCGCGGGCTGTCTCCTGCTGTTGACCTGCGTTGCTGAGCAAGCTGTGGCCATCATCTCCTGCTCGTTCGGAAACGAATGTCACGCTCTCTGCTTCCAAGATCTTCAGCACACCGGTTGAGAACTGCGGGAGAGCCAATATGCGCTCGATGGCATCAAGAAAAAGATCTAGGCGCTCAGTGTTAGAAAAGGGCTGAGTCGTGACGAAATCCTGCATTTGCCGTCGGCCGCGTCGCTGACCAGCGACTTGATCATCGATGAACTCGCTGGCGTCAGCTTTTCTGATGACCGTCTTCCCGAGATTGATGCTTTCCTCAACTTGCTCTAGTACCCAATTTAATCCGGCCGCTCGAAGCACATCCGAGAGTCCGTCATAAGCACTCATCGCTTCTTCTTCATTCATCGCATTTCGCCCCAAGGCTGCTGTTGTGTCACGCCGCTAGAGCAGCCGCGCTGCTTACCTCTCCTCAAGGCGGGGGAGAGATCAAGTACCCGGAGGCCTTAGTACCAGTCTGTGTGTCACTATCTTACAAATTCAATGCCGCTTGTAAGCGAGCGGCAGCATCCGGGATCCGAGCGAGGCCCCAACGCGAATCAACAATGCCTGGTCCTGCCGAAATTGCCATGGGCATGACCCACTTGGATCACGGCTTTATCCCGGCGAAGGCGCTAGGGGCTCGCCGCCGAGACCTTGGAGGAATGACCGGTTTCGGGCGAAGCGCGTCGTCCGAATGATTGAGCCGCGAAGCCGCCGTTGGCAATGCGATTTGCCTCGCGAGAGCCGACCAGCAACACTGCCGCTTGAATTACCCGAGCTCGTGGATCGCGACGTTGGGAATGACCACCCTGGCAATGTCGCATAGGTGCTGGTGATGGGTGAGATAGATCACCTGGCCTACACTGGCCATCTCGCCGAATAGGCGGAAGACTTCCTCCGACCTGAGATGGTCGAAGGTCTCCATGATGTCGTCGGCGATGAACGGAACAGCGTGCCTGAGCTTGGCAAACTCATAATATCCGGCGAGCCGCAGAGCCAGATAGAGCTGGAAACGCGCGCCTTTCGACAGAGCGTCTGCGACCTTGGACTGGCCATCCCGCTGCGTCGCTATGAGGACCTCGCCGCCCTTTACCGGCTGGGTCGTCAAGCCTGTGTACTGGCCTCGCGTGATCAGTGCGAAGGCGTCGGATGCCTCGCTCATCATTCCAGAGCGGTGACGTTCGCGATAGACCCGAAGCGCGCTTGCCGCCGACATCACCCCAAGCTTCAATTCGATATAGCGGACGGCCTTTTCCTCGATTTCCAGAAGGACGGTGCGACGATCGGCATCGATCCGGGCAACTGCGCTGTCGCCGCCGATCGCATCGAGCTTGTCGGTCGCCCGGGTTCGCCGGACGAGTTGCTGTTGCAGTGATTCATCGAGGTCGGCGAGGCGCCGCTCGACTTCAGCCTTTTCAATTGCGAGCCCATCGACATCTTGGCCTTCCAGCAACGACTGCGCCTGGATGAAGTCGTTGCTGGCGAGCTCGATCGTGAGTCGTTCTTCAAGCTTGGCCACGGCACTCTGCAGGCCGTCTCGCTCGCGAAGCTGTTCATCGCGCTCCACGACCTCCGGCAGAGTCTTCACCCCAAAGGCATCAAGCACTTCCTGCTTTGTCGTCTCGTGTGCCGCGAATTCAGCGTTCAGTGCCTCTCGAACGTCCTGCAAATTGTGAACATCAAGGAGGAGATTTGCCCTCGCCTCACAGGCACGCTCGGCTTGCTCTAGACGCTCAGTCAGCCTGACGCTCACCTGTTCTGGCGCCTCGTCGCTTGGGCGCTCGCCGGCCTGCGCACCAAGGCGGGCCACCTCTTCAGCAAATGCAGTCCTATCCGCCTCCATCTTGCGGATGCGGATGCGCATGGACTCACGATCCTGCAGGGCCTTTGACAGTTCAGATAACTGATCGAGCACGCTGCCGAGCCCAGTCCCGACGATGCCTTCTTCGAGCCAAGTGCCCTTCAGCGTTTCCTTGACCTCGGCCTGCCATGCCTCCTCTCGCCGCTCGGCGATTTCAACAGCGAGCCGCCTGGCGGCCAGCTCCTCTTCCTTGGCGGCCACGCTCCTCAGCGCCTCCGCTTGTTCTGCATCGACCTTCGCCTGCCTGTCCAGAAACCGGTCAGCGGCGACCGCCATTACTTCCAGAGTCTCCCCGGCCTCCGAGGCTATTCCAACGCTTTGAAGAGCCGAGGCCAATCCGAGATGGATCCGCTCTCCTTCGGCTGTTTCGCGTTCGATCTTGACGCGTGCGAGCACGATGGCGTCCCAGGCGGCAAGCGCGTCGGCGCGGGCGGCAATGCGTTCATCGAGAAGTCCGATCAGCAGGTCGAGCGTCTGCTCCTGGCAATCCTCAAGCAAGGCTTTTGCCGTTTCCTTGACTTCAGCTGATGCCATTTCTGCGCGCTTTTCCACCCCGGCAAGTTGACAGCTGATGCGCTCTACGGCGGCTTCCGTCTCGGCCGCCTTCTGTTTGATAGCTCGAAGATCGGCCAGCTCGCCTGCACGAGACAAACGGGCCGCGCCAACATGATCGTCCCTGGCCAGTACTGTGGCAAAGACATCGGCCGTTTCGGCCCTAAGGTCCGCCCGGTGATTTCGCCAGGCCTCGTCTCTCTCACGTCGTGTGGCTGCGGCTGTGTCATCGTCGGCGAGATCGGCCGCGTCGCGGACAGCAGCCAGGCGTGACGAAGTAGATACTCGGTTTTGTTCATGCTCGGTCAGGCGCTCGGACAGGACTGCCTTGTCTTTTTGAAGGCTCGCGGCCAGTGTTTTCCACGCAGCCATCTGCGTCAGTGACGGAACCGATATCTTCGAAAGTGCGTCGGCATCGCCCGACCATGGCTGGAGGCGCCGCATCGCACCGGCCAGCCTTGTTTGCCGCTCGTCCTCCAAGGCGCGCGCCTCTGTGATCTCCCGTGTGTGACTACTGGCCTTCGCCTGCGACACGGCTGCTATCAGCCTGGCTCTTGCGGGCTCGGGCACGGCCCTCTCCTCGCCAACGCGACCTCGTGCAGCGTTGAGCCCGTCGAGCGCGGCAGCGGCTTCGTCGCGGGCCATCCGCAGGCTCGCCGTGATCCCGGAGCGTTGTTCGACCATGTTGCGAAGCGTGCCGACCACAAAGGCAGGTAGGATGAGCCGGGATGGATCCTGTTCGGCCGACTTTCCGAGCGCGGCGAGAGAGTTCGCCACCGTCTGGTCAAGCATCTGGACTTCCATTTTGCGGGTCGGCAGATCCATCCCCGCGGACGCATATCGCGCCTTGCGATCGGCGAGTCCTCGCACCTGTTCGGAGATCGCCAGCAAAGCTTCGTCGACAGCGATTGCTTCGATCTTTGCGTTCGCCCGATCGATTTCATCGGCATTCGCCTGGAGACGGGTTCTCAGCCGCGCGTCCGGATCGATCAATTCCGCGACGCTGCCACTCCAGGTCCTGGGAGGAGACGGGATGTCGGGCAGCTCAGCTAGTCTGCTCGCCTTGCGTTTGATTTCGGCCAGGAGCGGCGCGGCGCGCACATATCGGTCGATTGTTGCCAGTCGCGCCGACAACACCGAGCGTTCAGCGAGGCTGCGATCGTACTTGTCCTGGGCTTCCACCCGTTCCGCCTCGAGCGTCTCGAATGTCGAGGCCAAGGTGTCGATCTGCTCCTTGCGTGACCTGAGTTCCGCGAACCGCTTCTTCAGCAACGCGATTTCAGTGGTCTGGGCCTGTTTTCGGTGAAGTCCATCTGCCTCCGTCTCCAGTGCGGCCAAGACATCGCTCGCATGACCAAGCCCGGCGCTGGCGGTGAAAAGGAGCTTGCCGAGATCACCACGCGATTCAAGGATCGCCTTGCCCCCTGCTTCCAGCGTCTCGTCATCCAGTGAGAACATGCTGCTGTAGGCATCGCGGGACAATCCGGTGAGGTGAGCCGAAATGGCAATCTCGCTCAGTGGCCGACCTTCGGCATCGTGCAGCGAGTTGCTGCGACTCTTGGTGCGTGAAACGGCAAGCGTCTGCGCCTCAAATTCGAGCAGCCCGCCGATGCGCATGGAGCTATATTCGTGCAGGAAATTGTAGCGACTGCGCTCTTCGATGCCGAAGAGCAGGTCGAGATAGGCAGAAAGCGCGGTCGATTTGCCGGCTTCGTTCAAGCCAAACACTATATGCAGATCAGGCCCTGAACTCGGCTTGGGTCCGAAGTCAATCGCCTTGTCGGTGAACTTGCCGTAACGGGTGAGATCGAGCCGCCGCAATCTCATCGCGTGCCGCCTGCCTTGAGGCGAGCCGTGACCAGGTCGACGCCACGTGCAAGCACGTCATCGAGGAATGCCTCCAACGCCGCCTCGTCCTTTCCTGCGAAGTCTCGCGCATCCGGCGGCAGGTCCGCGATGGTCTTCAACACCAATTCCCTGGCGTCCGAACGGAATGCGTCCGATGTTGCGTTGGCGCGCATTGACTCGGCTAGCTCCAGGGTCGGATCCGCGACGTCTTCGGACTTCCCAGTTCCGGGAGCAGAGAGATTGAGTTCGACCTTCTCCACCCAGGTGTTGCCCACCTGCTCTGCCGCCTGTTCGGCCTCGGCAAGCACCAAATCCTTATCGCGGATCATCATCCATGACAGCGCGGAAGCGCCGACCAGGCCGAGGCGGGCGATGAGGTATTGCGATCTGGCGGCAGTCCGGGATTGTTCAAGCGCAGACCGGATGCGGCCGACGGCCTGGGGCAGTTCGGATGTTCCTGCCAGGTCGACACTCACGCGCTCGAACTGCGCAACGCTGGTCAGCCTCTCCTCAATGTCGACAGACCGATCGTCGTTTATGGTCGCCAGGGTGACCGATTTCTCACCAGCCTCATTGATGTCTCTGCCCTGAGGGATTCCAGGCATCACGAGCGTGCTTGCGCCGGGATAGACCTTGCGAACGTGAATATGGCCAAGGGCCCAATATTCAAAGCCGTGACCTTGCAGGTCGGCGACGCTGCAAGGCGCATAGACGTCGTGGCCGGGCGAGCCGGCCAAGCTGGTGTGCATGATGCCGATGTTCGCGGCGCTCTCTCGGGGGCCGGCATATTTGGGCTGCAGGCTTTCGGCCGCCTGGGGGCTGGCGAAGCTCAGTCCGTGAAGCACGACGTCCAGCCCGGCGCCCGACTGGATCACGGACTGCGTTCGGCCACTGAAAATCGTCACCGTGTCCGGCAGGACGAGCTGTTTAGAGATTCGAGACATGGCGTCGTGGTTGCCGCGGATCATGTAGACCCTGACACCGGCCTGGTGCAGACGCATCATTTGCGAGGCCAGGAAGCGCGCCGTCTTCATCGATGTCTGATCGCCATCGTAAAGATCGCCCGCAATGACAAGCGCATCGACCCGCTCCGCAAGACACAGGTCCACGATCGAGATGAAAGCCTGGCGGCTGGCATCTCCCACCAGTTCGGCGAGTTCGGGATTGCGCAACGCGAGCGTGCGCAGCGGTGAATCGAGATGGATGTCGGCTGTATGAACAAATCGAAATGCCATCTGGCGCGCTCTCCCGGCCCGAACAGACGTTCAGGCAACATTGCCCATCAAGTCAAATCGCTCAAAACGTCGCAGCGAGGCGGCGAAGGCGTCCCCATCCCGGTTAGCAAAGTGCGCCGGCGTTCGGCAACGGTATCTGTGAGTTGAGGCCTCGAAGTCAGGATAGGGTGTCCTGCGACCTTCTTGTGAGGGAGCATTGACAGGCCTGACCTCCCTGTTGCGAGCCTCAACTATCGCGTGGATAAGCGAAGGTTTTGTATTCATCCGTCAGCCAAGAGCCTTTTATATCCGCAAGAAATTGCTTAATCTCCACGCGGGGGTATGGGGTCAATGCAATCTGCAGATAGTTCAGAGTTAGTAACAAATGATAGTGTTGCCGGTAGGCCACCTGGCTCGACCATAGTTGCCGACGTCGCGTCCAGCTTCACTTATGCATCCTATCAGAATGCGATTCCGGTTATCCGGTCCATCCGCCTCGATAACGACACCGCTCGCAGTTTTGAGAATTGCCGGCTGGAGCTTACGTCGTCACCGTCATTCCTGCGGCCGAAGACCTGGACGGTAGACCGCCTCATCCCAGGCGACCGGCTCCAGCTGAGTGACCGCAAGGTAGAGCTTGACGCTGGATATCTCGCCGGCCTGAACGAGGCTGAGCGAGGTGAGATTACCTTGCGCCTGTCTGCGGCCGGTGAGGTCCTGGACGAAAAGCGAGTGACGGTGAGGCTGCTTGCGCGCGACGAGTGGGGTGGCGTCGCCGACATGGCGCAACTGCTTCCGGCGTTCGTGATGCCTAATGATCCCGGCGTTGCGCCGATCCTTAAGGCAGCGGCCGAACGGCTTGCCGCGCACGGGCATCCGAGTGGCCTCGACGGCTATCAATCGCAAAGCCCGCAACGGGCATACATGCTGGCTGCCGCAATTTATTCGGCGATGGCCGGCATGGGGCTGCATTATGCCGAGCCTCCCGCAAGCTTCGAGAGCCGTGGCCAGAAGGTCAGGCGCCCCACGACGATTGCCGAGGAGCGCCTCGCGACCTGCCTGGATACCTCGCTTCTCTTCGCAGCGGCCTTGGAGGCAGCCGGTCTCCATCCCGCCGTCCTGATGTTTGATGGACATGCGGCTGCGGGGGTCTGGCTGGCCAAGCGCACTTTTGCCAATGCGGTTGAGCAGGATCAGATGGAGGTCCGTAAGGCGCTGGCCTCGCGCGAATTCATTGCATTTGAGACCACAGGCGTCACGCACCGGCCTGCGCTGACGCTAGAAGCCGCGCAGAACGCGCTCAGTGTCCGGCTTGCGGAGGCGCAGGCACATACCTTCGTCGCAGCCATAGACGTGCGGCGATCACGCAGCGGCGGCATCACACCGCTCGCCTCGCACGAGCCGGTCCGACGCGATGTCGCCGACGAAGAGTCGGCAACTGCGGTTGCGGCTCTGCCACTTCCGGCGGCGCCAGCAATCGGCGAGATGCCGGCTGAGGCCGTTGAGATCAAGCCCACCACAGCGGCAGGGCGCATCGACCGCTGGCAAAAGAAGCTGCTCGACCTGACGCTCAGGAACCGGCTGCTTAATTTCCCCGATTCGAAGAAGACAATTCCCTTCCTGTGCACCGACGTCGCCTATCTGGAAGACAGGTTGGCGAACGGCGCCGCGGTCCGTCTTATTTCGCTGCCAGAGCAAAACCCTTTGGGAGAACGCGATGCGGAGCTTTATCGGGATGTCCACGGTCGCGATCTGCAACGCGGGTTCGCGGCTGAAGCGCTGCTCAGGGATGAGCTCGCCTCCACGTTGGATGCCCGCCAGCTTGAAGCGAGGCTGATCGACCTCTACCGGCAAGTGCGCAACGACTTCGCTGAGGGCGGAGCAAATACGCTGTTCCTCGCCGTCGGTTTCCTCCGCTGGAAGAAGAAACCGGAGGATGAGCGCAGCTACCGGGCGCCGCTGCTGCTGGTGCCGGTCCGGCTTGAGCGGCGTAGCGCAAGCTCGCGCTTTACGATCCGCTTCCATGAGGACGAGCCACACTTCAATGCCACACTTCTTCAGTTCCTGGAGCGGGATTTCGAACTTCGTCTTCCTCAATTTGCCGGTGACTTGCCGCTCGACGACAGCGGGATCGACGTGCCGCGGATCCTGTCCTCGATGCGACAGGCGGTGCGCGATGTTCCTGGCATGGAGGTGATCGACGAGACCGCGCTGTCGACATTTTCCTTCGCCAAGTTCCTGATGTGGAAGGATCTTGTCGAACGCACCGACGCGCTTCGTCAAAACAGGGTCGTTCGTCACCTCATCGATACGCCCCAGCAGGCGTTCGAGAGCTCAGGCGGACAGTCGGCCTTTCGCGATGAGGCAGAGCTCGATCATGCGTATGAACCTTCAAGCATCATAAGCCTGCTTCCCCTGGATTCCTCGCAAACATCGGCAAGCATGGCAGCGGCCGAGGGACGTGACTTCGTCATCGTCGGGCCGCCCGGGACCGGAAAGAGCCAGACGATAGCCAACATGATCGCCAACTGCCTTGGGGTCGGCAAAACAATCCTTTTCGTGGCCGAAAAGACTGCCGCGCTCGATGTAGTCTACCGCCGTTTGCGCGAACACGGACTTGGAAATCACTGTATTGAGCTGCATTCGAATAAGGCCGATCGCAGGCATTTTCTCACCCAGTTGAAGGCATCATGGGAGAATGGTGGCCGGGCGGACGCCTCACAGTGGATTGCCATTAATGAGCGGCTTCGCTCGCGCCGGGACGAGTTGAACGCCTATGTCGCGGCGCTTCACAAGCGCTACCAGAACGGTTGGACGCCCTATCTGGCATTGGGTATTGCACTCAAATCGAACGACCATCCGGCACCGGAGTTCACGTGGCAGACGCCGGACTCGCATGACGCACAAACGCTGCTGGCGCTGGAGGATCTGGCCGCGCAGGTCGGCCTGGTCTTCGCGTCGGTTGAACGTCGGCCGGAGTTGGACCTGATCGATGTTGGAGAATGGAGCAGCAATTGGCAACTGAGGTTGCTTGCTGTAGCGACGTCTCTGCACTCCGCCATCGGCCAGTTGACTGCATCGATACGGGACTATCAGTCCCGTCTAGGTCTTGCCCCCAGTGAGCCATTGTCGCATGCCGAAATCCAGTCGCTCGTGGGGTTGGCGCAGGTCATGGCCCAGGCCCGCAGTCGCGATATCTCGATAGCATATGACCGGGATTTCTCGACTTTCGCGGATGCGGTCATCGCCTTGGAGCGCTCGATCGAGGGATATCGAGAGACCGAGCGTAGGCTCTCCGCCACCTATGAGATTGCGACTGTCCGTGACCTCGATCTGGATGTCATGGATCGCCAATGGCGTGATGCTCAAGCGTCGTTCTGGCCAAGATCGGCGATCGGCAAAAGCAAGATCCAGAAACTGCTTCAAAGCCGAGCACAACGTGGCACCGCCGACCCCGGCAAGGAACTTCAGCTGCTCCGTCGGATGAGAGAGTTTCTGGCTGCGGTCGACCAAAGCCCGTTGGCAGGCAAGCCACTGCCGATCGAAGGTCTGGCAACGGACGTAAAGGCCATCGCCGGCACCCTCGATCTTGCTCGACGGCTTCGCGTATCACTTCGCATTCCTGGCCGCAGCCCGGACGAATTTCGGGCCGTCGTCCGTTCTGTCGCGCCAAGTCTGCGCGGCACCCTTGAAAACGACCAGCTGCGCGAGGCCGGCGATCAGCTGCTGGCGGCGGTCAAGGAACTTGAGGCCGCGCGCCTGGCATTCGGCGAGGTTTCGGCACGGGAGGTTGCCGATACTTCGGACGGTCCTGGCCTTGAAGCGCTTAGGGCAAAGCTGATTGCGCTAGCGGATGCTCGAAACCTGTTTCGCGATTGGGCAGCCTGGTGCCAGGTGAAAAGACAGGCGATCCAACACCATCTTGCGCCTCTTGTTGGGCAAATCGAGACGGGAACGATAGCCCCCGAACAAGCACGGCCGGCCTTTCGTTCGGGTTATGCCAGATGGTGGTTGCCGAAGGTTCTCGACGGCGATCCCGTATTGCGAAGCTTCCGCAGGTTCCAGCACGAGAACGCCATTACGGAATTTCGCGAGATCGACGACCTGGTGCGCACTCATGCGACCCAGCGGGTCGTCAGCGCGCTTGCCCATGGACTTGCGCCGGTACAGAGCGTCTCACGCAACTCCGAACTCGGCTTGCTGCGACATCAAATGGAGCTTCAGCGACCGAGCCAGTCCATCCGTGACATGATCGGCAAGATGCCGCAGAGTTTTGCCAAGCTTGCCCCGTGCATGCTGATGTCACCACTTTCCATTGCGCAATACCTTCCCCCGAACCAGGCTTTGTTCGACGTGGTGATTTTCGACGAAGCCTCGCAGATCACCACCTGGGATGCAGTCGGCGCCATAGCCAGAGCGCGGCAGACAATCATCGTGGGTGATCCCAAGCAACTGCCGCCGACCAACTTCTTCGGCCGCAACGAAGACGAAGAGGCGATTGCGGATCACGAGAAGGACCTGGAGAGCATTCTCGATGAAGCAAGGGCGTCCGGGATCCCGGTGCGCGACCTCAGATGGCACTATCGCAGCCGAAGTGAATCGCTGATCGCGTTCTCCAACTATCACTACTACCACAACCGCCTGGTCACGTTCCCCTCGCCTGCTGTCGATGACCGCGCGGTTCGCCTGCACCGGGTTCCTGATGGCGTCTATGACCGTGGCAAGAGCCGCACCAACAAGGTCGAGGCCATGGCGGTCGTGCGCGAAGCAGTCACCCGGATGATGGGCTGGCTTGCCCTGCCGGAGAACGGTCGCCCGACTTTGGGCATGATCACCTTTAATGCGCAACAGCAGTCACTGATCCTGGACCTGCTCGATGCCGCACGCCGAGACCATCCGGAACTCGAATGGTTTTTTGCCGAAGACCGGGTCGAGCCGACGATCGTGAAGAACCTGGAGAACGTCCAGGGCGACGAGAGAGACGTTATCCTGTTCTCGATTACATTCTACAAGGATGTCTCCGGGAGGCCGCCAGCGATGGACTTTGGGGCGTTGAACCGAGACGGTGGCGAGCGCCGCCTCAACGTCGCGGTAACACGCGCCCGCCAGGAACTGATCGTCTTCTCCGGTTTCACCGCGGACCAGATTGATCCATCGCGAAGCAAGGCGATCGCAGTCCAGCATCTGAAGACCTTTCTCGACTATGCCGAACGCGGCCCAATTGCATTGCCCGCCCAGGATCTTGGATCGGTGGGCGGCTTCGATTCCCCGTTCGAGGAAGCAGTCGCCGATCATCTTGAGCAGCGCGGCTGGACAGTCGTTCCGCAAGTCGGGATTTCCGACTTCCGGATTGATCTGGGAATTCGCCACCCGGATCTGACTGGGGCCTATCTCGCGGGCGTCGAGTGCGATGGAGCGACCTACCACCGATCGGCGACGGCAAGGGATCGCGACAAGGTTCGCGAGCAGGTTCTGACCGGGCTCGGCTGGACCATCCTTCGTGTCTGGTCGACGGATTGGTGGTTTGACGCAAAGAGCTGCGCGGATCGCCTTCACGCAAGCCTGGAGACCCTGCTTGAGGAAAGCCGGGCGCGTCATTCAAGCGAGCAGACGGGGGAGGTGACAACGCGTTGGGAAATGGGTCAGCAGCTCGGGCCGACAGGAGAACCGGAGGCCCAGACGCCGGCCCCAATCGAGGAGCCCCTGCCCCTCCCGACCACGTCCGAGGTTGAGCTGGTTTCGGCAAGTGTTGCCACAGCACCCGAGCCCTCGGGCTTTGCAGCATTTTCAACAATGGACGGCGGGCCAACCCAAAACCAGGGCGAGCAAAGACGTTATCGTGTCACGGATCTAACGGACTTTCGGCCGGACCCCGAGCAATTCTTCGAGTTTAGCTACGGCACCACGCTGCGGGGGATGATCGAAGTCGTCGTTGACATGGAGAGCCCGTTGCGCTCCGACGTTCTCGCCCAGCGCATTGCACGGGTTCACGGTTGGCTGCGCACGGGCGGCCGCATCCGCGAGAGGATCGACCTGCACCTGCGAAATCTGGATCGCACGCAGGAATCGAGCGGCGAATTCATTTGGAAAAAGGGCGGGCTCTCGGATCTCCTTCCCTATCGTCAGCCGGTCAACGAGGAAGCGCGACGTTCAATTGCCGACATACCGTTGGCCGAGCTTGCCTCGGTCGTGATCGACAATCCCGGACTTCTCGACATGCCCGATCCTGCACACGACATGGCCCATCTTCTTGGAGTTGAGCGCCTTGCCGCGGTATCGCGCGCGCGGCTGGACGAGGCGATCGCCAGGGCGAGACAGCTCTTAATCCAGATCGAATAGCGATCAGAAAAACGTTGTTATCATCGAATCGCGCTCTGAAAGCGCCCACGCGAAGTTCGGCACTGACCGGCCAGCGAGAGCTAGAGCAGGCTCAACCAGTGTTTCAAATATTGGAAAAGCGTTTGGGGATTCTGCTATGGCGGTAAATATCGCGGACCTGTCTCTGGATGAGGTTGTTCAGCATCTGGCGACAGGCGATGTTCTGCATGTATCTGGCGGCACCGAATTTTCACTTCCCCTGGAAGACAGTCGCACCTTGCTTGCCTTCTACAACCAGAATCGGCAGGCCTATTGGAACCCCGACAAGGACACCAATATCTTGGATGGCGAGATTGAACGCCTATTGGACGCGTTGGACAAACCCTCCAAGGTGACCGCTCCGGCGACACGGCCGGCTAGCCAACGACAACGCTGGCAGTTGGTAACGATTACGGCGCATCGTTTCCGCGGACTTCACCGCCATTGCGATGACAACGGGGCGGACCCGAAGCTCTTCACGCTTGATCTTTCCCGGCATGCCACACTCTTTCGCGGTTTCAACGGCGCGGGCAAAACTTCGCTGATCAGCGCCGTTTGCTGGTGCTTGACGGGTTATGGGCATCGCTCCCAGGGCCTTCCCTCTCCCTTGCACACGCCCATCACGGTTCAGATCGCCAGCGATGAGGACAGCGCCGCCCCCAACCCCTCGTTCGAGCTGCCGCCGATTGTGCCGATTCCCACGGAAAAGGAGCTGCTGGCTGTCGGCGGACAGCCGCAGGTGGATACGTGGGTGCGCCTGAAGTTCCGATCGTTGGTCGACGGAACCGAAGCCGAGGTCGAACGCCGCCTCGAGCGAGACGGCAAGAAGGCCTTCAGTGCGACCGCCAGTGGGCTGGACAAGCTCGGATTGTCGGATCTGGCGCTCCAGGTCGGCACGTTGATGCCCGGGATAGCCGCGGCGACCCGTTTCGATGACAAGACGACGCTGTCGCAGGCGGTGTCGGCCCTGACCGGGTTGCGGCCATTGGCCCATTTTGGAACCCGAAGCGGTCGCCTCCACGAGCGTTTGACAGGGAAATATCCCAAGCAAGCCACCGAGGATAAAGAGCGGTGCGAGGGCGACGCCGCCAAGCAGGTGACCACGCTGACGGATCTTCTCAAAGATGGCGAGGAACTGCCGGACCTGAACTGCGTCGCCGCCCCCAAAGATACCGCTCCGGATGAGTGGAAGGACGGTCTCAAGCGAGCCGAGGAAATTCTGAAGGCGGCCGAGGATCAGGCTGCTGCAGATGCCCGATTGATTCTTGGAACCCTGCCGCCACTCACGAATGACAACGAAATCAAGCGCTTTGACGGAGCTGTCAAGGCGGCGGAGAATTGCTTCAGCAACGCCGCGCTCAAGGGCCTGCCCTCGATGCAGCTCGCGCAGAGGCTTGGCGAGCTGAGCGAGGAGGATCTGAGGGACGCCGAGACCGTACTACTGGACATCGAACGCGAGGCGGCGGCTCTCGTGGCGCAGCTTTCACACGCGGATCGCGCCGATCGGGTTCGCCTCTATGGCCTGGTGGCGAGGTGGCACGATGCGGCTCATCCGGGTCGTGCATTCGTCGCCTGCCCCGTTTGCGAGCGCGGCCTCCTGCAGCCCGGCGCGATTCCCACCGACGCCCTGCTAGACAAGTCGGTGGCACAGGCGTTGGAGGACGCGCGCAAGGCCGACGCCGCGATGTTGAAGACAGCGGCAGAGTGGGAGCGCGACACGAAGAAGGGTCTACGCGATCGCCTACCCGAGAAGCTGCGCCGGTTCGTCGACGACGACGTCCCTGATGATCTGGCGTCAGTATACGGCGCAGCCCTGTCGAAGGAGGTCTTCCAGCTTGCCGATTTTCCGCAGCCTCTGAAGCCAATGGCAATAGCCGTCGCCTCCCTTTGCGCTGCGGCCTGGAAGGACGCCCCCGAGCGCGAGCCGCTGCCAGGCGTCGATCTGCCGTCCGAGATTCCCGACAATGAGAACCTGCGCGCCGCGATGCGCAGCGTGCGACGGGCAATGGCGCTTTCCCGCTATCGCATCGCGCGTGCCGAGTTCGCGCAAGGCGCTGTCCTCAAAGTGGTGCGGACCGAAGCGGATGAAACGGCGCTTGCAGCCAACGAGCGGACCATCCGCGGGCAAGTCGGTATCCTGAAGGCTTACCTCGATGCGGCCACCGATTTCGCCGGCATTCGCCGCCAGTTAGGCCAGATCAAGGATACTTGCGAGAGGTGGGCCAAGGCTCGGGCGCGGATCGAGAAGCTAACGCGGGCGGCCAAAGCGGTCGAGCCGTTCAAGAGTTTCCCGGAACTCGTACATAATCAGGTCGCCGGCCTGATCACGGATCTTCAGGCGAAGGCGACCTCTTGGTCCCAACGTATGTACAGGGCCCATTTCGTCCAGGCGCCGGAATATGCGGGATTGGACGCCGCCAAGAGCGACGGCTTCACGTTCCTCGCGGCCCATGGCAAGCACCTGGTCGAGGCTCATTATGTGATGAACGCCTCGGCCCTGCGGGCCTTCCTCTCCGCCTTCGTCCTGGCGCTCTGGCAGCAGGTCTGGTCCCGGTCGGGCGGCATTTCCGCCATGCTCATGGACGACCCGCAGGATCTGCTCGATCCCGGGAACGTCGCCAATCTTGCCGCCACAGTGCCAGCGATGATCGCTGAGGGAATAAATCCGATCATCGTCAGCAATGATTTCGGATTTATTCCCACAATCGAGGCATTTGTGGCCGCCGACAAGCGCGTGGTGGGGCAGGCTCGGACTGAAACCTGGGAATTCTCCGCTATCTCAACCTCGAAGTGCACGGTGAGCCTTGCCCCGGTGGCCGACGAGGTCCGTGTTCGGTGCGAGCACTGGCAAAAGACGGACCCGAACAACACCGGGCTCGCCCGCGAATTCGTCTATCCTGTTCGCGTGCGTATCGAGATCAAGCTGTGGGATCTGCTTGCATCGGATCCAGCTGTTCTGCATGACCCGACAATGGGCGATCTGCTCGGCAAGATAGCTAACGCTCGCAACCGCGGCGAACCACCGTTCAACGAAGAACCGTTCCGCCGGCTGCTTGATCTGCCATCACTCAAACCAGGTGCCTCTTTTAGAGAGGTCATCAACAAGGCGCACCACGGGCGGGCCGATCAGATCACGCCAGTCGAGGCTGAGATCGTCAGGCAGGGGTACGAGGACGTCTTCTCGGCAATCGACGCATGCTGGCTCGCCTATGCAAGGTTCATGGGCAGGTTGCCGCCAGAGGAGGCTGTGGCGGAAGCCCAGAAAGCTACTCCGGATATTAAGCTCGTCGCGCTGCGCAGCACGCCAATCTCTGTCGTCGGCCGATTGGCCGCCCGCGCGGCCGGTGCCCCGCTCACGACGATCGACCAGGCGATGGAGCGATTAGACCTGGCGTCACTCGGTGACGTGTCACTATTCACCCTGAGGGCTCCGACGCTGGGCCTGGTCGCATTCCCGGGCCAGACCCTCATCGTATCTGCAACGGCCGAGGTGAAGAATGGTGACTTCGCGGTCGTTCGCACCCCCGGCAAGACGTACGCGAGGAGAATCGGGCTCGACAAATCGGATCGCTCGCGGATCGCGCTGGAGACTATGCCATCGACAAACCCGCGCTCCCCGCCGACTCACTTCATTCAGCGCAGCAGCGCACACCTGAGCAAAGTAATCGGGGTGCTGTTCGATGAAACCACGCTTGCGAAGTCACAGGACGAGGCCGTCGAGGCCGATCGCTCGCCGATTCTTGAGCAGGTAGTCGCTGCTGCAGGCGTTGTGGGCGATAGCGCTTTTCCCGTCGCGCTGGACGCGGGTTATGTCCTCCTAGGAGCCGCTCCGGACCTGGCGCTACTCGACGGGCGCATCTTGGCAGTCGTTACCAGAGCCGACGAGTTTTCGACCGAGCACTTTGCCTATCTCAAGCGGCTCGGAAAGGTGATGCCCGGTTCGCAGACGATCTATTATCTTGAGAATGTTGGTCAGGCTGGTGAGGGGGAATTCGTGCAGTTTCCGGTCAGTGGAGTATCGCCGAGCGCCGGCGTTCCGGTTGTCGAACAGACTTGGAAGGTTCTCGGGACGCTTTTTTAGTTATACGCCGCCGACGCACCGAAACGTCTGGGCACTTGCTGTGTGTTGAAATGTGCGTATATTGTGCGTATGAGAGGTTTTGTCATGACCCACGCACAGCTCGCACATTCCAGGGTGGTCTCAGGCTTTGTCGATAGCCTGCAGGAGCCGCGCACGCCCTATATCTCGCCGAAGCGCCTGTCGCGGGCGCTGGGCGTGAAGGTTGCCAACCTGGCGCAGTTGACCGGCGTCCACCGCAACACGCTCCGCAATCCCTCATCTGAGCGCCTGCAGGGCCGGATGCGCGAGATGGTGAAGGTGATCTCGGCCGCGACGGAGCTCACCGGCGACGTCGACAAGGCAATCTACTGGTATCGCAATGAGCCGATCGCCGACTATGGTCATCGCACGGCGGCCGAACTTGTTGCGGACGGCCAGGTCGAAGCAGTCCTGGCCTTCATCCGGGATCTCGAGAACGGGGCGCGCGGGTGAAGGTCACCCGCGTCGGGCCGGACGAGATCTTCCATCGCTATCTGACACCCAAATGGGCCTTCCAGCCCACCAGTGGTGCAGGCGCGGCGATCGACGGCGGTCGTTTCAACCGGCCAGGCGTCGAAGCACTTTATCTGTCCCGTTCGACCCAGACGGCTCTTGATGAATACAAGCAGGGCGCCAGCATCGTCCCGCCGGCAACGCTTGCCGCCTACAAGATCACGCTCGGCCAAGTGGCCGACCTTTCGCAGGGATTCGACCCGGACATCTGGGACGGCGCCTGGCAGGAGTGGGATTGTGTCTGGCGCCAGGTCGCTCGCATCGATAAGAAAATCCCGCCGTCGTGGAAGCTCGCGGACCTGATCATCACGGCCGGGCTTCGCGGCATCCTGTTCCCGTCGCTGCGTCACGCCGGTGGCACCAACCTGGTGATCTTTCCGGCCAATCTTGTCGACGGCGATCATGTCGCGGTTCACGATCCCGATAACCGGCTGCCGCACGACCAGTCGTCCTGGTCCTGAGTCATCGACTGTCTCTGTGGTCGCAACGCGACAACGCCCGCTCACGACGATCGAGAGGACTTATCTGGACCAAACTCGAGTAACGACAGCAATGGGCTTTTGAGATAAGGTTGGGACGCGATGGCATTGAGCGAATAGAGCGATATCCGGGAACCGAAACAATCCACAGAAATATTTTGTTGGTATTTTTGTTGGCTAGTCCTGCTATAGCGTGAGTCCTAACCATTTGGAAACAGAGAGAGTTTTCCATCGTTTGGATTCCGCCTCTGGCACCATCTCATCTTGGTCCATTCTCGAGCAAAAACGGCGGCTTAAGCTTCCGCCAATTGTCCAGGGCTCGCCCCCCGCTTCCCCGCAAGGCTGCCGGAATACAATAAATTTTTTCCTGCGCGAAACGTTTGGCTTAGTTGCCTCGTATTTATCTGGAGGGAGTCCAGATGGTGATTTTAAGCTGGCTTGGCGTGCTGACAATTTTGTATGCCGTGACTATCGTCCCGCTGCCGTCGACGAATGAGCTGGCGCGTGCGCCCGTTCCAAAGGACAGACATCTCCAGCGATTTGGAATTCTCCTTGCGCTGGGTAACGGGATTTTGCTTTTTCGGCCTTTTTGGCGCGGAAGGATTGTAGGCTGGCCGACCAGCAAGCGCAGGCTGTAGGGCAGCTTTGCGCGAGGCGAAGAACGGCTTGCAGGCCTCGGCAGGAGCTTGCCACCATAACCCACTCCAAATCGAGCAGCGTCAGTGGCTGGTCAGGTCGAGACGCGCGCCGCAAACGCCGCCTGCACCGCGCGGTTGACCGTGACCGGCAGGATCGACATGTGGTTTTCGCCGGCATGAAGTTCGAAGCCGGCGCTCAGGCCCGGGGTGGCGTCGAGGCGCTCGGCCATCAGGCGCGCGAATTCGTCGGTGCGCGTCACCTTTTTCTGCTCAAGGCGTTTTGCCTCGTCCGCAGCACCTATCTGGAAGGGCGCCAGCTTCTGGGTCTCGTATTCGCCGGCCGACAGGATCACCTGCGCTTTCAGCCCCTCCGGCACGGCAGCTTCGAAGCGCTGGAGAAAGCGGTCGATGGCGCGATCCTCCCAGTAGATGGCGGGGCTCGCCGCAACCCAGGTCTGGAAGGCGAGCGGGCGCGCGAACAGGGTGTAGAGCGCGAACAGGCCGCCGAAGGAGTGGCCGTACAGCGATTGCCGGCCGGTGTCGATCCTGGCGTGGCCCGCCACAAATGGCTTCAGCTCATCCTCGATGAAGGTGAGGAATTTTTCCGCCCCGCCGGTCCTGACCTCGGGGCCGCCATCATGAAAGGGCGGGTAGGTCTTGCCGGGCGGCGGGCCGAGATCCCATGAACGCCTGAGCGAATCGTAGGCGCCTGCCACGGGATAGCCGATGGCGACGATGACGCCGTCCTCGACATTGGTGCCGAGCGGATAGCCCGCTTGCGCGCGCATGGCATCGACGGCGGTGCCGATCACCGCGTTGCCGTCGGTCATGTAGAGAACCGGCCAGCCGGCCTCCGGCGCCGGCTTTGCCGGCACGTGGAGGAAAATCCGCCAAGGGTCGCCACCATGCGCCGGGACGAGGTCGTGGACCGTGGTGTCGGCGATCAGAGCGGGCGTCGAGGGTTTGGACATCGGCATTTCCTGCAAAATGAAGGGGTCAGCGGCGGCGCAGCAGCCACATCAGCACCGGGCCGCCGATCAGCGTGGCGACGAGCCCGGCGGGGATCTGGCGCGGGAAGATGGCGGTACGGCCGATCCAGTCGGCGGCGACCATGATCAGCGCTCCGGCCAGCACGGCGCCGGCCGCCTGCGGCCACGCACGGGCGAGACCGAGGCGCCGGGCAAGATGCGGCGCCATCAGGCCGATGAAGGTCAGCGGCCCGACGATCAAGGTCGATGCGGCGGTGAGCGCAGCGACCATCAGCAGCACAAGCAGCCGGGTTTTGGCCACATCCATGCCAAGGGCCTGTACCGCCGACGGGCCAAGCGGCAGCACATCCAGCCAGCGCATAAAGAGCGGAGCGAGGATGAGCAGGACAATGGCGATGGCGCCGGTCAGAAGGGCAGCGTTCGCATCGACGCCATAGGTCGAGCCGGTGAGCCAATTGAGAAGCAGCATGGCGCGCGGGTCGCCGGTGGCGGTCAGCACCAGGATCAGCGCGTCGAACAGCGCCGTCAGAGCCACGCCGGCCAGAAGCAGGCGTTCCGGCGCATAGGCGGCGCGGCGTCCGATTGCCAGCGAAACGAGCAGCGCGGCGAAAGCGCCGACGGTTGCCGCCGCGGTCTGGACCGGACGGCCCGCGTCGGACAGGGAAAACAGCGCCACCATCATGCCGAGCGCCGCACCGGCGCTGATGCCCAGCACCTCGGGGCTTGCCATCGGATTGCCGGTCAGCCGCTGCATCATCAGCCCGGCAAGCGCCAGCATGGCGCCGGCGGCGAACGCAGCCGACACCCGGGGCCACCGCCATGACAGCAGAGGCTGTAATTGATCGCCGACGGCGACTGTCCAGCCATGCGGCCCTGGCCCGCAAAGCAAGGCAAGTCCGAGCAGCAGAAGCAGGGACAGACCGAGCGCTGCCAGCACGAGGCCAGGCCGGCCTGTTCTGGGCAGGCGTTCGGTGGTGAGCGCCGGGATCTCCAGGCCGAGAGCAAGGCGGGGCAGCAGCCAGAGCAGCAGCGGGGCACCGAGAAGCGCGGTGATCGCGCCGGTGGGCAAAAGGTCGCCCTGCGGCCCGGTCGCCATTTGCACCGCCTGGTCGGCAGCCCACAGAAGGGCTGCCCCGATCAGCGGCGCCATGACCAGCCTCTGGCTAAGTCGGCGCGCGCCGCCGATGCGGGCAAGAGAAGCGGCCGCCAGGCCGACGAAGCCGACCACGCCAACGGCGGCGACGACGAAGGCGGTGAGCGCGACGGCCGCCCCAAGCCCGGCAAAACGGTAGACACCGAGGGGCACGCCAAGGCTGCGCGCGCCTTCGTCGTCAAGGCCAAGCAAGGTCAGTGGCCGCACCATCAGGCCGATCGCCAGCGCAGCGGCGCCGATGCGCGGCAACAGCCAAAGCGTCGTCGTCCAACCCTGCTGGCCGAGCGAACCGGCGCCCCAGATGAACAGGCTGGCCAGCCATTCGTGCCGCAGTACGACCAGAGCCGCGCCGATGGCGCCTGCATAGAGGCTGACGACCAGTCCCGCCAGCACGACGGAAAGCGGCGACAGCCCCCTGTGCCAGGACAGGACAAAGACTCCAGCAATAGCGATGAAGGCACCCGCAAGCGCTGCCCATTCGCGGCCAAAGGCGAGCAATGAGGGCGCCAGAAGTGTCGCCAGGGCCAGCGCCAGATAGGCACCGGCCGAAACGCCCACCGTTTCCGGTGAGGCCAGCGGGTTGCGCAAGACTTGCTGGAGGACGGTTCCAGCAAGGCCGAGTGCCGCACCACACAAAAGGCTGACGGCCAGCCGGGGCAGGAAGGCATAGTGGACGAGCACCTGCCGCATGTCCTCGATGTCGGGAGCGACGAGCGATTGGAGCCAGAGCGCCGACGGCAGTTGCACAGCGAGATTGGAGACGGTTGCCGCAATAGCGGCAGCCGAGAGCACCAGGCAGAGCAGGATCACGCCCACCGGCCGTTTGGTGAAACTTCCATGCGGCAAGGCCTGGCCAGCCGGGGCGAGTGTGCCGTCTCGTAACGTCGTCGCCGTCTCCTCAGCCACGGGCAGCTTCCGCCGTCATCGCCTTGGCCAGGACCCGCGCGAAACGACTGGCGGACGGAAGCGCTCCGAACATCAGGACGGCGGGAAGACGCATGATCGACCGGTTGCGCACGAAGGGCATCGCATTCCAGACCGGGCTTTCGGTCAGCGTACCGCCGGCGCCCTCAGGCAAGGGTTCGAGATAGGCGAGGCGCGCGTCGCTCGCTGTCGCCAATCCGTCGATGCCAACGGTCGAAAAGCCCCAATAATTGGTTTCCCCTGTCCAGGCGTTGCGGAGCCCGATGCGGTCGAACACCTCCTGAAACAGGCTTTTCCTGCCATAGACGCGCACATTGCGCGGATCCATGAAATGGACGACATAGATCGGCCGCGCCGCAAGCGGCGCCAATTCCTGGCGGATCCCCTGGAAAGACGCCTCCGTCGCTGCGATCAGCGCCTCGCCCTCCGCCTCTTTGCCGACAAGCCGGGCGACCTGCCGCGTCGCCTCGGTGGCGCGTCGAAGAGGCTGCCCTTCCTCGGTGTAGATACCGATCGTCGTCACCGGCGCGACGCGTTCGAGCAGCGGCTTGATACCGTCGAGATACGGAATGGCAAGGATGATGTCGGGTCTGAGCTGCTGCAGGAATTCGAGATTGGGTTCCAGCAGCGTGCCGACATCGGCGACCTCCGCCGGCAGCGGCGGCTCGACCACCCATTTTTCCCAGACCTCGCGATCGGCGATGGCGACCGGCCTTACCCCGAGCATCAGCAAGGTCTCGGTCAGCCCGTCGTCCAGGGAGACGATGCGCAGCGGTTTCGCCTCGACCAGCGAGGTGCCGGCAAAGGGCAAAATGAAAAGCCCGAACGCCGCGCGCCGGGTCATCCGGCTGCGGGTGCGGAAGGCCGTCTGAGTCTGGCTGTCGGGCACGGTCTTCGGTCTCTCTCCAACTTCGTACGTGTTTCCAGAAACTGGCGGATGGCGGCCTGTGCCCGGTTGACTATGAAACCTGACTTTACTAGTCAACATTGAAGTGGACTAAAAAAGTCAACAATTTGTCGCGCCGGCCGCAACGGCCTGCCTCTCGACGTTGCTTTGCGCATCGGCCTTCGCGCAGGAAACCGCGACCGAGCCCAGCCCCATTGAGGTACGCCATCGCGGCCTGGAGATCGAAGCCAATGCCGATCTCGCTTCCGGCCTGAGCATGACCGCTGCCTACACCTATCTCGACGCCGAGATAGTCAGGGACGATCCCTTGGTCATCGGCAACCGCCCGTCGCTGGTGCCGGAACACCAGGCCTCGCTGTGGGCCAATTACGAGATCGGCCACGGCATGCTCGAGGGCTTGAGCGTCGGCGCCGGCGTGCGCTATATCGGCGCAAGCTTCGGCGACAACGCGAACACGGTGAACGTGCCCGGCTATACGCTGGTTGATGCCGCGCTGCGGTACAAGAAGAACGGCTGGCAGGCCGCGCTCAACGTCTCCAACCTGTTCGACAAGACCTATTATTCGACCTGCTATCCCGGTTCCGGCTGCATCTATGGCGAAGGCCGTGTCATCAAAGGCAGCCTCAGCATGAAATTCTAGACGCAATCCGGCTCGGGAGCGGCGGACCTGTCGATTCGTACCGCCGCTCCAGCTTTTTGTCCGGGCATCGGATTTCCCCAAACCGGCACCCACTTTTGGATCTGACGCTTTGGCATCATTTTTCCTCCACGAACGCATTGCATGTTGAGCCGGCGATTCAGCCGGACAGATCGCCTGTCGCGGCAGGACGATCAGGGCACCGATCCCAAAAAACTGGTGGCAAGCCGCCACCAGAAGGTGTTGAAGACGGTGCCGATCGCATTCAGCGCGGTGCGAGCCGGTTGCGCTCGGCGAGGCTTGATGATTTGTTGCCACCACATGGAGAGCGAATGATGCGAGAGCCTGCCGGTCAAGACGAATACGGGTCGACCAACCCCTTCGACCCGGACGACTTTTCGACGTTGAACACGATGGGGCCAGCTGTGGGCAGCAACGACTTCGAGAAATACGCTGTCGCCGTGATCATCGTGTTCGGCGCCCTCATCATCGGCGGGCTGATGGCCGCGGCGATGACCTTCGGCCACCGCAACGGCTTTCTTTTCGCGCTCGGCGGCGCCACGGCGGCCTGGATATCCGGCAATGCGCTTTTACTCGACCGGCCCCGCATCTACGCCCTGTTCGTCGGCATTGCGGCCCTGATGCTGGTCGCATCCACCCTGACGCTGGTCCTCTGATTCGACTGAGAGAAATTCAGTACCCTATAGCCTCGCCGGACGCGGCGCGGCTGTCGATGGCGCCCTTCACCCGCTTGCCGTCCTTGTCGAGATACATGGTCCTGGTCGCCGCCAGCGGCGCCCGCTCGCGGAAAGTAGGAAGCGAGAAAACGCCAATCGTTGCGCTGGCGTGCCGCGCCTCGTTTGGCGTTGCACCTCTCCCCCATGCTTCACGCTTCAGCCGTTTTGTTCTTGCTTTGTGCTGGCAATTATGCTAGTGATTCTCGCATGGTGCTGATTTGCGCCGCGACCCGCCTCAGGCGGGTTTTTCGTTTCAGTCCAACTTGAAACCCTGACATCAGACAATGCCGCCGCCGCCGCTGGCGACCGCCGGCCGTTCCGCCGCGACCTTCGCCCGATAACCGGCCGCGCGGTAGGCGGCGACGGGGTCGATGGCGCCGCCAGTGTTCAGCCGTGCCATGGCCAGGATCGGCTCGACATCGGTGCGGTAGGCCACTTTCAGTGTCTGCGTCGCCATCAGTGCGTCGTTGGCGTCCTGGTAGCCTGCCAGCGCCTTGCGATCGACGAGCAGCGCCTGCGCATAGGCGCGCAGCACCTCGACCGCAGACAGCATCAGGCTCTCGATCGGATCGGTGACGTTGTGGCTTTGGTCGAGCATATGCGCGGGATCGAAGCCCTTTGCACCCGAAAGCTCGGCATCGACCAGTTCGTTGAAAACCAGGAACAGCCGGTAAGGATCGATAGACCCGGCGTCGAGATCGTCGTCGCCATATTTGGAATCGTTGAAGTGGAAGCCGCCGAGTTTCTTGAACTGGATCAGCCGCGACACGATCATCTCGATGTTGACGTTGGGCGCATGATGGCCAAGATCGACCAGGCAGAAGGCCTTGTCGCCGAGTTCCTGGGCGATCATGTAGTTGGTGCCCCAGTCCTGCACGACCGTCGAATAGAAGGCCGGCTCATACATCTTGTGCTCGGTGAACAGCTTCCAGTCGTTAGGCAGCCCAGCGTAGATCTCCTTCATGGCGTCGAGATAGCGCTCGAAGGCTCCGGCGAAATTGACCTGGCCGGGAAAATTCGAGCCGTCGCCGATCCACACCGTCAGCGCCTTGGAACCCAACGTTCTGCCGATCTCGATGCATTCGAGATTGTGCTCGACCGCCTGGCGGCGCGTTGCGGCATCGGCATGCGATAGCGAGCCGAATTTATAGGAAAGCTTCTGGTCCTTCGCGTCGGAGAAGGTGTTGGAGTTCATGGCGTCGAAGCCGAGGCCGAAGCGCGATGCGGCCTGTTTCAGCCGGTTCGGATCGGCCTTGTCCCACGGGATGTGCAGCGAGACGGTCGGCGTGGCCTGCGTCAATTGCTGGATGACGGCGCAGTCCTCGATCTTGTCGAAGATGTCGCGCGGCTCGCCGGCGCCGGGAAAGCGGGCGAAGCGGGTGCCGCCCGTGCCGACGCCCCAGGACGGGATCGCGACCGCGAATTTCTCGACCTTGTCGCGGATGGCGTCGATGGCGATGCCGCGGCGGTCGAGGCGTTCGCCGAGCGAGGCGTAGTCGCGCTCGAGGTCGGCCTTGCGCACGGCATTGTCTTTCTCGACGATGTCATCCGAAATAATCAATTCAGACAATGCAATTCCTCCCGGTACTCGTTCGGCTGGCGCCGTCCCTCATCCGCCCTTCGTGCACCTTCTCCCCGTAGAACGGGGAGAAGGAAGGCTTATCGCGTAAAGCTTTGGGCGTTGCCCGCGTCCACATTGAGGATGTTGCCGGTCGACTTGGCCGACATGTCGGAGGCGAAGAAATAGATTGCCTCGGCGATGTCTTCAGGGAAGACCGAGCGCTTCAGCATCGAGCGCGAACGGTAGTGCTCCTCCAGGTCGTCGGTCGACATCTTGTAGGCGGCGGCGCGCTGTTCCTTCCATTCGCCGGTCCAGATCTTCGAACCGCGCAGTACCGCGTCGGGATTGACGACATTGACCCTGATCTGCGCTTCCGCGCCTTCCAGCGCCAGGCACCGCGCCAGATGGATCTCGGCAGCCTTGGCCGTGCAATAGGCGGCGGCATTGGGCGATGCGGCGAGCCCGTTCTTGGAGGCGACGAAGACGACGTTGCCGCCGATCTTCTGGGCGCGGAACAGCCGGAAGGCCTCGCGCGACACCAGGAAATAGCCCGTGGACAGGATGTCCATGTTCTTGTTCCACAGCGCCAGCGTCGTTTCCTCGATCGGCGCCGCGGAGGCCAGGCCGGCATTGGAGACCAAAATGTCGATGCCGCCGAATTCGACCGAAGTCTCGGCGAAACCTGATATCACCTGGTCCTCTGATGTGACGTTGATCAGTACCGGCCGGACAAAATCCTTGCCATAGGCCTTGGCCAGCTCGTCATTGGCGCTGGCGAGCGCAGTTTCGTCGATGTCGGCCAGCACGACGCAGGCGCCTTCGCGCAAGAGCCTGTTAGCGGTGGCGCGGCCGATGCCGCCGGCGCCACCGGTGACCAGTGCGATCTGGCCGGCCAGCGCCTTCGGCTTCGGCAGGCGCTGCAGCTTTGCTTCCTCGAGCAGCCAATATTCGATGTCGAACGCCTCCTGGTCGGGCAGGCCGACATAGGACGAAACGGTCGAGGCGCCGCGCATGACATTGATGGCGTTGACGTAGAACTCGCCCGATATGCGCGCGGTCGCCTTGTCCCCAGCAAAGGTGAACATGCCGACGCCGGGCATCAGATAGACCACCGCGTTGGGATCGCGCACGGGTGGCGAATCCGCATGCTTGCACTTGTCATAATAGGCCTGATAGCCGACACGATAGGCGGCAATATCGCCGGCGAGGCGGGTAACGACCGCATCGACATCCGGCTTGGCCGGATCGAACTCGATGACCAGTGGCCGGATCTTGGTGCGCAGGAAATGATCCGGGCAGGACGTGCCAAGCGCTGCCAGCGGCCGCAGATCCCTGGAATTGACGAATTCCAGCACGGCCGGCGAATCGTCGAAGTGGCCGATCTTGTGGCTCTTTTCCGAGATCAGGCCGCGGATTCTCGGCATCAGCTTCGCGGCGACGGCGCGACGCGCCTCAGTGTCGAGCGATTTGACGACTTCGCCGCCGAAGATCGCCACGCCTTCGGAGCGCCGCTCGAACCACGCAATCGCCTGGTTGATCACCGAGATCGTCGTCTCGTAGCACTCCTTCGGCGTTTCGCCCCAGGTAAACAGGCCGTGGCTTGCCAGCACGACACCCTTGGCTCCGGGGTTTTCGAGGCAGAATCTCTCCAGCCAGAGGCCAAGCTCGAAACCCGGCCGCTTCCACGGCAGCCAGCCAATGGCGTCGCCGAAGATCTCCCTGGTCAGCGCCTTGGAATCCTTGGCCGCGGCAATGGCGATGATGGCGTCGGGATGCATATGGTCGACGCAAGGCTTGGGGACGAAAGCGTGCAGCGGCGTGTCGATCGAGGCCGCGCGCGGGTTGAGGTTGAAGGTGCAGTGCGGCAGATAGCCGACCATCTCGTCCTCATGGTCGAGGCCGCGATAGAGGCCCTTCAGCGCGCGCAATTTGTCCATGTAGAGGGTGGCGAAGCCGTCGAGCCTGATCGAGGCGCTGTCGCCGCCCGAGCCCTTGACCCAGAGCACTTCCACGCTCTCGCCGGTCAGCGGATCCTTCTGCCGGATCTTGGAGGAGGTGTTGCCGCCGCCATAGTTGGTGACGCGCTTGTCGGAACCGAGCACGTTGGAGCGATAGACGAGAAGCTCCGGGTCGCTCATCCCTTTGGCCTTGGCATCGTCCCACAGATTGGCGAGGCGCGTGCCGGAGCGCTTGTCGAGCATTTGAATATCCTCCCGTGAGACGCGCAAACGATGCGGTCGATTATGCCCAAATGTCCACGGAAGCACCGGCGTTGTCAATCACAAACGATCAATATCAATCATATTGCACTGCACAATGAAATTATCTGATCGGAAATGATTGACACTGCGCGTTTTGGGTGCCTAGATGATCAGGCAGGGAGGAACCATGCACGAGAAAGAGCGCCATAGGATCATTCTGTCCGCCGTCCAGGAAAAGCCTGTGGTGACAGTGCAGGAGATGGTCGACCTGACGGACTCCTCCGAGGCGACGATCCGGCGCGACATCGCCGCGCTTCATGTGCAAAAACGCCTTCGCCGGGTGCGTGGCGGCGCCGAAGCAATCGCGCCGCCGCAGTTCATCGGCCTTGCCGGCCGGCCCTTTTCCGTCAACGAGACTCTCAATGCTTCACAGAAGCGGGCGATCGCCAGGGAGGCGGTGGAGCTGTGCAAGGATGGTGAGCCGATCATCATCAATGGCGGCACCACCACCTTCCAGATGGTGCATTTCCTGACCGGCCGCCGCATGCCGATCTTCACCAATTCCTTCCCGATCGCCGAACATCTGCTCAAGCATTCCAAGAACACGGTGATGCTGTCGGGCGGCACCATCTACCGCGAACAGAACATCATCCTGTCGCCCTTCGACAATGACGTGACGCGCAATTTCTATGCGCGCCGCATGTTCATGGGCGCGCAGGGGCTGGGGCCGCTCGGCCTGATGGAAGGCGATCCGCTTTTGATCCAGGCCGAGCAGAAACTGATCGACCAGGCCGACGAGCTGGTGGTGCTGGTCGATTCCTCGAAGTTCCGCAAGCGGTCGAGCCTGATCCTGTGCGGCCTGTCGCGCATCGCCACCGTGATCACCGACGACGGCATCGAGGACCGCGAAGCCAAGATGCTGGAGACCGCTGGGGTGGCGCTGATCGTCGCCCGCAAGACGGCAAGCAATAAGGAAGAATCTTCACTGCAGGCCTGAGACAAACTCACGCCGCAGCGGCGATGGAATGCAACGCTCAAGGGAGGATATTCGATGAGCTTTCTTAGGAAATTGATGGTTACGGCGGCATTTTCGGCCGCCATGTTCGTGAATGCCGCCTATGCCGAGAACGTCAAGATCGCACTGGTGGTGAAGTCGCTCGGCAACGGCTTCTTCGACGCCGCCAACAAGGGCGCCGAAGAGGCGGCCAAGGAACTGGGCGATGTTGACATCATCTACACCGGCCCGACCAAGGCGACCGCCGAGGCGCAGATCGAAGTGGTCAATTCGCTGATCGCCCAGAAGGTCAACGCCATCGCCATTTCGGCCAATGACGCCGACGCACTGGTGCCGGCGCTGAAGAAGGCGATGGAACGCGGCATCACCGTCATCTCGTGGGATTCGGGCGTCGCGCCGGAAGGCCGCCAGCTTCACCTCAACCCGTCCGACACCGGCCTGATCGGCGAGACCATCATCAAGCTCGCCGCCGACTATCTGCCGGAAGGCGGCGACGTCGCCATCCTGTCGGCTTCGTCCACGGCGACCAACCAGAACGCCTGGATCGATGCTGCCAAGAAAATCCTGCCGGAGAAGTTCCCCAAGATCAATCTCGTCGCCACCGTCTATGGCGATGACGACTCGGCCAAGAGCACCGACGAGGCCAAGGGCCTGTTGAAGTCGTATCCGAACCTCAAGGCGATTATCGCGCCGACCACCGTCGGCGTCGTTGCCGCCGCCCAAGTGGTGACTGATGAGAACCTGATCGGCAAGGTGAACGTCACCGGCCTGGCGCTGCCGTCGGAGTTCAAGAAGTTCATCGACAATGGCTCTTCGCAGGCGGTGGCACTGTGGAACCCGATCGACCTCGGCTATTCGGCCGTCTACCTCGCCTACGACGTGGCGGTGAAGAAGGAAGAAGCCAAGCCGGGCGCGACGCTGTCGATCGGCCGTGTCGGCAAGGTGACGCTCGACGACACCAACTCGGCTGCGATGGCTCCGCCCTTCCAGTTCGACAAGACCAACATCGAGAAGTTCTCCAAGATCTATTGATCTCGGGCGCTCGCACCACCCTCCCCCTTGTGGGGAGGGTCGGCGAGCCGGCTTCGCGAAGCGATGCAGGCGAGACGGGGTGGGGTGGCGACATCTCCATGTGCCAGGACCTTGATATGCTAGTAGACCCCCACCCCGCTCACGTCGTTCGCGACCCTCCCCACAAGGGGGAAGGTAAGGCTCCACGCCTGACGCTGTCCGGCATCTCAAAAAGCTTTCCCGGCGTGCGCGCGCTGCACGATGTCAGCCTGTCGCTCTATCCCGGCCAGGTGACCGCGTTGATCGGCGAAAACGGCGCCGGCAAGTCGACGCTGGTCAAGATCATGACCGGCATCTACCAGCCTGACGCCGGCATCATCAGCATCGACGGCCAGCCCGTCACGCTGCCCAGCGCCCATGCCGCCTTCGGCCACGGCATCACCGCCATCCATCAGGAAACCGTGCTGTTCGACGATCTTTCGGTCGCCGAAAACATCTTCCTCGGCCATGCGCCGCGCACCCGCTTCAAGACCATCGACTGGCGCACCATGCGCAAGAACGCGAAGGAAGTGCTGGACACGATGGGCGCCGGCCATATCGACGCCGACACGCGGCTGAAGGATCTTGGCATCGCCAACAAGCATCTGGTCGCGGTTGCCCGCGCCATGTCGATCGACGCCCGGATCGTCATCATGGACGAGCCGACGGCAGCGCTTTCGATGAAGGAGATCGAGGAGTTGTTCCTGCTGATCGAATTCCTGAAGAGCGAAGGCAAGGCGATCCTGTTCATCAGCCACAAGTTTGACGAGATCTATCGCATCGCCGACCGTTATACGGTGTTCCGCGATGGCGAGATGGTCGGCGAAGGCCTGATCAGGGATGCCGGCCAGAGCCAGATCGTGCGCATGATGGTTGGCCGCGCCGTCGATCATATCTTTCCGCAGCGCAAGGCCACAATCGGCGCGCCGGTGCTCACCGTCTCCGGCCTGTCGCATCCGACCGAGTTCGACGACATCGGCTTCGAATTGCACAGGGGCGAAATCCTCGGCTTCTATGGCCTTGTCGGCGCTGGCCGCAGCGAGGTGATGCAGGCGATATCAGGCATCACCCGCACCAGCAGCGGCACGATCGCCCTGGAAGGCAAACCGATCGCGCCGAAATCGGCGGCGGATTCGATCGAGGCCGGCATCGTCTATGTGCCGGAAGAGCGCGGCAAGCAGGGCGTGGTGATCGGCCTGCCGATATTCCAGAATGTCTCGCTGCCCTCGCTCAAGCGCACATCCAAAACGGGCATATTGCGGCTGGCGGAAGAATTCGCGCTGGCCCGCGCCTTTACCGAGCGGCTCGACCTGCGCGCCTCCTCACTCAGCCAGGATGTCGGCACGTTGTCGGGGGGCAACCAGCAGAAGATCGTCATCGCCAAATGGCTGGCGACCGCACCAAAGGTGATCATCCTCGACGAGCCGACCAAGGGCATCGATATAGGCTCCAAGGCCGCCGTGCACGGCTTCATGGCCGAACTCGTCGCACAAGGCCTGTCGGTGATCATGGTGTCGTCCGAACTGCCCGAAATCCTCGGCATGTCCGACCGCGTCGTCGTCATGCGCGAGGGCCGCATCGCCTCTGTCTACGACAATAAGGAGCTCGACGCCGAAACGCTGGTCAGGACGGCAGCGGGGATCGCGGCATGAAGAATTTCCTTAGGTATCGTGAGATCTGGCTGCTGGCGGCAATCGCCGTGCTGATCGGGCTGATCTCGATGCGCTTCCCGGGTTTTTCGGATCCGGCCAATCTGCGCCAGGTGTTCAACGACACCTCGATCCTGATGATCCTGGCGCTGGGGCAGATGGTGGTGATCCTGACCCGCTCCATCGATCTGTCGATGGCTTCCAACCTCTGTTTCACCGGCATGGTGGTGGCGATGCTGAACGCCGCGCATCCGGCCATCCCGATCCCGCTGCTGATCGTCGCAGCTCTTCTTGTCGGGCTGGTGCTCGGCGCCATCAACGGGCTGCTGGTTTGGCGGCTGAACATCCCTTCGATCGTGGTGACGCTGGGCACGCTCACCATCTATCGCGGCGCCACCTTCGTCATCTCCGGCGGCGCCTGGGTCAATGCCGACCAGATGAGCCCGGCCTTTATCGGCCTGCAGCGCGCAGTCTTCCTTGGCATTCCGGTGCTCTCATGGATCGCCCTGCTGGTCATCGCGCTGTTCTTCCTGTTGATGACGCGCACGGCGCTCGGCCGCTCGATCTACGCCGTCGGCGTCAACCCGACTGGGTCGGTCTATGCCGGCATCGATGTCGGCCGCACCAAGTTCATCGTCTTCTGCATTTCCGGCATGATCGGCGGGCTCGCCGGCTACCTCTGGATCTCGCGCTACGTCATCGCTTCGGTCGAGGTCGCCAACGGCTATGAGCTCAACATCATCGCCGCCTGCGTCATCGGCGGCATTTCGATCGCCGGCGGCATCGGCTCGGTCGGCGGCGCGGTGCTTGGCGCGCTGTTCCTCGGCATCATCGCCAACGCGCTGCCGGTCATCAACATCTCGCCCTTCTGGCAGATGGCAATCTCGGGCAGCGCCATCATCCTGGCGGTGGCGCTCAATGCGCGCGGCGAACGCCGGCAGGGCCGCATCATCCTGAAGAAGGCGGAAGCGGCATGACCGACACCCCTGCCCCGCGCCACATACCGGACCGGCTGGACAAGCCGCTCTCTTCAGCGATCTTCTCGTGGGAGGCGCTGCTGGTCGTGGTCGCGGTGGCGATCTTCGCGGTCAACAGCTTCGCCTCGCCCTATTTCCTCGACCCGTGGTCGCTGTCGGACCTGACCTTCAATTTCACGGAAAAGGCGCTGATCGCTTTCGCCATGGCGCTGCTGATCATTTCCGGCGAGATCGACCTGTCGGTCGCCGCCATCATCGCGCTCGCCTCGACCATGATGGGCATGGCGGTGCAGGCCGGCGCCGGCACACCGGTGCTGGTGGCGGTCGGCATCCTCGTCGGGCTCGGCTGCGGCGCCTTCAATGGCCTGTTGGTCACAAGGCTCGGACTGCCTTCGATCGTCGTCACCATCGGCACGATGAGCCTGTTTCGCGGCGTTGCCTTCATCATCCTCGGCGACCAGGCCTACAAGGGTTATCCCGCAAGCTTCGCCTTTTTCGGCCAGGGCTATGTCTGGTGGGTGGTGTCGTTCGAACTGATGCTGTTCCTTGTCGCGGCAATCATCTACTGGTTCGTGCTGCACCGGACGAGCTTCGGCCGCCGCGTCTTTGCCATCGGCAACAACCCTATCGCGGCGCAATTCTCCGGCGTGCGCGTCGACCGCATCAAGTTCATCCTGTTTTGCCTGACCGGGCTGATGTCGGGCATCGCCTCTGTACTGATCACCTCGCGGCTCGGCTCGACGCGGCCTTCGATCGCGCAAGGCTATGAGCTGGAAGCCATCACCATGGTAGTGCTCGGCGGCGTCAGCATTCTGGGCGGCGCCGGCAGCATACTCGGCGTCGTGCTTGCCGCCTTCATCATGGGGCTGGTCACTTTCGGCCTGGGGCTGCTCAACGTGCCCGGCATCGTCATGTCGATCTTCATCGGCCTGCTGCTGATCATCGTCATCGCATTGCCGATCCTCTGGCGGCGGCTGCGCGGGGGACGCTGATGCCTGAGAAATACGCGTTCAAGATGAAGCTCAATCCCGGCATGAAGGCCGAATACAGGAAGCGCCACGACGAGATCTGGCCGGCGCTGGTCGCACTGCTCAAACAGGCCGGCGTTTCCGATTATTCGATCCATCTCGACGACGAGACCAACATTCTCTTCGGCGTGCTGTGGCGCAGCGACAGTCATGGCATGGATGATTTGCCGAAGCATCCGGTGATGCAGCGCTGGTGGGCGCATATGGACGACATCATGGAAACCAAAGCAGACAACGAGCCGGTGGCGGTGCCGCTGGAAACCATGTTCCATATGGAATGACTGCTCTTCGCCACATCGCCGTCATCGATATCGGCAAGACCAACGCCAAGGTGGCGCTGGTCGACCTCGCGACCATGCGCGAGGTCACCCTGCGCCGTGTAGCCAATGCGGCTTCCGCTGACAGTCCTTACCCGCATCATGATGTCGAGGCCCTGTGGGCTTTCATCCTGGACAGCCTCGCCACAATCCATCGCGACCAGCGCATCGACGCCATATCGATCACCACCCATGGTGCGACGGCGGTGCTGGTCGATGCCGCGGGCGGCCTGGCGTTGCCGGTGCTCGATTATGAATTCGCCGGGCCTGACACACTCGCCCAAGATTATGACGCGACGCGTCCGCCCTTTGCCGAGACGGGTACGCCGCGCCTGCCGGCCGGCCTCAACATCGGCGCGCAGCTCTTCTGGCAGCAGAAGCTGTTCCCGGCCGAATTCGCCCGGGCAGCCACGATTCTGATGTACCCGCAATATTGGGCCTTGCGGCTGACCGGTGTCGCCGCCAACGAGGTGACATCGCTCGGATGCCACACCGATCTGTGGAACCCGTGGCAAGCCGACTTTTCGTCACTGGTCGACAAGATGGACTGGCGCAGGCTGATGGCGCCGGTGCGGCCTGCGAAAGACCGCCTCGGCCCGATCCTTCCCGCTCTCGCCAGACAAACCGGGCTCGATCGGCAAACGCCGGTATTTTGCGGCCTGCACGATTCCAACGCATCGCTGCTGCCGCATCTCCTGTCTGACAGCCCGCCTTTCTCGGTGGTCTCGACCGGTACCTGGGTGGTCTCGATGGCGGTCGGCGGCACCAAGGACGCGCTCGATCCTGTGCGCGACACATTGGCCAATGTCAACGCGCTCGGCGATCCTGTGCCTTCGGCCCGCTTCATGGGCGGGCGCGAGTTTTCTCTGCTGACGGAAGGCCAGTCAGAAGACTGGACCGAACACGATATCGCGGCTGTGCTCGCGCAAAAAACATTCCTCTTGCCGTCGACCCAGCACGGGTCGGGACCGTTTCCGCATCACACCGCCGCCTGGCTCAATGCCGAGACCATCACGCCCGGTCAGCGCTTCGTCGCCATCTCGTTCTATCTGGCGCTGATGACGGCGACCTGCCTCGACCTGATCGGCGCCGCCGGCCCGACAATTGTCGAGGGGCCCTTTGCCCGCAACCGGCTCTTTACCCGCATGCTCGCGGCGGCGACGGCACGCGCCGTCGTTGCGTCCGAAGCTGCAACCGGCACCAGCATCGGCGCTGCCCTGCTGGCATCGGAGGGCGGCGCGGTCGGGGGCAAGGGGGAAAGGACCGAGCCACCTGACGACCCGGCCTGGGTGGATTATGTGCGGTCGTGGCGCGTGGCAGTCGATGCGGGCAATGTCTAGCCCGAATATCTCACAGAGTTGAGGTGCATCGGGGCTCCGAATCATGGAAAATGCTTCTGCTACAAAGACTTACCCGAGGCAGAGGTGCTCCCCGATGCAAACAGAGTGTAGCGCGGAACGGTTTGATTTTGCAGCCGTTGAAAAGCGCGCCGTTGTGGCTGGTTTCGACGGCGGAACGATCACTTCGGATGCCGGCGCGCTTCTGCTGGGGCTGACGGACCGGGCGATCGGACTGGTCGGCCGCTTTGCCCGTTGCTTCGCGGACGCGCGCAATCCGGCGTTGATCGAGCATGAGGTGAAGACACTGGTTTCGCAGCGGGTCTTCGCGCTTGCGCTCGGCTATGAGGATATCAACGACCATGACGAGCTGCGCCACGATCCGGTGATGGCGGTGCTGGCCGGCAAACTCAAGGCGCGGCGTCACAAGAAATGCGCGGCCGTGGCCGGCAAGTCGACGCTCAACCGGCTGGAGCTGAGCCGGGGTGAGCCTTCGCGCTATCACAAGATCAGCCACGATCCGGCGGCGATCGAGGCACTGTTCGTCGAGTTGTTCGTGGGTGCACACGCTGCCGCGCCCGAGGAGATCGTGCTGGATCTGGATGCCACCGACGATCCCCTGCACGGCAACCAGGAGGGGCGCTTCTTCCACGGCTACTACGGCCACTACTGCTACCTGCCGCTCTACGTCTTGTGCGGCAATCACTTGCTGTGCGCCAAGCTGCGGCCCGCCAACATCGACGCCGCCGCCGGCTCGGTTCAGGAGATCGAGCGCATCGTGCACCGGCTGCGCGGCCGCTGGCCCAAGGTCCGCATCGTGCTGCGCGCCGATTCCGGCTTCGCCCGCGAGGAGCTGATGGCCTGGTGCGAGAGCAATGCCGTCGACTACCTGTTCGGCCTGGCCCGCAATGTCCGGCTGGTCCGGCACATCGGGGCTGAGCTGGGGCAAGCCAGAGCCGAGAGTGCCTTCACCAACCGACCGGCCCGCCGCTTCAAGGACTTCCTGTGGACCACCCGCAAGAGCTGGAGCTGCCGGCGCCGGGTCGTGGCCAAGGCCGAGTGGACGCAGGGCGAGGCCAACCCGCGCTTTGTCGTCACCTCGCTCGACGCCGAGGCCTGGCCGGCACGGAGCCTTTATGAAGACCTCTACTGCGCCCGCGGCGAGATGGAGAACCGCATCAAGGAATGCCAGCTCGACCTGTTCGCCGACCGCACCTCGGCCGCCACCATGCGCGCCAACCAGCTCAGGCTGTGGTTCGCCTCCATGGCCTATGTGCTGGTCTGCGCGCTGCGCCGTATCGGCTTGGCCAACACCCGCCTCGCCAGGGCGAGTTGCGCCACCATCCGCCTCAAGCTGTTCAAGATCGGCGCCCTGGTCAGCGTCTCGGTGCGCCGCATCAAGCTGGCCATGAACTCCGCCTGCCCCTTCCAGCGCGAATGGGCACTGACCTACGCCCGACTATCGGCAGCCGCCGCCTGAGCGCCCCCATCCACCCCGCCCGTCAACTGCAAGGACATCGCCGAACCTCAACAACCGCTCCGCGCGGGCGACAGCCCTTGCCCGCAACTCATGCGCTCGCAAAAATGCCGCACACAGACCTACCCCGGAAGACAGTGTGAGATATCCGGGCTAGCCGGTATAGGTTAGTCCTTGCGGATCGATCTCCGGTTTGCGGCCGGCGACCAGATCGGCCAGGAACTTTCCCGAACCGCAGGCCATGGTCCAGCCGACATGGCCGTGGCCGGTGTCGAGATAGAGATTCTCATAGCGCGCCTGGCCGATGACCGGCACGGAGCTCGGCATCATCGGCCTGAGGCCAGCCCAGAACACAGCCTTCTTCTCGTCGAAGGCGCCTGGGAAGAGATCCTTGCCGGTATTGATGATCGTGTTGAAATCGCCGGGCTTGAAAGTACGGTCGAAGCCGGTGAATTCCGCCGTTGAGGACATCCGCAAGCGGTTGCCCAGTCTGGAATAGCCGATCAGCCGATCCTCGTCGGCACCGCCCATGGTCGGCCCCTTGCTTTCGTCCTCCAGCGGAATGGTCGCGGTATAGCCTTTCACCGGATAGACCGGCAGGTCGATGCCGTAGCGGCGGCCGAGCAGGCCGCTTTCCGGCCCCATTGAGATCACCACGGCGTCGCAGGCGACCGGGCCAGCGGAGGTGATGACCATGCGCACCCGGTCGCCGTCGATGTCGAGGCCTTCGACCGTCGTGCCGTAGAGAAATTTCACGCCGAGTTTTTCGGCGGCATGAGCAGCGAGATTCTGGGTGAACTGGCTGGAATCGCCGGTCTGGTCGATCGGCGAATAGACGCCGCCGGCAATCTTCTCCTTGACCCCGGCAAGGCCTGGTTCGAGCTCGACCAGCCGGTCGCGGCCGACGATCTCGATCGGCAGGCCGTGCTCGGCGAGATAACGGTAATTGTCGGTCCCGGTATCGAGGCTCTGCTGCGAGCGGAAGAAATAGAGAATGCCCTTCTTGCGCTCGTCATAATGGATACCGGTATCCGCCGAGATGGCGTTGATGCAGTCGCGGGAATAGAGCGCCAGGCGAAGCTTGATCCGGCTGTTTGCGCGCAACCGCGCCTGCGTGCACTGCCTGAGGAAACGCAGGCTCCAGGCGAGAAAATAGGGATCGAAGCGCAACCGCACCTTGATGCCGAGATCGTGGTTGTAGAGCCCGCGCAGGAACGTCTTCAGCGCTGCGGGTGAGGCCCAGGCGGTGGCGTCGCCGGGTGAGACCAGACCGGCATTCGACTGGCTGGTGCCCCGAGCCGCCGCCTGGTGGCGCTCGATGACGGTGACGTCGTGGCCGTCGCTGGCCAGGTAATAGGCGGCCGCCGTGCCGACCACGCCGGCCCCCAGCACCAGGATCTTCATGCCATCCCCCAAGGCTCGACGCGTGCAGCACCTTCACGCGCCGCCGCGAGCCCTTCATAGCGCGTCCATGGCGAGCTTTTCGAGCCCGCAGCCGAAGAACCGGCGTATCAGGCCCGTGCCGAATTCTTGCCGGTCAGGATGCGCTCCCAGGCGAGCGCATTGGCGACGATCAGGTCGAGATCGTCGCGCTGCGGGGTCCAGCCGAGTTCGCGGCGCGCCAGCTCCGAATTGGCGACCACCGCGGCAGCATCGCCCGGGCGGCGCTCGCCCATCCGCACATCGAAATCATGGCCAAAGACGCGGCGCACGCTGTCGATGACTTCAAGCACCGAATAACCGTGGCTGTAGCCGCAATTGGCGACGAGGCTGGTGCCGCCGGCGCGCAGCCGCTCGAGCGCCAGCCGATGCGCCGCCGCGAGGTCGCTGACATGGATATAGTCGCGCATGCAGGTGCCGTCCGGCGTCGGATAGTCGGTGCCGAACACCTGCATGAAGGGGCGCTTGCCGAGCGCCGTCTCGCAGGCGACCTTGATCAGATGCGTGGCGCCCGGCGTCGACTGGCCGGTGCGGCCCTTGGGATCGGCGCCAGCAACGTTGAAATAACGCAGCGCCGTGTAGTGCAAGCCGTAGGCGATCGCAGCGTCGCGCAGCATCCATTCGCTCATCAGCTTGGACAGGCCGTAGGGCGATTCCGGCGCCAGCCGCGCATCCTCGCGCACCGGCTCCAGCCCGGCGCCGCCATAGACGGCGGCGGTCGAGGAAAAGATGAAATGGGGCACGCCCTCGCGCACCGCGGTTTCGATCAGCGTGCGGGTCTTGCAGGTGTTGTTCTCGTAATAGCCAAGCGGGTCGGCGACCGATTCGGGAACCACGATCGAGCCGGCGAAATGGATGATCGCGTCGACATGATTATCGCGGATGATGGAGCCGACCAATTCCTTGTCGGCGACATCGCCGACGACCAGCTTCGCCTCCGGCGCCACCGCCCATTCGAAGCCGGTCGAAAGCCGATCGAGAACGACAACGCTGTCGCCGGCATCCAGCAATTCCCAGACCATGTGGCTGCCGATATAGCCGGCACCGCCTGTCACCAAAACCGTCATCCGTATCCTCACACCTTCTGATTTATCGGAAACTGTCTCAACAAGCGCCTTACTGGAAAGCCTGCCGCATGGCCAATAGAGTCCTGAGTGTTAAATCGGTAACAGTCGCTCCGCCCGCGGCATGATACCGAAACAAAATTGATCCACATCAAGGGAATAGGCCACGATCCGTGGTCGTTAGGAACAGGTCCGGGGCGTGGCATTTTGACCAAACAGGTCCGGTGGACGCAGAATGGGGCAATGATTATTATCCCGCGCAAAATTGGGAAACCGACATGAACTATCAGCGGTTCTTCGAGGAAGCGATCGACCAGCTCCATGCAGAGCGGCGCTATCGCGTCTTCGCCGATCTCGAGCGCATCGCGGGCAAGTTTCCGCGCGCCATCTGGCGCTCGAACGGCCGCGCCGAGGAAATCACCGTCTGGTGCTCCAACGACTATCTTGGCATGGGCCAGCATCCTGATGTCATCGCCGCGTTCCAGAAGGCGGCCGGCAAGATGGGCTCGGGGGCCGGCGGCACCCGCAACATTTCCGGTACCAGCAACCCGCTGGTTGCGCTGGAATTGGAGCTGGCCGACCTGCACGACAAGGAAGCCGCGCTGGTCTTCACCTCCGGCTTCGTCTCCAACGAGGCGTCGATCTCGACCATCGCAAAGCTCCTGCCCAACTGCCTGGTGCTTTCGGACGAGCTGAACCACGCCTCGATGATCGAGGGCGTGCGGCGCTCGGGCGCGGAAAAGAAGATCTTCCGCCACAACGATGTCGCACATCTGGAAAGCCTGCTGCAGGCCGCCGGCCGCGAGCGCGCCAAGCTGATCGTCTTCGAAAGCGTCTATTCGATGGATGGTGACATCGCGCCCATCAAACAGATCGTCGATCTGGCCGAACGCTACAATGCCATGACCTATATCGACGAGGTCCATGCCGTCGGCATGTATGGACCGCGCGGCGGCGGCATCACCGAGCGCGAAGGTCTGGCCGACCGTATCGACATCATCGAGGGCACGCTGGCCAAGGCGTTCGGCACGCTCGGCGGCTATATCACCGGCACAAGTGCGGTGATCGATGCCGTGCGCTCCTATGCGCCGGGTTTCATCTTCACCACGGCGCTGCCGCCGGCCATTGCCGCTGCCGCCACCACCTCGATCCGCCATCTCAAGCGCTCGCAGGCCGAGCGCGACGCGCAGTCACGCCAGGCGACGCGGACCAAGCAGGTTCTTGCCGCGGCCGGCCTGCCGGTGATGGAATCCGCCACACACATCGTGCCGGTGCTGGTCGGCGATCCCGAGCTCTGCAAGATGGCCAGCGACCGCCTGCTTGGTGTCCACGGCATCTACATCCAGCCGATCAACTACCCGACCGTGCCGCGTGGCACCGAGCGGCTGCGCATCACGCCGACGCCGTTCCACTCCGACGCGCTGATCGCGGCGCTGCAGGACGCTCTCGTCGAGACCTGGGACGCGCTGGGCATTCCCTATGGTTCGGCTGGTCGGCCATCCGTGACCAAGAGCGACCGGATTATTCCGCTGCTGGTGCCCAAATCGGGCGGATAAAGTCAGGCGGCTGAAGCCGCCGCCTGCTCAAACAGTCTTCATCCATTTCGCCAGCCGGTGCGCCGCTTCCTCGATCTGATCGAGGCGGCGGTGGAAGCACAGCCTGAGGAAGGCTTCGCCACCGGGGCCGAAGGCGGTGCCGGGCGCCAGGCCGACATTGGCCTTGTCGACTATGTCGAAAGCGGCAGTGCGTGAATCCGTGATGCCGTCGACGGTGAAGAACAGATAGAATGCGCCCTGCGGCACGGTGAACCGGGCTTTGCCGGTGGCACCAAGGATGTCGCATACCAGATCGCGCGCTGCCCGCGCCCGCTCCACCTGTTCGGCAATGAAGGCGTCGCCTTCATCAAGCGCGGCGACGGCGCCGCGCTGCATGAACTGGGCAACGCCCGAGGTCGAATACTGGATCAGGTTCTCGAACACCTGCTGCAGCGCGGGATGCGTCTTGATCCAGCCGACGCGCCAGCCGGTCATCGCCCAGTTCTTGGAGAAGCTGTTGACGAACAGGATGCGGTCCTCCCCCGTCGCGATGTCGAGGAAGGACGGGGCACGACCATGACCATAGTGGAACAGGGAATAGATCTCGTCGGCGATGATCCAAAGGTTGCTGGCGCGGGCGAGATCGAGGATCGCCCGCAAGGTCTCATGATCGGCGGTCCAGCCGGTCGGGTTCGACGGCGTGTTGATGAACAGAGCCTTGGTGCGCGGCGTGATGGCGGCGGCAATTTTCTCGACGTCGCAAGACCAGCCATTGCCGGAATGATCGAGCGAAACCGGCACCGGAACGGCTCCCGATATCGCCGCGGCAGCGTCGAAATTCGGCCAGGCCGGCGACAGATAGACAATTTCGTCGCCGGCGCCGGCGAGCGCGTCGAGCGCCAGCTGGATGGCATGCATGCCGGACCCGGTGACGATGAATTCCTCTTCGGGGAAGGTCTTGCCGAAATGCCTGGCATAGTAGCGGGCAAGCGCCCGCCTGAGATCAGGGATGCCCTTTTGCCAGGTGTAGAATGTCTCGCCGCCGGCCAGCGCCTTTGACGCGGCATCGGTAATGAATGCGGGCGTCGGCAGATCGCCCTCGCCGGCCCAGAGCGGGATCATCCCCTCGCGCAGGCGGCCGTAGTTGACGACGGCGACAATGCCGCTTTCGGGCGCCGCGCGGGCTTCGGCGCGCAGGGTCTCGATCAAGGTCATGGATGTATCCGGTTCGTTCTCTCGACTGCTAGCGTGTTTTGCGGCGGCCGAAAACAGAAAACCCCGGCCGCGGGCGGCCAGGGTTTTGGTCCAGAAATCTGCCCGGCGCTACTTCCTGGCGAGAAGATCGCGAATTTCAGTGAGCAGGGCGACATCGGCCGGCGGCGCGGCCGGGGTGGCTGGCTTTTCCTTTTCCAGCCGCCTGCGCAGATTGTTTACCGCCTTGACCATCAGGAAGATGATGAAAGCGAGGATGACGAAGTTCAGCGCCACTGTGATGAAGCTGCCATAAGCGAAGACGGCGCCCTGCTTCTTGGCATCAGCCAGCGATGTCGCGTTGACGGCAGAGGAGAGACCGAAGAAATAGTTGTTGAAGTCAAGTCCGCCGAAAATTGCGCCCACTATCGGCATGATGATGTCGTTGACCAGCGAATCGACAATCTTGCCGAAGGCAGCGCCGATGATGACGCCGACGGCCAAGTCCATCACATTGCCCCGGGAAATGAATTCCTGGAATTCTTTCAGCATTCGACCCTCCTGTCCTGACCGGCCGTGCCGCCGCCGCTCAGTCCGACGCCCGACCCGCAGGCAGCATAACAAAAACCTGCGGTTGCAACATGGGCAAAAGACCGGTTTCCACCGGCCAGGTTGTGCCCAAAACCGCTGTTATCATGCACCGAAAGCGGTGATGGACTTGCCTCTCAAGCTGTGATTGCCTCTGAGAGGCCGGAGGAAAACCGGCAAGGGAGGATTTCTGGGCCGTGCAGGGCTGGTTCATCGTCATCATCGCGATCGCCTATGTGACGTTGCTCTTCGCCATCGCCAGCCTCGGCGACCGGCGCTCGACGATGTCCAGGCCCGACCGGGCCCGACCCTTGATCTATGCGCTCAGCCTGGCGATCTACTGCACCTCGTGGACGTTCTTCGGCTCGGTCGGCCTTTCCTCCGAACGCGGCCTAGAATTCCTCGGCATCTATATCGGTCCGGTACTGGTCTTCGTGTTCGGCTTTCCGCTGCTGCAACGCATCGTCAGGCTGGCCAAAACTGAGAAAATCACCTCGATCGCCGATTTCCTCGGCGCCCGCTACGGCAAGAGCTTTGCGGTCGCGGCGATCGCCACGCTGATCGCGACGATTGGCGCAGTGCCCTACATCGCGCTGCAATTGAAGGCGATTTCCGGCTCGGTCAGCCTGATGGTCGAGCACTATACCGGCTCGCCGCCCTCGTTTGACCCCTTCGTCAGCGACATCTCGCTGGTCGTCGCCATGCTGCTGGCGCTGTTTGCGGTGCTGTTCGGCACACGCCACGCCGACGCCACCGAGCACCAGGACGGGCTGGTGCTGGCGGTCGCGGTCGAAACCGTGGTCAAGCTTGCCGCCTTCCTGGCGATCGGCCTGATGGTGACCTTCCTGATCTTCGGCAGCCCGGGCGACATGATCGACAAGCTCGCGCAGAATGAGCAAGTGCGCCAAGCGATGAGCTACAACACTTCGCTCACCACCTGGCTGGTGCTGACCGGCCTTAGCGGCTTCGCCATCATCATGCTGCCGCGCCAGTTCTACGTTACCATCGTCGAGAATCGCAGCGAAGCCGAACTGCGCACCGCGACATGGGTGTTTCCGCTCTATCTGGTGGCGATCAACCTGTTCGTGCTGCCGATCGCGCTGGCCGGCCTGTCGCTCGTCGGCAGCAGGACCAGCAGCGATCTCTACGTCTTGTCGCTGCCGCTGCTCAACGGCCATGATGTGCTGGCCATGGCAGCCTTCATCGGCGGCCTGTCGGCGGCGACCGCGATGGTGATCGTCGAAAGCGTCGCGCTGTCGATCATGATCTCCAACGACCTCGTCATCCCGCTGTTCGTGCGCCGCCTGCTCAAGACCACGACCTCCCAGAACGAGGACTGGTCGACGCTCATCCTCAATGTGCGGCGCGGCGCTATCTTCATCATGCTGTTCATCGCCTTCCTCTATTACCGCGAGAGCACCAACAGCGCGCGGCTGTCCTCCATCGGCCTGATGTCGTTTGCAGCCATTGCCCAGTTCGCGCCGGCGCTGATCGGCGGGCTGGTCTGGCGCGGCGCCAATGGCAGGGGCGCCGCACTCGGCATGGTCGCCGGCATCCTCGTCTGGAGCTATACGCTGCTGCTGCCGTCGCTCGCCGCACCCGATACCGGCATCGTTGTCCATGGCCTGCTCGGTTTCGAAGCGTTGCGGCCGCAGGCGCTGTTCGGCACCGTCGCCGAGCCGCTGAACCACGGCGTCTTGTGGAGCTTGTCGATCAATACGCTGTTTTTCGTGCTCGGCTCGCTGTCGCGCGCGTCGGTGCCGCTGGAACGCATCCAGGCGGCGATCTTCGTGCCGCGCGACGCCGGTCCGATGCCCAGCCTGCGCCGCTTCCGCACCACCGTCACCGTCAACGATCTCAAGGACACCATCGCGCGCTACCTCGGTGTCGAACGCACCGAACGCTCCTTCCAGTCGTTCGAAAACAGCAGTGGGACCTCGCTGCACGGCAACGAGCAGGCGAGCATGGACATCATCCGCTTCTCCGAGCAGCTTTTGGCGAGCGCGGTCGGCTCGTCTTCGGCGCGGTTGATCCTGTCGCTGCTTTTGCGCCGCAACGACCGCGAATCCAAGGATGCTTTCCGCCTGCTCGACGACGCCACCGAAGCGCTGCAGCACAATCGCGACCTGTTGCAGATCGCGCTCGACCAGATGGAACAGGGCATCACAGTCTTCGACCGGGATTTCCGGTTGATCTGCTGGAACCGCCAGTACCGGGCGCTGTTCGACCTGCCAGACGAGATGGGCCAGGTCGGTGTCTCGCTCGATCGCATATTGCACCACCTCGCCCAGCGCGGCGACATCCCGGCGGACCAGCGGGTGGCGATGCTCAACCGCCTGACCAGTTTCGTCAGCCCGTGGCAGATGGAGCTGAAGACCAGCGGCCGCATCCTCGAATTGCGCTCCAACCCGATGCCGGATGGCGGCATCGTCGCCACCTATGCCGACATTTCCGGACGCGTCGAGCAGGATCTGGCGCTCAAGCGCGCCAATGAATCGCTGGAACAGCGCGTCAAGGACCGTACCGTCGAACTGACCCGCGTCAACGAGGAGCTGGCGCAGGCGCAGATGCTGGCCGAGGAGGCCAATCTCGGCAAGACGCGCTTTCTTGCCGCCGCCGGCCACGACCTCCTGCAGCCGCTGAACGCCGCCCGCCTCTACTGCTCGTCGCTGATCGAAAAGGCCGGCAAGGGACCTGCCGGCAAGGCCGCGATCAATATCGAATCCTCGCTGGAATCGGTCGAGACCATTCTCGGCGCCGTGCTCGACATTTCACGCCTCGACGCCGGCGCGATGAAGCCGGAGGATACCGCCTTCAGCCTGGATGGACTGCTCGGGCAGATCGGCAACGACTTCCGGCCGCTGGCCGCAGAGAAAAAGCTCGGCCTGACGATCATGCCGTCATCGCTCAGCGTGATGACGGACCGCAATCTGTTGCGTCGCCTGATCCAGAATCTGGTGTCCAACGCCATCAAATATACCCGCCATGGCCGCATCCTGGTCGGGGTCAGGCGACGCGGCGAACTGGCCGAGATCCAGGTGATCGACACCGGCATCGGCATCGCCGGCGACAAATTGAACACGGTCTTCAATGAATTCACCCGGCTCGACGAAGGCGCGCGTGAGGCCGAGGGCCTCGGTCTGGGCCTCTCCATCGTCGACCGCATCGCCCGCGTCCTGCGGCTCGAAATCCGGATCTTCTCCGATCCGGGCAAGGGCACGCGCTTTTCCGTCATCCTGCCGGTCGCGGCGGTCGAGGCGCCACGCCGCGCCGTCGAGGCCAAGGCGCCGATCCGCGCCTCCGCTTCCCTTGCCGGGCTGCATGTGTTCTGCATCGACAACGACGCCCGCATCCTCGATGGCATGCGGCTGCTTCTCGAAGGCTGGGGCTGCGACGTCGAACTTTTTTCCGGTTCGGAGGATTTCGAGGGATCGGGCCTGCGCCGGCCGGACATCGTGCTTGCCGACTACCATCTCGACGGCAGGACCGGCCTCGATGTGATCGCGAGATTGCGCGCGATCCATGGCGAGGACATGCCCGCCGTGCTGGTCACCGCCGACCGCTCCAGCGAGGTTCGCGCGGCCGCCGCCAGTCTGGACGTGCCGGTTGTCAACAAGCCGCTGAAACCGGCGATGCTGCGTTCGATGATGGCCAGGATCAGGCCGCTGGCGTCAGCGGCGGAGTAAGAGTTAGCCGGCCGCCTGCAGCGGGTCGCTGCCGATCTTGGAGAGCTGGATCACCGCCTGGGTGCGGCTGTCGACGCCGAGCTTCTGCAGGATCGCCGAGACATGCGCCTTGATCGTTGCTTCGGAGACGCCGAGTTCGTAGGCGATCTGCTTGTTGAGCAGCCCTTCGGCCAGCATGCCGAGCACACGCGTCTGCTGCGGCGTCAGCGCCTGCAGCCGCTTGATCAGGTCGGAGATCTCGGGATCGCGCTCGACGCCGAGATCGATGCCGACGGGAGCGGCGATATCGCCGGCCAGCACCGCCTGCACGGCGCCGCGGATCTCCTCCATGCTGGCCGATTTGGAGATGAAGCCGGAAGCGCCGAGATCGAGTGCACGGCGGATCGTCACCGGGTCGTCATGCGCCGACACCACCACCAGCGGCACCGCCGGATGGATGCCGCGCAGCGAGATCAGACCGGAAAGGCCGCTGGCGCCCGGCATCGACAGGTCGAGCAGCACCAGATCGACATCTTCATTGGCCACGACCAGCGCCTTGGCACTTTCGAAATCGCCGGCCTCGTGAATGGCGGCGACATTGCCGATGCCGGCCAGCGCCTCCCGAAGGGCGCCACGGAACAACGGATGGTCGTCGGCAATGACGAACGTGTAGCCCGACGGCAAATGTCCCTCCCCGAATCCCATCGATGATTTGTCGCTTTTTCGGGACCAGTCGAACAATTATGCGGTGATGTAAGCTGTTTTCAAGCGGCAAAGACCCGGCGCGGACTTTTCCCCGAACTAATGGCGCTCAGGTCTTTTGCGAATTGAGTTTGGCGCCGTCGCCGCCATTGTCCTTGTCCATATCCTTGACGATGTCCATGAAGCCGCGCAGGAAGCGTTCCATGTAGCCCATCGTCTTGTTGAAATCCTCCTCGCTGGGCAGCTGCGATTCGAGGCGGGCTGACAGCGAATTCTCAAGCTTGGCAACGCGCTCGTCCAGCGCCTTCACCGAGCCTTGCAGCCGGTCGATCTCGTCCTGGAAGGCAGCGCGTTCGTCGGCCGCCACCTTGCATACGAGCTGGCCGGTGCGTTCCTCGCAGATCGACATCGCGCCGGTCTGGGTGTCCATACGGACATAGCCATTGGCCGACTTTTCCAGCTTGTAGCGATCGGTTTCCTCGGAAAAGGCTGATGCCGCGACGAGCGAAACGAGTGCTGCCGGGATCAAGACGTGCTGCAGACGCATGTTGTCCTCCATGGGCCAATTAGCGCAAACTATCACATGTTTGCGCCGGAAATGGGGAAGATGCGCCCTTCCCCGCCTGGTCTGTTCAGACTATAGCGCAACCATGTCTCAGATTATCTACAAGATAGTACCTGAAGCGCTTTGGCGCGAGGCCGAAAGAAACGGAAGCTTCACCGGCGCGCCGATCGATCTCGCCGATGGCTTCATCCATTTTTCTACCGCCGTGCAGGCCCGCGAAACTGCGGCAAAGCACTTTGCTGGTCAGACCGGACTGCTGCTGGTCGCCATCGATGCGGCGCGCCTGGGTGAAGCGCTGAAATACGAGGTCTCGCGCGGTGGCGCGTTGTTCCCGCATCTCTACGGTCCGCTCGACCTCAAGGCTGTCGTCCGGGTCCGACCATTGCCACTCGGCCCCGATGGCGCGCACCAGTTTCCGGTGCTGGAGGGCGAATGAGCCTGCTCGACCGGATCGGCCAGAAGCTCCTGTTCACACTCGATCCGGAAGCCGCGCATGGGCTGTCGATAACGGCGCTGAGATGCGGCCTGCCGGTTGGCAGGCGCCCTGTGCGCGACGACAGGCTGAAGGTCAGCCTTTGCGGCATCGATTTTCCCAACCCGCTCGGCATGGCCGCCGGCTACGACAAGAATGCCGAGGTACCGGACGCGCTGCTTGGCCTCGGCTTCGGCTTCGCCGAGGTCGGTACCATCACGCCGCTGCCGCAGGCGGGCAATCCGAAGCCGCGCATTTTCCGGCTGACAGCGGACGAAGCCGTGATCAACCGGCTGGGCTTCAACAATGAGGGTCACGAGGCGGCCGAGCGACGCCTTGCCGCCCGCAGGGGCCGCGCCGGCATCGTCGGCGTCAACATCGGCGCCAACAAGGACAGCGCCGACCGTATCAACGACTATGAGCGCGGCGTTGTCAGGTTTGCGCCTTACGCCAGCTATCTGACGGTCAACATCTCCTCGCCGAACACGCCTGGCCTGCGCAACATGCAGGCGCGCGAGCAGCTCGGCGAGCTTTTGTCCCGGGTCATCGCTGCGCGTTCGGCAGCCACAGCGCGGCCGCCCGTCTTCCTCAAGATCGCGCCGGATCTGGTCGAGGCCGAGCTGGAGGACATCGCCGCCGAGGTCACGGAGAAACAGATAGACGGCGTCATCGTCTCCAACACCACCATTTCGCGACTGAGCCTGCGCAGCGTCGCTGTCGCCGGCGAGACCGGCGGCCTCTCGGGAAAGCCCTTGTTCGAGCGCTCGACCATCGTGCTGGCGAGGATGCGCAAACTGCTTGGCCCGGACCGCGCCATCATCGGCGTCGGCGGTGTCGCTTCCGCCGAGAACGCATTGGAAAAAATCCGCGCCGGCGCCGATCTCGTCCAGCTCTATACCGGCATGATCTATGCCGGGCCTGCGCTGCCAGGCCGCATTGTTTCCGGAATGATCCGTTTCGTGGAAAAAGAGCGGCTTAAATCCGTCCGCGATCTACGTGACAGCCGCCTCGACTTCTGGGCCTCGAAGCGACTCTAGACCGCGCCAGAAGCGTGGTATCCCAGTTTGAAATTTCGTCCAGGTTCGAGCCGCGCGGATCGTCGACTAAAGCTTTGCCAGTATGGCCCCTGTGGCCAATAAAATAGCGGACGCAAACCACAGAGAGAGCAATACCCACCCCTCTTTCCTACGGTGAATGAAGAAGTAATTGAGGTATCGCCCTTGCCTGTCTCTCGTGAGAGGCAGGTCCTTAAGCACGATGTAGCCAACGCCAGCTATAAAAAGAAATCCAAATGCGAAGGCGCCGTATGCCGAGATATCGGTAATGATGCCACTCTTTCCAACCAGTTCCTGCATATTTTCGACCCTAAGATTGTTCATTCCAATATGACCCCGCCTAAAACGCCGTGCGCATCCGCAATCGCAGAATGGCGAGCAGGCTGAAGCCGCGCACCAGCAGGAAGACATGCAGCGCCGCCCATAGGCCGCGATTGCCAAAGACCGGCGCCAAAGTGAGCAGCGCCGCGCTGAAGAAGAGGAAAGACACGAGCATCATGTTGCGCATGTCGCGCGACCAGGTCGCGCCGATAAAGACGCCGTCCATCTGGAACGCCAGCACGCCGCTCAGCGCGGTGAAGGCGACCCAGGGCAGATAGATGTCGGCAACGGCGCGAACGTCCTCAGACGTCGTGATCAGGGCGACCAGATCGGCGCCGCCAAGCAACAGCACGAGCGTCGCCGCGCCCGCCAGCCCAAAGCCCCAGAACAGGGTCAGCCGCACCGCTTGCCGGAAGGGCGTCGCGGCGCCAGCGCCGATGGCGCGGCCGGCAAGCTGTTCGGCGGCCGTGGCGAAACCGTCGAGGAAATAGCCGGCGATCAGGAAGAAATTCATCAGCACGGCGTTGGCGGCCAGCGTCACCGTGCCGAATTGCGCGCCCTGGCGGGTGAACAGCGCGAAAGCGGCGAGCAGCGAGAACGAGCGGATCATGATGTCGCGATTGAGCGACAGCATGCGCGGGAAGGCAGCCATGTCGAGCAGGCGGTGGCGCGGCAAAGGCGGGGCCGCGCGGAAACGCCTGATGACAATCGCGAGGCCAAGCAGCACGGCGACGAATTCGCCGGTGACGGTCGCCCAGGCAACACCGGCGACGCCCCAGCCCAGCTCCAAGCCAAGCAGAATGCAGAGCGCGACGTTGATGCCGTTGAGCACCAGTTGCAGCATCAAGCCAAGCCCGCCTTCGCCGCGGCCCAGAACATAGCCGAGGATGGCGTAGTTGATCAGCGAGAAGGGTGCGGCGAGCAATCTGATCCTGATGTAGACGCCCATCGCCTCGCTGACGCGCGGGTCGGCGGCCATGAACCATTGCCCGGCAATGGCGACCAATGGCGCGAGCGCGGCAAGCACGATACCGGCGACGATCGCAATCAGCACGGCGCGCCAGAACACTGCCTGCTCTTCCAAATCATCGCCGCGCCCGAAAGCCTGGGCGACGAGGCCGGTGGTGCCGGAGCGCAGGAAATTGAAGGTGGTGAAGACAACGTCGAAAATGAGCGCACCCGCCGCCAGGCCGCCGAGAAGGGCAGCGTCACCTAACTGGCCGATCACCGCCGTGTCGACGATGCCAAGCAGCGGCGTCGTCAGATAGGCGAGCGTCATCGGCACCGCGATGGCGAGCACCGAGCGGTTGGTGACGACGAAGGTCCTGGCGGTGGCTTGGTTGGCACCCTTGTCCAAGGATTGCTGCCTTGCTGATTGCGGCTTGATCGAACAGCCGATGTGCCCCAGTTTCGCGACGCCGCGCAATCGCCATCCAACGGCGGCCAACCGAATTCCAGCACTGGCGCAGGCCGCCCTTACATCATGCCGCTGCAGATCGTCCATCACCCCGACTATGACGCCGGCTTCGCCGTCAATCACCGCTTTCCGATGAGCAAATATCCGGTGCTGATGGAAGCCCTGAGCGCGCATGGGCTGGCCGAGCCTGCCGCGCTCAACGTGCCGGACGCGGCGCCGGCGTCATGGCTGAAGCTTGCCCATGCCGCCTCCTATGTCGACCAGGTGCTGGCCTTCGAAGTGCCTGCAAAAATCGAGCGCGAGATCGGCTTTCCGGTAAACCTACGCGTTTCGCTAAGAGCGCAGCTCGCAACCGGCGGCACGGTGCTGGCGGCGCGGCTGGCGTTGCTGAGCGGCATCGCCTGCAACACCGCCGGCGGCAGCCATCACGCACGGCGCGCGCAGGGCGCTGGTTTCTGCACCTTCAACGATGTCGCCGTCGCCTCGCTGGTGCTGCTTGGCGAAGGTGCAGTCCAAAACATCCTGATCGTCGATCTCGACGTGCACCAGGGCGACGGCACGGCCGACATTCTGGGCGACGAGCCGCGCGCGTTCACCTTTTCCATGCATGGCGAGCGCAACTATCCGGTGCGCAAGATCGCCTCCGATCTCGATGTCGCCCTGCCCGACGGCACCGGCGACGCGGCCTATCTCGAAAGGCTGAGTAGCCTTCTGCCGGAATTGTCCGCCAGGGCGCGCTGGGACTTTGTCTTCTACAATGCCGGGGTCGACGTCCATGCCGAGGACCGGCTTGGCAGGCTGTCGCTGTCGAACGAGGGTCTGCGCGCCCGCGACGACATGGTGATCCGCCATTTCCGGGCGCTGGGTATCCCCGTGTGCGGCGTCATCGGCGGTGGCTACGCGACGGATGTGGCGGCACTCGCCGCGCGCCACGCCGTCCTGTTCGAAGTGGCTTCGCGCTACGCCTAACAGCTATTTCTTATAGTTGGCGATCCTGAGCAGGATGAAGGCCGGCACGACGATCGCCGCGCCCAGCAGGATATAGCCGAGGAAACGGTCGACGGCGCGGAAACCCAGGTTCCACAGATCGACGAAGAATTTCTGGATGCCGTAGAGCACATCCATCGGCGACCAGCCGAAGGCGTTCATGACGAGGCCGACGAGAAACGACACGACCAGCAGCTTCAGGAGCACCCGGAGCGGCGTATCGCCGAGAAAACGGTTCAGTGCGGACAAGGCCCGTCTCCAGAGTAGGTTGCACCGATTCGTGTACAGGTCCAGAAATACGCACTTGCCGGCCCGGCATCAAGCCAGTCGCAGAATTCTGTCAGTCGCAGAATCCAGGCCGCTTTACGATCGCCCGAACGGTGGCTTGCATGATTGCCTGCTCGCCAGCCTTGACACCTATGTTGCGGTGCAGCAAAATTAGGTGACAGAGGGTAGCCAATTGATGTCGATCAGCCAGAGTCATCGCCCGGATATTGACGGCTCGGATATTGACGGACTGCGCTGTCTCGCAGTGACCCGCGAACACCGCGAGTGGACTTCCTGAATGAAGTACAGGCGCGATATCGATGGCCTACGGGCTGTTGCGGTCCTGCCGGTCGTACTCTTCCACTTCGGAATCACGGCAATTCCCGGCGGCTTTACCGGCGTCGATATCTTCTTCGTCATCTCCGGCTACCTGATCAGCGGAAGCCTTCTGGACGACCTTGAACGCGGCCAGTTTTCGATCGTCAGCTTCTACTGGCGCCGCGCCCGGCGCATTCTGCCGGCTCTGGTCTTTGTCACACTTCTTACATGCATAGCGGCATTATTCATTCTCTTGCCGTCAGATCTGCATGAATTCAGTCTCAGCGTCATAGCGTCATCGACTTTCTGGTCGAACATCTATTTCTGGAAAACGACGAATTACTTCTCCATCGATGCCGAACTGCGACCTCTGCTGCACACTTGGTCGCTTTCGGTCGAGGAACAATACTACATCTTTGCTCCGATCCTTATGTTCCTGATCTATCGCTATTTCGGGAAGCGCTGGCTGACGATACTCCTGCCGATCATTCTTGGCAGCTTCGTGCTGGCGATCATGGCGACATCGATGGCTCCGACAGCTGGCTTCTACCTGCTGCCGACACGTATCTGGGAACTTATGCTGGGCGCCGTGCTCATGTTGAAACGGCCCCCGGCCCTGGGTAACCGGCTTGTCATGGAACTGGCCGGCCTGGCAGGGGTTGGCCTTCTCGCCATCGGATTCCTGACGGTTTCGGAGAGTGATCCGTTCCCGGGTTACAACGCCTTGTATCCATGCCTCGGAACCGCGCTGCTTATCTACGTTGGCCAGAGTACCCCGTCGACGATCGTTACCCGTATACTCGAAACCCGACCGCTGGTCTGGATCGGTCTCATCTCGTATTCGCTGTATCTCGTTCACTGGCCAATCAATTCGTTCGCTCACTATCTTTCACTGCAAAAACTCGACCCGTCGATGATCGTTGTAATGACGGTTGCAAGCTTCGCGCTGGCTGCATTTTCCTGGAAATATGTCGAGCAGCCGTTTCGGCAGAAAAGGACCTTTACCGCCCCGGTGCCCATCTTCGCCTTTTCAGCGGGCGCGATCGCTCTTCTTTGTGTTGGCGGCGCGGCCGGGGCGCTTGGCAACGGCTTTCCGCAACGGTTTCCGGACTTTGCCCAACAGCGGATTCCTGTCGGCGACTGGCGCAATGGCACCTGTTTCAACGAGGGCTCCAGCCAGATAGAAAACTGGAACCTCGGGGATTGCACCCGCACCCGCGGCTTCAAGACGGATGTCTTGTTGTGGGGCGACTCGTTCGCCGCCCACTATGTTTCAGGCCTGGACGCCAACGCAAATCAGATTCAAGCCAATGTCGTAGAATACACCTATGCGGGCTGTCCACCGATTCTCTCCTACTTCTCCTATGCACGTCCAAATTGCACGCGATTCAATCAGCAAGCCCTGAAAATAATCGGGGATGCCGGTATCCGGACGGCCATACTCAGCGGCCGGTGGACCGACTATGCGGCGAGAAGCTTCGACGGTCTCCAGCAAACGATCGATACGCTTCGTGGCCTGGGCGTGCGGGTGTTTGTCATCGGCCAGTCTCCGGAGTTCATAACCGACGTCCGGAAAATCGCGTTCTTCGCAAAGCGCAGGAATCTGGATGATACATCCTGGCCAATGGCCATGGATCCCGGCATCAACGACCGCGTGCGCTCATTTACCAAAGGCGCCACTTTCATCGATCCGCTAAAATTCCTGTGCAGCGCGGGACGCTGCTCCTTCGCCGACGCAGGCCAGTTTCTCTATTTCGATTATGGGCATTTCTCGACAATTGGGGCCACGCTGGCAATCTCGAAATACTGGCCGAACTTTGCCGCGAACAATACCCTTGCCACGACGAAGTAACGGTGGGCGGCCAGCAAGGCACGAGCGCGAGCTTAACGATTGCCCGAATGCCGGCTTGCGTGGTAACGAGGGCTCACGCGGGTATGATGTAATGGTAGCTTGTCAGCTTCCCAAGCTGAACGCGCGGGTTCGATTCCCGCTACCCGCTCCAGCTT
>NZ_CAUM01000004.1 GCF_000350085.1 Mesorhizobium metallidurans STM 2683
CTCGGGCGAGATCGACCCGCGTTTTCGTATCCATGACGGCGATTGCGGCGATCGCGTTGCGAGGTCCGCTCAAATCGACACCGGCATAACTTGCTCAATGCGATATCTCTTCTCGAACTCCCGGAGCACCATTTCAAGCGTTGCCTCAAAAGCACCCTGATCGAACATCATCGATTTATTGGCCTCATGGAGATAGCGCCAGTCGATGAAGGCATCTTTGTGCTGATACAGAATCTGACGGATGCTGTAGTCGATGTAGAGACCGTTTGGATGGTAGGGAGCCACTGATCTCTTGAACTCCGCGTCAAGTTTCTTCTGGCTTTCGGGCTTTAGGTCGTCAAACAGCTTCATCAGGTCGTGCGATTTGGTAGCTTTTGGATCGTCGTGGTCGAAAACGAACCACGCTTTGAGTGCCAACTCCATCGAAAGTGCCAGGAGCATCGGCTCAACACCGATATGTTTGCGTTCGCTCAGGTCTTCATGATCTCCGAAACCCTTGGTTGGAAAGCTCTGAGTCTTTCGTAAAATGGCCTTTGCGGCTTCGCCGATCCGGATGGCTGTCGATAGGCGAGCACTCATTAGAGACCTCTAGATAATACGTACCGACTTTGTGGTCTGAGCTCAGCCATTGCAAGAAGGCTATCATCTGAGCGATGTTGGTGCAGCCGCGTCCGCTCGTCCGCACCCAATGCTGACGTCTCGGCTACTGACCCGACTGTCCGCTTTTAAGAACTCGTGCAACCTGGATAAAGGGCCGGAATGCGGCGCAAAGCTGCTATTCCCCGAGCGTAGCGCCAAGACCTGCCTAGAGTCGCGGTCTGCCGTTGGGCGACCGTGAAAGAAAGAGTCGTGAAAGGGTCAGACGTTGTGATGAAGCGACCCCGGCACAGGTCGCCATTGAGTTCCGCACTGCAATGTTATGCGACTTTAGACTGTAGCAGCTAAGTTAAAATGTCCGGATCTGGCAACGTCGCTTCCTGCTTGTGCCTTGCCATCTCCCCGCCTTGGAGAGCGCGGAGGCCGGCCAGGTTCCCCAGCTTCAGGTCGGTAACAGCAGCAGCTATCGGACCGCTGATCGACAGGCGTGCACCGGCCAAGATCGAATCTCACATCGCCGATGCCGTCGCAAAAGGCGGTACGATTCGATGGGGGGCAATCGCGTCGGCGAGCAAGGTACGTTCTTCCAACGACCGTCCTCACCGACTTTTCCAGCAAATGGCAGTCGCGAGAGGAGACATTTGGGCCATTGGCACCGACCATTCGCTTCGACGATGCGGAGCAGGTCGTGCGCGAAGCCTACGACACTATCTACGGCCTTGATGCCTCCAATCTGAACCGTCCGGCGCGTGGCCGAGGTCCTGGAATACGGAATGGTGGGCATCAACACCGACCGCATGTCCTCCGAAGCAGCCCCCTTCGGTGGGATGAAGCAATCCGGCATAGGTCGGGAGGGTTCCCGCCACGGGCTCGAGGATTACCTCGAGATGAAATACCTGCATGGGTGGGATCTGATTCATAGACTGGAGTGCTCGGCAAAGCGGGATGCAGTATTTTCTCCAGCTTGAGGGCAGCGCGCCTTATTCCGAAAAATTGCCAGCGTGTATTTCTGGTCAGCGGTCGGCCCAGTCCGCGGTGGCGGAAGCTCTAAATCGTGACCGCCGCATGCATGCTCGCGCCGGCTCACCAAATCCACTGTGCTCTTTGGCCTATGGCCACGCGCAAATTGGCAGAGGCTTCCGGCTTTCGGGCAAAGGCATGTACAAGGCTTGCCGCCCATAGATCGCCCTCTTGCCCAGCGGCTTCACCACGTGAGATCCCCGTGCTGCAAGCCCGATGTCAGCACGCGGGCGGCTTGCAAGCACACTAATCGCGGTCCTGAAATAGCTTGTTCCCGACAGAATCGTAGCGCCGCTAACAAACGGAACCAGCCGCGCAACGCAACCTAATGCAATAATAACGGCTTTTTAGCTGGCATGGCTCTTGCTGCTTGAGCCGTACCGTGCGCTCCGGCACAGAGCCGCTTCCAGCGGATCTCACGACCATCGCACATATGTAGGCCAAAGGACTTTTCTACAGCGAGGTGAGGGCGACGATGAGTAATCGTCCCGTTTCACCGAGTTCATTGGCCATGAGTTTATGGAGGAGGTCATACAATGAGCAAGGCGATTTCGTTCGGGGCGGAAGTCTTGCCGGTGACGGTGTCATCGACGACCCTTCGCGAGCTCCTTCTCTCGAAGGAACTGACATTTTTGATGGAAGCGCATGATGGGCTTTCGGCAGCGATTGCCGAGCGTGCCGGCTTTCGCGGGCTCTGGGCCTCTGGTCTTTCCATCGCCTCGGCGCTTGGCTATCGCGACGCCAACGAAGCGAGTTGGACCCAAGTCGTCGACGTCGTCGAGCGCATGGTCGATGCGACGAACATCCCTGTTCTTGTCGACGGTGACAGCGGCTTCGGAAATTTCAACAATGCTCGCTTGGTCGCGCGGAAGCTTGAGCAACGCGGGGCCAGCGGCATGTGCCTTGAAGACAAGGGCTTTCCGAAGTTGAACTCCTTTGTCGGGGATCGGCATCCGCTTGCTGACATCGACGAATTCTGCGGCCGGCTCAAAGCAGTGAAAGACACGACGGGACCGGATTTCGTCGTCGTCGCGCGGATCGAGGCGCTGATCGCCGGTCACGGTCTCGATGAGGCGCTGGTCCGGGCCGAGGCTTATTCAGAAGCCGGCCCCGACGCGATCCTCATACACTCCGGCAAGGCCGTCGCAGACGAGATCCTGACCTTCGCCCAGGAATGGAACAACAAGCTGCCGATCGTCATCGTTCCCACCAAATACTACAAAACGCCGGCTTCGGTTTTTCGTGATGCCGGCATTTCGACGGTCATCTGGGCCAACCATTCGATGCGGGCGGCGATCGCTGGCATGCGTGACATCTGCGGCCGCATCTCGTCGGAAGAAAGCATCGCCGGGATAGAGGACCAGGTTGCCGGCCTCGACGAGCTGTTCAGCCTGATCGGCTATCACGAACTGGCTCAGGCGGAAGAACAGTATCTGCCGAAGCGGACAGCAGAGCGACGTCCGAGCGACTCGGACCAAGCTCAAAAATTCGACAATTAGCTCAGGAGAGGCGCACATGCTTGCGCAGCGGATGTCCTTGCTTTCAGGTCCGGGCACTGCCGCCGCCCGCGAGGCAGCCAAGGTTGCTGCCGCGGCCGGCCGTCAGATCATCGATCTGGCGGCCGGCGAGGTGATCATCGAGCCGCCCACGTCAGTTCGCAATGGAGCGATCGCCGCAATCAATGCCGGCACGAACCGCTATACGGATTCAATCGGTCTGGCACCGCTCCGGGAAGCCGTCGCGAAAAAACTGACGATCGAAACAGGCGTTGGCTGGAACATCGACGATATCGTCATCACCGCGGGCGCAAAACAAGGATTGCTCGATGCTGCTCTGGCTGTGCTCGACCCAGGCGACGAGGTCATCATCTTTCGCCCGTGCTGGCCGACATTCCCGTCCCAAGTTCTTCTTGCCGGCGCAAAGCCCGTATTCGTCGAAGTCCGGCCGCCAACCTATGTTCCTGACATTGGCGCAATCCGTGCCGCCGTCACACCACGCACGAAAGCCATCATCATCAACTCGCCTAATAATCCCACAGGCGCTGTCTACGATCGAACAACGCTTCAGGCCATTGGCGATATCGCTATCAATTATCAGCTCTGGATCGTTTCCGACGAATGCTATTCCAGCTTTGTCTTCACGGGTGGACGCCATGAGTCCGTCGTCATGGCCCATCCCGGGGTTCGGTCGCGGACAATCCTGGTAAATGCCTTCTCCAAGGAGCTGGCGATCACTGGATGGCGCATGGGCTATTTTGCGGCGCCGCCGGAGATCGTTTCCGCGGCCAAGAAACTGCAGAGTCACACGACCTCTAACCCCAACGTGATTGCGCAACACGCCATTCTGCATCACCTACAGGTTGGTGATGGCCGTTTCGAACGGGAGCTGCACCGGCGATTGACTGATGCTCGTACCGTGGGGCTGCACATTCTGTCCGGCCTGCGCGATGTCGATGCACCGCGCGCCGAGGGTTCGTTTTTCTTCTATCTCGACTTGAGCACGTTGATCGCTTCGCTGCCGCAGGGGGGGCCCGTGCGGACCACAGACGACGTTGCCCAGTTGCTTCTCGATGAAACCGGCGTGGGCTCCGTCGCCGGTGGCACATTCGGTGATCCGAATGGTCTGCGACTGTCATTCGGGGCGCCCCCAGGCCAGCTGGAGCAGGGACTGCAGAAGGTCGTCGAAACGTTGAACAGCCTCAAGACCAGACAAGTGGCTGCCTGAGCCTCATCAGAAGGACATTTGATATGAGCAACCGTACTCGGACTGCCGTCATCCTCGCCGCAGGCACGGGATCGAGACTGCGCCCGTATACGGATTCCGTTCCGAAGCCTCTGGTGGAGGTAAACGGCACCCCTATACTGCACAACGCGCTGCATCAGCTCTCCGAGCTCGGGATTTGCGAAGCGACCATTGTCGTAGGCTACCGCAAGGAATCGATCGAGCAGTCGTGCGGCCGGCGGTTCGAGGAGGTGGAAATCGAGTATGTCCACAATCCGATATTTGACCGGACCAGTAGCGCCTATTCGCTCTGGCTGGCGCGGAACACAATGCTTGCCGGCGACACTGTCTTCCTCGAAGGCGACGTGTTCTTTGAGCGCGAGGTGCTGGAACGGACGCTTCGGACTGTCTCGGCGACGAAAAAGAATGTGGCGGCTGTCGCCGCCTTCACCGAAGCAATGAGCGGGTCGGCGGTCGAATTGGCCGAAGATCACTCTGTCTCCACGTTCGTGATGAACCAGACGCCGGCCCAGGCGCAGGCAAGGAGTCTCTTCAAGACGATCAACCTGACCCGTTTCTCTGCGGCGGCACTGCACGATCGGCTAGTGCCGGCTCTCCATCGCGCCGTCGAGAGCGGGTACCACATCGCCTATGTTGAACAAATTCTGTCGCTTCTGGTGGAAAGCCGCGAGCTGCAGCTTTCGGCGGCTGACTGCAGCGATACCCGCTGGTTCGAGATCGATAGTGAGGCCGATCTCCGATTAGCGGAGGAGATTTTCGGGTTGCCGCCGGCACTTGCATCACCCGGTGCATCTTCAGTCTCACTCGCGGCAGGAGCAAGGAGATGATCGCCTACCTTCGTGATTACGCGAATGCCATCACTGCGCTCGCATACTTGTTCGCGGTCGTGGGGCTGTACCTCGCCCTCAACGGAAGGATCGAGCTCGGTGTCGCAGCCATGCTTTGGACCTGGTTTCTGGACCATTGGGACGGGCACGTTGCGCGCAAGACGAGCCACGTTCGCCGCCCGGGCGTGGCGGACTTCGGAAAGAGCTTCGACGGGTTCGCGGACTTCATTCATGGCGTGGTGTTCCCCGCGGCGGTCGTAATCCTCCTTGGCAAGGGCTCCATGCTGTCTCTTATCGCCAGTCTCACTCTGATTCTGGCGGGTGCCATTAGGTTAAGCTATTTCGAGAACGTTGGATTGACGGCAGACGCCCGCTTCACGGGTATCCCAGTCTCTTACGACACTCCGCTGTTGGCAGTTCTGCTGCTTTCGCGACCTCTCTTTTCTGGCGAGGCGTTTCCGACAGTCGCAGCAGTCGCTTTCATCGTGCTCGCAGCTGCCCACGTGACGACCACAATCAAAGTGCCAGCCATTCGCGGGGCAGCCATACCGATCGCGACTGGATTTGCGGTGATCACTTCAATCGCATTGGCTTTTCTTACCGCTCCCCTCTCCCCACTCACCGACAGCCCCTGAAGCTGACCCGATGCGCGGTTTTTGGAGTAACCCATCATGGACAAAATCCCGTTTGCAGACTTTGGCCCGGAAAAGGCTCCTGATCGAGCAGTTTCGTCTGACGGAGTGATCCGCCTCGCTCTCAATCATCCGCCGCCGGTTCCTGGTGTCTTCAACCCGCTCGTCTCCCAAGCAGTGGGCGACTTGCTTAGAAAGACGCCGCCAGCAGAACTGATGGCCACCCATCGCTGGATGGGTACCGAAGAAGACAGGCGGCAAGGCGCAGCGTTCGTAGGGCGGCGCCTGGGTGCATCTCCGAGCCCTGAACGAATTGTTGTGACCCACAGCACTCAGGCAGCGGTTCACATGCTTCTTCCAGCGATCGTTGGCAATGGCCGACTTCTCGCGGTCGAGCAGATGACCTACCCACCAATCCGGTCATTTGCAGCCCGCTACGGAATTCCGGTCGTAGACGTCGGAACCGATGAGAACGGTCTCGATCCAGATTCATTCGAGCAGATTTGTCGGCACAAGAGACCTGCCGCACTCTATTTGCTCTCTACTTTTCAAAATCCGACAACCGTCACCATTCCGATGGATCGGCGGAAAGAGATTGCCAACATTGCTCGTCAATACAACGTCCAGCTCATTGAAGATGATGTGTATAGCCTATTAGCGTCATCCCCACTGCCGCCCATCTCTGCTTTCGTGCCGGAACTCTCTTGGTACTTGCTTGGCACGGCAAAGAGCCTTTCCGCGGGGCTAAAGCTGGCCTTCGTCATGGCGCCGACCAAGGCGGAGGCTGAACGGGCATTTTGGCCGGGCGTCAGGGCAACGTACTGGATGGCGTCTCCAATGAGCGCAGCTCTCATGGCTGAACTGATCTCGACTGGCAAAGACCTGGAGATCTTAGCTGCCGTGAAGGCTGAACTCAGTATTCGTCAGCAGATGGTCGCAAAGGGTCTACGAGGCTATTCGCTTGCCAGTGATCCGGGTTGTCTTCATGTTTGGATCCCGCTGAAGGATGCGTCCGGTGGAGACATCGCGGCGGCAGCCCTTGAACGCGGCGTTCAGGTGGCTACGAGCATATCCTACGCCCGAAATGATTGGATCCCCCCTGAAGCAATAAGGATTGGCATCGGCAATCCCGAAAGCCGGCCTGTGCTGGAAGACGCGATTTCGAGAATTCGCCAGGCACTTTCCTCATGCTCGCCGGCGTCGTGAACGAATGAAGGAAGAAACAAATGATCACAGAACCGGCAGCATATGCCAAGCATAGTCCGGCAGGCCTGACGATAGACGCTAGACTGATCACTTTCGACGATGGCGAAGCTTTAAGGCGTCGCGTACTCCGCCCGGGAAACAACGCATGGCGCTTTCCTTTCTCTCCCTCGTCCGACTTCTTCCATATGGGTGCATTCATAGAGCACCACCTGGCTTCGGTCGTCTCTTTCCTGATTGAACCGTCGCCTGATGCCTTCAGCCACTCCGGCCCCAATTGGCGGCTTCGGGGCATGGCGACCGAGCCCGGTATGCAAAGCCACGGGATCGGTGGAATTCTGCTCGAAGAGGGAGTCTTGGAAGTCAGCAGGCGGAACGGTTCAATCGTTTGGTGTTACGGCAGAACAACCGCCGGACGATTCTACCGTAGGCATGGCTTTCAACCGTTTGGCGATGTCTTCGACATACCCGATGCCGGTCTCCATTCCCTGCTTGTTCGACACATCGAGCCAATCAGCTTCAGCGGCAAGTACAGCCGCCAAGCCCGAAGCACATGATTTAACACGGCGGCGAGCCTGGTCCGTCAAACCGCTGGTGAAGACAAGAATTATAGGAAATTGATCGATGAACCAACTTTCATTGAAACCGACTGCGGCAGCCCCGAACTGGTCGATCTACACGGGTGCGGCTGGCCACTATCAAGCCACGAGACCGGATTATCCTAGTGCATGCCCTGAGTGGATTTTGGAGGAACTCCCTCCTTCAGCCGAAACAAGGCTCGCCGTTGATGTTGGCTGCGGCACCGGCATCTTCACCCGGCGCATCGCTGACGCCTTCGACAAAGCCGATAGGATCTTAGGGATCGAGCCGAATGATGATATGCGCGCTCAAGCGATGCTCGCATCAGAAACACCCTCAAATATCACATATATACCAGGTTCATCCGAAGCATTGCCGGTCGATGCAAACTCGGCGATTCTAGTGACTGCCGCGTCGGCAGCCCATTGGTTCGATCTGCCGAAGTTTTATAGTGAGGCTGCGAGAGTCCTCCGCTCAGACGGCGCCGTCGCCATTGTCCAAAACAAGCGGCGCTGGTGGGACAGCCCATTCCTCGACGCTTACGAACAGTTCCACGAGCGGTTTGTCCCTGGCTATCGCAGAGGCACGTTCCCGGATCGATTCGGCGGGTTTGCCGCGGAGACCTTTGTAAATGATCTCGCGAAGCACGATCAGTTTCGTGGCGTTCGCCAATCATCATGGGATTGGAACAGGAGCTTGTCGAAGGCTGAATTCAAGACGCTGAGCCTTTCCACAAGTCACACAAGACGAGCATTGGCCGGCAACGGTGAGAGCGTGGTGATGAAGGCCTTGGACGATCTCCTCGATCTCTTTTCGGGCACGGAAGGGCACGTTGACGTCCCGTACGTGACGGAAGTGACGATGGCGAAGCGTTTGCCCCTTCGTACCTAGTAAACCCCGAAGGCGTTGCCTTTGGCAAGCACCCTGCCAACGCTGGTAGCAGGATAGAGCGTCGTGGTGCCTCAGGAGGTCCCAATGAACGAAAAGAGCCGGGTTAGTACAAACATCAACTTCGACGCTGACGGTATCTCGCATGGTTACCTACAGGTTCCCCATTCGACGACCGACTCTGCCTATGGCTGGATCCCGGTCCCCGTTACCGTTGTCAAGAACGGCTATGGTCCCAGCGTCCTGCTGATGGCCGGTAATCACGGCGACGAATATGAAGGCCAAATTTTGCTCATGAAACTTTTACGCGGCCTTTCTGCTGACCAAGTTACAGGACGCCTTATTATTCTACCGGGCGTCAACTCTCCCGCCGTGGCAGCGGGCCAGAGAGTCTCTCCTATTGATGGCGGAAACCTGAACCGCCTCTTCCCGGGCGATGCAGATGGCACACCTACCCAAATGATCGCGCACTATATAGACAGCGTCTTGCTTCCGCTCGTTCGTTATTGCTTCGATTTCCACTCGGGTGGCTATTCTTTGGAATACATCCCATCTGCCCACCTGGTAGCGCCGTCGGAACTATCCCTCAGGAAAGAGGCACTCGGATTCCTCAACGCGTTCGGCATGCCGAACAGCATCCTCATTGAAGGTTTGGCGAATGACGATCAACTTCTTCTCGGCTCGTGTCGTCGGCGGGGCGTTGGGCATATGTCGACGGAATTGGGCGGCGCAGCGGCCTTCTCTGTCGACGCATTTCGAGCAGCTGAACGAGGGCTCCCTCGGCTGTTGCGTCACGTTGGCGTTTTAGCTCCGAACGACCATACAGAACCCGCACCCTCGACAAGGTTTTATCTTCGGCAACCGGCGCGAGAATTGATCTTCGCGACCGACAGTGGCGTCTTCGAAGCGTACGTGAAGCTCGGGGACGCCGTCAACGAAGGGGATTTGGCGGGGCAGATCCACTTTCCCGAAATACCCTGGCGAGCTCCCGAGACGATGTTCTTCCCGACAGGAGGGGTAATTTTAGCAAAACGAGCTCCCGCTCGAGCGAGGATCGGAGATTGTTTGTTCGCTCTCGGCGTGCCCGGCCTGGCGGAGGCATCTGATGATTAGCAATTGACCATTCCGTTTAGCGCTGGTCCGCCCGCAAATAAACAATGCCCGGTTCTGTGCGATCGCTGGTCAGAGATCTATCAGACCAAAACTCTTGGAGATTGCCGGTGCCTTCGTCCGATCCTCTATCAAGTCCGAGTATCGATAAATTCCCGGGAAGCACCACGGATGCGGTTTATCAGAACCTCGGAGTGCGTCCAATTATCAACTGTACCGCTACACGAACTAGTTTTGGCGGCAGCAATCCTACGCAAAACGTGTTGGATGCAATGTCGGCCGCCGCGCGTGCATTTGTCGATCTCGACGAGCTCGCAGAGGCAGTGGGAGCGCAGATCGGAAGGCTTGCCAATGCACAATGGGGTGTCGTTACTGCGGGGAGTACGGCAGCACTCGCGCTTGCGGCCGCAGCGTGCATCGCAGGTGGTGATCCCGAAATCATGCTGAGGCTACCCGACACGACCGATCTCCCAAATGGCATTATCGTGTTTAAAACGCATCGATTCGCATATGACATGGTAATGCGGCAGGTCGGCGCAAAGTTGATTGAGGTATCTAATCAACGTGAGCTCAACGACGCACTTTCCCGCGAACCCGTCATGATTTGTCTGTTAGCCCGCGCTGAGAATGAGGGCTTCGTTCAGCTTGAAAATCTCAAAGAACAAGCGAGCGGGATTCCGATCGTAGTCGATGCAGCGAGTTGTGCGCCGAAATCTCTCGATCCATGGATCGCACGCGGCGCCGATTTGGTTATCTATTCCGGCGGAAAATGCCTTCGAGGCCCACAATCGAGTGGCTTCCTGATCGGGCGTAAAGACTTATGCCAGGCGGCTTGGCTAAATGGACCGCCGCACTACAGCATCGGCCGCGGGATGAAAGTCGGGAAGGAGGAGATCGTTGGTGCTGTGACGGCGCTGGAAGACTGGCTGTCCGGCAGGACGAGGGTTGACGAAGATTATTGGCTCTCCCTCCTCGATACAATTGCTAAACCTTTGAGCAAATTTTCGATCGTCAGAGAGGTACTTCCCGCCAATCAAAGCTTTGGCCAGATCGCACCTCGCCTTCGCCTGTCTTGGCCCAGCGAGTCCATCGTCTCTGGCGCCGCACTCTGTAAATCGATTCTCGAGCGCCACCGTGTAAAATTGCAGGATTTCTGGGTGGCCGGCAGTTCCATAATTATTGATCCTCTTAGCATCCAGTCTCCTGCCGAGGCTGAAACTGTCGGCTATGCGCTAGCTGAAGCGTTCGACGCGGAATTGAATGCATCACAATCGATACCAGAGAATACCGCACCGCGATGGGACGCGACGGGAGAGTGGCGCTTGGTTGTCGATTATTTGCACCGGCGGTCATTCCATGAGCTTAAGCTCAAGCAACAATGCGACGGGCTTGTTGCAGGCGTTCATCACGGCCGCTTCGGGAGCGGGACTGTTGCTGGGGCTGTAATTGGGAACGCGATAACACTCCATTCCCAGATTTCCTGCGGCCCCCTCCAGCTATTTTTCGAATTCAGTGGTGCTCTATCGGAGGGGGCGGTCCAAGGAGTGGTTACAACTGGCGCAGCGATGGAGGAACACATCGGTTCAGACTTGTGCAGCCAATTCGGAAAAGGCTCATGGAACGGCGTCCGTCTTGGATGCTAGTGGCGGGGGCCGACCAAATACTAGGATGCGATCACTTTCGTACAAACCCGAAACGTTGCTGCACGCTGCACCATAGGAGAACCAATGCCGGTCGCATTTCTAAGGCATGGTTCGCAAAAGGGACGAACAAATGAACAGGGTAGGCTCAGCTCAACAAAACAGTCCCTGGGACGACTTTGATGGCCTGGGACATTATTATCGATTCCGACCGGAATATCCGCCCCGCATAGCCCAACAGCTTCGAGCTATGCTTTCCAGCGCCGAGGGCGGACGCATAGTCGAGGTGGGAGCCGGAACAGGGCTCTTTACCAAAAGTCTTGCGAAGGTTTTTGGTCCCAGGTTCACGATTTTAGCGCTCGAACCCAACGAAGATATGCGACAGCATGCTCAGCTCCAGACCCCAATTGGCGCACCGATTGTATATTTGGACGGCGTCGCTGAGCAATTGCCAGCGGAGGACTCGTCCGCGCGTCTGATAGCAGCGGCAAGCGCCGTTCACCGTTTCGACAGACCTTTATTTTATAAAGAGGCCGAGCGAATGCTTACGCGGGACGGGTTGCTAGCATTCGTTCACTATGAACCCGATGACAAAACAAGTCCATTTGTGGACAATTTTCTTTCAGTGATTGAACGGGCCCTGCCAAGTTATCAGCGACGGCGAAGCTCAAGGCCTGAGGGTGGGTACTTCGACCTGAACATTATGGGCGAGCTGACCGAACTCCCCGCTTTTGAAAACGTCGGCCGCGTTAGTTTCATCTTTAGCGAACCGATCGATTGGGAGACATTCAAAAACCGGGCGCTGTCTTTCACTATTATCCAGAAAGCAATTCATATCAAGGGCGAAGCGGAGGTCCTTTCTGAACTTCTCAATGCATTCGAACTGCACCGCAACTCCAACGGGATGGTTCGTATGCCGTATGAGGCCGAAGTCATTACCGCGCGCCGCAAATAATGGTCCATCAGTATATCGACTTATGCTGTCGTCGCCAAAACGGCAGCGCATATTTCAGCTCATGATTGAGCCAAAGATTTGGTTCTGTTGCGTAGCATCGGTTACACGATCTCTCGGCCAACTCGATACGATATTTGCGGTTCACGCACATAGATCGCCTTTCGCGTCACGCGCACAAGCTCTTTGTTGCGAAGACGACCGATCGCACGACGAATGGTATGACGATGCACGCGGCCTGTCATCAAGGGCAAGATGATCATCATCGAAATCTTCGATGGCGTCACTGGACCTCCGCCATACCTGGATACATCGTACCAGATAACGGTCCTGCCGCTCAGGCGGATAGTTCGATACCGCGTAGGTCCGCACTGGCTGGAAGTGCAGGTAGGCGTAGCAATCGAAGCCCAGCTCATGGCCGGCATCGGCGAGCCCGTCCTTCAACATCGCCTCTGTTCTTGCCAGCCACGAGATGTCGGACAGCTTCTGGAACCAGGCATTCAACACTCGAACCTTCCTATTCGACTATCTCCGTTTTCGCTTCGGAGTTGCACGCCTGAGGTGCTCCGAAGGAGGTTCTTACCAGTGCGGTCCACGAGCACATCTGGTCGAGCACGTACGACGATTATTGTAGCTAACCCCAGTCGCTGGTTGCCTTCCGCCCTCGGTTCAAGATTACCGCACTATCCCTCCGCCGTTCCGCCCCGGACATAGGTTACGGCTCCAACGTGAACACGGTGCAAAACCTGCTTGAAACTGCCGAGCCTCGCATCGAAAGCTTCGCTGCAAACATCGATGACGCCCTTGTTTCCAGTTTTCAGAACTTCGTGCAGGATGCGCCCAGTCATAGTTTCCGGCTGCGCAATCCCGAGAAGGTGCAGAATGGTCGGAGCAAAGTCGCAAATACCGGAGGGGATCGCGGACACGGAACCCTGGGCGGAAACGGCCGAGCCGGCAATGATACCGAGGGCAGCAAGTTCTTTCGGGTGCAGACCGCCATGGACGCCGAGGCCCGTACGGCGGTTGTTGTCGTAAAAAGTGCCACCGTCAAGGCCGAAAGGATCGACACGGTCGTCCGCGCGGAAGCAAAAGGAGACATCCGGCGCGCGGACATGATCGGCGAACACGAGATGGTTGCCGAGACTTCCCGGGGCGACGCCCTCGGTCTCGTTCTTTGCGCGTGTAAAGACCGGCCCGCACCATGGCGCGCGCGTGATCGCCGCCACGAGCCGGGCGATCTGCTTCTCACTCCGATCGGCGAGATAAAGCGCGCCGACTTGTCCGGGGACCACCACGACATCAACATCGGGTGCAGGCGTAGTGCCTGGCCGGAAGCCGGCGTCCCGCAGGTTGTCAGCCACGAAGACGCGGGTGTGGCCGGTAATATGACCGTGATCTGAGATGGCAACGATCTGCACGCCCGCGGCGTGGCCCTCTACTTCCCACCAATCGAGCAAGCGACCAAACTGCCGGTCGCAATGGGCGATGATGCCGCGGGTCGGCAAGGCGCCCGTGCCATGAAAATGCGAGGTGACGTCCGGCTCGCCGTAGGAGAGGATCGTGACATCCGGCCGATATTTCGGCCAGACCACCTCGAGGAACGCGGAGGTGATCCAGTCCTGCCCCGCCGTATCAGGTTCAACCTTCGGCGGCTCCGGTGGCAGGGCACCGACGCGGGCTTCGGCTTCCGCCAGCACTTCATCCGGTGTGCAGGCTTCGCGAAAATGGCCCGAGAGGCGGACGTGCCCGAAATCCTCCGCCTTGTGATGAAAGAAGCGCGTTGTGCCCGGCGTGTTGGTCGCCAGCACGGCAAGACTGCGTCCGGCCGAAGCGAGGATTTCGCCAAGTGTCGGCGCCGACATCAAGCGGCCACCGCTTTCCAGGTCGAGCCTACGCAGGAGCACGGCGTCTGCCGTATCGATATAACGCGATGGCGAGACCGAGCGGTCGACATATTTGTTGCCGACCATGCCGTGCCGACCGGTTGTCGCGCCAGTCACAAAACTCGGGAAGGCCGAACGAGTTTCGCTAGGATAGACCGTTCGATGATTTGACAGCGTCACGCCGAGCGACTGCAGGCGGCAGAGGTTCGGCGTCAATTCCGGAGAAATAAGGTCAGGGCGAAGGCCATCGAAGCTGACGATGAGCCCCTTAGTCAGCGAATCGCACGTGCTCATGGGCTGTTATCCTTAACATAAGCTTACGAATGGCCTGCGACACGCCACGGACATTGTCTTCGATACAGTTGTCGCTCAAGTCGAAAGATCCAAGTTTAGTGTTTGACCGCCAGCCTTACGAAGAATTTCGCGGTGTCTGGAAGAGCAGTTTGGGCAACTGATATCTCCCTAGCGTAGCCTTTGATAGCGCTCCAGTCGAGACAACGAGCTTCCGTTCCATGGAAGTGCACGGCTGTTTGGTCGCGATATCAAGAAAACCTACCGACCCGCGATTACCGCGCCTACAAAGATCGTAGTCACCTCGAGCGCATGCTCAACGGGGTTCTACAGTTTTGCTAAATTGCGCACGCAGCGACAAGACAAAGAGATCATGTGTAGCCTTCGCAACTGTCCCGACAGTAAGGGGCTATCCCACACCTTATCAACATGGACCTAGAGCTCCACAACGCCAAAGAATTCTGGCTTTCCCCACAGTAACAGTTCGTATCCGGCGCGTAGTCCGAGGCGATAGTATGGATCGGCTTCGATAAGGGCGACGGCTTCTTCTTTTGCACTTACGTTGAAAACCCACAGTCCGCCATAGGGTGTCGCGCCTGGATACTGCCGCAGCGAACCGCCTATCGCAATCTTGTCCTTGTTCGTTTCGAGAAACGCAAGGTGTTCATCGCTGTGGCGCTCTCGGATCCACTCAGCCCCGGTGGCGTCTTTGAAAATGGCGACGAGCCTCATTCTTGGTAGTCTCCTGATCGCGTTATTAAGCAGGTCCTAGAAAATGCCACTGAGCACGGGAGCTCACGAATCCTACTTCGTCATAGATAGACCATTCGGCCAACAAAGTATTGCAAATATACGAAGGACATCGAATTTTGCGATGGAAAACACTTAACTTCGACAACTTTGCGACGGTATGATTTTCTCTCTAGGGCCCTTATGCACGCTTCCCACAGCCCAAGATCACCCGATAAACATCGCGCAATGAGATCAATATGATCGTTTTTTGCGATATTTGTCATTCAGGTGTTACATCTCCTTGGGAGAGCCAGACGGCGAATGCTGCCGTGGCGGCTGAGCTTGCTGTTGCATCCAATCTGAACATCGAGGGCCACGCGACACGGCCGATGGAATCTCGACAACCCCAACTTAGGACATCTTACATGAAACTTGCAGTTCCGTTGCTCGCGCTTGCGGGTATTCTCGTACCTGGGTTTATGGCCGCCGGATCCGCATATAGCGCCGATGACCAAACGCTCAGCGTGTCCTTTTCCAACCCGGCGTATCAGCCCGTTCTCGAGGAAGCCGGTCGTCAGTTTGAAAAAGATCACCCGAGCGTGAAGATTTCGTTCATGACGCCCGTGGCCAGCCACGGCGAGCATCTTGCCCGTACGTTGCGCCTGGCGGTTACCGGGGGCCTTCAGGATGTATCTTTCCAAGGATACGATCAGATTGCCACATTGGCTCGAAAAGGCATTGCCATCCCGCTCGACGAGTTCATTGCTGCAGAAGACGACTGGAAGTCTAATGGACTGACGTCGGCTTCGATGGATGCAGGGAAAGTGGGCGGCAAGACTTACGCTTTGCCGTTTGAAAGCGGCACGCCAACGTTGTTCTTCAATCTCGATCTGGTACGCCGCGCCGGTGGCGACCCGAATAATTTGCCTCGGGACTGGGAAGGCATCATCGCGCTTGCCAACAAAATTCATGGACTCGGAGACAACATTACCGGCGCGTTCTTCGACTACAACACGGCCGGCAACTGGACGTTTCAGGCACTGATGACAGGCCAGGGCGGCCGCTTGATGAGCGACGATCGCACCATCGCGTTTGATGGTCCCGAGGGACGGAAAGCCTTCAGCATTATTCGTCGGCTCGGCGAAACTGGAATGGTGGATATGTCTCAGGATCAGGTCTTCCAGGCGTTCGGCGCCGGTCAGATCGGCATCCTGACCCAGGCCAACAGCTATCTCGCAACGTTTGAGAAAAAGTCTGCAGGGCATTTCAAAATCAAGGCCATGCGTTGGCCCCTTTCGTCGGAGGATTCTCGCATTCCTATCGGCGGCCGCAGCATGATAATGCTGACAAAAGACCCGAAGAAGCAGAAGCTTGCATGGGATTTCATGAAACTGATGGTCAGCCCTACAGTACAGACCCGTCTGGTAGAGATAACCGGAACGTCGCCTGTCAACACTATTGCGGTGCAGAAGCCGGAATTCTTGGGTCCACTCTATGCGAACAACCCGAACCAGCGCGCATCAATTGAGGCGCTTCCGTTCGTCACCGGCTGGTACACGTTTCCAGGAGATAATGCCGCCAGAATTGTAGACGTCATCCGCGATCATCTTCGGAACGTCGCGATTAATCGGGGCGACGTGAACGAGGAGCTCTCGGCAATGTCCGCGGACGTTAAGAAGCTTCTTCCCTGAGAAGGTTGCGCCGCCATTCACCATATCCCGCGGCGCGGAGATAGTCATCCGCGGGGCGTCCTTTGTGAGGCTGCTGCGGTGATCCTGACCCGCGCCGATGCTGACAGCTCGCTTCGTACCTGAGGGGATGAAACTTAGAGAGGGCAGGCTTTCAACGAGCAGCAGTTGCTCTGGCGCGCAAGCTATCCGTCATAATGCACAGAATGCTGACAACCGACGAAATCTTTCATAGGTCCGCCAGCGTGATAGCCTGAAACCGTAGGGACATTATAAGGAGAATTGCGATGATTTAGGTCGCTAGCCGTTCGATCAAGTATCGACCGCGCAGACAACCGTGCTCTCGGCAAACCCAATCAGCCGCGCAACACGAAACAGCGCTTCGCACAATATCCTGCGTCTCAATGCGTCGTCCGGTCGACCGATCACCGGCCGTCGATTGAACAATGTCAAAAAGGGGCTTGATCGAGGACGCGCGATTAGGCGACAATCTCCCTCAGGCGAAGCGCTGCGGAGAGAATGCCGCATTTTCCTCTTCGGAAGCTTTGCGTATCAGCCGCGTCACGAGACGAGCCGTCTCGGGAGCAGAGGCAAATCCGATGTGGCCGTGGCCGAATGCATGAATAACATCAGCCGAACGTCTGCTTCGGCCAATAGCGGGTTTCCCATCGGGCAAAGACGGGCGGCGCCCCATCCACGTTGATACATGCCGCTCCGGTCCTTCACCTAAGAGCGGAAACGCCTCGGTCACCAACTCGTGAAGGACCTTAAAGCGCAAGGGGTTTGCTGGCGCATCCAAGCCGGAAAAATCCACTTGTCCGGTGCTCTTGGTGCCGGAAGCAACCTTCCTCACGGTAATCTTCCGATCCGTGAGCAGGAGCGGGTGTCGAAGATCTGGGCCTTCCCCAGAAATGATGATGTGATGACCCCGCTCCGCTTCCATCGGAATCCTGTCACCAACCAAGGCCGCGAGTTTGGAGGACCACGCACCCGCCGAAATCACGGCCTTATCGCATTCAGCCTGACCATGATCAGTCTTCACGGCCGTGAGCCGGCCGACATCGAAGACGAAATCGAGTGCATTGGCTTTCACGTAGCGAACACCATTGGCGAACAGGAATTTCGCCACTTCCGCAACGAACAGGGCAGGATCAAGCGCATGGCCTCCGTCAACGAGCACGCCAAACCGATATCCGTCCGGCGCATTCGGTTCCCTGAACCGCAGCTCCTGCTCGTCAAGCTCTGTCCATGTTGCTCCCACCTCTCGACGAAGCGCCCAGGGGAGTATCTCGCGCGCATATGCTTCTCGACTGCGGTAGAGGTAAAGGAGTCCACTCGCCTCAACAAGATACGGTGCGCCGATCTGCCGGGCAACCTCTTGATGAAGGTTCGGGCAGCTTCCAACCATGGAGCTGAGCGCAACAGCCGTGGGTCGTACACGGCTTTCGGTTGCGCCATTCCAAAGAAAGCGTAACAGCCATGGCGCAAGCTTCGGAAGCCGCCATTTGTCAATGGTCAAAGGCCCCTTTGGATCGAGAAGGAACTTCGGGACCTGTTTCCAAAGTCCCGGCATGGCGCCAGGCAAAACCAGACTTGAACTGAGCCATCCGCCGTTCCCGAAACTCGATGCTCTGGCACTTCCCGGTTCAGCGGGATCAATGAGGGTGACGGTGTACCCTGAGTGAAGGAGCGAATACGCAGACATAACGCCGATTACGCCGGCACCAATTACCGCTACATGAGGCATTCTCTAATCACTATCTTTCCCGGCGGCCCTGGCAGATGTCATGGCTTTCCGACAAACCGGTTCGTCGAAAAGCCTGCCCCGCATTGGGGTGTTCCGCAATTTTTCGGTCGAAGGCCCGCCTCTGGCAAATACATCAGACACGGATTACCTCATTATCGCTTTCAGGCTGAGATCTCGTCGCGACGCACCGCTATGACGGAGATCTCCACCGCCGTCTGCTCTGCCAGGACTGCACCGACGCAGGCGCGTTGCGGCCAATGGCGCTGATCCTCGCCTACCCATTCAATCCAAATCTGATCGAATTCGCTTTTCCGCGACATATCGGCGAGATAGACGGTCGCCGAAAGTATGCAGCTCTTGTCGCTGCCAAGCGCGCCAAGCTGTTCCTCGAGGCGAGACAGCAAATCCGAGCTTTGAAGAACCAGATCAGCGTTTCGATCATGAGCAACTGTTGCAATGAAGACAACAGATCCGAAAGCCGAGCCGGCAGTTCGGCCGAGTGCCTTACCAGGAAGACGCTGTATTTCCATTTGAATGCTCCAATTCTCGTTGGCGATCGACGAGCAGCCGACCACGAAACTTGCGATGATGTGATGCTTGTTCCGTGGCTCGTTCTGCGCCACGGGCTAATTCTGCACCTAGCCGCGACGATTAACTCTTGGGAGGAAGCAACCGAACATCTTTGCTGATCACTTTTAGGTTGAATCCGGCTGCGCCTTGAGCGTAGCAACCTGGCGAAGGCTCCCGATAAAACTTACCCAGACACCGATCGTCCCGAAAGGCACTCGGATCGATCGGAACCGCGCCCGCGCCATCACGACGACTGTCTGAATTTCAGGGCTCGCCAGGAACCTGATGAATTCCCAAGCTGCGTTCTGCTTTTTCGGGTCTTTCAAATGCCTGTCGGAACGACGAGTAAGAGTGTTCACAGTTTGACAGCCCTTCGTGGCGGTTGAACATGTATTGAGAGCGCTTGCGCGTCTCACTTGACGGCCCCTCCGGTCAGCCCTTCGACGAACCAGCGCTGGGCGGAGAGGAACGCGATGATGAGGGGGGCGACCACGAGGGTAGAGGCGGCCATGAGCGGGCCGTAGTCGTTGCCGGCCTCCCCGTTCTTGAAGACCATGATGCCGAGCGGCGGCGGCATGAGAGACTGGTCGCGCACCGCGATCAGCGGCCAGAACAGGCTGTTCCAATGCGAGACGATGGAGAAGATGCCGAAGGCGATGATTGCAGGCAGCGCCATCGGCACCATGATCCGCCAAACGATCGCCAGTTCCGACAGACCGTCGAGGCGAGCGGCGTGGATGACGTCGTCGGGAATGGTCTTGAAAAACTGCCGGAACAGGAAGATGCCGAAGGGCGAGACGACGTACGGGAAGATCAGCGCTGCATAGGTGTTGAGAATGCCGACCTGATAGCCCAGGACGAACAGCGGCAGGGACAGAACCTCATGCGGCAGGATCAGCGCGATCAGGACCATTGCGAACAGCAGGTTGCGGCCCGGGAAGTCGAGCTTGGCCAGTGCATAGGCGGCCGGAGCGCAGACGATTATCTGCAGCGCCAGGATCATCGCACAGACGATAACGCCGTTGAGCATGTAGCGCGGCAGCGGCGAGTTCGTCAGCGCCTTGGTGTAGTTCTCGATCCCGTAGAACTGCTCCGGCCAAAAGCTGAAGGAGGCCCGGAAGATCTCGCCCGGGGGCTTGATTGAGAGCGAGACCATCCAGACGAAGGGGATGAGGATCAGCGCGCCGGTGATCAGCAGAACGGCATGGCGAAGAATAGCTGATGGAGGTGCAAGGCGGTGAGCGCTCATTGGTAGTGAACCTTTTTATCCAAGACGCGGGCCTGGATGAGGGTCAGCGCGACGACGATAAGCAAGAAGACGGCGGCGACCGAGGCGCCATAGCCGGTGCGCAGATACTCGAAGCTCTCTCGGTAAAGCGTGTAGAGGAGCATCTCCGAGGCGTGACCCGGTCCGCCCTGGGTCAGGACCTGGACGGTATCGAAGGTCTCAAAAGCCTTGAGCGCCACGACGATGAAGACGAACATGGTGACCGGCCCCAGCATCGGCAGGGTGACGGTCCGCAGACGGTCAAGCCACACATCCGCGCCATCGATATCGGCGGCGTCATAGAGATCCTGTGGGATCGACTTCAGCCCCGCAAGAAACAGCACCATGGCGAAACCGAGATTCTGCCAGATGCCGATGACGGCCAGCACCGGCAGCACGGTGTTCTCATCGCGCAGCCAGTTGGCGGTCGGTAGGTCGAGACCGGCAAGCGTCTGGTTGACGAGGCCGATGGTCGGGTGAAGTAGCGCCTCCCAGGCGATCGCCATGGCAGTGAGCGTCGCCATATAGGGCAGGAAATGGATGGCGCGGTAGAAGGCGCGGAAGGACTTGCCGCTCTCGATCAGCAGCGCAATCGCAAGGCCAAGGACGATCGTACCCGGCACGACGATCGCGACATAGACGATCGTGTTGACCAGCGAGGCGCGGAAACTCTCGTCAGCGAAGACTTCGCGGAAATTTGCAAGCCCGACAAAGGAGAGCGAACTCGCCCCGAACTGCCAATCGGTGAGCGCGATGGCAAAGACGGCGAAGACCGGCAAGAAGAACAGGACAATGAGAAGCAGGAACGCCGGGCCAGCGAGCGACCCCGCGGCAAGCATCTCAATGGTCCGGTGACGGCGCAGCGCCTTTTGGGAAGCGCGGCGATCAGTTGAGGATGTAACCGCTTCCCCAGTGGCTGAAGGGGCGATGCTCACTGCACGCGCTCCTTCATCCGCAGCACGGTCGCGCTTGCATGGTCGTGAGGACGCAGACGGTGCCCATCGGCGGCAAACAGCAGCAGCCTTTCCGGTTTGACGCCGAGATGCAGCGTCTGGCCGGACGCGATCTGCGGCGCGCGCTCGGCAAGCAGGCGGGCGATGACGGGATGCTCGGTTCCCGGAACGGCGAGGTGGACGTATAGGTCGGAGCCCATGTGCTCGATCATCCGGACGGCGCCGGTCAGAATGTTATCGCCGCCGGCCTCGACGAGGTGGAAGGCTTCGGGCCGGATCCCGAGAGCAAGGCTGATCCCTGGAGTGATATCGCCAGGTATGGCGAAGCTCGTACCCGCGATCTCGGCCAGCCCATTATCGCGCACGCGTGCCTCGAGCATGTTGATTTTTGGCGAGCCGATGAATTCTGCGACGCGCCGATCGTCGGGATCGGCATAGATCTCCCGCGGCGAGGCGACCTGCAGAAGCTCGCCATCGAGCATGACCGCGACCCGGTCGGACATGGTCATGGCCTCGGATTGGTCATGGGTCACATAGACGAACGTGACGCCTAGGCGGTCGTGCAATTCCTTGATCTCGGCGCGCATCTGGACGCGAAGCTTGGCGTCCAGGTTGGACAGCGGCTCATCCATCAGGAAGACGGCCGGCTGGCGTACCATGGCGCGGCCGACCGCGACCCGCTGACGCTGGCCGCCGGAAAGTTGGCCCGGCTTGCGCCCCAGAAGGTGCCCGATGCCGAGCGCCTTGGCGGTGCGCATCACGTCCTTTTCGATCTCCGCGCCAACCGCCTTCGTTCCCGGCAGGAAACGCCCGATTAGCGGCAGGCGCTGTATCGAAGACAGCCGGCGCATCCTGAGCGGTACGGCCATGTTCTCCTGCACCGTCATGTGCGGGTAGAGCGCATAGGACTGGAACACCATCGCCACGTCGCGCCGCTTCGGCCGCACGCCATCGACGACACGCTCACCGATCGCGATCGAGCCGCCGGTCTGCACCTCCAGACCCGCGAGGATGCGCAGCAGCGTCGACTTCCCGCAGCCCGAAGGACCAAGCAGCGTCACGAACTCGCCGTCGGCGATATCGAGCGACACATCACGCAGCACAGGCGTGGCGCCGAAGGATTTTTCTATTTTTTCGATGGTTATGGCCGCCATGGTGCTTTACCTCTTTCAGCCGAGCGCAGCGGAAAACCACCACCTTACTGAACTGTTATCGCGGCAGATGATCAAAGCCTTTTGTTACAGATGCGTGACATATATCGAATATTGCGATAGGAAACCGGCGAATCCGGATGGTTGCCGCGCGTGCGCAAGGGGTGAGACTTGACCGAGGAAAAGGACCTTTCGCTCAACGCTGTTCGGGCTTTCGTGCAGGTCGCACGGGACAACAGCGTCACCCGGGCCTCCAAAACCCTTGGCATCACCCAAAGCTCGGTGAGCCGCCACCTCGCGGTATTGGAAAAGTATCTCGGCGCCAAGCTGCTCGAACGGTACGGACGCCAGAGTCAGTTGACGGATTTCGGGCGGCTGTTCGCCGATGCCGTTGCCGAGCCGCTCGACACGATCTTCTTTACGGCAAAGCGAATGCGCCGCGGTGACGGGAAAGATGCCAACCGGCTTGTCGTGAGGACGTCGCTCTCGACCTTCGCTTATACGCTGCTTATCCCCAATCTGCGCGACTTCTCGAAGGAAATGGGCGGCGTCACGGTCGACGTCATCAGCACCCTGTCGGCCCCCGCCTCAACCGACAGCTTCGACGTGCTTCTGACCCGGGACCTGACGCTGACCGAACCTGGAGATCGCTGGGATTTCTACGACGAGCAGCTCGTTTGCGTCGGCGCGCCGGACTGTGTCGCCGGTCGCGGCTTAGAGGCGCTGCGCACCACACCGGTGATTGCCGTCACCTCGCGGCCGGACATCCTGCCGACTTGGCTTCGCGGCATGGATCTGAAGACGTCGGACATCATCTCGGGGGCACGCTACGACCACCATTATCTGGCCTTGCCGGCGGTCACGACCGGCCAGACCTTGCTGGTGACGCCCCATATCGTCGTTGCGGATCTGATCAGGCAAGGCCTCCTGGAAGTGTTTCCCAGCTCGCGTGCGCCGAGCGGCATGCAATACCGGGCCTATGCGGTCGACCGCAGCGGCAATCCGGATCTCGCCCGAGCCTTCTGCCGTTGGCTTACCCGGCTCTGCCGGAAAAAGACCGAGGAGGAGAACACCGGGAAATAGGTGCTGGCGGCAATGATGCATCGCAAAACGCGATCATTTCGGCCGCCTTCCGCGATGCCAAAACTGGCGAGCGAAGGACGCCTCATCTAACTCTAGGCATAAACTCCCTCGCCTTGAGGAAAGTCCATTGCCCTTACTCGCCAAAAGACTGCAGGCCGTCCGTCCCTCACAGACAAAAGCGATGACTGCCAAGGCGACCGCCTTGCGCGAACAAGGTGTCGATATCGTCACGCTAAGCCAGGGTGAACCGGATTTCGACACGCCCGAGGCTGTCCAGAAAGCCGGCGTCGCCGCCATCCTCGAGGGAAAGACGCGCTATACGCCGGTCGCCGGCGTCAAGCCTCTGCGCGAGGCAATCCGAGAGAAACTCTCACGCGACAACGGCCTCGGCTACGACATAGACCAGATCACCGTCGGCTGTGGCGCCAAGCAGGTGGTCTTCAACGCGCTCTTCGCCAGCCTGGACGCGGGGGACGAAGTCATCATCCCCACGCCCTGCTGGGTCTCCTACCCTGACATGGTGCGGCTCGCCGGCGGCGAGCCGGTGCTGGTCCCCTGCCCTGAGGAGTCGGGTTTCAAGCTGAAGCCGGAGGATCTGGAGGCGACGATCACGCCGCGCACCAAATGGCTGATGCTGAATTCGCCTAACAATCCAACGGGCACTGTCTATTCCAAGGCCGATCTGGCCGGCCTGGCTGAAGTCCTGCGCCGGCATCCCGAAGTCCACGTCCTGTCCGACGACATCTACGAAAAACTCGTCTATGACATGCCCTTCGCGACGATGGCAGAGGCCGCGCCGGACCTCATCGACCGGGTGCTGACGGTTAACGGCGTATCCAAGTCCAGCGCCATGACCGGCTGGCGCCTCGGTTATGGCGCCGGCCCCAAAGACCTCATCAAGGCGATGAACACGATCGAGGGCCAGACCTCGTCGCATACCAGCTCGATCTCCCAATATGCGGCGATCGAGGCCATCGGCGGCAACCAGGACTACATCGCCGAGTTCGTGTCCGCCTTCCGCAAACGACGCGATCTCGTCCTCGAGCAGATCAATCTGGCCGAGGGCCTGAGCTGCCGCGTGCCCGACGGCGCCTTCTATGTTTTCGTCTCCTGCGCCGGCGTCATTGGCAAGGTGACCGCCACGGGCAAGGTGATCGAGAGCGACATGGACTTCGCCATGTATCTGCTGGAGCAGTTCGGTGTCGCCGTGGTGCCCGGCAGCGGCTTCATGGCCTCACCCTATATTCGCATTTCCTATGCCGCATCAGAGGACGAGTTGAAGCGCGCCTGCGGCCGCATTCTCGCCGCCTGCACCGCCCTTTCCGAAAGCAAGAAAACCCATGAGCAAAGCGAAGCAGCTGCGTGACCGTATAGCCGAACGCGGCCTCGTCCATATCATGGCAGCCCACAGCCCGCTTTCGGCCGTGTTGGCCGAGGAAGCCGGTTTCGACGGGATCTGGGCCTCAGGCTTCGAGCTCTCCGCCCTTTACGGTCTGCCGGACATGAGCCTCATCTCGATGACGCAGCACCTCGACATGCTGCGTGCGATCGCCGGCCGGTCGTCGCTGCCGATCGTCGCCGATATCGACACCGGCTACGGCAATGCGATCAATGTGATCCATGCCATCTCCGAATATGAGCACGCCGGCGCCTCGGCCGTCGTTATCGAGGACAAGACCTTCCCGAAGGTCACCAGCCTCGCCGCGGGCGGACGCCAGGAATTGCTCCCGGTCGCGGAATTCCGGGGCAAGATCGAGGCGGCCATCAGCACCCGCACCGATCCTGACTTCCTCGTCATCGCCCGCACCGAGGCCTTGATCGCCGGTCTCGGTGAGGAGGAAGCTCTCGCACGCGCCAAGGCTTATACGCAAGCCGGGGCGGATATGATCCTGATTCATTCCAAGAAAAAGGATCCGTCCGAGATTGAAAGCTTCGCGCGCGCCTGGGATGGCGATGTGCCGCTCACCATCGTGCCGAATGCCTATCCGGAGCTCGACGCGCCCCTCATCCAGGCGCTCGGCAATATCCGCATGGTCATCTACGGGAACTACGGCATCCGCGCCGCCACGACCGCCATGCAGGACACCTTCCGCCGCATCATCGCCGATGGTGGCGTGCAGAACGTCCACAAGGATATCGTCCCCGTCGAGGAAATCTTCCGGCTTCAGGGCATGGAGAAGACCCAGGCGGACGAGAAACGTTTCCTGCGGTAAGCGGACTTGCGGAAGGGGAAGCGCGGATGGAGCAATCAATCCATGTCGTGTGAGATTCCTGCATGCCCGAAGGCGCGTCCCCATTTGAGTTTCGCCATTTACGTTATACCAGTGGGTTTTAGGTTTGACCTATGACTGCTGTGCCATCTATCAACTGGACAGGAACACGCAGTGATGATTGGTCGCGACCAATCCTTGCGGGCTGACGAAGGAGGCGGAGCATCCGCCCAGTGATACGATCGCGTTGAGCGGGGCAGCGTCCAGTCGGCTCAGCTGCGCGGGATCGATCTGGAGCCCATCCGCGCGCACGGCCGCGCCCACTTCCGCAGTCTGGGCCGGCATCCACATGCCTTCGTTCGCCGATGCAGCGGTGGCCGTCCAGAGCAAGGCGATGGCGCTTACCCGAGCAACCATTTCACATTCGCAGTTCATACTGGTGTCTCTCCCATTCTGTCTACTGTTCTCCGCCGACTGGATCGATGGGCTATCGGGCTGGCCGGCGTCCGCCAGCGCCTGCGCGGCTGCCACTGGGTGAAGACTGAGTGGACGGTGAACGCAAAAATCTGGATGACGCTCCCCTCAAATTGTATCGGTTCCGTGCAACGTTTGCGGATCATCCGTTGCACTAATCGTGCCAAAGGAATAAAGCTTTCAATGACCTAAATGGTAAGCTGCCTTCCATGTCCGACCTCCGACATTTGGTAGTAGACCCGACACCCTCGTCCCCGCTTGCGAGGAACCCCGCTGCCGAACGGCCGTCGCCTGGCCATTAATTGTGAGAGTGCGTGCTATCGTTTCTGTTAGGCATGCGGTGTTGCGCGAGGGCGAGGGTGCGAGGAATGCCCGGAGTTCCCCCGGCCGAAAATCCCCTCGGCGCTTAGCGACAATCGTGAGCATAACGCGGCAGACTATGCCGGAGCAGTGGGTTCGAACCGATCGGCGTCCCAAGCTCTTCACGCGGCGGGCTCGCTGCTGTTTCCGTGCTGTATCTGGGTCGTGTGCGTGACCGACTGCTACCGGTGAAAGCCTTTCCTGGCAGTTGCAAACGTCTGCGTCTGCGCACCTAGCGGTAAACGCCGAAGACCAGGGATCTGATGCATTTCCTTGCTGGCGTTCGCCGATCGGGAAGTGGAGCGACCGATCTGCGAACATCTGAATTGAATTATTATCGCCGCTGGATAGGCGCCGGGCGGTTCAGGAACTGCTCAGCCCCGTTCCCCACTGCCAATTATGCGACTTTCGAAGCACGAAGCGTGAACATCATCCCTCTGTGGCTTTGGTTTGCGGCTCGCCTTGAGGCACCTCGCGTCATGAGCGATCGTACAGTCTCTTGTTCTGGAATGGTTCACGGAAGCGGACTAGCCGCCTTTGATGCCCCGCGTGGTAAAGCGGACATCCGAAATAAGGTGATTGTTTTCGGTGTCGACACATCGTGGACCATCCGCTGCAAGAAAGGCGGATCAGGAGAAAGCTGCGTTGCGAGGTGTCGATGGATGAATAAGTATCGGGTTGCACCAAGCCGCCCCTACCGCGCAGTTTCGGATAGTCTGAGGATTGCAGAAGAGTCGCCACAGTTCGAATAAGCGGCCCGCCGCCGGCAGCCGGGTGTGATGTCACCGTAGCCCAAGGTGGTGAGAGTCACAGACGTAAAATAGAATGCGTCGATAATGGTCTGCACCTTGGCACCACTGCTGGTGAGGCCAAGCGAATCTCGCAACTCCCAATGCATCAATGACAAGGCAACCATGAGGCCAATGGTCGTGCAGGCGAGGTTCCGCAGCCTTACCCCAGAGCCCAAAAAGAACTCGAACATCCATGAACCCACGACAGCCGACGTCTTAGCAGGCCGCCGGTGTAGCGGGAACCCTTCATCCCAATTGAGGTAGCGCTGCCAACGGCGAAACATGAACTGAGCTACGTCAGCGTAGTCGGGCTGGGCCTGCATGCGGCTGTTTCGCAACAGCTCCTGAAAGAGGTGTACACCTATGTTCGCATAATTCTTGCTGGGAATGCATTTGGAAAATGCCCGCGGGTTCACATAGACATTCCGCAACTCGAATCGATGGACGTTGCAGTTGATGAAGCGGCAATCAGTGAATCGACAGTTCGAGAAGATGGTACCCATGAACAAGCAGCCTTCGAAGGTGCAGTTCTGAAACTCGAGTTCCTTGATTTCCGTGTTGGCGAAACTGAAGTTCCGAAATGTCTTGTCGCGTATCCGCCGAAGACGCGGGAATGCCGTTGAGACGAGTTGGTCAGGGTTGTGTTGGCTGTCTTGGATCGTGGTGCGAGTCGGATCATTCAAGACGGCAAAGAACGACCGACTATCGACGAACTCGGCCGTCTGCCCCTTCAGCTTAAAGAATGGATCCACATATGCTTCCGGGCCTTGGAGACAAGACTAAGGCTTGGGCCGCCCGTAGTCAAAATCTTTGTCTCAGTTTCGCTAGGGCTGCTGCACCGCGCCAACCTGCCACGCGATTGCTGACCGTCATCTGTTTTGCCTTGTTGCGCCCGACCACCGCGACCACCTATGAGAATCGCTCCAAACTAGATTCTCCTCACCTTGCCGGCGATTGGCAATAGCCCGAGCGAGCTGATTCACACGGTTAAAAACCGCCTAATTCGTAAACATAACCCAAATTTCCAAATATTTAACCGCATCCTGCAACTCTGTTGTCGGGGATTACGCTATGAATGAACTTCATTTTGGCAATAATCTAGACGTGCTGCGGGCGATGCCAGCGGAGTGTGTCGATTTGATCTACTTGGATCCGCCTTTCAATTCGAACGCGAATTACAACGTCCTCTACGGCACGAAACACGGAGGTGCCTCCAAAGCCCAATCGCATGCGTTCGAAGATACATGGACTTGGGGTAGAGATGCGCAAAGGGCATTGGACGAGACGGCGGCGCGCCATTTTGAAGCCGGTGCTTTGCTTGACGCCTTTCAAAGGGTATTCGCCGGCAGTGACATGATGGCATACCTTGCAATGATGGCTGTGCGCTTGATTGAAATGCGGCGCGTCTTAAAGCCAAGCGGGTCGCTCTACCTCCACTGCGATCCGACTGCGAGCCATTATCTCAAGGTATTGCTCGATGCGATATTCGATCCACGGAATTTTCGCAGCGAAGTAATTTGGCGACGCGGCGGGTCGCACAATAAGCTTAGCAGACAGTATGGACCAATCCACGATGTCATTCTGTTTTACGGCAAGTCTAAAAGCACCATATTTAGTCCGGGTACCACACCACACAACAAAGAATACATAGATGGGGAATTTCGATTCGCGGACAAACGCGGGAAGTATCGCCTAAATGAGATAATGGGGCCAGAGGTTCGCAAGGGTAATAGCGGAAAACCTTGGCGTGGCTATGACCCGACGCCCAGAGGACGACACTGGGCGATACCAGATAGCTTGAAGGAAATGCTACCGAGCGACCTGCGTGACGCCGAGGTTCAAAAACAGCTCGATTATCTATTGTCGATAGACCTTATAGTTCTCTCAAAGACCGGGAGACCAAAATATAAGCAGTATCCGACGAAGGGTGTTCCCTACCAAGATATTTGGGCGTTTCAACCTGGAACTAAAGGTGCCCTTTTTGATAACAATGACCGCATTGACGAAGATGTGAAGTGGCTTTCCAACGAAGCTGAAAAACTGGGATACCCTACCCAAAAGCCCGTTGGTTTGCTCGAAAGAATTATTCGCACGTCGTCGAAACCTGACGACGTTGTCCTGGACCCCTTCTGCGGTTGCGGGACGGCCATTCACGCCGCCGAACGGCTAGGTCGCAGATGGATCGGAATCGATGTCACCTACCTTGCCATACATGTCATTGAGCAGCGGCTTGTGAAGGCATTCGGCCCTGGAATTAAGGGTAGCTATACTCTCTACGGGCGACCTGAAGATGCCGAAGATGCGAGGGCGCTCGCTGCACGCGATTGGCTCGAATTCCAGAAATGGGCCGTGTTCAATCTTGACGGCTTGCCCAAGGACAGGCCGGGCGCGGATGGCGGTATCGACGGGATTATTCGCTATCACCAACTTGGAAAAGACCACGCCAGCCGGGCGATAATCTCGGTGAAAGGTGGTTTGAACGTCGGCGTGGACGCAATTCACAAACTTAAGTCTGTGATGAAGCGCGAGGAGGCTGAGCTGGGGGTCCTCGTTTGCGTCAACCCTCCAACAGGTCCGATGCTTCGCGAGGCGGCGTCGGAAGGCGAGACCGGCCCCACAAACAGGCGAGTTCCGAAGATTCAGATTGTCACTACAGAGCAACTCTTTGACCCGGTTCCCGTGCTTTTGCCGGGAATGGTAGACCCCCCTGAGGTGCTCTCAGCTCCTACGCTGCCGGCCAAACGTGGCCGGAAGCTTATTGAGGGTCAAACAGAGATGCTTTTCCCGATAGAGGGCGCAGCGGAAGCTCCGAAACGTAAAGGCAATCGGTCGATCCGTTCGGTCGATATTGAAGTTACCAGATCAGCCTACGCGCGGAAGGCCAAATAAAGCGCAGCATCTAAAGACGCCAAACGGCGAGAGCAATTCCGCCTCAAACGCGTGGCGGTCTGCGGAAGTCACCGTTGGCTAGGTCGAACTAGCGCTCACGATTTACGCTT
>NZ_CAUM01000003.1 GCF_000350085.1 Mesorhizobium metallidurans STM 2683
GTCCCCTCTTCAGTCGCTTGTTTTCTTCCTCAAGCGCGACGAGGTCCTTCAGATCGTCACCAACCGGCGCAGGCGGCGAAGCTTTCTTCCATTGATAGTAGGTCTGTTCCGAGATGCCGGCCTGCTTTACGGCGCTCTTGTGGGTGTCGCCGCCACTGATAGACTTTTGGATCAGGGCGAGCATCTGGGCGCGCTCCTTTTCAGAGTAGGTCTTACGTCCGGCCCGGACGGTCGCTGCTGGTGCTTCCTTCGCCTCGGACGCCGCGCTAGGGGCATTCTTCCGAGCAGCCGGCCTGGGCTCAGCCTTCGCCTTCGGCGACCGTTTGGCCTTCTTCTTTTCAAGCGTCTCCAATTTGGCTGCCGGTTGCGTTGCAGTTGTTACTGGTTCTGCGTCCAGGGGATTTGCCATGAGATGCTCCGCTCGCGGTTTGTGCATGTGTTCAGCATCAAGCGCTACGACGCTTGAGTCAACAAGGCGACGATTTGGCAACTCCATCTCCTCGAGTTCCCTTCTTGTTTCGGCCGTTGCTGCGGTGAGATCGACATCGCCCCAGATCGAACGACTCCGTTTTTGAGAACTGCGCTTCTGTCTGATCTCCACCGTGAATGCCCGGGGCTGCCGCCTCATAGGTAGTTCCTTGTTGAACACGAAATTGCGAAGGAAGTCGCGGCAGACGACGATTGAAGGTCCGGCCGCTTCTTCTGTGGTCGAGCTATATGCATCCGACCGCCCGAGCAAGCCCTGCTGGCGGCGCACACCCCCGAACAGACCGGGTGTGAGCCCCTAAGAGCAAGTGGCTATGCCATCTCTCGGGATCGACGAGGTGGTGGATTTCCCGCAGCATGCAAAAAACCATCTCCCGCATCTTCGATGGTACATCGATGGCAGGCATACGAACTGAAAGAAGCCGCTCAAGAGCGCGACCCAATCTGCACTGGCAGTGCTGCGGGTCGCGCCCTGGGACGGGGTGTAGCTCGACGGTGGAGAAGCCGCTCGCGAGCGCGCCCTCAACAGCGCGGTAGCGAGCGAGCGGCGTAGCGGGGGTTATCGATGTTTTTCGGTAGGGTTGGGTTGCTGACAACCTGATTCGAAGGAAGCACCGATGACCAACATGATGGACCTGCGCGGGCTCGTGAAGAAGATCCCGACGCCGATCAATGCGCGAGATGATCGGCTTTGCCGCCGAGCGGCTGATGGAGATGGAAGTGGGCGCGGCGGGATGACTTACAAATGAGAGACGCGAACCCCCAGCTCGGTGCCGAACTCCTGCGCGAACAGCTTCTGTACCATCAATTTTAGCATCCTAAAGGATGGAAGCGTCCGGCTGGAAACAAGCATCTTCTCGAGGGCGGCGTTACAATAGCTTCGGCAGCGTAGAAGGCTACCCGATCGATCTCTTTGAACTGAACCACAGCGGCTGAAAGGCAGTGTTGAATCGCCCCACTTGCGAGCTTGTTGGTGAGCTTGATCCGGTTGAGGCGCTCCTCTTCAACGGTCGCTATTACGTGTCCGTCTCGGACGAGCACCACAGCACCATCGTGCAGAAATGTATTCGCAAACTCGAACGGTTTTCATAGCTTTGTCTAAGAAACGCCAAATTGGCTCGGCGCAAGCCCGCTTCGACTTAGAACGGCTACGTTATGCTTCGCCCCCTGCGATCCCAATCAGACATCGTCAAACTCGAAAGTTCGGATAGCCCGCCGGCCTCAGCATCAGATCCAACCTTCGCCTTGCGGATCCATCGAACTGCCGCGGCCGCCCAAGGCGGTCCAATGGCCAGTCCTGACAATGGTGATCCGGCAAGCACCTGCATGAGCGGGACACAGGAGCGATCTCGAATGACTTCTCCGCTCAATTGCCTACGCGAATTAGACCGGCACTCGCGTGAGTAGCCCGTGTCGGATGAGATCGATGCTGGCGGCAAATGCGCCTGCAGAGTCATTCAACGCGTGGACTTCCTCGACGAGCTCAAGAGAAAAGGGACCGGTATAGCCGCCATCAAGTAGCGCCCGGATCTGGCTGCAATTGTCGGAACCTCCCACGATGCGATCCGGATGAATCCAGAAGGTTGGATCGTTTATGCCTGAAACGTGCACCAGACCGGTCAGATCGCAGAAGAAGGACGTCTCGCCGGCGAGCGTGTGGTGGAATGTATCGTGCACAAGCCGGAAGACGGACTGGCCATCAACCGAGGCTATAGCGTTAGCCGCTTCGTTCTTCGATCGAAGCGAGGAGGTCTGGAAGCCAAGCGGTTCGATGAGCCCAATCAGACCCCGCGACTGAAGTATCGGCTTGAGCGCCTTTAAGGCGACGCGGAGATTGCCTGGGCGCTCGCCATTGGCCGACCACGAACCGTCGTTCACCGGCACCAGCATAAGCGCCTGGGCGCCACAGGCGGCCGCATAATCGGCGAGCTTGCTGGCCTCGGCCTTGCGGGCGGGAGTCCATTCGTTGAATCGCTGCAAGGCGTTGACTGAGATAATCGTGATGCCTGCTTCGGCAGCGGCAGACCGGACATCCGCCGGCGGATTGCCGCGCACAGCAGCCTTACTGCAGGGATTGTTCCGGATTTGCACGTCGGTCAGACCGAGATCGCGTGCGAGCGCGAAGAACGTCCCGACATCAAGCCCGGGCGTCGCCATGTGGTCGAGTGCAAACCGAAGTGTCGCCTGGCGCACGGAGTGGGTTTCCTTCATCAAGGCGGCCGCCATTATCGGGTGACTGGCTTCTGCCGTTTGTTGATTTACGACGCCGAACTGATCGGCATAGGAAGGCGAGCCAATCGAACTGACCCGCTCTTTATTCACACGATTGTCTCTCATTGTGAGCCGACTTTCACGCAACGGATACTACCGCGCCTCTTGAGAACATTGATCTGCCAGGCGAAATGACCGAAGATGGCTGAAGGCTATCCAGCTGCTTCCACACAGTAAGCGCCAGCCCGGAAAGATGCCGCGCCGATCCGGAGCCAAACTGATGTGGCAGGCTGCTTCTTCGTAGCGAGGCCGATGCCCAGCGCGATCATAGCGCCTCCCCGACCTTCCCTCAGGCTCTGGATCCATCCAGGACTCGCCGCCGTGCGGCCTTGAAACAAGCGCAACACGTCGGCGAGCTTGTTGAACGCAATCGGGGCGACCGCCGGCGAGACTGCGGGCGACAACATAGAGTCTCCGCGGACCGGGCGTTATGGCGAGCACGAAGGCCGCGGCAAGGTCTAGGGCGAGTTGGGTTAAATCTGGCATGGTGGTCGATACCGACGAAGTTTATGTTGCTATGGGGATGAGAGAGGCGACCTCACGGTCAGATGCCCGCTCGCTAGAAGAAAGGCCCGCAGCCACTCCGGCGCGGTCGGCCGCGCTCCGATTCTGGCTCATCTTGCGCTTGCCCTCGATCCTCGTGATCGGCATGCGCAGGCCCACAATTCCGCGGAGTTGCGCCTGCACGAAATCCGGCGGCGCGTCCGACACTGCCCAAGGCGAGACGCGCCCACCCTCGTGGTGGTCGGTCAGGCGATGCACGGCGGCCAGCAGCCTACCCGTATCCTCGAAGAACTCGACCGGGCCATAGGCGTGGACGGCGACGTAGTTCCAGGTCGGCACAACCTTCCCGGTTTCCTGTTTGGCCGCATACCACGCCGGGGTCACGTAAGCATCCGGTCCCATGAAGATGGCCAAGCCATCGCATCGCGGCGGAACACGGCACTGCGGATTGGCCTTCGCGAGGTGGCCGTAGATCACGCCGTGCTCGCCCTCGCTTTCATCTAGCAAGAGGGGCAGTGGTGAGGCGAAGAGTCCTTCGGCCGTGGCGGTGACGAAGTTCGCCAGCGGCGCTGCGCGGATGCTCGCTCGCAGGAAATCCATATCATCATCTCGGAAGGCCGGAGGGGTGTACATCGGGGGAACTCCGTGTGTGCGTTGCAGGTTAAATACTGGCAATCTGGCCCTCTGGAAACAGCCAGTTTGTTGCAATTGAAGCCGTCCAGTTGGTGAAGTGGCATCGCGGGACGCGGCGGCTGGCTGTTCCCGGGGCAGCACGCGAGACCGACGCTGCAGATCCATCGGATCGTCGCCGAGACAGCAAAAGCGCCAACACCGTCAAAGGGCCCGGCCGGCACACGCTGCGTCACAGCTTCGCCACCCCTGAAGACGGCGCCTACCTCGGCCTCACCCAGGTCCTGCTGGGGACGCAAGCTCGACACGCGGCGGTCTACGCAAGCTCGCGACCCGCAGATATGCCGCTTGCGGTCCGCTCGAGAAGTTGGCCTTTTCAAGGAGGCGGAGAGTTCGCCCGACGGGTGAGCGTTCGGCATCTCGATCGAGATCGCCGATATTTTCCGTGCTGCCGGCCTGCCTATCAGGTCGCGCATGCAGGCCAGTTCAGCCTCGGCAGTTGAAGTTGATCAAAGCACCAACCCGAAGGGGTGCGCAATGTTTGGACCGTGGCTACGCTGGGTCGATTCGGTTTATGAAGTGGCGCATCTTCCGCTGGCCTGCCGAGTACGAAATGGCGAGAGGCTTTACCTCCTGTCGACCTTCGCAGCCCCAGGAGGCCCGGACCGCAAAGGAACGCACTGGTTGCGAGCGAACCGATCATACATCCGGACGGGCACGTTCCTCAACCGACCCGCATGTCGGAACTGGCGACCGAGGCTTTAGCGGTGGTGATTTCCTGTTTGTAGACCTTACACCCTGGTGCAAGCTCTCTCAGACCGCTCACGAGCATCTTAGCCGCGCCCTCGAGCGCTTCTTCCGGCATCGCTGCCAAGCTTTCCAAAATAAACCACATGCGGCCGCCCACCGTCTCCAACCGGGTGCGCGTGCCCTGCCGCCAGTTCCAGCGGCGACATGTAGCTCCCAGATCGTCGCGCCAGATGACCTCCCCCTTGGAAGGGCTTTCAACGACCGCGTCCCCATTCAAAACAGTGTGGAAGGACTCCGTTCCTACGGCAATCGTCAGCCGCGGTTTGCCGACATATGCATCGAAATTTTCGCCGCCAACGGGTATTGAGAAACGCAGGCTCACTGCATTGTAGAGGTCAACGATAGGAATTATTGATGGGATGCGGCCATCCTTCTCCACCCGTTTTTTCAATGCCTGCGCCGAGCACGGCGTCCGGTTTGGTTTCGCGCCGAACCGGACGTATGCCTCCGCCCAATTGGCCAAGTGCGCTTCTCCCCAGGCGGGTCCCCCCGCTCGGACGAAATCGCAAGCCTCTCCCAACACGTCCCGAGCCATGACGCCTCGCGCGCTGTCCTGTGCATCAACAAGAATGCTGATTGCGCGAAAGTCAGGTGCGATCTCTGCTATTTCTTCGTCGATCAGCGGAAAATCCAACAACGCTTTCTCCTTTAAGCAGGCCGCGACGGCGCCTTGCTTCCACCGGATTTGAGAGTCTCCTCAAGAATTCCCTTGCCCAGGTCCCAGGGTCAGAGTCCTGCCCGGGACCCGGACTGGCCGACAGAGCCAGTCCTGGCAAGTCTTGCTGATCCAGTCTGCGATCAATGCCGGCGCGACTCTGGGGTCACGAGCCAGGTCCGCTCGCTGTCAGGGCGGGTATTGAGCATCTTGCCGGATCCTCGGCAAAACTCTTTACCCGTTGGACAGCGCCAGTAAGGAGCCGAACGCCATTCTCGATCTGCCGAATGGTCAGGGCGGAATAGCCCATCACCAGTCCAATCCGGTCAGCGCGGCCTTCATCTCGGATGTACAGCGATGAGATCGGGTGGATGCCAACCCCGACCTGCCGCGCCTCTTCAACCAGGACGTCCTCCAGCGACCGAGAAAGATCCTTGAACCAAACGACGACATGCAGCCCTGCATCGGCCCCCTCGATGGCGATACTGTCTGCGAACGCGCGTCGAAGGACGGCAAGCAGTGCCTCTCGCCGCTCGCCGTTAAGACGGCGGACGCGGCGCACATGGCTTTCATATGCACCGCTCTCGATGAGTGAGGCCAGGGCCTCCTGTTCCGCAACCGGAGAATGCCTGTCCAGAAGCTGCTTGGCCATCGCAAAGACGTCTTGCAACTCGGCCGGAACCACCAGGTAGCCGATGCGCAGCATCGGCGACAGTGTCTTGGAGATCGTGCCAACATAGATTACGGAACTGCGGTCTTCCAGCTTATGCAGCGGGGGCACCGGTCGAATGTCGTACCGGTACTCGCCATCGTAATCGTCCTCGATAATATAGGCGTCATTGCGCCGAGCCCATTCGAGGAGCTGATACCGCCGCGAAATCGACAAGACGCCGCCGAGCGGGAATTGGTGCGACGGGGTGACATAGGCCAGCCGCGCTGGGATCTCCTGCAGCAGCTCGGTCTTCATGCCCTCGTTGTCGACGGCGACAGCGACGGGCGTGGCTCCTGTGCTGGCAAAGACTTGGCGCGCCATTCTATAGCAGGGATCCTCGATCACGAAGCTGTCGGAAGGATCGAGCAGCAGTCGCGCGCACATGTCGAGGCACTGCTGTGATCCGCTGACGACGAGGATCTGCTCGACCTGGCAGCTAAGGGTTCGGGCACGCCACAAATATCCCTGCAGCGCCTGGCGCAAGCGATGCGAGCCGCGTGGATCGTGGTAGGCCAGCCTTCCGGGGCTTTGTGACATCGCCGCGCTCATCGCGCGCTTCCACGTCAGCGCCGGGAAATCAGATGGCGCGAGGTCGCCATAACGGAAATCGACCTTGAAGCGGTTGGGGAGGTAATCGCGCCGTGGCGGACTGGCGCGCAGTCGCTCGCCGTAAGAGGAAAGGTGGATCGGGCCAGTCCGTTTCGGGACCGCGCTGGTCGCTTTACTGCGGACTAGCGAAGATGAAACGCGAGGTCTTGCGCCTTGAAAGACCTCGATGAAACCCTCGGCGACCAGCTGGTCATATGCCACGGTGACCGTGGTTCGCGACACACCGAGTTCATTTGCAAGGCCGCGGGACGATGGCAGCTGGCTGCCCGTTTCATAGATGCCACCCAGGATCTGCTCGCGAAGAGCTTCGCAGATCTGGCGCGCGCCCAGACCTTGCGAGCGAGCTGTCGACGCGGCAGGAGAAGGCTGGACCATTTCTTTCATCGCCAACTGGACGTTCCCTCCGAGTTAGTGTGACGGCATTGTCCTCGAAATCAAGAGGGCTAAAGCCGATGACCAGCGCCGAAGATCAGCTTGAAGCCGACGCAACAACAACGCCGTCCCGGAACGACGTCGATCTCGCATTCGCCACACGGGCCATCCATCATGGCTACGATCCGGCCGGCTTGTCCAATTCCGTTCAGACGCCTGTGTTTCTTACATCGACCTATGGATTTGAAAGCGTGGCAGCAAACGAAGCCGCCGCAGCGCTTGGCGGAAGACTCTACGCACGCGAATACAACCCGACGACCGAGGTCCTGGAAAAACGGCTCGCCAATCTCGAAGGAGCCGAAGCTGGGCTGGTACTCGCCTCGGGGATGGCGGCCTTCGGCACCCTGATCCTTTCGCTGCTTTCGCATGGTGACGAACTCATCGTCCACAAGACACTCTATTCGAATACGCTCGCCATGGTCGAACAGGGGCTGCCGCGATTTGGCATCAAGGTCGTTGCCGTCGACCTGTCGAATCCGAGCAATCTCAATGGCGCCATCACTGACAGGACCCGGCTCGTGTTCTTCGAGACGCCGATCAACCCGCTGAGCCGCATCCTCGACATCGCCGCCATTGCCGAACAGGCCCATTCTCGCGACGTGAAGGTCGCGGTCGACAGCACCTTCGCCTCGCCCGCTCTCCAGCGTCCGCTGGAACTCGGAGCCGACATCGTGATCCATTCGCTGACCAAGTACATCAATGGCCATGGCGATGCTCTGGGCGGTGTGATACTCGGCGATGCGAAAACACTGCACCTGCTGCGCGAAACTGGCCTGCGCTATCTCACCGGGTCAGCGCTCTCGCCCATGTCGGCGTTCCTGATTTTGCGCGGGTTGAAGACACTCACGTTGCGTATGGAGCGTCACAGTGCCTCTGGGCTTGCGGTCGCTCAGGCGCTCGAGGCGCACCCGACTGTGGCTTGGGTTAGCTATCCATTTCTCGGCTCTCATCCCGACCATGAGATCGCGCGCAGGCAGATGTCGCATGGCTCGGGCATGTTGGCTTTCGGGCTCCAAACGGGGTTCGAGGGGGCGCGCCGTATGATGGACCGGCTCAAGCTGATCATCAGGGCGGTCAGCCTCGGCGATGCTGACAGTCTCATCTATCATCCGGCAAGCCTGACCCGCTCGCGCAAGTCAGTCCGCAAGGATGCGCATTTGCCTGACGGAGTCGGCGACGACCTCATGCGCCTGTCGGTAGGGCTCGAAGACGCCGCCGATTTGATCGCGGATCTAGAGCAGGCGCTGGACGGGGTCTGATGCCCAACGCTTCACCCAATGTAATAACGGGAGCTTCAGCATGGCTTTCCTGAGCGGCCTTTCGGCCTTCCCAATAACGCCAACCGACAGTGACGGCGTCGTCGATGTCCTGGCGCTTCGAAAGCTGATAGCGCGGCTTTGCGCAGCAAAGGTGGATTCCATCGGCCTGCTCGGTAGCACCGGCACGTATATGTATCTGTCGCGCGCGGAACGCCGCCGGGCGATTTGCGAGGCGCTGGACGAGACGCGTGGACGAGTCCCGCTCGTGGTGGGCGTGGGCGCTTTGCGCACCGATGAAGCGGTACACTATGCAAGTGATGCGAAGGCCCTCGGCGCGGCTGCGGGGTTGCTCGCGGCTGTTTCCTACACCCCGCTCACTGACGACGAAGTTTTCGAGCATTTTTCGACAATAGCGCGCGAAAGCGGCCTACCGATCGTGATCTACGACAATCCTGGAAACACGCATTTTCGCTTCACGCCAGCGCTCATCGAGCGTCTGGGACAGCTGCCTGGGATCCTCGCTATTAAAAACTCAGCCGACCGGGGCGATGCAATCAAAGGCCAACTTGCGCACCAGAAAAAAATTGTGCCGAAAGGATTCTCGATCGGCTACAGCGGCGACTGGAACGCCACCGAGGCCCTGATCGCAGGCGCCGATACATGGTACAGCGTCCTCGGTGGCATCTTGCCCGACCCCTGCCTGAGAATGGTCAGAGCCGCTCAGCACGGCGACTACACAGAAGCACATCGGATCGACGCCACCCTGGCCCCGGTGTGGGAGCTTTTTAAGACGTTCTCGAGCCTTCGCGTCGTCTACGCAATCGCCGAGCTCCTCGAAATCTGTTCCGCCGAGCCCCCACGGCCAATCAAGCCGCTTTCCGCTGCCGCGAAGTGCCAACTCGCCGGCGTCCTGGACCGTCTAGGATCAGGTGTCGGATCGTAAGCCGCGCGACTTCATATCGCCGAGGGAAAAATGTACGCACCGACCCTTTCGATGGGATTAGCCGAGATGTTCTCCATAATCTGATCGGAAACAATGCGCGCGGCGTGCTGATCGCCGATGGGTCGACAGGTCTCGACGCCAATCGCATCCTGTTCGATTGGCAGAACGTCTTATCGGCGAGGGAGGTAGGCTGCGTTCCGGGCCGCCAACGCCTACATTTCTCCGGAAGAGTATTCGGGCCAGACGACTTCCACTCGAAGCACCAAAACCTTGATGTGCTACAGCATTCAATCGCTGCGAAGGATCTTTGCTTCAAGCGCGGCTGCCACAAAAGCCCTTCGAGCAGCTGGTGGATGGGCCTCACCACGCAATACCTGCAGACAAGCGTCCATCGCTACCCTCCGTTTCTCGGTCCGATGATGAAGGTCACGGATCAGGATAGCGGCCGCTTGGTTGACATCGAATACGATACGCTCAGAACTGTGGCGGCCAACCTGAACAACGACCGCCCTCTCAAATCTGTGCAAGCCGGTCATCTCTCCGCCCCCAAGGCGATATCCGTCAATAGGACCCCGCTCGTCTTCTTTGCCGAGCCGACCCGGTACCACTGCATCTATGAGCCGAGACAATGCCCGTTTGACCAACCCCGCGCTAGCCTCACACGCGCTTAGCCGCTCTGATCCGCTGCCGATCTGCAGGCGGGATCCGTCGATGTCGGAGGTTGTGCCGCCAACATGACGGCGCGATTCAAAAAGGCGAATTGGGCGCTGCCCTCGCCATCGAAAATCTTGTCGATAGAGACCTAAAGAGTAGCTTGATCAGGGAAGGCTCTAGCGCGACACCTTCGTGCTCAGTACGCGCACGCTCGGTGCCTAGGGAGCGCGGACCTCCTGTGGCGCGGGTGATGCGTGACCGTGCACATCGTTGCCCAGCGGCTTGCGGTGGCCAGCCCTTGTTACTGTGCCGCACAGCGCTGGTGTCAGCCATCTTGTTCTAAATCACGCGGCAGACCTTATCATTCACCGCGCGGATGCCTCACATCCAAACAATCTAATTTACCGGTTCCTCATGATCCTGCATAGCGCAACATCAAAACCCACGGCTATGTTTTCCAGCCGTTTCTGCGGTTGCACCACGGTCACCTCGACAAGGATCTACTATGCGCATTTGCGGTATCAAGCTGACGCACGACGGGGGAATCGCTGTCGTGGAAGACGGCAGATTAGTCTTTTGCATCGAGCAGGAGAAGCTCGACAACAACCCACGATACCAACATATCGAGCGGCTTGAGACGGTCGTCGCCGTTTTGGCGGAAAACGGGCTTGCTCCGCGCGATATCGACCGGTTCGTCATTGACGGATGGGACGGTGAGATCCAGTCGGAATTCCAGGTTCTGAGTAAGGGCTCCCCTATCACTCTCAACGGCGCGCCATATGTGGAGCGGGACGCCGAAAATCCCCTGACAGCCTATCAAGGTTCCGGTCTCATGCTCGACAATGGGGTATTTTCCTATGAAAGCTACCCGCATGTTCTTGGGCACGTAGCTTCCGCATACTGCACCAGCTCATTCGCCAAAGCAGAGGAACCGGCATTTTGTCTGGTATGGGACGGCTGCATCTTTCCGCGGCTTTACTACGTCGAGCCAAGTGGAGTCCGATTTGTTGGGTGCCTGTTTCCGATGATAGGCCATGCCTATGCCGCCGCGGGCCAACATTTCGGTCCTTACAGGCAAGAACTGCGGACTGGCTGGAATCTCGGTATCGCCGGCAAGTTGATGGCCTATATCGCGCTCGGTGTGGTCCATGAACACATCATGAATGTGTTTCAGGAGCTTTACGACTATCATTTCGCCGGGGATACGGACCTTGCCTTTGGCTACAGGAACAACAGCCACAGTGAAGACGCGTTACTCACGGCTGTGCACGACTTCTTCGATGCAAGCGCGTCGCGGTTAATCGCCGAAACGCCCGAGGACATTCTTGCTTCCTTCCATGCCTTCGTAGAGCGTCTTCTCGTCCGGGGGATGACAAGCACGCTGCGTGGGTACTCGGTTCCCGAAACCCGAAACCTGTGCATAGCCGGCGGATGCGGGCTGAACATCAAATGGAACAGCGCCCTTCGGGCGAGCGGTTTGTTCGACGCAGTCTGGGTGCCGCCGTTTCCAAACGACAGCGGATCGGCGATCGGTGCCGCTTGCTGCGCGCTGGCCGCCGATAATGGTTTCGTACATCTCGACTGGTCAGTCTACAGCGGGCCAAATGTGAGCCATGGCAAGGTTCCGCCTGGTTGGCAATCTTCTGCTTGCAGCCTGAAAGAACTTGCCAGCGTGCTCGCCGACAACAAGCCTGTGGTGTTCCTTGCAGGCCGCGCAGAGCTTGGTCCACGTGCTCTGGGAGGCAGAAGCATCCTGGCGGCCGCAACTTCGCCGGAAATGAAGGACCATCTCAACAAAATCAAAGTTCGAGAGCACTTCCGGCCGGTAGCGCCAATATGCTTGGAGGATCGTGCACCTGACATGTTTGACCCCGGCACGCCGGATCCTTACATGCTGTTCGATCACCGAACCCGTTCGGAGTGGAAAGACAAAATCCCCGCGGTCGTCCATCTCGACGGGACAGCGCGACTTCAGACTGTTTCGAGAACTTCTGAACACCCAATTGCAGAACTTCTGATGGAATATGAGAAACTCACGGGCATTTCGCTGCTCTGCAACACGAGCGCAAATCTCAATGGACGTGGTTTTTTTCCGGATGCAGCTGCCGCCTGTGAGTGGGGATGCGTAGACCACGTTTGGTGCGATGGGTTGCTGTTGACCAAGACAGGTGCAAGTCAATTCGAGGGCTGAGCGATCTGCGCCACGTTCCCGTGGCGAACTGAGTTGCCGCGAGCCGAAGTGTGGAAAGCGTTCGCTGGCAAAGGAAGCCCGCCAGGGCGACAGAGCCAAGGGCGGCGTACGACTGCGGTCGGCAGGAGCGCGCGCTGGTGGGTTTGGCAGGGGGCTATAGGGGACCGACCACGCCTTCCATTAGAAAGGCTCCCAGCGCACTCATCAATGCCTCGGCGGTTTCCTTGTCGAGTTGCAGTTCGACCTCATCATCGTCATCCGTGATGAGCAGCAAGGTGCCTTTCAGCGGGTTGCGCGACGTGACCAGCACATCGTCATCCTGGAACTCGACTTCGCGGGCCATAACTCCGACCTCCGTTGCTCGAGTCAGAATGACGCACCAGCCGCAGTAAAGAAAGCATTGAGCGATCCTGAGGCGCGGCGAATTTCGTCGCATTACCTCGATGGTGAAGGCGATAAGCAGGCGGGCATTATTGAAGATGTGGTTGGCGTCCGCCTCTCCATCGCAACCAAACCATACTCGGTTCGTTGACCTACGCTGGTTGATCCCAGCCCACTCCAGACCCTGGCGCATCTTCATCGACATAAGGTCGAATGGTCTGCGGCGTGTTTGGGTCGAATGCCGACTTTCAGCCTTCGAGTGTCCGAAAAATGTCCACATATTTCGGACCAGCATGGCTCTGGCTAACTTGCTACCAACAATACAAGTAGCTGCCGAGCTCGACGTCGTAATCAAATGTTTGGTAGCGCAAAACGCCCTCATGGACGTAGAGCGGTTACGACACAATCACCCATTGCTATCTAAGTTCGTGAATCGCTACGCTCGGCACGACGGCCTTGGCGATCTCACATAGGTGCTGGTGATGCGTAAGATAGATCACCTGACCGGCACTTGCCATTTCGCCAAACAACCTGAAGACCTCCTCGGAACGGACATGGTCGAAGGTTTCCATGATGTCGTCTGCGATGAAGGGCACGGACGGCCGAAACTGCGCAAACTCGTAGTACCCAGCAAGCCTGAGCGCCAGATAGAGCTGAAAGCGCGCGCCCTTTGATAGCGCGTCGGCGACCTTGGATTGTCCATCGCGTTGCAACGCGATGAGCACTTCCCCACCCTTCACAGGTTGAGTTGTCAGGCCAGAATACTGGCCGCGCTGATGCGCGCTCCATCATCCCGGAGCGGTGACGCTCGCGGTAGAGACGCAGAGCATTTCCAGCCGACATTATTCCCAATTTCAACTCGATATAACGGACGGCCTTTTCCTCGATTTCCAGAAGGACGGTGCGCCGTTCGGCATCTATTCGGGCAACAGCACTGTCGCCGCCAATGGCGTCCAGCTTGTCGGTCGCGCGCGTCTGTCGAATGAGCTGCTGGCGTATCGCCTCGTCAGAAGCGTGAAGCCTTTGTTCGGCCTCAGCCTTCTCGATTGCAAGACTGTCGAGATCGACAGCATCTAATATCGAACGCGCCTGCTCGAACCCTTCCACCGCGAGCTCGGACGAAACCTGTTCCTCAAGTTCGGCCACGGTTGTGCGCAGGCGATCCCTGTCGCGCAGCAGTTCGTCGCGTTGCACGACTTCGGATAGCGTGGCCACGCCAAAGACGCTCAGGACCTCGTTTTTGCGGCGCTCATGTGCCGAAATCTCGGCATCGAGGATCTCACGCCCATCCTGCAGGCGCTGCAGGTCATTGACGAGGCTTGCCTTGGCCTCGCGCGTGCGCTCGGCGCGTTCCAGGCGCTCGGCAAGCCGAATCGCCAGCTGTTCCGGTTCGTTGTCGTCGGCCGCCTCGCCCGCTTCGGCTGCAACGGCGGTAACCTCAACCAGGAAATTGTCCCTGTCGGCTTCCATCTTGTCGATACGGAGTTGCATGGCGTCCCGGTCTTGAAGACATTTGGACAGTTCAGCCAATTGATCGAGGACGCCGCCGACGCCGGGCGCCGAGATGCCGTTCTCGAGCCAGGTGCCCTTGAGCGCTTCGGCAACGCCGGCTAGCCATTCATCCTCACGCCGCTCTGCGACTTCGATGGCTCGGCGCCTGCCGGCCAGATCCTCTTGCCTTGTGCCAACGGTCTTGAGCGCCTCGGTGCGCTCAGCGTCCACTTTGAATTGCCTCTCAAGGAACAGCTCTGCCACCGCCATGACCGTTTCCAGGCTGTCACCAGGATCTGAACCGACGCCGACGCTCGCCAGCGCGCCGCTCAGCTCCAGGGTATTCGGCCTTCCTCATCAACCGCGCGCTCGGTCTTCTTGCGGGAAAGCTCGATCTCCTCCCATGCCGCGAGCGCATCGACCCGGGCAGCAATGCGATCCTCGATCATTTCGATCAGCTGTTCGGGGGATGTTTCCTGGCGCGGTCCGAGCAGGTCTCTTGCCGCTGCGCGAATTTCCAAGAGCACAGCCTCCCGATCTGAGCCGTTGCGTGCAAGCTGGTCGCGCGCATGCGCGATGGTGGCCGCGGTTTCTGCGATGTTCCGGCTTGTGCTACGGATCTCAACGAGTTCCCGGGCGTTGGCCAGACGGCCTTCCGCGACGCGGTCGTCTTGAGCCAGTGCTGCCGCAAAATCATCCGCCGTATCGCCAGTCAGGTCATCGCGATGCCTTGCCCAGGACTCGTCCCGGGCACGCCGAATGACGTCCGCCGCATCATCGTCGGTGACATCGACCGAGGCACGAAGGGCTTCCAGCCGCGCCGAAAGCAAGTCGTGATTGCCTTGGTGCTCGGCAAGACGTTCGGAAAGGACACCCCTGCTCTTCCCGAGCTCTGCTGCCAGCGCCTTCCATGCGCCAAGCTGTCCAGCATTCGGAATGGCGATCCTGGCCAATGCCTGAGCATCGCCCGACCAGGGATGCAAGCGCGTGATCGCGGCCTCCCATCGAATTGTACCCGCATCCGCGGCCTCGCGTGCCGCCTTGGTCTCCTTCATGTACCCGCTGGCCTTCGCCGTAGACAAAGCCGAAACCAGCCTTGCCCTGGCAGGCTCGGGGACGGCCCGTTCTTCGCCGACCCGCTCGCGTGCCGCCTGAAGCGCATCAGCAGCAGCCGCGGCCTCCTCGCGCGCAACGCGCACGCGTAACGATCCCGGATCGCTGCTCGACCATGGTGCGCACAGCGCCTATGGTTGCAGCAGGCAAGAGCAGTTTGGCAGGGTGTGGCTCGGAGGACCTTCCAAGAGCGGCAAGGCAGGTCGCCACGGCATTGTGCAGGATTTGCAGCTCCGTCCTGCGACTTGGCAGGTCGAGGCCGGCCGAGACGTGGCGCACCTTGCGGTCGGCCAGGGCGCGAACCCGTTCGGAAATCGCAAGGATCACCGCGTCCACGTCGAACGAGGCGATTTTCGTCGTCACCCGTTCGAGCTCTTCCACACTCGAGGACAGCCGCGTTCTCAGACTGGCGTCGACCTCGATCATGTCGGCGACACTGCCGGTCCAGGTCCGTGACGGTGAAGCGATCTCAGGCAACTCGGCCAGTTGGGCTTGCTTGCGCCGGATATCGGCAAGCGCGCAGCAGCCTATGAAGCGGCCGGCGCCGACATGATCCTCATCCACTCGAAACAGAAGGCGCCGGACGAAGTTGAAAGCTTCGTGCGTGCCTGGAGCGGCAAGGCGCCAATCGTGATCGTGCCGACTGCGTATCCGGAGATGAACGAGGAACGTATCAAGGCGCTCGGCAGGATCGCGATCGTGATCTATGGCAACCACGCGATCCGCGCTTCGGTCACGGCGATGAAGGATGTCTTCGCGCGCATCCTCAAGGATCGCGGCATCCACAACGTCAACCGAGACATCGTTTCCGTCGAGGAGGTGTTCCGTTTGCAAAGGATGGATCAGGTCAAAGTCGACGAGGAACGCTTTCTGGAGTAACGGCCGACCGAACATTGTGTCTGACTCTGACCAGTGGATGAGCTATCGCGATGACGAAGCGAGAAATTTGCCGGCTGCGGGAAGTCGTCCAAGCCGACATTGGCGCGATGAGGCCGCACGGCTGATCGCTGTCGAGGTGGAACGCATCCTGCGAGGTGGGAACGTGCCGATGACAAGAGAGAGACATTGGATGTGGCGGAAAGGCTGGCTGGCCACGTACTTGTGGCAGTTTTGTCGCTTCCTTCGGAACACCAGTGCGCAGGCGCGTCGCTGCTTGGTCAAGATAGACGGTGTTCCAATGAACGATGGCGCTGACGACGAGATTTGAGACCGGAAGCGCGGAATGCCTTGGCTCTAGTGTCCCATTGCACTTAGTCGGTGGATGCCGTTTCAACGACTGACCTTCGCGAACCACCTCCCTTTTGCAACGCTCAGGTTGGCCCTCAGACTGACAGCTCAACCCCGGATTGGGCAGTAGTGGGGCCCTTGTTCCACTGATAGGCACTTTGCAAAATTGCGCTGATAACTAAATCTTTTAACCCGCCAATGCTTATTTGCGAGGCTGAAGGCGTGAGGTGATCGATGGGTGAATCAAATATAATCGCGTTTCCGCTGCATCGTCGGCGGAAATTGGTTGAAGGTATCGCGCGGGTCCTGGAATCCAAGAACGGGGAGGACGCGAACGCGTTCTGGCGCAGCACCGTCAAGACAATTCTCGTCCAACTGTCCGAATCAGGAATTGGACCGGGGCTCGCCGAACAGGAAATTGGAATGCTTCTCCGTTCTGTCTTACGCGACATAGCCACCCGGTCTGCGAAACTGGCACGATAGCATCGGCTCGCGAGGAAGGCTTGCCGTGTGAGAACCCCGGGGCCAGGAAAGACCCTCGACCTAATCCTGTTGCCCGGCACGGCGACGCGAGCGCAGCAAGCCGATGAGTAACTTCGAACATTCGTGGCGATCGGCTCAACGCGGACGAGTCCGTGCTGTTCGGGCAACCTTCCTGCGACCAAGAGCGAAATGGAGCGAAAACGGCCATTATCGCCAGCATCGGGTCGATGCCGCTGAAAAGTCGATTCTGTTTTCTTGATGTTTGTCAGGAGAACGGACGATCATGGCTGGTCGCCGATGCCAAATCGGGGAAGCTCGGTTTCGTTTTCTGCTGCTCGGCAACAGGAACTCTTGAATCCACAGCTTTCACCAACTCCATTTTTACTGACGCGTCGCCCCGCGCTATAGACGCCGCGACATATACAGCGCCCCTCGCAGAGTGGGGGCTGTGAGCGCGGGATTCTGTTACGAGATCCGATGACTCCGATCTAGCTTTACGAGGTGGGCTCATCGTCATCGCAACAGTCGTCGCACGGCCACACCGTCCGCGACTACATGGCATGCGAATAGCCGCCGATCACGTCGTTAAACCTAACGGGAATGACCTGGCCGGACTCAATATAGCTCCCGAAACCCGCAGAGTCGGGCATGCGAATGAACTCAAACTTTACCAAGGGATCATCGAATTCGAGTGGCTGAGGGACTACGGCGCGTAGCCGGTCGGGGTCCGTCCGGTAGGTGATGATAAGGTACTCGCGGTCCACGAAGCGATATGGCCCCGTCGGGTAGGCGGGGCTTGTAAGCGGCATCGAATAGGCTTGGGCACGCACATCTTTGGATTTCAAGGCTTCTACCTCCCCGGTGAGCGCTGCATCCCGGATAAGGACGCTTACACTCTAAGATCTGCATGAACGTCGCAAGGAGCATGCCAAGGCGTTAATACTTTGATTGATTGATATTTTTTCAGGTTTGCTACAACGGCCGCTCAGCTATTAGGTCTGATATGTCCTCTTTTGTAAGCATCCTGCCATTGCGGCATCGGCGACACAGGTATCGCCTAGGGCTTGTGTATATGCGCGAGTTTACAGAGGCTTCGAAATAAGCACCGACCGGGTCGGGCACCTCTGGGCACCATTCCTATCCCCCTGCAGATTTATCCCGTTCCACGGGGGCGCATCAATGCCAGTCGAGCGAATTACAAACGGTTCGACGCAAACAAGCATTCACCGGCGGTGCGGAGTCACCAGCTAGGGAAAGAGTCTGCCCAGCGTTCCGCTTGATCCAAGGTCTACCGACCGAGCAAATTCGTGTCCGCGCGCAGGTGCAAATGCTCCACCTGCGCCCTCTCGCCTTCACGCAGCTTCGCTTTAATTTAAGACGCTCGTCGTGTGAGGGCCGGTAACCGCGCAGATAGAGTGCGCAGCTAGTCCTGAGCATAGACGCGAAGTTCGGGATATCTCCGTTGATCTCGAGTGCCTCGTCACAGAGCTTGGAGATAAATTTCGGCGTTGACAGACCCTGGCTCTCGGCAATTTCGTCGAGAAGTCCAAAAAGCGGCCTCGAGCTGGATGCTGGTCGAATGGCCGGCAACACGGACCGAACGGTTGGTCTGGCGGTATCCTTCGGGATCCTGTCTCGCGTAAACCTTGCACATCTGTGGCCTCCCGTTCCTGTGGACCGCCGTTGTTCCTGTCCGGCGGTTTTCATTTCGGCATTTTCTCCACAGAAGAGCTGAATCGTCTTGTCTCCATTGCGAGGGAACAGTCGGTTCAACGCGGCTTCAGAACTCGGGTTGCTCGTTTTCGAGTAGACGAACAAGCGTTGCTCGGTGCGACTGCACCGAGTTACGTCATTGGACGGGTATGCCAAGGGGGAAACGGAATTGGCAACTGCTCAGGCGCTGGCGAACCTTCGAATGTTGCGCATGCGTTGGAGCGCCGGCCGATTCGAGCACGATCAACGATCGCTGTGGCAAGCTCACGTCAATGTCCCGAAGTGCCGTTCTGGCTGGCTGACGCCGACGCGTTCGCCTACCGCCAGACTACCCCGCTCAGGAGCGCGACGCCGGTAGCACTCCCATCTCCTTGAGCAACCGGCTAGCGCCGTCAATCTTGTCCATGGTCCAGAGCATGAAGCGACTGTCGACATGGATGCTGCGGCTGCGGTCTGCGTCGCGCTCCCAGTCAGAGATTACGCCCTCGAGCGTGCCGTCGAAGGCGAGACCCACGAACTCGCCGCGTCCGTTCAGCGTCGCCGAGCCGCTGTTGCCGTTGGTGATGTCGGCGGTGGACAGGAAGTTGACCGGTAACGTGCCCAGCGCTGGCGCGACATAGGGGCCATAATCCTTGGCTCGGATCGCTGCGATAGCCGCATCTGGAGCGTCGAACTCACCCTTGCCCGTTTCTTTGGCCAGAAGTCCCTCGGCCGTGGTAAAGGGCATCCAGATCTGCCCGTCGCGTGTTCGCCCCGCCACCTTGCCCCAGGTGATGCGCAGCGAGCCATTCGCGTCGGGATACATCGGCCGGCCGATTGCCTGCTGGTAGGCACGCTGGCCGTGCATATAGATGGCGCGAGCCGCCTGGCTGCGTCCAGCGCGGTCCTTCGCAGCGTGCTTCGCAGCTATGTCGCCGGGATAGAGCGCGACCGCCAGCTTGATGAAAGGATCGTCCGACGCCTCGAAGGCAGCAGCGGGCTTGTCGAGCCAGCCGAGCCGCGTTGCCGTGTCTGCGAGTTTGGTGTCTGCATAAAGTCGGTCAAGGCCAATTTGGTCCAAAGTGGTTTCGAACGCAGTATCGCGGTCCTTTGCGTCCAGCCGGCGATATTCATCGAGCGCGGCCTCAAATAGCTTGCGATCGATGACGGGCAGATAACCGCGTTCGATCTGCGTCAGTTGATCCACGGTCTCGTTACGGTCACGATCCTGAAAGCCGCTTTCGCGATCTTCATCGGGCTTCTCGTGCTCCTTCGCCCAGCGATAGAGAGTGCGTGCTGATGAGAGGATTTGCGCGCGGTCCAGCAGCGCCTGGCGCAGCCTCGCCAGCGAAGCCCGGCTATTCTCGCTCACCATCGCGTCCAGTTCGCGGATTGCTGCGTCGAAGCGCGTCTGCCGTACGGGATACTTAGCGACCCAGGCGCGAAAAGCTTTCTCCTCGTTAGCCTTGCGCGCGTCGAGGCCGATCGCGTCGGCGCCGGCAAGATCGCCCGCCAGCTTCTTCTTGTAGTTTTCAACACCTCGCAGGATGGAGGCGTAGCGGATCTGCGCTTCGCGATTGCCTGCCGTGGCTTGCTTGATCTGGGCCGCATAATCCGACAGCAAATGCTGCAACAGCGGTTCGTAGTGCGCGAAGTTGAACCGGACTTCATCCGCGGTGAGGAACCGATTGGTTGCTCCGGGAAAGCCGGCGACCATCACGAAATCGCCTTCTTGCACGCCTTTAGAGGCGATGCGCAGCCAGTTCTTCGGCCGGTAGGGCACGTTGTCGCGCGCATAAGGCCGGGAGGAACCATAAGGGGCGACATAGGCGCGATAAAAGCCAAAGTCGCCTGTGTGGCGCGGCCACATCCAATTGTCCGTTTCGCCGCCGAAGTTACCTATGCCGAGCCCGGGCGCATAGACGAGGCGCACGTCCTGAATTTCGAGCTTCTGCTGGAGATAGTAGGAGGCGCCGCCATAATAGGACCCTACGTCGCAGCGGCGATTGGGCTGTTCTTCACATGCGGCGATCAGCGCCTTGCGGTTCGTGTCGAGCCGCTCATAGCGGGCAAAGCCGTTCAGCTTGTCCGATACGCCCTTGAGCATGTCGGCGGTCACATCCGGCATATCCTCGATCACATAGATGCGGCTGCCGGGCACCGCGGGTAATTCCTCACCCAGGCTCTTCGCCAGAAAGCCGTTGGTGAGATAGTCTTGGCTCTCCTTGCTGTTGTACTGCATGGATCGGAACACGCAGTGATGATTGGTCGCGACCAATCCTTGCGGGCTGACGAAGGAGGCGGAGCATCCGCCCAGTGATACGATCGCGTTGAGCGGGGCAGCGTCCAGTCGGCTCAGCTGCGCGGGATCGATCTGGAGCCCATCCGCGCGCACGGCCGCGCCCACTTCCGCAGTCTGGGCCGGCATCCACATGCCTTCGTTCGCCGATGCAGCGGTGGCCGTCCAGAGCAAGGCGATGGCGCTTACCCGAGCAACCATTTCACATTCGCAGTTCATACTGGTGTCTCTCCCATTCTGTCTACTGTTCTCCGCCGACTGGATCGATGGGCTATCGGGCTGGCTGGCGTCCGCCAGCGCCTGCGCGGCTGCCACTGGGTGAAGACTGAGTGGACGGTCAACGCAAAAATCTGGATGACGCTCCCCTCACATTGTATCGGTTCCGTGCAACGTTTGCGGATCATCCGTTGCACTGATCGTGCCAAAGGAATAATGCTTTCAATGACCTAATGGTAAGCTGCCTTCCATGTCCGACCTCCGACATTTGGTAGTAGACCCGACACCCTCGTCCTCGCTTGCGACAAACCCCGCTGCCGAACGGCCGTCGCCTGGCCATTAATTGTGAGAGTGCGTGCTATCGTTTCTGTTAAGCATGCGGTGTTGCGCGAGGGCGAGGGTGCGAGGAATGCCCGGAGTTCCCCTGGCCGAAAATCCGCTCGGCGCTTAGCGACAATCGTGCGCATAACCCGGCAGACTATGCCGGAGCAGTGCGTTCGAACCGAGCGGCGTCCCAAGCTCCTCACGCGGCGGGCTCGCTGCTGTTTCCGTGTTTTCACTTCTTGCCTGCCGAGCGAAACCTCGACGCCCACATCTTGTGGGTCCTGCCTCTGTGTAGTTGTTGGTGACGCGCCTTGCCCCGGAAGCCCTTGCCCGAAGGTCTGCGCGGCTGGCAACAGCAACACCACCGTGGCAAGCCGCGCGATGTGATAGGGGAATATATTCATGGCCGGCCTCCTGCAGGTGCCTATAACAATGGCAAAGTCATTGTGGCGTTCCAGGAATGGAACACCAGGCGTAGCCTCTCGGCCATGCGTCGCTGGCAAGGCTACAGTTTCCATGCGGGGGACTGGGTGCTGCTCGATCTCTACGGCACAGACGTTGCCCGCCGCTTCCGGTCGCCGGACCTCTTTTCGCCAGAGCGGGAATTAGCTGGAAGACTCACGGATTCGATTTCATCCCTCAAGGCTGCGGAAATGCGGCATTCGGCATCGCTATCCTGGAGAAGCTTTGACCGTGGTGCTGATAAGGAGACGATGCGGGCTGCTGTCCCGCGACATGTCCTATGAAGTGCCTGAACAGGATTTGCAGCTGGACCTGTCGCGAATAAGCCAAAAAACGGCTTTGCTCTTACTCACGTCCGGACGACAGCGGGCGCCTCCACTTGGGCTGGCGGGCCACATAGGTAGCCAGAGACTTGGTATCCGGGAGTAAAACTGATGATCAAAGAAAAGGTACGGGAAGCGATCATCGCAGAGCTCTAGCGTTGATCCGAATCCGACCGGTCAAAGCTCCGAATCTGCGACTGCGCAGACAAGTTCGCAGTGGATGGTGATGGACCTGGATGCTTCTGGCACGTAGTTGTGGAAATGGAGCAACGCCAGCGGCACCATCTGGGCCGTCGACGAGGTATCTTGGTCCGGCTTTGCCGCACTCCATGCGCGCGCCGCAAGCACCATCTGGGCGCAGCGCAGCGTCAGCGGCGGGTGGTCATCAGGCCGAGATTTGCGAGGCCGTCCGGGTTTGTGTTCACGAACTGAATCGACACACCCGCGGTCGCGGCGATGCCGTGGGCCGAACGGTTCTCCACTGCGTGCCGTAGTACAGAAGCTTTTGCACAGGCATTCAATGGCCACGAAATGCCCTGCGCTATGGCCCTACCTCGCCTTTTCGCATCTCCTGCGCGACTAGTCCGCCGGCAGCCAAACCCAGAGCCAGCGCTACATACGCAGCTGCGATGGAGCGCTTAGAAAGCACTGTCTCCCAGCCCGGGGTCAGCCGCTTGGGCACAACGAGATAGTCCACAGCCGCAGCGATCGCGGCTACCGCGGAGGCATCACGCAGCATCAGTAGCGGCGACCGCGGAGGATTTCTGGCGAGCCAAGCCTCGAACGGAGCGGCCCAGAATATGGCCGAAGCATGATGGGTGCCGAAGCCGACCGCCGTGTGCGCGAGGTCGGCCTTCCTAACCGCACCAGCCTTGTCGCCGTGGAGCCAGTGGCTGGTGGAGTTGGTCGGCTGCAGCGCCGACTTTCCTTCGGCTTTGGCCAGAAGGACGAGGAACGCCGCCGTCACAACACTTGCGACCGTGCCGGTCACGCCTGTCGAAAGTCCAGTCCTCAGCAAGCCGTTCACCTTAACCTCCGTAACTCTCCCTCTTTTTAACCGCCGAATCGAAGCTCAGTTCCCGACACCTCCATTAACGGCAAGGAGCTGTATCCCGACTGAAGTGTCAATCCGCCGACGGCGCGTTCTTTTCGCGTCTGTCAGGTGATTGCGACCGCCCCGGTATACGGGGGTAGAAATCATTTTCTGCGCCGCCGCCCCGGAAGAGGTTTTCATTGAAATTCCGCCAAGTTTTACACTGCCATCGCACATTCATCGATGGACTGCGGCAGTTGCAGCCTTGCTGCGGGTGTTTTCGCCTCTTGCGGCTTCACCGTTTGCGGCGCCTGGAAAGCCGGCGGTGATTTAGGCGAACCTCCCGCCCCGCAGGCTCAAGAGCAGCAAGGGCCATTGATCGCCCGATATCGGCCAGCGGCGATGACGCGTCGGCTATGGCGAGCGGCAATGTCAATGCGCCCCGCGTCCAAGCCACCTGTGCCGCAAGAATTCCCTGCGCAAGGGCCGAAACTTTTTCGCTCACCGCCTTGACGGTTTCCGGCCGACCTGAAACCAGCGAACCAGTTGCCTCGGCAACCAGGATCGGCAACCGCAACCCCACAACCCAGGGCGCGAGCATCAGGTTCTGGGCAAGAGCAATCTCAGCGCGGACGCGCCTTCCTCGTTGACTGGCCAACGCTCGTTACTCCTTCTGTTTGGATTTTGCGGGCCCGGATAGGGGGCCGGCAATGACCATCAACAACATGCGCCTGTTCAGGGTTCCATAGCCCCAGTCCTTCCGTCTCGCCCCGTTCTCGTCAACGAGCTTGTCCATGCTCCGATTAACCGCATTTGAAAGCAAATGGTCGTCCCCGCTCACCTCAGGATAGCCGAACTTGGCATGAATGCTGACCCGTTTAGGCTTCACCTGTATGCCGCACTCGCCGGGAAAGAGCGGCGGCCGCCCCTCGCCGCTCGCAAGGACACTTTCGGCCGATCACCCGGCCTACAATCCCTCCGGACCGGCATTGGAATTGTCGATTCCTTTCCCGGTGGAGCCGCGCAGGTAATATTCGGCCTTCATGTATTCCGGAGGGGCAACCCGGAAAATGTCTCCGTCCTTAATGTCGTCCTGCGCATAGGCGCGGGAAACCGGGGGCAAAAGCCGATCTTTCAGCACGGGGACCAGTGCTGCGCGAATCAAAACGTGTTGGCTTCGCCAGAGTTCCCGGACGGAGGACAAAGACCCGCCGCACCTTTCGGCACGGCGGGCTTTCAGTCGTTCACCAGGCACGGGGTGTGGGCGGAGGGCATATGCCTGGATCGTAGGAAATCCTACGCTCGCCAGTTGCGTCGCGTCTACTAACCGGCGGTTGGCACCCTTTAGCCACGGCGGGCTTTCGGTTGGCGAGTGTATGGTGGCGCTTTGCTCTTAAGGAGAGTAGGATTTCCCGGTCGCCCATACCTTGGTGCAATTGAGCGCTTGAGAGCGAGCAACGTGCTTTCGCCTAATCAGGGAGAAGTACGATGCAGCATCTATATTCCAGCCTCGTCACTCACTATGAGAAGGCGGTGTCATTCCAAGACACAGTTGTCGAGCATGAGCGCCGGTGCGGACATATCCTCCCGGAAAGCGAAGCCCTGCTAGAGACTCTGGCCGAGAATTTGGCCGAAGCCCGCCGCTCCCTCGATCGCGTGACGCACAGTCATCACAAGCTCACCGGCCAAGCGGCTGTCTGGAGGCCGAAAGAAGTTCTTCCTCGTCCCTCACGCCGGCCATATAATTGGCCATGATCCGAGACGCGAGTGCTTCATGTTGCTTCTTCGATTGAGCCCCAACTTCAGCTGATCGAACACGCGGCCAAATAGCGCCAAGTCAGAGGGGAGGAACACACCCGCTCTCTCGGCTTGTCATAGATCCGCATGACACTCCCCCTTCGAAAGATCGCCGGTGGTGCCCCCAAAGATCGCCTGAGGGGGCTCCCCGGACAGAACCCCAAGCGCATTTGTTGGCACATTGCGTGGGAAGATCAACAAGTTATTTCGTGGAACGATGTCATGGCAAATCTGCGCTGTATCCTTGATTCCATCGTCCGGTTGCTTGTTTGACAGACACGCGCTTATGATGGCTGCTTGAAGCGCCGACCGGGCCTTTTGCCGAGCGGCTCGTCGTGCGGGTGGGGTACGCTATGGCCCAGCAGGAGCAGTGGCAGCTGGAAGGCAGCGCCGCGGAACTCTACGAGCGCTACCTGGTCCCGGCAATCACAACCCTGTGGGCTGCCGACCTGGTGGATCGCGCTGCGCCTCTATCTGATGAGCGGGTTCTGGACGTAGCCTGCGGCACCGGCGTGGTGGCACGCTCGGCCGCCGAGCGAATGGGAAGTGGGCAGGTCGTCGGCCTCGACATCAACACGGGCATGCTTGCCGTTGCTCGATCCCTCCCGACAGGCGCTGGATTGCGTATCGACTGGCACGAGGGAAGCGCGCTCGAAATGCCGCTCCCTGACTCCACCTTCGATCTGGTTCTTTGCCAGCTCGGGCTGCAGTTTTTTCCGGACCGATCGAGTGCGCTACGTGAGATGTTCCGGGTTCTGATGCCTGACGGCCGGTTGGCCTTAAACGTTTTCAGCGCTATTGAGCACACCCCTGCGGCAAAGGCGCTGGCGGATGCCCTGGATCGACACCTCGGTCCAGGCGCTTCGGCAACGAAACGGTCCGAGCATTCACTTGCCGATGCGGACGAGCTTTACCGATTGGTGACTGGGGCGGGATTTCGTCAGGTGACCATCCACACGACGACCCAGAACATCCGATTTCCCTCGTCAAAGGAATATGTGCGACTACAGCTGGCGGCGACTCCGCAGGCAGGGCTGGTCAGCGGAATGGATGCCGGACACCGCGACGCAGTCATCGCAGCGATTATGGGTGATGTAAGTTCTTCGCTGGCAATCTATTCAACTGGAGGGGAGCTGATGTTCCCCCAAGAGGCTCACGTCGTGCTCGCACGCAAATAGCGCAGCTGACGCACGCAACGCAGGAATGTTTGGTAGAGATTTCTGAGCGGGGGATCGGATAACTGGCTCGCAGGAGGCCCCCATGGCCTCTCTTCGATCCTAGCGCGCGTCTTGATCCGTCTTCCGTCCCACAAACATTCCCACACGATTGTCGAATGATTTCAATTTGGATGAAGGAGATATTACATCCTTTATGACCCATGAGAGCGACTAATTGGGCACACATGTTCCGCAAACGGGCACAGATGTTCGGTTGCATGTCTCACAATCGGTGGTTTTGATCCTTTTGCGTAATGGGTCTGCTATCTTGCCGGTGGTGGAAGGCGGGCACATACCATGCATTGGACATGGAGTTGGTGGCTCTTCGTTGTCGCGCTAATCGTGATGACGTTCATTTCCTTGCTGGCTGGCGCGGCCTTTGCGTTCATAATAACTGCCGTGGTCGGTTTCCTCTTCTGACCCTTGAACCGTCTTTAACTCCGCGCGAATAGAAGCGCCTGGCGGAAAGCATAGGGAGGCACACACGTGGGCAAGCCCGACCCGAGGGACGAAGGCATAGACGCATACTGCCTAAAGCCGCCCCGATCGGCCTGCCCTTATCCCCTATTGACCAAAAAGCGACGCTCTTGGCTGCAAGGTTGGGACGGATCCAAGCGATTGATGAAGAGCAGCAGGAGGCATGGTCGTTTCTGCGATCCATCCTGCGAAGCCCAAATTAGCGCCCGGCACGGCAAACGTGCCGACCAACCAAGCAACTTCGCGCATGCCCTCGTAATACCTAACCAGATCGTCAAGGACCTCGATAAGAAGGGTGTCACAGACGGATTTGATTTAAATCGCAGATGATCTGGGAGAAATCCGGACCCCGGCTTGTCTTATAGGAGAGCCCCTTGCTGACGTCGCCGGCCGGCCTCGGTTGGCAATGCAATAGGGTTTCATGGTGCGCCACCATGAAAGATCGCACGTTTTCTCAATTCGCCCGACATCGGGAGCCCGCAAGTCAATCTGATCGGATGGTCCGCACATTGAGGTAAGGCATGGCGCTAGGTGCGCCACGCTCATCGACAAATCAATCGCTGGCCGTACCGGCTATGGTCGGCGCAGCATCGCTAAATGGCTGTCTTTCGACACGCCACCCGACCGACGCAGGACGGCGTTGAACACGACGTCACCTTATATTTCGAGGCGTTTCTCAGCCAGTGCCGGAGGATGGCAATCGCCTCGGTTGGCTGATGAAATCGTCCGCTCGCGCATGGCAGGTCGAAGCAATTCCTGGCGAAGAGAAGCCAGGCTCATCATCAAACAGTAGCTGGAAATCCCATGGCTCGGATGCCATGAATGATGGGGCGGGTTCATCATCCGTGGCTACCGCTCGTGCGGCAAGGGTTCCCTCAGTCGCTCTTACAGCTTCTGCCGATCGGCGACGAGGTCGTTGAGGTGCAGCGGCTGTTGGGTTTCGGGCCGCTGCTCGTCCGCCGATCGTTGAACCAGCTCGCGCGTGCCGTCCACCACGAAGACGCCGCAATCAACACCGTTGTCCTGCTGTGTCGGACTGTAGGTCGCCCTGGCCTCGTTGCCGCTATGCGCCGGCAAGGCCGCCAACGTTATGCGCAACTGCGCGCCCCAGGCCGACGCCATCTTGTGCGGCGCGAACTGCTCGATCCGATTGTTGAGGTACTTGCTCTTGCGGATGCGGATCGGCTTCAGCGCTCGTCGCGATCAATTCCGCAGACGGTGTTCGGCGTCGCAGGAAATGATCGCCTCATGATTGGTCGGGCTGCCGTCGATGACGATGCGATCCGGTCTGCCGTGGCGCTCCAGGGCCTTCCGGAAGAAGCGCTTGGCTGCCGGCAGGTCGCGGTGTTCGCTGAAGAAGAACTCGACCGTGTCGCCGACGCCGTCGACGGCACGATAGATACATCCATTGGCCGCGTATCTTGATGTATGTCTCGTCCATGTGCCACTTGCCGGTGACGGCGCGCTTGCGCCCGTTGAAGCGCTCCCGAAGCTGGGCGAGAAGTGAACGACCCAGCGGTGCACAGTCGGGTGCTGGCAGGAAGTCCGATGCGCGGGCGTGGATGGATCAAGGCGTTGCGTCAGGACGAGGCTCGGCAGGTGCGTGCGCGCATTGCGGAACTGGAGCGCGACCTCATAGCGCCCACACCTCAAGGACGCCATCGACGTTTCGAAGCCGGACATGAACTTCGCTGCGAAGTTCCGCCTGGCGCGTCTCAAGGAATGCATCTCCGAAATACCGGAGAAACATAGGCGTTAGCGGAAGCTTCGCCGCTCTCAATGCTTGTAGCCGAACATCATCTCTCTGCTGCGATCACATCGATCCTCAGAAAATGCGGATTGGAAGGCGGTCCAGCTAGGGCGCGAATGGCTGGCCCTAGCACCAAGTTCAGTCGGCTTTGCAGTCCTGTACAAGGATTCCGAAGCCACCTGCGCTCGCGTCCCTGTGGTCACACTGCTCGTCGATAGGTCCAGAGTTGTGCGGGGGGAACATTGCGAACGACGAAATCATAGTGAGAAACGATGTACCGGTCGGGCATTTTGAGCACCGGTGACAGAAGACCGTAGGTGATTTGGATCACAGGTCGCCCGGCGGGGATTCGTGCGAGCAAATCCTCGAGCAGTGTGAGGCGCTGTTGCATCGGAAAGCTCAACATCGGCACTGCGCTTATGACACAATCGAACTTTTCCCGGCGCTCCCCCAGAATTTCTTCCAAGGCAAACGCATTGCCCAAGCGGAAATCCACTCCCGGAAAGCGTCGCACCAGGCCGTCATAGAAATCCTTGGAATATTCGACCGAAGTCAACCGATGCGGTTTGATGCCTCTTTCCAGGATGGCCCTGGTGATGACACCAGTCCCGGCACCAATCTCCAAAACCGGCAATCCAGAATGCGGGTTGACCACACTGGCCATGCGGCGCGCCGCATGGATCGACGTGGGCATGAGTGCGCCCACACCTTTCTTATCCTTCTGCCAACATTTGAAGAATTGCACTTCTTCCTCAAGTTTCTTGCCAAGTCGCTCTTTCAATCGAAAGACCATATCTGCTCCCTTCTCCCGATCCGAGTCGGAGCGACTTTTTGTCGAAGTTTCGCTATATAAACAAGCCTGACTCACAGGGATGAATGCCGCGCTGGAGGCGCGAAACGCCCGCGCCGGCTGACACGCCTTTCCATGATGACGTTTTCTCGCTCAGATGCGCGCCAGGTCTTCCTGTATGGAAATCTTGGTCATGGCCTCGAGAGCCCCTCGCGGCTCGTCGAGCAGCCGTATCTCGGGCTGCACTATCAGCGCCCGCGGGACCCACGCAGGTTCTCATCTGCTGCGCGCTTCGCCAAGCGCACAGCAGACAGCGAGGCCGCTACGGCCGCGAAAAACCCGCGACGGCGGCTCGATTCCGGGACCGGTCCGCCATTTTTGGCAGGTGATCCGTGCAAGTGCGTGGCGTGGATCACCCCAACTATCTCGTGGCCGTCCCATTGCCAACGTCCTCTTTTCAACCGGCCGAGCCTCCCAGTCGCCGGATCAATGATGACGATCCCCTCTGAATAGTTTTTTGAAGAGCCTGACGGTGCCGTCTTACTGTGGTTCCGGCTTTGCCATAGCCTTCTCTGCCGCGCAGGCGGCAAAGTGCTATGACTCTACCGTGCATTGGCCTTGGAAAATACGACGGCTGGACCACAATAATGAGGTTTAGGCTGAAGACTTTTCAGAGAAACCCCCAAAAAGGAAACAGCAGCTCTTCCGGTCCTTACGAGCCCGGCCGTTCCTATCGGCCGGTAATCATCGCAGGCCATAGTGCCTGTCCTTCCACGACCGGAGCCGAAGCGATTTTTCTGCTAGCAGCTTCACGCTGGGTCCTGTTCCAAGCCGAACTCGCTGGCAAGGCGCATAGGGCATCAGGAACCGCTTTTGGCGACGACGTGAGTTGGCGCCGGTCAGAACGCGACCTGCTCTGCAGCGCCCTAAGCCGCCTGTTGTTGGGCGGCGCGTGCTCCGAATGAGCATTCGAGGCGAACAGCGTTTCCTTTGGGTGGCAAAGAACAGCACCTGATACTTTTATAGTCTACCAAATCGCTGGACATACTAGCAGCGAAATTCGGAGCCTTCCCAAAACTGGAGCAAGACGATGGTGTTAGCTGTGGAGAGATTTTCAAGAAGGAGGTTTGGTGGGTTCGTGACCGCGTTCGCGGTAGGCTTGGTCGCTTCCTTCTCCCCCCTCATTGCCCAGGCGGGTAGCCCGGACGCTGGCAAACTGCCGACCAAAATCCCGGCGGGCACTGTGCTTCGTATCGGCGATCCCGAGACGCAAAGGGCCCTGGAATTATCGGGGCTGATCGATCAACTGCCGTTTGAGGTCGAATGGGCCAATATCAGCGGCGGTCCACAGACAATCGAAGCTTTTCGCGCCAACGCATTGGACGTCGGATCCGTTGCCGACATTCCACCCATCCACGCGACCTGGACGGGGCTCAAGGTCAAGATCATTGCCGCGAAGTTCCGCAAGGAACCGGTTGCGCACCCGATTTATCAACTCGGCATTGCACCGGGAGTCGAGGTCAAGACGCTCGCGGATTTGCGCGGCAAACGGATTGCTTTCAGCCCCGGTCAGGCACAAGGCGCGCTGGTGTTGAGGATCCTGCAGGCCGCCAGCCTGGAAAAGGAGGATGTAGATCTCATCGAACTGCCCAGCGGTGGCACTTGCCGGCAAGCAAGTCGACGTCGCGCCGATCTCGGGCGTCCTCATCAAGCGCTATCTCCGCCAGTATGGCGCCGACGGCGCTGCCACCATCCCGCACGGCTTGCGCGATGATCCAGCCCATCTCTATGCCCCACAAGCCGTGCTTGACGACCCGGCCAAAGCAGCCGCTCTCGGCGAATATGTGCGCTACTGGGCGCTAGCCGCCCGTTGGGTGGAAGAGCATCCCAAGGAGTGGATCGAGGGATACTACGTCGCCACCCAGGGCCTCAACACAGAAGATGGCCAGTATCTGGTCGACGCTGATGGTCGGTTCGACATCCCCTCCGACTGGAACGACGTGATCGTGCGCCAGCAGGCGACGATCGATCTCCTGGCCAAGGAGTTGAACAAGCCCGCGATCAAGGCCGAGGACCTGTTCGACAGGCGCTTCGAGGCGATCGCCACAAACTCGCTGAACGCTTCCTGACGCCTCCTTTCCGAGACCGGAGACGACACCGATGAACGCATTCTCCAACACCGCCGCAGTTGCCCCCGCCTTTCCTGCCGCATCGGATGAAAGGTTGTTGATCCCGCCAGCCGTGGAGCCCCGCAAGACCGGGACGAGGCGACTCGCACTTGGGCGAACGATCCCGTTTGGCGCGCTGATCGGGCCCGCACTTCTTCTCGTGATCTGGTCCATCGGCAGTATCGCCGGCCTGATCGATCCAAGAACGCTGCCGGCGCCTTGGTCGGTTATCGGCACCGCCATCGATCTCATCGCCGAAGGGAAGCTTCAGCATCATTTGATGACGTCTGCCTGGCGGGCAGCACAGGGGCTGGTGTTCGGAATCCTGATCGGGACCATCCTTGCTCTCATTTCAGGTTTGTCGCGGCTTGGTGAGGCCATCATCGACGGCGCTGTTCAGATCAAGCGGGCGATACCGACGCTCGCTCTGATCCCGCTGCTGATGCTGTGGTTCGGCATCGGCGAGGGCATGAAAGTAACGACCATCGCGCTGGCTGTCCTGATCCCGATCTATATCCAGACCCACAGCAGCTTGCGCAGCATAGACAGCCGTTATGTCGAACTGGCCCAGACCTTGCGAATGGGCTACGGCGAATTCATCCGCCAGGTCATCCTGCCCGGCGCCCTTCCAGGGTTCTTCCTTGGCCTGCGTTTTGCGGTGACCTATGCCTGGCTGTCTCTGGTGGTGGTGGAACAGGTCAATGCCACCAGCGGCATCGGCTACATGATCGATCTCGCACGCAACTACGGCCAGACCGACATCATCATCGTCGGCCTCGTCGTCTACGCATTGCTCGGTCTAGCCTCCGACGGCATCGTCCGCTTCTTCCAGGAAAGGTCCCTGTCATGGCGTCGCACCTTGGCGGATTGAGCGGCGCGCCGGTGGTGCGGGTCGAGAGCCTTGTGAGAAGTTTCGGGCCGCGAACCATCCTCGACGGCCTCAGCCTCGACATCGAGAAGGGGGAGTTCGTCGCCCTTCTCGGCCGTAGCGGGTCGGGCAAGAGTACATTGTTGCGCGCGCTCGCCGATCTCGACGACAAAGTCTCCGGCTCCGGCCGACTCGAAACACCCGACAAGAAATCGGTGGTGTTCCAGGATGCCCGGCTGTTGCCATGGAAACGAGTGCTGGAGAATGTGGTTCTTGGCCTCGACCTGCCGGAAGCCGCCGAACGCGGACGGGTAGCTCTCGAAGAGGTTGGCCTGAGCGGCCGCGAGAACGCGTGGCCGGTCGAACTCTCTGGTGGCGAGCAGCAGCGGGTGGCATTGGCGCGCTCGCTGGTTCGTGATCCTGAGCTGCTGCTAGCGGACGAGCCGTTTGGCGCGCTTGACGCGCTGACCCGCCTGCGCATGCACGATCTGCTGCGCCAGCTCTGCGCCCGTCACCAGCCGGCCGTGCTGCTGGTTACCCATGATGTGGACGAAGCCGTAACGCTGGCGGACCGGGTTTTGGTGCTCGACAACGGCGCGATCGCCGCCGACATCGCGATCGATATCCCCACGCCACGCGATCACGGCGATCGCCGGTTCGGCGAGATCCGCTCCCATCTTCTGCGTCATCTCGGCGTCGAGACAAAGCCTGTGTTGCCCGTCTGAACGGCCCCCCAAGACCTGTCGCTCAGCATCACCACCCAGGAGGACGAACTATGCCCGCCGAAAAACGACAATTGAATCTCAACCTTTTCATCTATCCTGGCGGCCATCATGAAGCCGGCTGGCGCTACAAGGATTCCGCCCCTGAGAGAGTGCTGGATATCTCCTATTATCAGGAACTGGCGAAAAAGGCCGAGGCGAGCAAATTCGACGCGCTGTTCTTTGCCGATGGGCCCGCGCTTGCCGACAACATTCGCTACGCAAGCCGCTTCAGACTGGAGCCGCTGACATGGATTTCGGCTCTCGCTGCTGTGACGGAACGCATCGGCTTCATCGCCACGGCTTCGACCACCTACAACGAACCCTACAACCTGGCCCGGCTGTTTGCTTCTTTCGATCATTTGAGCGGCGGGCGCGCCGGCTGGAACATCGTCACGACGGGCGATGCGTCCGCAGCTTTGAATTTCGGCTTTGACCGACATCCAACCCACGCCGATCGTTACGAGCGCGCCGGCGAGTTCGTTGATGTGGTGACGAAGCTCTGGGACAGTTGGGAGGACGACGCGCTCGTCTCGGACAGGGAGTCCGGAATCTTTGCCGACACCGACAAGATCCACCCAATCAACCACATCGGCAAATACCATCGGGTGAAGGGACCGCTCACGCTTCCGCGCTCGCCGCAGGGGCGTCCGGTCTACGTCCAGGCAGGTTCGTCGCAAGACGGACGGTCATTCGCAAGCCGCTATGCCGAGGCGATATTCACAGCCCATCAGACACTCGGCAACGCGCAGGAATTTTACGCTGACATCAAAGCGCGCGTGAAGTCGGTTGGCCGCAACCCTGACCACGTCAAGGTCTTGCCCGGCATCAGCCCCTTCATCGGTTCCACCGAGGCGGAAGCCCGCGCGCTGCATGACGAGTTCAATGAGCTGACGCAGCCGGAATATTCTCTTCACCAGCTACGCCGCATCGTAGACGCCGACCTTTCCAGCTACGATCTGGACGGGCCATTTCCGCGTGAGCTTATCCACGTAGAGGGCGAGCGCGGTGCGAGCAGCCGCTTCCACGTCGTCCTCGACATCATCGAGCGCGAAAATCCAACTATCCGCCAGTTGCTCCACCGCCTCGCCGGGGCGCGCGGCCATTGGGTCCAGGCCGGGACGCCCGAACAGATTGCCGACAAGATCCAGGAATGGTTCGACAATGGTGCCGCGGACGGCTTCAATATCATGCCACCCTATCTGCAAGGCGGGTTCGCTATATTCGCCGAAGAGGTGGTACCGATCTTGCGCAAGCGCGGACTTTTCCGGCACGACTATGACGGGGCAACGCTGAGAGACCATTTCGGTTTGCCGCGCCCGGAAAATACGTTCAGCCGGCCGCAAAAGGCGACCGCCTGAGCTACCTTCGCATCGGGCATTCAACCTAAAAGCGTTACGCCAACACCATTATGGCTTCCTGCCGGGCCATCGTCCCAATCTGTCGCGATGCGTGGGTAAGGCGGTGTTCATCGCCTTTCGCCAGGGGGCCGTTGGAAGTCCGCTGACGCGACATCCCCGTGGCAGAAATCGAACTTAAGCGGCGGCCTCCCGGCGGTGCTGTTCGACGGCAGAGCCATCGCACGAGCTGCATAGGCTGAGAGTTGGCGCGTGGCCATCGCCGAACCGTCGGCCGGGGTGACCTGGCTCGGCCGCCCTGCGGCCGCAACCGACGCTTTCCGTCCCTGCTGCCCAGACATAGCCCTCCGAAATGAGTTGGTCGAATGCGGCGGTCACAGTCTCCTCGAAACACCCAGTTCTTCCGCAAGCGAGCGACTTGAAGGTAGAGCGTCACCGACACCGTCCTCACGCCTCGATCTGCTTGACCAAGGATTGATAAATTCGACGCGTCGCTCCCGTCCTGCGAGAACCCTCCTTATACTGGACCAATGAAAATCTCCAAAAGTGGCAGTTTAATTTGGGCCAGCCAACTGCAATGTTAGCTTGTAGTCAAGGAAGCGATCGTCACTGGTCGCGCGGCTCTTGGATTGCTTGCGCTTGAATTGATGGAGTTGCCTGGATGTTTGAGGGTCCCATCATCGATGGTCGAATTCAGAATATTGCATCGGGATTTAGAGCCGTGAGCGTCCACTTCGATGCCACTTCAGCTGCAGAAGGACATTTCGATCCTCGATTGCTTGCTGAAGCCTGCGATTGCGTGTTGGCGGGTGGCCCGGCTTGGGCAGAAGCTCATCTGGTGAGTTGGTCCGACGCCTACGTCCTCTTTGGCGCGAAGCCTAACCGCACGCCGTGCTCAGCCCAGGCCCTCAGAAAGCGGGTTCTGAAAGACGGCACCCTTCCCACGATCAACCCAGTCGTCGATCTCTACAACGCTGTCAGCCTGAAATACGCAATCCCGGTGGGCGGAGAGAACCACGACGCCTATGTCGGGCGACCCTTCCTGACGATCGCGGACGGGACCGAGACGTTCGACACTCTGATGAACGGGGAGGCAGTCGACGATCCTCCTCTATTGGGAGAGGTCATCTGGCGCGACGACATTGGCGTCATCTGCAGACGCTGGAACTGGCGACAAGGAACTCGAACCCGCCTGGAGGCCGCAACAGCCCGGATATGGTTCATATTGGAGGCGTTGGAAACCATGCCCGACGAAGCGCTGGCGGAGGCGACGGATGCCCTGGTCGGAGGGCTGAACGCGTTGATGCCGGGCTGCAGGATCGTCAGCCAAGCTATCGCCATCACCTAATGACGTTCCGGTCGAGCGGTCGCATTTATTGATTTGAATGAGAATTTCAAGGGCTCCGAGAATGAATGTCGATCTCCATCAGTTGCTCATTGTCTTTGCTGCATATGTCATTGCCGCGGGAAGCCCGGGCCCCAGCAACATGCGCATCATGGGCGTGGCGATGGCTCGCGGCAGAGGTGCTGCGCTCATGCTCGCCTCGGGCGTCGTCAGCGGCTCGATCTTCTGGGGTCTGATGGCCTCGACCGGCATCTCCGCCCTGTTGGCCAGGTACGCCCAGGCACTGCTCGTTCTGCAGATTTTCGGCGGCCTCTACCTGCTATTCCTCGCCTTCAGGGCGGGACGGTCGGCGCTTACGTCGAACGAGAAGCTGGCGGCACGCGCGTCGGCCGACGAAGTCGCTCTTTCACGGGGTGAGCTCTATAGAAGGGGCTTCTTGATGCATTTGGCGAACCCAAAATCCGTGCTGGCATGGATCGCGCTCGTCACGCTGGGGATCGGCCCGAATTCGTCGTGGCAGAGCATCGCGGCGATATTGGGCGGCTGTGCCGTCCTAAGTGTCACGATCTTCTGCGGCTACGCCATTGTCTTCTCCACACCGCCGATGGTGGCTCTGTATCGCCGCTGTCGCCGCTGGATCGAAAGTCTGCTGGCGATCTTCTTCGCGTTCGCCGGGCTGCGCATGCTGCTTTCCCGTATGTAGTTTCGGAAAGATAGATGATGACTTTGTTTCGTGGCCTGTCGGCGTTCCCCCTCACGCCAACCGATACGGAAGGGCATGTCGACACCGAGGCACTGGCTCGTTTTCTCGAGCGCATTCACCACGCGGGAGCAGACTCCATCGGGCTGCTCGGAAGCACGGGCGGCTATGCTTACCTCACGAGGGAGCAAAGGAAGCGTGCCGTCCAGGCTGCCGTGGAATGCATCGGCGGCAAAACGCCTCTTGTCGTGGGTGTGGGTGCATTTCGTACCGACGAAGCTCAGCGCACAGAATTCCTGACAGTCCCCAGCGAACACCATGCTTGATTCCCGGACTGCGGATACCAAAGCCAAAGGCGCTTTTGTCATTGCCCAAGTGACAATCCAATACGCCAACAGAGAAATCATGCCCCCCGAGCACTCCGACCTTCCAGCATTTCTGCAGCGAGACCCGAACCTGCCCCCTTCGCAGATACAACGCCACCAAGGTTATCGGAATACCGTTGAAGAGGTGAGCCCAGAAAGTGTAGCTTTCTGCGCTTTCGGCAAGACGGGCGCCTAAACCATCTACGACCGTATATCCGGCGATAAATACGCCCGTGCCCACCGCATACAGCATTGCTTTTGGTTCCCGGAAGCCTCCCGCGCCACGCGTCACGGTTAGGCTCATGATACCCAGAGCGATAACAACAACCGAAAAGCCAGCCTGCATGGTCAGTGTTTCACCCACGATCGCGACGGAGATGAACGCTACGACCAGCGGTGAGCAACCCCGAGAAATGGGGTAAACGTGGCTCAGACCTCCATAACGATATGCATTGATCAGAAATACGCAGTAGGCAGTATTAAGCACACATGAAGCCCAAATATATGGCCAGCTTGACTGCTATCATGACTAGCCTGTCGGCATTCACCTTGACCAAGGCGTTCCATGCCGCATGCAAAACAGCCGCGCCAAACACCATCGCAAACACTCCCGTCGTCATATCAAACTCCGTGTTTGGTAGTGTCCACCCTAGTGTCCATCTCGGCTCGTCTCGGTTTTAGCAACTAACTCCTGCAACGTAGCGGGTTGTAGGAGGTTTGCGACAAAGCCTTATTCGACCTGGATTGCCGGCCATGACGACGCGGATCGCCACTGCAACGTCGGCGCCAACTCGTCCGCTCGGCCGAGGCGCGCGGCGGCCACTGGGGCGACGTCGTCGATGAGTTGCGGCCACACAAACAATCGATCTGGCAGAGTTGGTCGATTGCCCAAAGGTTCTTCCGTCACCTGAAGGCCTGATGGGATACCCACGGGCATCGTATGGCGCCTCAGGTAAGCGAGCGCCTGTCGGAGGCAAACGCCAAGGGCCACGTCGGAAATGCTCGCTACGCCGGTCGACTAATGCCCAGTCGCCTCATTTCCCGATAGACAGTCGATCGGCCGAGACCCAATGCCTGCGCTATACAGGCGGCGTGGCCGTTGCACGGGCGAAACGGAAACGCTTTGCGAACTCTCGATCTGGGGAACTTCAAGGGCAAATCGTGACCCTGAGTTGCCCTTCATATTTCGCTGCCTTATAGCTGCCATTCACGGCAAGCAGTACGATTGACTCAAACGAAATTGACTGAACGAAGATCCTTCACGCCTTGATTGAAGATTGGCAGTTTTGCGTGCAAAGACGACGTCGGAGTCGTCCAAGAACCCAGCTGTGGCTATCGCCAAAATTTAGCCTGCTACCGACAATACGGGCTAAGGTTTTAGCGAGATGGATGGCCGGTTGAAGAATAAGAAGCTGGAGAAGCGAGCGCGCCGTGGTACGCCCATCGCACAGGTTGCCGCATTGCCTTATCGCCGCACTGCAGACGGAGACGATGAAATCTTGCTGCTAACGTCTCGGCAAACGGGCCGCTTCATCTTGCCCAAGGGGTGGCCGATGAAGGGTCGACAAGACTGCGAGGCTGCAGCTCAGGAGGCGGGTGAGGAAGCCGGCGTAGTGGGTACTTTGCATGAGCAATCCGTTGGCAGCTTCCATTATTGGAAGCGATTGAAGGACACGTTTGTCCCGGTAACTGTTGAAGTATACCCGCTTTATGTGCAGCAGGAGCTGGATGAATGGAAGGAGTGGAAGTATCGAAAACGGGGCTGGCTTAAGCCCCATCAAGCAGCACTCCTGGTCGACGAACCTGAGTTGGCTGCCCTACTGGAATCTATAGCGCCTGAACTGGCTTGTTTCTGAACGCTAGGATAAAACATGCTCAATTGCCTGGCTCACCCGCATCGCTCTCAACGAGGCGCTCCGGCGAGCGCGAAAGCGTCGGCCTTCCGCTGAACTGGCGGAACTGAATGATGGAGGCTCGGTGGTTCTGTCGCAAACGGAATGGCAGCCATATCTGGCACGAAGCCCTCTCTTTTTCGGGGAGCGCGCTTGTTATGTTCAAAGGCTGTCATTTCGACCGATCAGTGATCTTGCTGTGCGTGCGCTGGTATCTGGCCTACAATCTCGGCCTGCGCGTCCGGAGGAGATGATGGCCGAACGCGGCCTGAACGTCGACCATTCGACTGTGCACCGCTGGGTCGTCCACTTCTCGCCCCAGCTTCTGGAGCGCTTCAACGGGCGCAAGCGCGCCGTCACCGGCAAGTGGCACATGGACGAGACATAATCAAGATACGCGGCCAATGGATGTATCTATCGTGCCGTCGACGGCGTCGGCGACACGGTCGAGTTCTTCTTCAGCGAACACCGCGACCTGCCGGCAGCCAAGCGCTTCTTCCGGAAGGCCCTGGAGCGCCACGGCAGACCGGATCGCATCGTCATCGACGGCAGCCCGACCAATCATGAGGCGATCATTTCCTGCGACGCCGAACACCGTCTGCGGAATCGATCGCGACGAGCGCTGAAGCCGATCCGCATCCGCAAGAGCAAGTACCTCAACAATCGGATCGAGCAGGACCATCGGCGCATCAAGCGCCGCACGTCTAGGCAGCGGTCTTGATCTCGGCCATGACGCCGACGATGTCGTTCACCACCGTCTCGACCAGCTTCTGGTCGTCGCCCTCGGCCATAACCCGAATCAGGGGCTCGGTGCCGGAAGGCCGGATCACTAGGCGGCCGGACTTGCCGAGCCGGTTGCGGGCATCCTCGATCGCGGCCTTGACGGGTGCTGTCTCCAGGGGCTCGCCACCGGAAAAGCGCACATTCTTCATGAGCTGCGGCACCGGCTCGAACTTTTTGCAGATCTCGCTGACCGGCTTGTTCTGGCGCTTGATGCAGGCCAGCACCTGCAGCGCCGAGACCAGCCCGTCGCCGGTGGTGGAGAAATCAGACAGCACGATATGGCCGGACTGCTCGCCGCCGACATTCAGCCCATGCGCGCGCATGTGCTCGACCACGTAACGGTCGCCGACCTGGGTTCGGTGAAGTTGCAGGCCGGCTTCACCGAGGAAGCGTTCGAGGCCGAGATTAGACATGACGGTGGCGACGACGCCGCCGCCTGCCAGGCGGCCGCTCTGATGCCAGGATTCGGCGATCAGCGCCATGATCTGGTCGCCGTCGACGACAGCGCCGTTCTCGTCGACGATGACCATGCGGTCGGCGTCGCCATCGAGCGCTATGCCGATGTCGGCGCGCACTTCATGAACCTTCTTGGAGAGGCCCACCGGGTGCGTCGAACCGCATTCCTCGTTGATGTTGAAGCCGTTCGGCTCGTTGTTGATGGTGATGACCTCGGCGCCGAGTTCCCAAAGCGCTGCCGGCGCCACCTTGTAGGCGGCGCCGTTGGCGCAATCGACCACGATGCGCAGGCCCGCCAGCGACATGGACCGCGGCAGAGTGCGCTTGGCGAATTCGATATAGCGGTCGTGCACGCCGTCCACGCGCTTGGCGCGCCCGAGCCCATCCGCGTCGGCCAGCGAAATGTCGACATCCTGGTCGAGCAGCGCCTCGATGCGCATCTCGATCTCGTCCGACAGCTTGTAGCCGTCGGGGCCGAACAGCTTGATGCCGTTATCGTAATAGGGGTTGTGCGAGGCCGAGATCATCACGCCGATATCGGCGCGCAGCGACCGCGCCAGCATGGCGACCGCCGGCGTCGGAATCGGCCCCAGCAGGAACACATCCATGCCGGCGGCACAGAAGCCCGCGACCAGCGCGTTCTCGATCATATAGCCCGACAGCCGCGTATCCTTGCCGAGCACGACGCGATGGCGATGGTGGCCGCGCTGGAACGACAGGCCGGCAGCCATGCCGACCTTCATCGCAACTTCGGCGGTCATCGGAAATTTGTTGGCCCCTCCCCGGATCCCGTCCGTTCCGAAATATCGTCTCGTCATCTTACTCGACGTGCCCATATATGATTCACCCAAGTTTCGCCTCGTGGACATTCCCACAGGCAGCCAGTGTCCGAGTGACTGGCCGCTTGCCACTCCGCATCTTCTTTGCAGGATACCATGATTGTCAGGACGAAAGGTGTCCTTAGCTCACAATCTGGGGTGAGGACAAGAGCTGTACAAAATCTTGCGCTAAGCCCGAACGGATCGTGAAACTCATGCGGCTCGCCGGGTTGGGGTCGGTAGCCTAAGGGTTCGAAAGCCTTCGGGCATCTGATGCTCGGTGTCCCAGGTGTAGATGCCTGTCAGGTTGATATGTTCCCAACTCAGCGGCGAGATATGCTTCAACAGCGTCTCTGGAATGTTTCGCCCTGGCCTGCCGGCCATCCCCCCCCGCAAGGAGGGAGATTGGCAGCTTCGCCGCTGCGCCCATCTCTGCAACATTGATGATTGGCGAAAGCATTAGTGACATATAAATGCCGGTGCTGCCGAGCAGGCCGATGGAATCGACCTCAGCCGCGATCAGCCGGCTGACCAGTTTCCGTAGCGCGTCAACGTCGACCCGGCCGGAACGATCGGCGGGGGTGATCGGAAAAGCAGACAGGCCGTTTGCGAAAAATCATGGTTCAATTCCTCGATCGGTGGGGACGAAACCCGGCCAGTAGTGGCCGTCAGGCGTCGGCCGCTTGCCGAAGATGGCCTGACCGACGCGCACGACAGTGGCGCCTTCCTCGATGGCTTCCTCGAAGTCTCCGGTCATACCCATGGAGAGCCCGGTGAGCGCGGCGTTGTGCTTCACGGCTTTGTCCCGCAGCCGGCGCAGTAGAATGAAGCAAGGCCGCACCTTGGCCATGTCGGAGGAAAACAGCGCAAGTGTCATCAACCCGCATGGCCGGAGACGGGGAACCTGATCAAGGGTCTCCACGAAGGGCAGCAGTGCGTTCGGATGGAGGCCGAACTTGCTGTCCTCGCCAGACGTGTTGACCTGCACATAGACGTCGAGGAAGCGATCTTCGCGCTCCAGCCTCGTGTTCAGAAGGTCGGCGAGTCGCAGGCTGTCGAGCGCATGAAACTCACGCGCGAAGCGGGTCAGATATTTGGCCTTGTTGGTCTGCAGATGTCCGACGATGCTCCAGTCGATGGCGAGATCGTGAAGCGCCTCGCACTTTGTCATTGCCTCCTGGATCTTGTTCTCGCCGAAGGTGCTGATGCCGACGTCGAAGGCATATCGCAGGATATGGGCCGGCACCGTCTTGGTGATCGGCAGCAACCGCACGGAGGCACGGTCGCGCCCGGCCCGTGCGCAAGCAAGCGTGATGCGCTCTTCAACCGACGCCAGATTGGTGCGGAAGCTGGTAAGGGGATCAGGCCCGAAGCGTTCGACGTCCTCGGGCGAAAGCGGCGGATTGTTCGTGCCCATTGTGATCTGCCCGTGTCGTAGACAAGCTCGTTGGCCTTGAGCCACGTGTAGCCGACGCCACTAAGAAACACGAGGCTCCTGTCGGGCGCTGCATAGATGGTCCGATCCGCCGCCGTAGTGACGGCGGACAATGTGCAGACGGTGGCGAAAGCAAGAATTGCAACTGATGATGTGCAGCGATTCATGGGGCGGCCTCCTTGGCCCCCCAGGGATCGGGATAGCCCGTTTGTGATTTTCCGTTAAACGTCGGCGGCTCTCAGCGCCTGTACGCGGGGAGTTGTTTGTCGCGTCGACCATTCCTGGGCATTGGTCCAAAGACGTTGAACTCCGATGCGATGTCGAGGACGGCTTTGGTCATTGCCCTTTGTCTGGTGCGCACCGCGCTCGTTGCCCGTTCTACATGGGTAGCGGTGGGCTGCCTTGAGCTGGATCAGTTTTAGGGCGAACGGCCTGGTTGAATTCCGGCTCGCGACCCCGTTGCGGGGCCAATTGCAGTGGCGTCGGCAAACGAGCCACCCCCCGGCCCTGCCGGTTATGCGTTCGCTGTTCCCAATTCCCGAAGCTCGTCGAGCATGGCGACGTCGAGCCGGTTGGGGCAATCTGCCATGCGCCCCTCCTCCTCGGCGTGTTGCCTGCGCCGTTGCGGACCAGAGGCCGCGATAGCACCGGCGCAATTAACCAGCGGTGTTGCGCCACCCAACTCTTGTACCACGCCTTGTGACCCGGTCCGGATAGCACCAGACGGAGTTTCCAATGCGTTTTTCGACTCGGCTCACCCCTCCTATCGTAAGCTTCTGTGTCCTTGCACGTTCGGGCACCGCCTCAGCAGCGCGCTTTGTGTCCCGCGTCCAATCGTCGACGACAGTGAGGATGTGGAACGGTCGGAGACGAAGTCGAGCGATCACCACTGCTTAAGACTCGGCGGTACCAGCATCGGCACGGCCGCGGGCGGTCAGCTTCTCGCGATAGAACCGAAGAGCTCTTGTGGCAAAGGCGGCGAAAGCCGAGATTTGTCTAACGCGAACATGCCCGCTCTCTACGACAACAGCCAAGCATTGCGAGCAGCGCGGAGCCGTGACGAACGACCTTCCAGTCGGCTTATCTCTCCTCGGAACTGTCGGCAATGTGGCCGCCGGTCTGCCGCCGCCACAGGCGGGCATACAGGCCGTCGCGTTTGAGTAGCTCCGAGGGGGAGCCCTCCTCAACGATGCGCCCTTTGTCGAGCACGACGATCCTGTCCATGCTGGCAATCGTCGACAGGCGGTGGGCAATGGCGATCACCGTCTTGCCCTCCATTATAAGCTCGAGTTTTTCTTGGACCGCCGCCTCGGCTTCACTGTCCAGGGCAGAAGTCGCCTCGTCTAGAAGGAGGATTGGCGCGTCCTTAAGCAGCACCCGAGCGATGGCGACCCGCTGACGCTGGCCGCCAGAAAGCTTCACCCCGCGGTCACCGACGAAAGCATCGTAGCCGGTGCGGTTTTCGCTGTCCTTGAGATCGGCCACGAAACCGTCCGCATCGGCCAGCATTGCGGCGCGTTCGACCTCCTCCGGCGAGGCATCCGGCCGGCCGTAACGGATATTGTCCCCGACAGAGCGATGGAGCAACGAGACATCCTGGGTCACGACCCCGATATTCTGACGCAGGCTTGCCTGCGTCACCGAACGGATATCCTGGCCGTCGACGACGATTGCGCCATCGTTTACGTCGAAGAACCGCAGAAGCAGGCTGACAAGCGTTGACTTGCCGGACCCCGACATGCCGACGAGCCCGACCTTCTCGCCGGCGCGGACCCTGAGCGATAGATTCTCGATTACCCCTTTTCCTTGCCGGTATTCGAACCGGATATCCCTGAACTCGACCGTGCCGGCGACAACGGCCAGCGGCCTGGCTCCGGAGACATCGGTTACCGTTGAAGGCGTGGTGATGACCGGCATCGCGTCGCGTATCGTGCCCACAGCCTGGAATATCTGCTGTCCTAGCTGGAGAAAGGCCAGGGAGTTGGCGTTGAGCCGCTGAACGAGTGCGATTGAAGCAACAAATTGGCCGGTGGTGACAAAACCGGCCACGAGTCCCCAGAGCCCGACGGCGATGTTGGTCAGCGAAAGAAGGACGTTCAGCAGGACGACGCTGGTGTCGGTTGTTAAGTGGATGCGCCGTTCAAGCTGTTGCGTCTCGATGGCATCTCCCATGATGGTGCGCATTGCGTCCGCCTCGCTGTCTTCGGCCGCAAACAGCTTGACCACGTGGATGTTGCTGTAGAGGTCGGTCATGGCGCCGACGACGAGGCTGCGCGCGCGGGCAGAGTGGCGGGACCGCACGGCAAAACATGGCACTGCCACAACCGCGACTGCGACGTTCGCCATGATCCAAAAAAAGACCGGAAGCGCCAGCGGCCAGGACAGCGTGGCAAGCAGCAAAAGCGAACCGAGAAACTGCACGAGAAAATACGGTATGCTGGAAGACGCTACGACGATCTGCTGCTGCACGGCGGCGGCGAGTTGCGAAATGCGCGACGCCACCTGGCCGGCGAAGAGATCGTGGAAGAATGCAAGGTCCTGACGTTCGACCGCCTTGTAGCCATGCCATTGCATAGCCGCGGGCATGCATACGGACACTGCCTGGGAACCCAATGTCTTGGCGATGAACATCAGCAGCGGTTGCACGGGGAACATCAGCAGGCCGAGGAACGTGAGCATAGGCCAAGCTTCCTCAAGGAAAACCGCCGCACCGTTCGTGCTCACCCCGTCCACAATGATATACATGCCCCAGATCACCGCGAGGTTGATTCCCTCGACCGCCATCATGAGGACGGCGATGGCCGCCAGCACGCCACGGAACATGCGTGCGAAATGCAGAAGCAGCGCAAACGGACCTGTTGCCGGCAAAGGCGCGTAGGGGATATCCAGCGGGCGGATAAGCGTCTCAAAGGGACGATAGATGAAATGCAAAGGCGACATGGCGGGTCAAACCGGCTGATCAGAAGAATGGGTGCGGCGCATCGGAGGAGTGCGAGAGCGCTCGCCCCCTGAACTGCCAAGCGCACGTTCCTCGTCCACACACAATGCGTTCCTGGCGCGCTTCGAGCGGACCACGCAAGGCTGAGGGGCGCACTTGAATGTACATGCGCGCTGTGGCCACGTTCGAGAGCTGCATAGGGTGGCCCTCGTAGTGCTGGTGGACGGCTTGGCTGAAGGAGGCGCGATCTACGAGGAGGCGCCGCGGCTGGCTATAGCGGTCCAGCTCCCCAGGTGTGGCTGGGTTCATCGTCCTGTTCTGGCCGTCTCATTGCGGGCATCGAGCACGCTCCTGGTTGATTTCTCGGTCCTCCACGACGCCCTGCCGACGTCTCACTTACGAGATCAAAGCAATTTGCGTGCCGGATTTGCGCTCCGTTTCGTTCCACCGCTTGCTCGCCAGCCGGTGCCTGGCTGTAACGGCCAGCGGGTGGGGCTCCGACATTCTTGTTCAGTTTCGGACACGCTCGGGAAGACCGAATGGAACCTCGAGCATGTAATCGTCGCACCCGAGCCGAATTTCATCCTCACCGGCTCCCGACCAGGGCGCTTGCTGAAAAGAGCGCTTGCTGCGCCGGCCATGGGTTCGCGGTAACCGCCGCAACCTTTTTACTTCTGATATCGACCTGCTGGTTCACGGAAGAAGCCGATCCCGTGCGTCGCGCGATCGAGCGACTGCCGATCATCTGCGGGGAAGGGACATTCCCTCACGACCTGATCTTTGCATCGGACATTTCGGTCGAACGAGTGCAGGAGCTACTCCATGACGGCGTTTAGAAGCCGGGTCGCTAGGCTGTCGCTGAAGATCGACCACGTTGCGAAAGAGCGGCAGTTTCGCCAGATCGAACTCGTCGAAGGTCGGGCCGTCGTGCTTGCTCACCGCGCGACGCACCGGTCCGGTATTCTCCTCCAGCACGAAGATGCCGGTCGCCTCGCCAGGGAGTTCAGCACCACTGCAAGCGGAATTCCGGTTTATAGAATTAAAAGGATTCATGACCTTCACACTGATGCGATTGCAGATAAAATGCAGAATCCGGGCTACGCCATTCTCGCAATAAACTGCCAAACCTGACCGAACGACTGCGTTCTCACCATTAACTGCCAAGCGACACTTCGTGGATTTCGCGCCGGAAGGCTTCCGAGCCGAGATAGCGGTGAGAAAAATGGTCTTGATTGCCTTGCCGAGTTGGGCCAGCGCCTTGTAGCTCGGGCGCTGCACGCTCGCCCGCGCAAAGCGGCGCAGGATCGATTCCGCATCGGCCGTGCGGTGCTGCAGGGCCGCCGCATATTTGATCAACTCGTCATACTGCTGCTCGATGAGGCTCCAGTCGATCGCCCGTGTCAGGATCGGCAGAAGGTTCGGGAGCTCGCGCGCCATTTCGGTGTCGGGCACCCCGCACTTCATCGGCAAGAGAACGGGCGACGGTTCCGGCCACGGTCGCCAACCATCTGGTGGCGCACCGCGACGGTCCGGCTCTTATGCTACGGCGAACTGGGGAGCACATGCGCCCCCTGCCATGACGCATCCAGAAGGAAGAGGTGAGAGGTTACGCGAACGGGTGTGATGGAGTGGGAGGCGCATCGCGTCCGACCATCCGTGGAATCGGCAGCCTTGATTAACGTCTGCGAGGTCTGACCAAGGCCATCCATGGCGGAGTGCTCTCGCTGAGGTTAAAGGCAGCCTCTTCGGCCTCGTACCGGGTCAGCCCGGTGAGCGGCCGACCGTATCTCTCGGCGGGAAGCCCTGTCAGGCTATCGATCACATACCACAGCCCTGATTCCGACGGCAGAATCTTGTAGCGCCTCATCGAGCCCTCGCTTGCTGGAAGCACAGAGAACTCCCGCTTTACCGCAAAGTTCCGCAGTGCAGCATCAAAATGTTACGACGCACTATGAAGGATGCAGTTCATATGACGGGCGGGGTCCTTTTGGCGCGCTGCCCGGCTGCCGGGTGCTGGTCTCCGGCCCGGCCGGCCTTGATAGGGCAGCTCTGGGGCTTCGACGACTCACGCAGCTCGGCGTTCCTGGACGAGTGGCGCCGCCAACTCGTGTATGCGCATTTGGACAAACCCTCCTGGCGATATCGCAAGGATGCTGGTGATGTGTCAGGTAGATTACCTGCCCCACTTTCGCCATGTCGGCGAATAGCCGGAAGGCTTCCACGGCACGGAAGTCGTCGAACGTCTCCATGATGTCGTCGGTGATGAAGGGAACAGGAGTTCGAGATTGGGCGAACTCGTGGTAGCCGGCAGCCCTGAGCGCGAGATAGAGTTGGAAGCGCGTCCCCTTTGACATTTCCTGAGCCAGGCTCGAACTCCCATCAGCCCCGATGCCAATAAGGACTTCGGTGTCCTTGTCGGGCTGGGTCGCCAGACCACGATAGGCGCCCCGGCTGATCACCTGAAAAGTCGCCGAGGCGCGAAGCATCATCGAACTGCGATGCCTGTCGCGATAGAGGCGCAAGGCCTGCTCGGCTGCGACGATGCCGGCCCTGAGGCGGAAGTACCTGAACGCCTTATCCTCGATTTTCCAGGAGAACCGTGCGCCTTTGCTCATCAAGAGCAGCTACGGCACTATCGCCGTCGACGGCTTCCACCTCGTCGGACGCTTTGCTGTATGCCGTAACAGCTCTCGTACGCGCCGATCCTGATCCTCAAACCGGGCTCTAGGTTCTACCTGCTCGGCCTCAAGCGCCGGCCGATCCGCGGCGTCAAGCATCGCTTCGACATCGCCCATGTCCTGGATTGATCGTGCCTCTCGGATTTCGCGTTCGATGGCATTGCAACGCCGGAGCAAGTCTTTCCTTTGCTCGATCATGCGCAGCTTTTTCTCTACGTCCTGCAAGGATGATACTCCGAATAGTCGCGTCATTTCAGATTTGCGGCGCTCGCAATCGCGATTTCCGCCTCCAGGTCCCGGATTTTGACACTCTGATCCTCGAGAGCAAGCTGCTTGGATTCCCCTTCTGCCTTTTTCGTCCGGGCCTCTTCCACTCTGGCGGACATCAGCGCCCAAAGTCTCAGGGCACTGTCTGCTGGTCGCTCCAGTCCGAGTTCTGCAGCCATGACGGCAAGCTCGCGCGAGAAGGCCGCCTTCTTCCATCTTGGCGATGCGATCTGCCAGACCGGCTTGACGTTGAGCAGCCGGGCCGAGTTCGGCAAGTCTGTCCATGACCTCCTTGACGGTCGCGAGGCTGGGGATAGTCCCTCCAGCGCCGAGCCAGCAGCTCCTGCAAACCTCAGCCCATGACGCGCCCCATTGCGCCTCATACGGCGGTCCGCCTCTTTTGCCGCCAAGATTCCCGCGTATGCCAGGCTGCCGGTCGCCTTGTTGGGAAGGCACAACGACTAAAGACGGCGGCAGGATAACACCAGCCTGCGCCGGATGCGGCTGACCTCCGAGGAGAATGACAAGCGTGCAACCACGGAAACGGCTAGGCTGCGCAGGGCGAAGGTCGCGGCCATGTGGGCAGATAGGAGGATCAACTTGTAAGGGAGCGAGCGCGGCGCTGTCTCAAGCTTGGCCATTCGGATCAACATCGAGATACCGCGCTAATCGAATTTTTTCAATTTTTCCGCCAACGCAGCCATCTGTTGCGGTTCCAGGCCCGATATAGATCGAGATTACCACCAACACCCGAGCGCCCATCCTACTAACGCCAAAGGAGCGTATGGCCGATGCCGCCAAATGGCGGCGAGGGAGCTCCCACGGGCCAAAGCCAGGTGCATAGAGCGAACGGGCTTCCGGGCTCCAGTCGGAGGCGAGATCCTCACGGCACGGGGCTGACAGAAGCTACGCAGCAGCCGCTTTACTCCTACGATTGCCGAGGGAGTCCGTTATTTCAGCTAGCGATTTTGGTGGGCTGAATAGATATCCCTGAACCTCGTCGCAACCTGTAGCGCGAATAATTTCCAGCTGGTCCTCAGTCTCTATTCCTTCAGCCGTGGTCTTCATGCCCAAAGCATGGGCCAAACTGACAATCGCGTGCACGATCGCCATGTGATCCTGATTTGTGGAGATTTGCTCCACGAAGGAACGGTCTATTTTGATCTTGTCCACGGTATATTTTCTGAGATAGCCGAGCGAGGAATAACCGGTGCCAAAATCGTCGAGTGATATGCGGACACCCAGCGCACGCAAGTCCGGTAGCGCACAGGATGACCTTTGGCTGTCCTCAAGCAACAACGTTTCTGTCACTTCCAGTTCAAGGCGATTAGCAGGAAATCCCGTAGCGGCGAGTACTCTGGAGACCATCTCAACGACATCGCCTCGCATGAACTGCGTTGGTGATAGATTAACTGCGAAATTGAGCTCGCCCGGCAATTTTACAGCTGCTCGACAGGCTTTTTCCAACACCCACTCGCCCAGGTTGACGATCAAGCCCGTGTCTTCGGCGATGGCGATGATTTCCTCCGTTTCGACCGGTCCGTGTCTGCAGCCCGGCCACCGCAACAGTGCTTCAAGTGTGGTGACTTGCAGCGTGTGAATGTTCACGATCGGCTGGAATACTACATCGAACTCCTGGTCAAAATCGGCGGCACGCAAATCGAGTTCAATCGTCCGACGGCGCTGAAGACGCGCATCCATCTCGGGCTCGAAAAAGCGATATGTGGCACGCCCGTGTTCTTTGGCCCGGTAGAGCGCCAAGTCGGCATTTTTCAGAAGCGTGTCAGGGTCGTCGACAATCCCTGACGTCACGGCTACGCCGACGCTCACCCCGATAAGGATCTGATGCCCATCGAGCTGGTATGGTTCGCTAAGAACCTCGAGTATACGTTGGGCAAGTTGGTCAACATCCGCTGGCTGTGTGACATCCACCTGCAGGATCACGAATTCATCGCCTCCCAGCCTAGCCACAGTGTCCTCTCGGCGAACGAGGGTTGAGATGCGGGCAGCAACCTGGCGGAGTAGCCGATCGCCTATGGAATGTCCGAGCGTGTCATTGACGTTCTTAAAATGATCGAGATCCAAGCAGAAAACCGCGGCAGAGCGCTGATGCCTTTGGCACCGAGCCAGCTCACTCACCATCCGGTCACGAAGCAGAATTCGATTAGGTAAGTCAGTGAGAGCGTCATGGCGCGCCATGTGCACCATTTGGGCCTCAGCGTGATGGCGTTCGGTGATATCGTCGTAAGTAGCCAGCCAGCCTTCATTGTTCATCGGTTGATGCAAAATTGAAATCACGCGACCATCGCTCAGCTCCTGCAGTAACGTACCCCCCTTCTTTCGAGCAATCAGGCTAAGTTGTTCCGAATGGATATTCTCGGCGTTGTCCCGGGAGCAGATACCCGCCTGGACCGTGAGCCGTATGATATCCTCAAGGGTACTCCCCGGCCGCAGCGATTCCGGAGACAGACCATACATGGCGGCCAACCTGCGATTGCTAACGATAAGCCGGCGGTCTTCGCCGAACATGCAAAGCCCCTGCGACATGTTGTGTAGTGCACTATCGAACAGACGGTTTTGCGTGATCAACTCATCATTTGCAGCGTGCGCTGCAGAATTGGCCTTCTCGAGGTCCCCGCTCGTTTGCACCAATGTCGCATTGAGCGCGTGGAGTTTTTGCTGAGCCTGGATAAGAAGTCGGTGCCGTCTTTCCAAAAGTACAATAAGCACAAACGTGCAGAGCACGAGGCCCCAAGCCAGGGCAGAGAACGTCCAATGCAGTTGCAGAAGTTCTTGTTGGTCGCGCGCGACCTGTTGACCGCCGTAATTATTGGCCTCCGCGGCAAGACCGATGAGGTCTCCTTCCAGAGGGACCATTTCTGATAGGATGGCTCTCGCAGTTGCGGGAATCTCAACCTGCTCGATCAGCATCTCGGCGCGATGGAGGAAGTTGGATAGTGATTCAACCGTCCTTTGCCGGTCGTCCGCTTCCAGCACAAACGGCTGAAACTCGCCGCTGCGAAACAGCTCAAGCCGATTCTTGACAATTTCAAACCGAAGCTGCGCCTCTTGCTTCGAGCCTTCACCGGCCGCCAATTCGCTGACGCGCTGACGCAGCCGCAAAAACTCGTTCACGCCCTGACCTGCGCTCCAGGCCACATTGTAGCGCGAGACCATGGCGAGCATCTCCTGACGCTCGAAGATGAGCGTCGAAAGATAAACTGCGCCAACGCTGAGAGCAATGATCGCGGTGCTGAGACCTATCTTTAAGGGGTGAAAAGCGCCCACTGGAGGACCCCGCAACAACGCATAAATTATCTCTTGTTCATCGCACAATCAGGCGTGAAAGTTGCCAAATCGAACGTGCATAGTATTTTTGGGCCTGCAATTCTGGAGCGCTGTCGTAAGGATACACTACGAAGAGGGGCCCCTTATCGCTAACCGGCATGTATTGCTTATCGCGCTTCAGCGCCAATATCACATCGAAGTCGTCAAAATCCTCAAGAGGAATTGTCGTACGGTAGTCGTTCAGAGCTATGGCGACTACTTCCGTGCCGTGCGCTCCGACAAGCGCCATAATCCGTTTGAGTGAGACGCCCTCAAACTCGACCGGTCCGGAAAACCAAGGCGTAGTGGTGGTCAACGTGGTCATACCGAGCTTCTCGAGCATCCCACGATCGAACTGCGCCATACCATCGGCGTTAGTCACTCGGATATTGCCCTCGATCGACAGGATTGGCGTCTCCTTTGGCGGCAACAGCTGTTGATCCTGAACGTGCCCCGGAGATATGGTCAGCAGCATAAGCGCAACAGCTAAGGCAAGTGCGCCGCGAATCCCTGACATCATTTTATCCTTTGCCTCACTACACTACGCGCTTTCAATGCGTCGCGATCCTTGAACGCCGCGTTAACTGCGCCCGTAAAATCGCGGGCTAATGCCTCTTTCCATTGAGCCAGGGGCCGGCTCAGCCCGTTTGACACTGATTAATCACAATGTCAGAAGCTTTGCCCTCGGCATTTTAAGGAGTGAATTTTGGAACGTTCTGCCAGCGTCGCCATGGTCGAGACATACAAAGAGTTCACATTCGAGGCCGCCCACCAGCTACAGCCATTTTCCGGGTTACACGGCCACACCTTCAGGGTTCGAGTCCACTTTAAGGGCTCACCTGATGCAGTGTTCGGCTGGCCGGCCAATCTTTACGAGGTAGAGCCGAGAATTAGTTCGGTGCAAAAAATCCTGGACCATACATACCTGAACGACATTGACGGTTTGGCGGTGCCATCCTTGGAGAACATCGGCAAATGGATCTGGGATAATCTTGCGCCTCATTGCCCGCAAATTGATCGCATTACGGTGTCGCGCGGCCCAGATGGGCAAGCCGAAGGCTGCACATATCGAGGAGGCCCTGATTGCCGGGGGCCAATCGGCCCTTAAATTGCGGGTAGCGGTCAAGCCATTTCTTCGTTCTTCCCTGGACGAAATCTGTGGCGGAGGTGTTTGCGATGTTCCGTTTGAGTGCCTCAGCTATGCAATGAGGGCCCGGACAAGCCAACCTCAGCCGAATTCGACGAGGTCAACGCACCAGGCCCGGGCAGAAGCATTGTGTCAGCCTTCAGTCCTGTTTGTCGTCGCCGGGGTCAACCGAACCGCGGCAACAGGCGCTGAGCGCCGCGCGGACACAATCTGATGGCGCGACCATCTCACCAAGCCGATCCCGCCGTCCGTCGACAGTTTGAAGCGTTGGCCGGCTATGGCATTCCCGAACTCGGCATCGCCAGGTTGATCGGCGTCAACCCGAAGACGCTGCGCAAGGCTACCGCTCCGAGCCGGATCTCGGTCACCTCAAGGCAAACTCGGCCCGTCGCTGGCGGAGACGGAACGCGTCATCTGTCCTGCCAGCCGCCTTTCCTTCTGGGCTCCGACCTCGCTCACCGCGGCTGTTGCCTCTCGCTGGATCGGCAACGGTACCGCCGACGAGATCTGCAGAACCATCCAGCAGGAGAGTGCGGAACGTGAGAAGCTAGCGTCATCGATCCTGGCCGATGCGGATCTGGTTTCCAAGCCGGGCGCGATGCACGTCTGGCTGCGTCTCAGCGCCGCCCACGACCGCCACGCCTTCGCGGCCAGCCTCAAGAACCGGCAGGTTCTGGTCCGCCCCGCCACTTTCGCGGTCGACGACACGCCACCGCCCAATGCCGTGCGGCTGTCGCTGAGCTCGCCGCTCGAACGCGGCGATCGAGTGCGGCCTGCGCATCATCGCCGCCAATCTCGGGCGGCCCAAGGACTTCTGACCGCCGGCAATCGCGCCGGCGCATAAGCAACAGGCCGCTGCATGCGGCCATCACCCACGGAGAGACGACCGATGTTTTCGAAACTGTTCGGGGCCATGCTCATCGCGTGCACAGCCCTTGTCCTACCGGCTCAGGCCGCGGACATCACCCTCAGGGTCGACAAGACGCCCTCGATCTTTGCGGACATGTTCAAGGACCTTGTCACCGCATTCGAGGCGAAGAACCCGACCATCCATTTTCAGATCGACACGTCCCAGCGCCACCAGATCGACACGATCCAGCGCACGGATGCGCCAAGCCGTGATAAACGATCTGCCGGACGTCTCGTTTCAGGGCTTCAACTACCTGAAGCTGCTCGCGGATGGCGGCCATATCCAGCCTCTGGACGGCCTGATGGCGGCCGACGGCGGATGGAGTGAGACCCAATATTCTCCTTCTGTGGTCGCAACTGGCAAGATCAACGACAAGGTCTATGCCCTCGGCGTCGCCTTTGCCTTTCCGATCCTCTATTACAACGCTGATCTCATTGCCGAAGTGCAGGGCGGCAACAAGGAGCTGCCCGCCGATTGGGACGGCATACTGGCCGTCGCACGGAAGATCCAGGAAGCCCATCCCGAGGTCCTCGGGGCCTATACGCGCTACAATTCCTTCCTCTCGCAGGGCCACATCATGAGCCGCGGCGGCTCGGTCGGTAATGCCGAGGGAACGAAGGTTGCCTTTATCGACGAAAAGGGCATGGCCGCGTTCGACCTCTTCCGGCGTTTCGGCGAGGCCGGGAGGCGAAGGTCGATATGACTGACTCGCAGGTCCGCCAGTCCTATGTCAGCATCCTCGCCAATTCCAGTAGCAGCCTCGCGAGCTTCTCCAGCAAGTTCGAGATCGGCACGGAGCATTTCCCGTTCCGCCTCCGTCATCTCGGCCTCCAAAGTCTCCTGCACGACAGTCTGCAAAACCTTGCGAAAGCCGTCCTCATCCGACAACAGCAACGCTTTCAACTCGCCTCCGCTCAGTCTAACTTCTCGCTTGGTCATGGCACTCCCCTTCCACGGGAATCGGTGATCGTAACGTCACCAGCGTGCCATGGCCGCCCCTCGCCTCAGAGCAAGGGCTGTTCTCTCTCCAAAGCTTTTTGCAGAACCTTCAGGACACTATCGTCTCAGGCGCCAATGTCGACCCAAGGAGGATGTTCAACCGTGGCCGTACAGACCCGAATGCAGACGGTATCCAAAGCCGCAATGAAACCAGCCTCTTTGTCGGAAAAGGCAGAGGCTGGAACGGCTGCAAGGGAACCAACAGCGGCGCCGGTTTCAGAAGCGGATGCGACAAGAGAACGGCCGCAGCGCAGTCTGCCGAACCCGAGCAGTGAAGAACGCAAGAGCAAGGCGATCGAACGTGCTCTGGCTCAGGAGGAGGGACGCTATCGCTTGCGCGACCTCAAACGCGCGCACGCGCGAGAAGCCAAGCATTACGTCAATTGCCCGCTGGACTACGACACGAAGCTGCGACTGCAAAAGGCCGCCTTCGACAACGACATCAAGATGACGGTGATCATAAAGGCAGCCATCGACCAGTTTCTCCGAGACAACGGCTATTGATCCGTGAGCGGTCGAAGCCTCCTGCTCGGGATGATGATCGGTATCCTTATTGGCATCTACGCCGCACCGTTGATCAGTCGCCGAGGCTGTTATGGGCGGAGGCTGCCATCCGGTTTGTCCCAAAGGGCACAGAGCTGGACGATCTCGTAGCCGTGCATGGCGCGCTGAAAGAATTGAAGGCGTGGCCCGCGCTCGATGCCGGAATCTGCCCCGCCAACAACGGCGAATACACAATCAGAGCATTCTGCTCTGAGATCAGCAAAAGGGCGCTGATTCCGTCAACGACATTCTTGATCTTAACTCGGG
>NZ_CAUM01000002.1 GCF_000350085.1 Mesorhizobium metallidurans STM 2683
GTCCCGATCAGACATCGCGTCGGCCTTCGCCAATCGCCAAGGTAGGGCGGGGATCTCTCACGCCCCGCGCAAATACCCCGCCAGCGCCACCGCATTGTTGTGCGCCTCGTCATGCGCGCCGTAGAGCAGCGTCACCTTGCCGCCGCGAAGCAGGGCGCGCAGTTCTGCCACCACCTCGCATTGCCATCGAGTTCGGCGCCATACCGCTTCCGAAACTCCGCCCAACGCGCCGGCTCATGCCCGAACCACTTCCGCAATTCGTCGCTCGGTGCAATGTCGTTCAGCCAAAGCCTCAGCGCAGCGTGCTCCTTGCTGACCCCGCGCGGCCATATGCGATCGACCAGCACCCGCTGCCCATCATCTGGTGAGGGCGGCTCATAGATGCGCTTGACCGCGATGTCGTGTCCCATCGCCAACCTCGCATAGGCCGATCAGCACCGGGCTTTCTGCCGGCTCCTCAGGCCCATTCGCCCTTGCGCATGACCGGCACCCTTCTGTCGTCCTTGCCGAGCCCGTCTATGTCGATCTTGTCCGAGCCGATCATCCAGTCGATATGGATGAAACTCTTGTTGCCGCCGCGCGCCGCGATCTCGTCCTGGCTGAGCGAGGCGCCGTCGACGAAGCACTTCGAATAGCACTGGCCGAGCGCGATATGGCAGGCGGCGTTCTCGTCGAACAGCGTGTTGAAGAACAACAGGCCGCTCGCCGAGATAGGCGAGGAATGCGGCACCAGCGCCACTTCGCCGAGCCGGCGCGAACCCTCGTCGGTGTCGAGCACCTTCCTCAGCACGTCCTCGCCCTTCGAAGCCTTTGCCTCGACGATCCTGCCGTCCTCGAAGCGCACCGATATCTCGTCGATCAGCGTGCCCTGGTAGGACAGCGGCTTGGTCGAGGAGACATGGCCCTCGACGCGCCTTGCATGCGGCGTGGTGAAGACCTCTTCGGTCGGAATGTTCGGGTTGCAGGTGATGCCGTTCCTGGCGGTCGAGGCGCCGCCCATCCATTCATGGCCGTCGGCCAGCCCGACGGTGAGATCAGTGCCTGGCCCGGTAAAGTGCAGTGCATGGAAATTATGGCCGTTCAGCCATTCGGTCCGGCTCTTCAATGCCGCATTGTGCGCCGTCCAGTTGCCGATCGGATCCTCCACATCCACCCGCGACGCCGCGAAGATGGCGTCGGCGAGCTTGACCACCGCGACATCGTCGGCATCGCCGGGGAATACCTGTTTGGCCCAGGCGAGATCGGGATAGGCGACGATATTCCAGTTGATGTCGAAGCCGGTGATCTTCTCCAGCGCCGGCCGATAGGCCATCGAATTCGCCTTGTTGGCGCGCGCCACCTTGGCGGGGTCCTGCCCCGACAACAGCGACGGATCCTCGCCGCGCACCGCAAGCCGCGCGGCATTGCCGGTGAAGGCCTTCGCCATGCCTTCATAGAGCCAGCCGGCGGCGCGATCGAAACCGGCATCGGCCCCGTAGCGGTAGCGCGCCAGTGTGATCTCGTCGTCGTTGAAGATCGGCGTCACCAGCCCGGCGCCGGCCTTGTAGGCATGCTCGACGATCCGCCTGGTCAGGGGCAGGGCCGCGATCGACGACGTCAGCACCAGATCCTGCCCGGGCTGCAATTGCAGCCCGACCTTGATGGCGACCTCCGCCAGTCTGTCGAGCTTCACCGGGTCGATCGTTGCGGAAACGCCGCGCGAATGTGTGGTCATGATCCTGCCTGCCGTGATGTGGGGTTCGGTTCATACATAGACCGGCAAGTTGGCGCTTTCCACCGCCATTGCGGGGGGCCACAGCGCCGCGCGTCCGTTCGGACGCGCAAAGAACGCCCGTGGCATTGGATTTGCGCCAGCCTCAGGCCGCGCTGTCGAGCGCGCCGAACTGCGCCATGGTCGCCTCGATCTCTTCGCGGATCCAGGCCTTGAAATCGCGGACCTTGCGGCTCTCGCTCTTGCTGGCCGAGGTCACCAGCCAGTAGCCCAGCCCGCTCTCGGCGCGCACGCCGAACGGCGCCACCAGCCGCCCGTCGGCCAACGCATCGGCGGTCAGCAATTGCCAGGCGAGCATCACGCCATGGCCGGCGATCGCCGATTCCAGGCAAAGCATCGGGTCGGTGAAACGCGCGCCCTTGAGGAAGGTGACCGGCTCGACGCCCGCCGCCTCGAACCAGCTGTCCCAACTGATCATCGACCGCTCGTCGGTGATGGCGCAGGTTTGTGCCAGATCCTGGATCGACTTCAGCCTGGCCGCGATCGACGGTGCGCAGACCGGAAACACCTGTTGCGCCAGCAAAAGTTCCGCACGCCCGCCCGGCCATTTGCCGTCGCCCATCCTGATGCCGATGTCGATGTCGGAATGGTCGAGATCGGCGATCCGCCCCGAAGCGTCGATGCGCAGCAGCACGTTCGGATGGCGGGCGAAATGCCTGGACAGCCGCGGCAGCAGCCATTTCGAGGCAAAGGCCGGCGCCACCGAAACCACCAGCGTGCATTCGCTCGCCTCGTCGGCCAGTGCCACCGCCTGCGCCAGTTCGCGAAAACCGGCGCTGAGCCGCGCCGTGAAGACGACACCGAATTCCGTCAGAACCAGTCCGCCCGGCGTCCGCTCGAACAGCGTCTGGCCGAGCTGCTTTTCGGTCTGCTTGACCTGCTGGCTGACGGCGCTGACGGAAACGTTGAGCTCGGCTGCTGCCGCCGCAAGCGACCCTAGCCGGGCGACGGTTTCCACGGCGCGCAAGCCGTTGAGATGGACGCGGTTCAACATGGTCATTTGAGTTTTTCTAAACTGGTATGGCCGAAATCTCAATTGAAACAGTGGGCGAAATGGCAGATTTTAAGGGAGCAGCTCGATCCTAGGAGGAAAACTGATGAAGATTTTATCATTGTTCAGGATATTCTCCGTAGCCGGCACGGTACAAAGCCTGTCGCATGAAAGCGAGAAAACCCGATGGGTCATCGATCCGCTGTCGCACCCCGTTCTGGACACCATGTCGGAGCGCGAGCTTGGCGACGTGCCGTTCCGGCTGACAGCGCGGCGCACTGCTTATGAGACGGCACAAGCCGGCTGCGGCTGAAAGCCTCTGCACAGAGGATTTCACTTTTTAATTAGTTAATTAGGCCCGAAAAAGAACTGCGGACGAGACGTCGGCGGGACAGCGCCCCCCTCTGTCCTGCCGGACATCTCCCCCGCAAGGAGGGAGATTGGCTGTCATCTCCGCTTTCGCCAATCTCCAAAATCGGAGAAGGGGAGCCGGCGCTGAAACTGCCGATCTCCCCCCTCGAGGGGGGAGATGCCCGGCAGGGCAGAGAGGGGCGCGAAGGATCGTCGACGCTCTGTACCGCGACGCTCGAATACGGTTCTTGTGAACCCTTCCTGGCCCAACGCAAGCCGATTGTTTCACAGGCCGGCGCACTTATTGTGCACCGCAATGAAAGCCGCTTCGCCATCTCCTTTACGTCTCGCCTTCGCCGGCATGGTCGCGCTTGCCGTTGCCATGGGCATCGGCCGTTTTGTCTACACGCCGATCCTGCCCGGCATGATGGAGGAACTCGGCCTGTCGCCGGCCGACGCCGGCTGGATCGCATCGGCCAACTATCTCGGCTATCTCGTCGGCGCGCTTGCCGCCGCCGGCGGCTGGGCGCATGGGCGCGAGCGGATGCTGATGTTCTCCGGCCTTGCCGCCAGCACGGTATTGGCCGCGCTGATGGGGCTGACCGACACCATGGCGGCCTTTCTCGTCATCCGTTTTCTCGGCGGTGTCGCCAGCGCGCTCGTCATGGTCTTCATGTCCAGCATCGTCTTTGGCCATCTCACCGCGGCCGACCGCAACGACCTGCAGGCGCTGCATTTCGGCGGCGTCGGCCTCGGCATCGCGGCCTCCTCGGCGCTGATGGCTGTTCTCGTCACCGGACATGCCGGCTGGGCGGCGGGCTGGCTGTGGTCGGCGGCGATTTGTGGCTGCGGCTTCGTTGTCGTGGCGCTGCTGGTCGGACCTGCCTCGACCACCAACGGTGTTGCGCGCCGCGAGCCGGCGCTGCCGAAGGACCGGTCGTTGGTGAAGATGATTATCGCCTACGGCCTGTTCGGCTTCGGCTACGTGGTGACGGCGACGTTTCTGGTCGCCATCGTCCGCCAGGGCGGCGGCGGCCGCGTCTTCGAGGCGGTCGTCTGGCTGGTCACCGGCCTTGCCGGAATTCCCTCGGTCTGGCTGTGGCAGAAGATCGCGGAAAGGATCGGCCTCTACGCGGCCTGCCTTGCGGGGTGTCTCATCGAGGCGGTCGGTGTCATCGCGAGCGTCGCCATGGGCGGACGCACCGGGCCGCTGCTCGGCGGGTTTCTGCTTGGCGCCACCTTCATGGCCATGACCGCACTCGGCCTGCAGGCCGTAAGGCAGCTCGCACCGCGGGCGCCGCGCCGGACTTTTGCTGTCATGACGGCGTCCTTCGGTCTCGGCCAGATCATCGGCCCGCTCGTCGCAGGACTGCTGGCGCAAGCATCGGGCGGCTTCTTCCTGGCCTCGATCGTTGCTGCCGCCGTCTTGGTCCTCTCCGGCGTCGTCGCCTGGTCGGCTGCGCCAAAATCGCCATGATTGTGGTCTTGCTCGGCGACGGGCATCGGGCCACCATTTTCTTTCCGGTCGATGTGTGACCTTATGCCCGCTGAACAGCAACGCCGCTGATTTGCGCGCCGACCGAGGATTTCCCCACAGTGTTCGTATCGTTTTTTCCGCAGCCGAAGTTGTTTTTCACCTCGGCCGCCGTCTGGAGTCTTCTGCTCGTTATCCTGTGGTTCTTCGGCGGCGAACACCTTGGCACGATGCTTGGCATGCCTCCGGTCGATCCGCAGGCTGCGCCTATCATAAGCCCAATAAGATTCCTGGTGCCGTCATTCCTCTGGTTTTACGGCTACTTTTTCGCGGGAATCGCCCTCTTTTATCTTTTCTGGGCGATTTATTCGCCACATCCTTGGCAAAACTGGTCGATCCTTGGCTCCGGCCTGATCATTTTTGTCACCAATTTCATAGTGCAGATAAGCGTGGCGCTAAATGATTGGCGTGGCATGTTTTACGACATGGTGCAGAAGGCTTTGACCACGCCCGGCTCCGTTACGCCGGGCGAGCTTTACTACGGAGTATGGCAGTTCCTGTCTTTGGCGCTGGTTTACATGAGCATTGCGGTCCTGAACGTTTTCTTCGTCAGGCATTATGTCTTCCGCTGGCGCACGGCGATGAACGATTATTTTACTGCCTATTGGTCGAGGCTGCGCCATATTGAAGGAGCGTCGCAACGCGTTCAGGACGATACGATGCGTTTCTCAAGCACCATGCAAGGGCTTGGAGTGAACTTCATCGACTCCATTATGACGCTGATTGCGTTCCTCCCCTTGCTGGCGTCTCTTTCTATTCACGTTCAAACTCTCCCCATAGTCGGAGCAATTCCTTATCCACTCGTCATCGCGGCGATCGTTTGGTCGTTGTTCGGCACCAGTTTGTTGGCCGTTGTGGGGATTAAGCTCCCCGGCTTGGAATTTCGAAATCAGCGCGTTGAAGCCGCTCTGCGTAAGGAACTTGTGCTCGGGGAAGACGATATCGCACGCGCGCAGCCGCCGACATTGGCGGAACTCTTCTCAAATGTTAGAAAGAATTATTTCACGTTGTATGCCCACTATGTTTATTTTGACATGGTTCGCTATCTATATCTTCAAGCTGACAACGTCTTTGCCACGCTTATTCTTGTTCCAACATTGGCTATTGGTAAAATAAGTTTTGGCGTTTTTCAGCAAGTCGTCTCCGCCTTCTCCCAAGTTGCCAGTTCATTCCAGTATCTCGTGAATTCCTGGCCGACGATCGTCGAGTTGATATCCATCTACAAACGACTGAGAGCCTTTGAAGCCACGCTTGAAGGGGCGCCGCTGCCGGCGATCGACCAGCACTATCTGGAGCGTGAGCAAGCCGGTGTGCGTCCTGAGGATCAGCCGGCAAGCTAAGAAGAGGGCGATGATCGCTTGGGCGGCTCAGCCGCCCACATTTGCCTGTCTCTCGCCGGCGCGTTGCCGCGAAACATAATCGCGAAAGCTGATGCATTCGACGTCTGCTTTGACGCAGACCTCGCCGGCGAAGCGCTCCAGCGCGTTCCAGTAAGCGCCGCCATTCATCAGCGTGAAGTGGAAGCCGAGTTCCAGCGGAATGCGCCTGCCCCGATATTGCCGGTCGAAGGCGGCGCGGAAAGCGTCATAGGTCCGCTCCGTGAACTCGCCCGCCTTGCTTGGCCGTTCGAAACCGCCGGAATGCCTGACATAGAGATTGTAGTCCATGGCGATCACCGGTCTTGATCTGGGCCCTTCCGGGATCTGCGGCAGCGAAAAATGCGTGGTGCCGTTGCTGGTCGGCGGCTGGACCGGGCCCCTTGAAACGCCGCTGGCGTCGAACAGGAAGCCGGCCTTGGGCAACGCCTCGTAGAGCGCCTTGTTTGCCGACAGATAGGGCGCGCGAAACCCGACCACCGCTTGCCGCGCGAAGTCGCGCCAGCCCGGGGGTTCGGACGCAATGCCATTGATCGAATAGGCGTTCTCGAGAATGTGCTCGAACGAGCCGAACTCGGTGGTCCAGTCGGCCTTGCTCCAGTCCTTGCCGTCGAAATGGCCGCAGCCATGGCTGCCGATGTCGTGGCCTTCGGAAGCCGCAAGCCTTATCTGCTCGAGCCGCTCGGCCACCTCCTGCTTTGAGGCGGCAAAGCCGATATTCGATTTACCGGCGCCCTTGCCGGGTGCCGTGTATTCCATGCGTGTCTGCGGCGACAGCAGGAAGACGCAAGAGAGAAAATAGGTGAAATGCGCGCCGGTGCGCTGCGCCAGCGCGCGGCTGCGCTTCCACTGCGAAATGTCGCGGGCGCTGTCGAATGAGATGATGACGACCTGCTTCGGCTTTGCCGGCGCAGGCGCCCCGGGCGGATCGGCGAAAGCCGTGCCGGCTGCGGCAAGCGAGGCCAGGGAGAGCGAGGCAAGAGAAAACGCAACAACGCGGGACAAGCGAGGCATCGGCATCCGGTCTGGCACGGGAACGATTAGAATCGGCTATCGACGAAATATGGCACGGGTACGGTCGCCATTGCGGTCGCACTTTCGCCCGCCTTCCTCGCGATCAGCCGATTTTCCTGGTAAACCCCTTCCATGCCGGCGAAATTTCGCTAAAACGCGGGCTCATGAAGCGCCCCGGCCGGGGCAGCAATGGTTTTGATTGATGTCCGACGACAGTTTTATCCGCGAAGTCAACGAAGAGATTCGTCGCGAACAGGCGCATGCGCTATGGGACCGTTTTGGTCCGGCCTTGCTTGTGCTCGCGGTGCTGGTGGTGCTCGGCACCGCCGCCGTCGTCGGCTACCGCTATTGGGACGAGACCCGCGCCAACCGCTCGGGCGATGCTTTCTCGCAGGCGCTGAAGCTTGCCAATGACGGCAAGAGCGACGAGGCGCTGGCAGCGCTCGATTCCCTGGAGAAGGACGGCTATGGCGCCTATCCGCTGCTCGCCCGCATGCGTGCGGCAACCGTCAAGGCCGACAAGGGCGACGTCGCCGCCGCCGTCAAGGACTTCGACGAGGTTGCCGCTGACACCGCCATTCCCCAGGGCCTTCGCGACATGGCGCGCCTCAGGGCAGCTTTGTTGCTGGTCGACCATGGCTCCTTTGCCGATGTCTCCAGCCGCGTCGAGGCGCTCACCGCCGACACCAACACGCTGCGCCACACCGCGCGCGAGGCGCTCGGCCTTGCTGCCTGGAAGGAAGGCAAGGCGCAGGATGCGCTGAAACTGTTCGACCAGATCGCCGCGGATGACGGCGCCCCGCGCAACACGCGCGAACGGGCGACGTTGATGTCCGAGTTGATCCGCGGGTCGGGCAGCGCGTCGTGATGCATGGGTTTCAAAGTCGCCATCATCGGCCGGCCTAACGTCGGCAAATCGACCCTCTTCAATCGGCTGGTGGGAAGGAAGCTGGCGCTCGTCGACGACACGCCGGGCGTCACCCGCGACCGCCGGGTGCACGCCGCCAAGCTCTACGATCTCGCTTTCGACGTCATCGACACCGCCGGCTTCGAGGATGCCGGTGCTGCGACGCTGCCTGGCCGCATGCGGGCGCAGACCGAGATCGCCATCCGCGAGGCTGATCTGATCTTCTTCACCATCGATGCCAAAGCCGGACTGCTGCCCGACGACAGGACCTTTGCCGAGATCGTTCGCAAATCCGGCAAGCCGGTGGTGCTGGTCGCCAACAAGGCCGAGGCGCGCGGTGCCCAGGGTGGCATGCTGGAGGCCTGGGAGCTTGGGCTTGGCGAACCGATCCCGGTCTCGGCCGAACATGGCCAGGGCCTGCCCGACCTGCGCGACGCGGTGGTGGCGGCGCTCGGCGAGGAACGCGCCTTCGGCGAGGAAGAGGACGAACATGAGGAGATCGCCGCCAGCGAGGTGCTGATCGGCGAGGACATCACCGATCCGGATGCCGAACCCGGCTATGACGACACCAAGCCGATGCGCATCGCCGTCGTCGGCCGTCCCAATGCCGGCAAGTCGACCCTGATAAACGCGCTGATCGGCGAGGAGCGGCTGTTGACCGGACCAGAGGCCGGCATCACCCGCGATTCCATCTCGGTCGACTGGGACTGGCGCGGCCGGCGGATAAAACTGTTCGATACCGCTGGGATGCGCCGCAAGGCCAGGATCCACGAAAAGCTGGAAGTGATGTCGGTGCAGGACGGCCTGCGCGCCATCCGCTTTGCCGAGATCGTCATTATCGTGCTCGACGCCACTATCCCTTTCGAGAAACAGGATCTGCAGATCGCCGACCTGATCATCCGCGAGGGCCGTGCGCCGGTGATCGCCTTCAACAAATGGGATCTGATCGACCGCCCCCAGGAACTCCTGGCGGAACTGCGCGAGAAGACCGAGCGGCTGCTGCCGCAGGCGCGCGGCATCCAGGCGGTGCCGGTCTCGGCCGAGACCGGGCGCGGCCTCGACAAATTGATGGATGCCGTCATCAGGACGCACAAGGTCTGGAACAGCCGCGTCTCGACCGGCAAGCTCAACCGCTGGCTCGAAGGCATATTGGCGCATCATCCGCCGCCCGCCGTCGCCGGCCGCCGGCTGAAGGTCAAATACGTCACCCAGGCCAAGACCCGCCCGCCGGGCTTCGTCGTCCAATGCTCGCGGCCCGACGCGATGCCGCAATCCTATGTCCGCTATCTCTCCAACAGCCTGCGCGAGGCCTTCGACATGCCCGGCGTGCCGATCCGCATCGCCTTGCGCACCTCGGACAACCCGTTTGCCGGCAGGGCCAAGAAGCGCTGAGCGGCAGCGCAGCGGAGACGGCCATCGCTTCGTCATGCCGCGACCTGTGGTGATGGTTGTCGCCGGCATCTGTGTTTCCTCATGGCATGGGCGTCGCCTACACCGAAATTGCCGCGCTTGCCGGCGCCAGCCACGCCGGAACGGCTCTCGGCCTTGCCAACAGCTTCGTCTTCGTCGCGTTCTTCCTGGTGCCGATCGCCATTCCGGGCCTTCTCGTCGTCTTGTCATGGACGGGCGTGTGGCTGGCGGCGGCCGTCTGCGCGCTGATCGCCTGGCCGGTTTTTCTCCGGCCGAGCTGAATTTTCCGGCCCGGCTGGGCGGCGCAAAAAGCGTCTCGTTTCGCATCAACATCAAAAAAACACGATCGACCCTGTTAACGCCCCATCAAGGTTAATGCATCATTGTGCCTCTCCAGTGGGGTCCGTTGCGTTTCTGGAGAGTTCCGTGCATCGACGTGTTGTGAAGCGGCTTCTCGCCGCCGCCGGTGAGAAGAAGCGTTCCGTCCTGTCTCCTCTGATCATTGGGCTTGGCATCTGGGTCGGCTTTCCCAATGTTGTCGCCTATCAGGACATGACGAGCCTGGTCTCCGGCCTCGAAGCGCCGAATGGCCGCTGGAGCGCCTTTGTCGAGAAATCCGTCGCCGGTTCGGTCCATGCCGCCGAGATGCCTTTCCTCGATTCCGACACCACCGGTTCGATCTCGGGTTCAGGCGTTCGGTTGCCCGGCATCGGCGCCGTGTCGTTTCGCGGCAAGGGTGCCGTGGCCGGCACGACGCCCGACGAGGACCGCGTCAAGCGCGCCGACAAGAAGGGCCGCATCATCCAGGTCTCGCCGGTGGCGCCGCCGAAGAACTTCAATGCCGGCTCAATCTTCGAGCGTACCTCCTCGCTGCTTCGCCCGAGCACGGACAGCGGCCTGAAGATGGCCTTCGCCAAGCCCGAGATCAAAGGCAAGGAGATCGAGATCGCCGCCGCGTTCCACGCGCGCGTCGACAAGAAGCCCGATCCCGGCATGCCGCCCATGCTTGCGGCGCTGGTCAACAACGATCGCCCCGATGTGCTGGCGACCGCCTATGCATCGGCGGCGCCCGACTACGCGCAGGCATCGCCCTTCGAGGCCTTGTTGCAGGACGAGAAGCCGAACAATGGCCGCTTCATTCCGCCGATGGCCAAGGGCGACCATTCCTGGATGCAGAATCCGTTGCCGGCGAGCGTCTTCTCCAAGCCGGAGCAGGCCTGCCTTGCCAACGGCATCTATTTCGAGGCGCGCGGCGAGAGCGTGCGCGGCCAGGCCGCCGTCGCCCAGGTCATCCTCAACCGCGTCCGCAATCCGGCCTATCCGAACTCGATCTGCGGCGTCGTCTACCAGAACGACAAATGGTTCAACCGCTGCCAGTTCTCCTTCGCCTGCGACGGCAGGAAGAAGCGCATCGAGAGCCCCGCCAACTACAGAATTGCCCAGGATGTCGCCATGGCGGTTACCGCCGGCAAGATTTTCATCCCGGAAGTGGGATCGTCGACCCATTACTACGCCAACTATGTCAATCCGGGCTGGGCGCGGTCGATGAAAAGAATGACCAAGATCGGCCTGCATATCTTCTACCGCACCTATGGCGGCGGCTGGAGCTGAGCGCTCCAGGCGCGACCGATCGAAGAGCCATCGCCGGAGGGATTCGGCCGCGGCGCGCCAGAGACAGTGCCGGGCACGATGTCGCACCTCAGCAAGCTATTGATTTCAATAGAAAAAATACATGGCTTCGAAGTTCCGCCCCTGGCTTGACGGGCGCGTACCCTCTAACTATGTTGCCGGCGACTTTAGAAGCGGACGGACGGTGACGGTCTGGCCGGGCAGGGGGGTTCGATGGCCGGCAAGAAGGGGCCACACGGAACCGGAGAAACCGGCCGCGGCAAGCAGCGTGAAGCCGACATCCGTGACGACGATCTTGAGCGCCGCCGGCGCGACCTTGAAGCATCGCTAGCGACAAGGCGGCCGGGCCGGCTCGAGGGGAAAGACGACGCGAAAGCGGGCAGTGCGGCCGGATACGGCCAGGCACTCAAACTGTCCAGCGAGTTCATCGCCGGGGTAGTGGTGGGTGCCGGCATCGGCTGGATCATCGACCGTCTGGCGGGGACATCGCCATGGGGTCTGATCGTGTTCCTGCTGCTGGGCTTTGGCGCCGGTGTGCTCAATGTCATGCGCTCCGCAGGGCTTATGGCAGAATTCGGACAGGGCGAAAAACCGCGCGATCCGAAAGAATGAACGAAGGCGCCGCTGGCCGGCGCGATGAACAGGACAGTAAAGTCGCGCGCGGCTTTGATGGGGATTATTAAGTGGCTGCTGACAAGGTCGATCCGATCCACCAGTTCAATATCGTCAAGCTGATTCCGATCAACATCGGCGGCTATGATCTGTCCTTCACCAATTCGGCGCTCTTCATGGTCGCCACCGTGGCCGTCGCGTCGGCGTTCCTCTACCTCTCGACCTCGAGCCGCAGCCTCGTTCCCGGCCGTCTCCAGTCGGTTTCGGAAATGGCCTATGAGTTCGTCTCGAACATGCTGCGCGATTCAGCGGGAACCCAAGGCATGAAGTTCTTCCCCTTGGTATTTTCGCTGTTCATGTTCGTGCTCGTTGCCAATCTGCTCGGCCTTTTCCCGTATTTCTTCACTGTCACCAGCCACATCATCGTCACCTTCGGTCTCGCCGCCTTGGTAATTGGAACCGTCATCGTCTACGGCTTCATGAAGCATGGCCTCGGCTTCCTGAAGCTGTTCGTACCGAAAGGCGTGCCTGTCGTGATGCTGCTGCTTGTCGTTCCGATTGAGATCATTTCGTTCCTGTCGCGACCAATCAGCCTTTCCGTCCGCCTGTTCGCGAACATGCTGGCTGGCCACATCACGCTCAAGGTCTTTTCCGGCTTCGTTGTTTCGCTGAGCGCGTTCGGCGCAGTCGGCGTGGCGGGTTCGATCCTGCCGCTGGCCATGGCGGTAGCGCTGACGGCCTTGGAAGTCCTGGTGTCTTTCTTGCAAGCCTACGTCTTTGCGGTTTTGACCTGCATGTATCTCAACGACGCTCTGCATCCCAGTCACTAGGGAATTTCACCGGCGGAATTACCGCCAATTACAAACTGCAACGACAATGGAACCACAAGGAGTTTGACATGGAAGTAAGTGCAGCAGCTGCAATCGGCGCAGGCATCGCTTGCCTCGGCATGGGTGGCGCCGGCATCGGCCTCGGCAATATCTTCGGTAGCTATCTGGCGGGCGCGCTGCGCAACCCGTCGGCAGCGGATGGCCAGTTCGGCCGTCTGATCTTCGGCTTCGCCGTGACCGAAGCGCTTGGCATCTTTTCCCTGCTGATCGCCTTCCTCCTAGTGTTCAAGTAAGAACACGGGTCGACGAGAAGGGGTGCGCAAACATGCGGCCTGACTTTATGGACAGGGGAATGCGATGTTCGTGACATCTGCGTTTGCAGAAGAGGCCGCGCCCGCCGTCGAAGGTGGGACGGAAGGCGCTACGCAATCCAGCACCGGCGTGCCCGCCAAGGTGGAAGGCACGTTCCCGCCGTTCGATCCGGCGACTTTCCCGTCGCAGCTTCTGTGGCTGGCGATCACCTTTGGGCTGTTCTACCTGTTCCTGAAGAAGGTGGTGATGCCGCGCGTCGGTGGCATCATCGACGTCCGCAATGACCGGATCACCCAGGATCTGGACCATGCCGCCAGGCTGAAGGGCGAGGCTGACGCCGCCGTTGCCGCCTATGAGCAGGAACTGGCGGAGGCCAAGACCAGGGCCAACACGATCGGCCAGCAGGCCAACGATGCCGCCAAGGCGGAAGCCGAGACCGCCCGCAAGAAGATCGAAGCGGCGCTTGACCAGAAGCTCGGCGAAGCCGAAGCCCGCATTTCCTCCATCAAGGCCAACGCCATGAAGGAAGTCGGCACGATCGCCGAGGACACCGCTTCGGCCATCGTCGAGGCGCTCGTCGGCGGCAAGGCCAGCAAGACCGAGATCGCGGCCGCGGTCAAATCCGTGGCCCGGTGAGGAGCGCATCATGGACGCCACATCTCTCGCAACGGTTTGGGCCACGGTTGCCCTGGTCATTTTCCTCGGCATCGCCATCTACATCAAGGTGCCGCGCCTGATCGCCAAGTCGCTCGATGCCCGCGCCGCCAAGATCAGCGCCGAGCTTGAGGATGCGCGCCGGCTGCGCGAAGAGGCCCAGCAGCTGCTCGGCCAGTACCAGAAGAAGCGCAAGGAAGCCGAGCAGGAAGCCGCCGACATCGTCGCCGCCGCCAAGCGCGAGGCCGACATGCTTGCCGCCGAGGCGCACAAGAAGACCGAGGACTATGTTATCAGGCGCACCGCGCTTGCCGAGCAGAAAATCGGCCAGGCCGAGCGCGAGGCGATCGGCGAAGTGCGCGCCAGCGCCGTCGACATCGCCGTCGAGGCAGCGCGTGCGCTGCTTGCCGGCAAGATCGACGCCAAGGCTGGTGCGGACCTGTTCAAGGCCTCGCTGCAGGACGTGAAGGCCAAGCTGAACTAGGCGGAAGCCGTCACCGCATCATCGAAGCCGCCCGGGCAGTTTGGCGGCTTTTTGTTGCGGTGGGGATGCGAATGGCGACGCGACTGAGCGCGCAATCTCCCCCCACGTGGGGGGAGATTGGCTGTAGCCGCCGGTTTCGCCAATCTTCGAGAAATACCGCCGGATCACTCAATCCAGGCCAGCAAGGATCTCTTCATCAGCCACTTCCGTCCCGCCAAGCCGGAACGGCGCGAACGACACGCGGTGCAGTCGCGCCACCGGCCCGTGCGCCTCGATCGCCGCGCGGTGACGGACCGTGGCATAGCCCATATGGACCTCGAAGCCGTAATGCGCGTGATGGCTGCCGCAGCCGCACATCATGCGGTCGCGCATCACCTTGGCGACGATCGAGGCGGCGGCGATCGACTGCGAGCGCTGGTCGCCCTTGATCAGCGCGCGCCCGGCGCAGGGCAGGCCCGGCGGCACGTCGCGGCCGTCGGCGAGCGCCAGTTTCGGCTGCACCGGCAGGCCGACCAAAGCGCGGCGCATCGCCTCGAGGCTGGCCTTGAGGATGTTGCTGTCATCAATGCCTTCGGCGCTGACCGAGGCCATCGATACACCGAAGGCTGAGCCGATAATTCTCGAGAACAGCGCCTCGCGCTGCAAATGGCTAAGGCGCTTGGAATCGTCGAGACCATCGGGAATGTTGGCGGGGTCGAGCACCACCGCCGCCGCCACGACCGGTCCGGCGAGCGGCCCTCTGCCGGCCTCGTCCATGCCCGCCACCGGCCAGAGACCTTCGGCCATCGCCTTCGTCTCGAAGGAGAAGTCGGGTCTCTCGACGATTTCAAAGAGAAGCGGAGAATCGGAACGCTGGCGAGCCATGGTGCGGCGAGGTTCGCATCAGCTCCGATTCTCCGCAAGTCCCTCCGGGCCAGGTGGGGCACCGGACCCGGAGGGCACCGTCTGCAAGCCCGGGGACAAGACAGGCCGGACGGAATTTTTCATGTGCCACCGGCAACGGCGGCACATGATGTCTTCAAAGCAGCATCAACTGCTCGGTTGCCTTGGCGGCGGCGACGAACCGGTCGGTCCTGAGCGACCGCCGCTCGGCATTGAGGCCAAGCCGCTTGGCGGCGATCTCGAAGCGCCGGCCGATCTGCCAGGCATAGGGACCTGAGCCTTTCATGCGCTTGCCCCATTCCGAATCGTAATCCTTGCCGTCGCGCATCGAGCGGATCAGCGACATGACGTGGCGATAGCGGTCGGGATAGTGGCGCAGCAGCCAGTCCTTGAAGATCGGAGCCACCTCCAGCGGCAGGCGCAGCAGGACATAGCCGGCCTCGCGCGCGCCAGCCGCGTAGGCCGAATCGAGGATGCGCTCCATCTCCTGGTCGGTCAGGCCAGGGACGATCGGCGCGACCATGACCGAGGCGGGAATGCCGGCATCCGAAAGCTGCCTGATCGCCTCCAGCCGCTTGGTCGGCGTCGACGCGCGCGGTTCCATGGTGCGCGCCAGCATACGGTCGAGCGTCGTCACCGACAGCGCCACCTTGGCCAGTCCGCGTTCGGCCATGCGCGACAGAATGTCGATGTCGCGCGTCACCAATGCCGATTTGGTGACGATGCCGACCGGGTGGCCGCGCGCCTCCAGCACTTCGAGGATCTCGCGCATGATCCGGTACTGCTTCTCGATCGGCTGGTAGGGATCGGTATTGGTGCCGATGGCGATGGTGCGCGGCTGGTAGCCGTCCTTGGACAGTTCCTTGTCGAGCATCCGCGCCGCATCCGGCTTGGCGAACAGCTTCGATTCGAAATCCAGCCCCGGCGACAGGCCCATGAAGGCATGCGTTGGCCTGGCGAAGCAGTAGACGCAGCCATGCTCGCAGCCGCGATAGGGGTTGATCGAGCGGTCGAAGGAAATATCGGGCGATTCGTTGCGGGTGATGACGGTGCGCGGCTTCTCGACCTGCACCTCGGTCTTGAACGGCGGCAGTTCCTCCAGCGAGTTCCAGCCATCGTCGAAGACATGCCGGCTGACCGGCTCGAAACGGCCGGACGGATTGATGCCGGCGGAACGGCCGCGATTGCGGTCCGGACGCACGCGCATGCCGCTCTGTTCGATCATCGTATTGGCCATCTCGGCTCTTCCTGCTCCGAAGGCTGCAATGTCGGCGCGCACGATCTGTTCCATTTTCGCCCTCTCCCAGGGACTGTCTGCGGGCTGTCGAATCGCTCTGTTCATGAAATTATTCCTATTTCATCGACGAGAACAAAGCAAGAACTTTTTATGGTGCGATGCAAAAACTGGCGCTCCGTCAGGCTTTCCGCTATTCGGCTAAACATGCTCAGCGTTCTCATCGAAACCCTGAATGACGAAGAAGGCCTTGCCCGCACGCTCGCCTCGCTGATTGGCGGGGCCGTCGAGGGCGTGGTGCGCGATGTCATCGTCTGCGACACCGGTTCGACCGACCAGACACACCGCGTCGCGGAGCATGCCGGCTGCCACTTTGTGGCGGGTGGCGTTGCCGCCGGCATCAGACAGGCCAAGGGCGAATGGCTGCTGATGCTGGAGCCCGGCGCGCGGCTGGCGGAAGGCTGGATCGACGATGTCGCCGCCCACACGGCCAGGCAAACCATGCCGGCGCGGTTCTCGCGGGCGCGCGCCAGCCGCACGCCGTTTCTGTCACGGGTCTTTTCGGGAAACCGGGCGTTGGCCGAAGGGCTGGTGATCAGCAAGCGTCAGGCCACCGCCTTGTCCAAGAACGCCCGCAGCGCCGAAGCCATCGCCCGCGGCCTCGCGACAAAGCGGCTCCACGCCGAGATCTCTGTCGCGCCGGCGAAGTGAGGCGCCTGTTTCCTTCTCCCCTTGTGGGACAAGGTGGATCGGCGCGTAGCGCCGAGACGGAAGAGGGGTTGGAAGAAACTCAACGCCGCATTCCGTCCAGCACCCCATCCGACCTCGCTTCGCGAGGCCACCTTCTCCCACAGGGGGGAGAAGGACGGTAACGCTGAGAATTTCGCCGCCATCGTTTATTGTGCATTGCACAAAATCTGACCTGGGGTTACCATTCTCCTGACGCGGGACAATCGGGTTTGGGTAATGCCGGAGCGGTGAGCGACCGACGTTTCGTCGACGCCGCCTTCACAGCCGAGGAGCCGATGACCCTTTCAAGCCCTGACAAATCCGGCGCTGCGAGCCTCGAGGCGATCGCCCGAAACGGCAGCCTGCTGCGTCGCATCGCCGTGCGCATCCCGACCTATCTGACGGATCTTCGCGAGAACCCGGCCTGGCTGCCGATGTTCGTGCTGGCGCGCACCATGCCGGCGCGCCGGCTGCATTGGCGTGGAGCAAAACCGGTTCGGCCGGCACAAAAAGCCCAGGAAACGATGTTCGCCGGCGTCGATCGTGGAACAGTCGTCGACGCGCTGCGGTCGGACGGCCTCTTTTCCGGGCTGGTCCTGCCATCGTCGATCCACGAGGAGATCGCCAGCTTTGCACAACGCACGCCGTGCTTCGGCAATTTCGACCGCCGGCTGGAGTTCCAGCCGGCAAAGCATGCCGAGGCCGAGAAGCACTTCGGCCGTCCGTTGCTCAGCGGGCATTTTTTCGAACGGATCCTCGACTGCAAAGCCGCGCTCGCCGTACAGCGCGACCCGCTGCTCCTCGACATTGCCGCCCACTATCTCGGCAGCCAGGCGAAGCTGATCACCACGCGTGTCTGGTGGAGCTTTCCGACCGGCGGGGTCTCCGACGCCGAGAAGAACCTCGCGTCACTCGGCAAATACCACTTCGACCTCGACGATTGGCGCATGCTGAAATTCTTCTTCTACCTTGTGCCGGTCGACGACGGCACCGGTCCGCATGTCTATGTCCGGGGCAGCCATAACCGCCGCATCCTCAAGCATCAGATGACGCTTCTCGTCGGCCATCCGGCAGAGGAGGTTCTGAAGGTCTACGGAGACGAGAGCCCGGTCACGCTGACCGGCGAGGCCGGTCTCGGTTTTGTCGAGGACCCCTTCGGTTTCCACATGGGCACCGTGCCGACGCGCGCGCCGCGACTGATGATGGAAGTCGGCTTCGGCGTCTCGCCGCCTTCGCGCCGGCGCTTCCACGGCGAGCCGGTCATTCGCTGAGCCGGGATCCTATCCGGTCTTTCCGCGCCTGAGATGCTCGTCCAGCCGCGGCATGATCTCGACGAAATTGCAGGGCATGTGCCGGTAGTCGAGCTGCGGCTTCAGGATACCGTCCCAGGCGTCCTTGCACGCGCCGGGCGACCCCGGCAGCACGAAGACGAAGGTGGCGTTGACGACGCCGCCGGTCGCCCGGCTCTGGATCGTCGAGGTGCCGATCTTGTCGTAGGAGATGCGGTGGAACACTTCTGAAAACCCGTCCATGCGTTTTTCGAAGATCGGCTCCAGGGCTTCCGGCGTCACGTCGCGGCCGGTGAAGCCGGTTCCGCCGGTGGTGATGACGACATCGATATTCTTGTCCCTCGACCATGCCAGGACCGTGTCGCGGATATTTTCCCGGTCGTCGGTGACGATGTCGCGGGCGGCAAGGATGTGGCCGGCTTCGGTGATGCGGTCGGCCAGCGTCTGGCCGGATTTGTCATCGGCTAGGCTGCGCGTATCGGAAACCGTCAGCACCGCGATGCGCACGGGAATGAAGGAACGGCTCTCGTCAATCCTGGCCATGTGCGTCCGCCTCCGATGCGATACTGCGTGTCGCCGCGACGAACCAGTCAGGCTGGCGGCTGCGGATATCGACGGCCGCGCGCTTGGCGACATTACCGGTCTCGAACAGCCCGAAACAGGTAGCGCCGGAACCCGACATCCGGGCGAATCCCGCCCCGGCCCTGTTCAGCACGGAAAGCGCCTTGCCGATGGCCGGCTGGATGGCGCGCGCGGCGGGCTCAAGATCGTTGCGGGTGATCTCCAGCCAGTTGCGAACGCTGTGGAAGTCGAAACCGCGCGGCAGCGGCGGCAGCCCTTCATTGTCGCGTTTCTCAAGGGCATTGAACACATCGGCCGTGGAAACAGCAGTGCCCGGATTGACCAGCACCAGTCCCAAGGCCGGAAAATTCGGCACGACCGACAGCTCTTCGCCGACACCGCTCGCGATCAGCGGCTTTGCCGCCAGGCACATCGGAACGTCGGCGCCAAGCGAGAGGCCGATCCGCGCCAGTTCGTTCTCGCCAATGTCGAGCCCCCAGCTCTGCACGAGCCCGCGCAACACCGCCGCCGCATCGCTTGAGCCGCCGCCGACACCGGACGCGACCGGCAGGTTCTTTTCGAGCCGGATGACAACCGGCGGCGCGTGCTGGAGGCCGGCCTCCTGCCGCAAGGTGTCGCGCGCTTTCACCGCCAGATTGCCGCCGTCGAGCGGGACCGCGGGCGCGTATTTGCCGGAGACGGAAAACCCGTCGCTGTCGGCAAGTTCGATCTCGACCCTGTCGCCGAAGCGCGTGAACACGGCAAGGCTCTCGATCAAATGATAGCCATCCGGCCGCTTGCCGGTGACGTGCAGCGCAAGGTTGATCTTGGCATGCGCATGCCACGTCCGCGGATCGGAATTCACGGTCTCGGCGGCGAGGGAGATGATTTTCAGTCCTTGGCCAGGCGGTATTCGCCGGTCTTCGGATCCTTGACCAGCGTTCCCATCGTGCCGTTGGCCGCCTGCTTTTCGGTGCGCCGTATCTTGGCCGTCACGCGCTGGGCTTCCCGGACGAAGGAGCGGTAACCGACATAGGCGAGCACCCCGACGGCGGCGAAGAAAATGATCTGCATGTCAAAACTCCTCCCTCGCAGGGCGGCAAAGGCGGCCGGTCGGGTCGGTTACGGGGCCTATGCTAGACGCTTTCACTGGTTTTTCAAAGCCCGAAGCGAGCCCACAG
>NZ_CAUM01000001.1 GCF_000350085.1 Mesorhizobium metallidurans STM 2683
CGGCCAGCCATGCCTCGAAAGCCGCCGATTTCCTGCTTGGCCTTAGTGCCGACGTCGAAGGCGAGGCGCATGCCGAGATCGCCGCGTGAGCGCGCTCCATCGCCATGCGCGACCGTCTTGCGCTTCTGACGGCGCGCCGATGCGCCCGCGCGCGCGCACCAGCCGCTCGTATCCGCCTGTTTCAAAAAGCCGCACTCAATCAGCCCGAACCGTCTTGAAGGAATTCCGCAATGATCCTGATCACCGATGAACTGCGCGCCCGGCTCCTCGCCAACGGCGCTGCCGACGCCGAAACCGACCACGCACCGGTCGTGAAACTGTTCGATCCGGCCGGTCCTGCGATCTGGCTTCTGACCGAACTCGATGCAGACGGCGACACGCTGTTCGGCCTTTGCGACCTCGGCTTCGGCTTCCCTGAACTCGGCAGCGTCAGCCTTGCCGAACTCGAATCCATCAAGGGTCCGCTCGGACTGGGCATCGAGCGCGACCTTTATTTCAAAGCGCGTTTTCCGCTGTCCGTTTATGCGGAGGCCGCGCGCAGCGCCGGCCAGATCACCGAAGCCGAGCGGCTTCTGCGGCAGACAGCGGAAGCACTTGCCAAATCCCATTCCGAGCTTCCGCCAGACGCGGCGGAACCAGAGCGCCGCTAGGCGCAAACCCGTCCCCGCCGCATCGGCCTTCGGTCTCCCCGGCGGGGACAATCGCACCCCAATTGAAGGAGAAGACATGCAGCTTGCCCATATTCCGCTCGACCGACTGAATATTTCCGCCCTCAACATGCGCCACGGTAAACGCGCGCCCGACCTGTCCGACATTCTGCCGTCCGTCCGCGCGCGTGGCGTCCTCGTGCCGCTTCTGGTGCGGCCGAACGGCTCGCCGGAAAGCTTCGAGATCGTCGCCGGACGGCGACGCTATTTCGCCGCGAAATCGCTCGCCGACGAGCGAGGTAAAGCCGATCCCTTGCCCTGCGCCATCATGGAGGCTGGCGAGGACGCCGATGCCCTCGAAGCCTCGTTGATCGAGAACGTCGCCCGCCTCAACCCCGACGAAGTGTCGCAATGGGAGACGTTCTCACGGCTGATCAGAGAAGGCCGCACAGTTCCGGAGATCGCCGGCACCTTCGGCATTACGGAGCTTCAGGTGAAGCGCATTCTGGCGCTTGGCGAACTGCTGCCCAAAATCCGCGAAGCCTATCGGCGGGACGAAATCAACACCGAAACCGCTCGCTATCTCACCATGGCTTCGAAAGCCCAGCAGAAGGATTGGCTGGCACTGTTTGCCGATCCGGGGCAATACGCGCCACGCGGCTATCAGTTGAAGCAATGGCTGTTCGGTGGACAGTCAATCTCCACCAAGGTGGCGCTGTTTGCCATCGAGGATTATCCCGGCCTGATCGTCTCCGATCTGTTTGGCGAGGAAAGTTATTTCGCCGACGCCGACCTGTTCTGGCAAAAGCAGAACGAGGCGATTGCCGCCAAGCGCGACGCCTGTCTGGAACACGGTTGGAGCGAGGTGATCGTGCTCGAACCGGGTCAGCATTTCCACTCATGGGACCACGAAAAGACGCCGAAGAAGAAGGGCGGCAAGGTCTTCATATCAGTCTCGCATCGCGGCGAGGTCGAGTGTCACGAGGGCTGGCTATCGCGCAAGGAGGCTCGCCGCGCCCGCGCGAATGGCGAGGGCGCAGAGGAGACGGCCGCGAAACCGTCGCGGCCCGAACTCACCGGACCGATGCAGAACTATGTCGATCTGCACCGTCATGCCGCCGTGCGCTTTGGCCTGCTCGACCATCCGGGCGCAGCACTTCGCCTGATGGTGGCGCATGCAATAGCCGGTTCCGGCCTGTGGCAGGTTCGCCGCGAACCGCAGCGTGCCGCCCACGAGATCGTGGCCGCTAGCCTGGCAGCCTGCAAGGCCGAGGCCGCGTTCGCCGAAAAACGGCGCGAGGTCGTGGCGCTGCTGGGCAACCGGATGAGGACGGCACAATCGCTGACGGCAATGGCGACGACTTCGGCACGGCAAGCATCTTCGCGCGGCTCCTAGCGCTCTGCGACGATCATGTCATGCGCGTTCTCAGTATCGTCATGGCCGAGACACTTGAAGCCGGCAGCGCCGTCATCGACGCGCTCGGCAATCATCTGAATGTCGACATCGGCGCTTGCTGGCAGCCGGACGACGCCTTCTTCGACCTGTTGCGCGACAAGGAAATTGCCAACTCCATGCTTGCCGAAGTCGGCGGCAAACATGTCGCGGACGGCAATGTCGCCGAAAAGGTGAAGACGCAAAAGAAGATCATCCGCGACTTTCTTTCGGGCGATAACGGCCGCAGACTGGTCGAGACCTGGCTGCCGCGCTGGATGAAATTCCCGGTCGAAAGCTACACTGATCGAGGCGGCTTCCGCACCGCCGATCAATGGGCACGGGTCAGGTCGCTGTTCGTCTGCGAATAGCCTGTCACGGCCGGCGGCGGCTTCTCGGCAGCCGCCGTTCGGCACTGTACCCCGGTCGCAGTGGCTGCATGTTCGAGCTTTCCTTTGCCCCGCATCGCGCAGCAAAATCCAGGCCGGCAAACTCCTGATCCCCATGGATCGGTCCGCCCGCCCGATGCCTGATCTGCGCCCAACCTGCGGTCACGATCTCGATCGGCGTGGGCACCTTATCAGCCGCAGGTCTTGTCAATTCCCGCCCCTCCTGCCTGGCTGTAGCGACCGCGTTTCCCACGATCTCCTGCTCTCTTCAAGGACCATTCCCCTGCGGCTGGCTTGTCGACCTATGGGCGGATCCGGCCGCCCGAAACCCTCGCCGATCAGCTTTTTTCCCCGCCGCCTGCGGCGGCTTCCTCGCGCCGCTTCGCTTCAAAAAAGCTGCCCGCTCGGGTCCTCCGCTATCGCTTCGGCCCTGTCGGGTTCAGGCGGTCCGGACGCGCCCATTACGGTCCGCCATCGCAGGGGATGGTCCCCGGCGACAGCAAAAGGAGACTTCAAATGACCGCGATCGGTTACGTCAACAAGCAGGAAAACGGCGCCTACAAGGGCCAGCTCAAGACGCTCAGCGTCCGCGCCGACATCGACATCGTCCCCAACCAGGCCAAGAGCGCCGACAACCATCCCGACTTCCGGGTGCTGACGCAGGGGGTCGAAGTTGGCGCCGGCTGGATCCGCACCGGCGAGACTTCCGGTAAGGATTATGTGAGCCTGTCGATTGCAGCGCCGGAGTTCGGACCGCGCAAGCTCTACGCCAATCTCGGCCGCGCCGCCGGCCAGGACGATGACGACACCTACGCCATCATCTGGAACCCGGCCGACTGATCGGCCGACCCGAGCCTCGCGCCCCCATCCGGCGCGGGGCTCATTCCCAGGCGCCCGCCCGAAAAGGCGGCGAAAACTCTCCCCGGACTCTTCGCCCGTCCCGGAGGCGATCTCGCTCGCCCATCCTCGCCCTCGCTTGTCCGAAGCGAAACGAGGATCACCATGGACGACGAAAACGAACGCGCGGCCCGCGCTAAAAAGGGCAGTCCCTTTCTCAGCACGGCCCAAGCTGCCTTCTATATCGGGCTCTCCCAGCGCACGCTGGAAAAGATGCGGCTCAAGGGCGGCGGCCCGAAATTCCGCAAGCACGGCCGCTATGTCCGCTACCACATCGACGAACTCGACGGATGGTCGAAAGGGCACCCGCAGCACGCCGGTAACGAGGATGGTGAGGCCGGTTCCGGCCAAGCCGGCCAGGGAGGCCGCTCATGAGCCGGCGCCCTTCCATCCGTCTGATCGGCAGCCGCCTGCGGCGCCTCCAGGCACGCAAAACCATCGGCGCTGCCGTGATTGGACTGACCCTGATCGGCTTCGCCGGCACCGTCAAACCAAGGCCCTGGCTGGTCTGGAACGCCTCGGCCAGCGCGCCCGTCGGCCTCTATGGCCTCGGGTTTGCAGCACCGGCTCGGGGCGATCTGGTGCTCGTCCGCCCGCCAGAATCGCTCGCCGAACTCGCCGCCGAACGCGGCTATCTGCCCCGCAACGTGCCGCTGGTAAAACGTCTTGCCGCGCTGCCGGGCGACGAAGTCTGCACCTTCAATGACGCGGTCATCATCGACGGCCAGATCGTCGCGCGACGGCTGGCGAAGGATACCAGAGGCCGCCCGCTGCCACGGTGGAACGGGTGCCGGACACTCGCCGACAACGAAATCTTCCTGCTCGGCAGCGACGATATTCGGTCATTCGACAGCCGCTATTTCGGGCCGGTGCCGCGCGCAAATGTCATCGGGAGGCTCGTGCCGCTATGGACCGAGTGACCCTGCTGATGTTCGGCATGATCGCCTTTGCGCCATGCGCCTGTTCCGCCTCGACCGGCGCTGAGCCGGTCGCCATCTCCCAAATTCCGCACCTTCAAAGGTGGCACGAGTTCACAGGCGAAGCAAGCAGACGCTTCCGTATTCCTCAGGCCTGGATTTACGCCGTCATGGATGCCGAAAGCGGCGGCAAGACCATGCTCGACGGCCGCCCAATTACCTCACGCGCGGGCGCAATGGGCCTCATGCAGGTGATGCCGGAAACGTATGAGGACATGCGTGCCGAATACGATCTGGGAGCCGATCCGCACGATCCGCGTGACAATATTCTCGCCGGAACCGCCTATCTTAGTGCCATGTTTGACCGCTTCGGATTCCCCGGCCTGTTTGCCGCCTACAACGCAGGACCCGAGCGCTACGAAGAGCATTTGAAGCGTGGGAAGCCGCTGCCGAAGGAGACGGTTGCCTATCTCAAACAGCTCAGGGGGACGGGGATTTCGGCGGACGACATTGATGAATTCGAAGGGGACTCCAAGGCGCCAAACAGCCAAAACGCTCCCTCCGGCCGCTCGCTCTTCTTCCTTCGTAACGGCGTTCGCGCCGGCGAAGCGAAAGGCGATCTCTTTGTGCCGCTGCGCGTCAATCGCGCTCGGACGAACGAGCCGAATGGCGGGTGACTCGGCGAGCGGGGGCGCGGTTTTGCGGGGCGGGAAAGAGCGGGTGCGGAAGCCGGAAAGCGGAAGGGCGGCGTAAGGCAAGATAAAGGCAATGCCTCCAGGAGGCGGCGAAGTCTTTGTCTGCACATCGTTTTTCCCGGAGGCTGCTGGCAGCGCCGGGAGTGTGGGACACGCAAGTATCTGACTCTGCTTGAAATTTCTGGGAGGCCACGATGCAGGATGACGAATTCAGGCCGAAGCTCGGCAGAATAGGCTCGCGCGGCTCGAAGGCAGGCAAACGCTTCGCCAGCCAAGTCCAGGCGGCGATCAACAGAGCCGGCGGCCGGCCCCAGCGCGGCGGCCGCTTTAACGGCAGCCGGGCAGGGCGCGGCGGAGCGGCCGCCGCGCTGCTGAAATCGCGCGATCGTTATGCTGCCTTCCGTCAGCGTCGCGTCGTCGTCAAGGCCCGGATCGTAAAACTGGCCGGCAAGGGCGCGGACGGAGCGCGTGCGCATCTGCGCTACATCCAGCGCGACGGTGTCACCAGGGAAGGTGCGCCTGGCGAGCTGTACGGTGCCGATAGCGGCCGCGTCGACGGTAAGGCGTTTGTCGATCGCGCAGATGGCGACCGGCATCAGTTCCGCTTCATCGTCGCGCCAGAAGACGGCATCGAGTATGACGACCTCAAGCCGCTGACCCGTCGGCTCATGGCGCAGATGGAGGAGGACCTCGGCACGAGGCTTGATTGGGTTGCCGTGGATCATTTCAATACCGGCTATCCGCACACCCACATCATCGTGCGTGGCAAGGACGATCGCGGCGAGAACCTCGTCATAGCGCGGGAATACACCTCGAGGGGCATCCGCGAGCGCGCGGCCGAGCTGGTCAGCCTCGATCTCGGTCCGCGCACCGACCACGAGATCGAGCACCGCCTGCGCCAGGAAATGGAGCAGGAACGCTTCACCAGCATCGACCGGCAGCTGCTGCGCATGCGCGACGATGACGGACTTGTTTCGACGGACGGGCCCGAGGCCTTTCGTCAGACGCTGCACCAGGGCCGGCTGCGCAAGCTCGAGCGGATGGGCTTGGCAGAAGAGGTCGGGTCGGGTCGCTGGCGCCTCGATGGCCAGCTCGAAGCCACATTGCGCGGCATCGGCGAGCGCGGTGACATCATCAAGACAATGCACCGCGAGCTCACAGGCAAAGGGCTCGCCCGCAGTGCCGCCGATTGGGTGATCCACGATCGATTCGGTGAGCAGGCCCAGCGTATCGTCGGCTGCGTTGTTGGGGGCGGGCTGGCCGACGAGATCAACGACCGTCATTACCTCATCATCGACGGGGTGGATGGAAGAACCCACTACATCGACATCGGCAAAGGCGAAGGCACCGAACCGACGCCTGATAGCTGCATCGTCCGGGTCACACCGCGGAACACCGAGCCCAGGCAGGTTGATCGGACGACCGCCGAGATCGCCGCCGCACATGGCGGCCGTTACAACGTCGATATCCACCTGAGGCATGATCCGTCGGCCACCGAAAGCTTTGCCGAAACGCATGTGCGCCGGCTGGAGGCGATCCGGCGCGCCACCCGGGCTGTCGAGCGCGAGCCGGACGGCACGTGGATCATCGCGCCGGATCATCTCGATCGCGCATCGGAATACGAGCGGCTGCGGGCCAGGGCGGAGCCTGTGACAGTCGAGAAGCTCTCCTTTTTGTCGCTGGAACGCCAAGTCGGCTTCGACGGCGCCACATGGATCGACCGGGAGTTGGTTTCCGATGAACCAGAGGGGTTGCGCAACTCGGGCTTCGGCCGTGAGGTGCGTGAGGTGCAGGTCCGCCGGCGGCAATGGCTCATCGTGCAAGGCCTGGCGCATGAAGACCAGGGTAGGATCGTTTTCCGCTCGAATATGCTTTCCATCCTGCGCCACCGCGAGCTGAACCGTGTTGCCGGTCAGCTGTCGGACGAACTTGGACTGTCGTATTCCGAAGCGAAGCCCGGGGTTCGGGTAGAAGGCACGCTGCGCCGATCGGTCGAGCTTGCCAGCGGCCAATACGCCGTCATCGAGAAGTCGCGCGAGTTCACGCTCGTGCCATGGCGGCCAGTGCTCGATCGGCACATCGGCAAGGAGGTGTCCGGGATCATGCGCGGGGAGGGGATTTCATGGACTATTGGCCGACAGAGGAGCGGGCCGAGCGTTTCGTGACATGGCTGCACGGAATCTTGTGCGGAAGTGACCGAACGATGCTCTGTCGAGAGGACATGGTCGAGGCGTGCCGAGCGCGAAGGGTAAACGAAGAGGAGATGAAAGACGGTCGGCCGACCGTCCTCAAATGTCCAAGAGCGAAGTCATGACCGGAGCCGTCCATCGTCATCACCGACAACGCTTCCGTCGCAACATCCGCCTGCTGTGAGCAGGTCGCGACACCCTGCGATAGCCGATGGTCGACGCGGGGCAATTACATTCGGTCGCCGCGGCCGTGGGCCATCGAATCAGAACGACATCCCGGGATCGCTGGTGGATCTCAATGGGAAACCCTGGGCAGTCACTACGTGACTCAGAGCAGGTACTCACGCACCCGCACGCGGCGGCGCTTCGAGACCGGGATCCGCCCTGTTCCGGACCTCGCCGCTGACGCTGCCGCAGTCGTAACGATCGCCACAATCGAGCCGATGAGTCTCTCCGAAAGCCGAAAATCTTTCGCGCCAGACGACGCGCAACAAAATCAGCATGAGCGCGGGTCAGTGGAGAAAATAAGTAAGAGTCAACGCCGACCACGACCGTACCGCTGCTAAGCTCTGCCCGCAACCGGCATACTAATTGCGGATGGACGCATAGCAGCGCGAGTCGTCTTCAAACGACGGCTATCGATAAGCTGATGTCATGGAGAAGCAGCCATGTTCGGAGATATTGAAGGCGCCGGATTCGAAGTTCTGGACGAGCGTTTCGAGCGCCGGTTCGTCGGCCATGCGGCGGTCGAGCGGCTGTGGACGGGTGGCCGCTGGCTCGAGGGTCCGGCCTGGTTTGCCGCCGGCCGCTACTTGGTGTTCTCGGACATCCCGAACGATCGGATTATGCGCTATGACGACACCAATGGCGTGGTCTCGATCTTCCGCGCGCCGTCCAACAACGCCAACGGGAACACAGTCGACACGCAGGGGCGGCTGGTTACCTGCGAGCATCGGGCGCGGCGCGTCACGCGCACCGAGCACGACGGCTCGATCACGGTGATCGCCGATCGTTTCGAAGGCAAGCGGTTGAACTCACCGAACGACGTTGTGGTTCGCTCGGACGGCACCATCTGGTTTTCCGATCCATCGTACGGCATCGCCACGGACTATGAGGGCGACCGCGCCGAGCAGGAGATCGAGGGCTGCCATGTCTACCGCACTGATCCCGCAACGGGTGAGGTGGTGTGCGTCGTCTCGATCATGGCGAAACCCAACGGGCTTGCCTTCTCGGCGGACGAGACGATGCTCTATGTGGGCGACACCGGCGTTACGCATGAGAAGGATGGGCCACGGCACATCCGCAAGTTCGCCGTCGAGGGCAGCAGTCTGCGCGAGCTCGGCGTTTTTGCGACATGCACGGCCGGCCTTTTCGACGGGTTCAGGGTTGACACGGCCGGCCGCGTCTGGGCAGGGGCCGGCGACGGCGTCCATTGCTTCGATCCCGACGGCACGCTGATCGGCAAGATCCGCATCCCCGAGACGGTCGCCAACCTCACCTTCGGCGGCCCCAAGCGCAATCGCCTGTTCATAACGGCGCGACAGTCGCTCTATGCCGTCTTTGTGGTCGCCAATGCGGCAGCGCAATCGTAGGCTCGCGTTCAGGCTATGCGGGCCTCAACCATCGCCGCACCCGCAAGATTGGCCATTGCGCATCGGGGCAGGTCGATCGGCTGCCGGCGCGCAGACGATCACGGGCTTTGAGGAACAGCCGAGCGCTTCAGATGACATGTTTGCGTCGAGCATACGGGCACGTTGTTGTTGAACTTGGAGCGGCGCTGCCATCCGCGCGAACGCGGTCGCAAGCGCGTCGTTGAAATAGTCGTCCGGCGGCATGCTGAGTGCGGATGCCCTGCTGCCCAGCAGTTCGGCGTGCCGCGAGATGTAGCCCTCGGATGGGTGACGCTTTGGGTCGGGCGGATCTTGACGCAGTCGCCGCGTAGGTCGAACCCAGCGACTTGTGGCACGCCGCCGAGAGCCGATGGGCGCTGCGGACCTTCGTTTCCTGGTGAACCGCGGGAAGCGTCAACCCCCATATGATGGTGAAAAGTCTCGGAGGGGACGGTGACCCGCCGAAGCATCGTCCTCGTTCAGCCTGTCACAGGCGCCTGGCAGGTATGTATGCATCGCGCGCATGCGTTCCATCAACACAATCGATTTTACCAATTATGGATAATAGCGGATGTGAAAACGTCGGTCGGCGGAAACGGGTCTACTAAGGAGTGCGCCCTCCCCTTCTTCAGGAACACTTGTGAACCCGGCCGACGCCGCAGGACCAATCGAAAGCAATCCAAGTTGCCCGGTGCCAGCCCTAAGTTCCGGGTGACCTACACTCCCATAAGGCGGCACGGCTGCATTCAAGGCGCTGAGGACGAGTTCAATGGAAATATTTCGGCCTTCCAGGGAGACCTTTTTCCAATCTCCATGCAGCGGCTCTGGCAAGAGCTTCTGGAGTGTGTGCGCGAACCGGTGTCTTCGTTGAAGTTACGTCGGCAGATTGTTTCACTCCTTCAAAAGCCCAATCCCGTCATCCTGGACATCGGCTGCAATGACGGAACCGATACGCGACGTTTTCTCAGGCTTTGCCCAAGGGCTCAGCTCTACTGCTTTGAGCCCGACCCTCGAGCGGCTGCCCGCTTTAAGAAGTACATGGATCTCTACCTAGACAAGGTGAGGCTTTTCGAGATCGCGATCAGTAGCCGGAATGGCAGTATTGATTTCCATCCAAGCAACGGAGACGGAAGTGCGAAGGAATGGGACCGATCTGGCTCGATACGCCGACCCAAGAATCATCTTTTCGAACATGATTGGGTTAGGTTCGATCACCCCATATCGGTTGAAACTCGAAGGCTTGACGACTGGTGCAGCGAAGCCAACCTGAGCAAGATCGATTTCATCTGGATGGATGTGCAGGGGGCCGAATCAGATGTCATCGCTGGGGCCACACAGACTCCGCCATGGATGGCAACCCGGGCTCGCGCCTGCCGGACAGGCTCGCTATGCCGGTGAGCGGGGACACACCGTTGCGGACTGTTCCTGCGGCCCGGGTTCGAGCGCCGAAAGCGCCGCATGTGATCGGCATCCCTGACCGTGCCTAGCGCAATGGACAGCGCTACGGAACGATCGTCTGCGATCTGCAGCGCAACGGCGTTGAACCCTCGCCAGATCTCGCTGACAATAGAAGAGAAGCCCGCATTTAAAGCAACTGCGAAAGTCCAGGCGGATCTCAGGCAGACATCCCGGTTTTTGTAGCACATCAGTTGTCCGCTTTGGGTTGACGGCGAAGCCCGGATGAAAGCGGAAGGACACCCGGGGCCGCTTGCTGGTTCAGGTGACTGCCGCGGCAGGCTCCTGCTCATGTGCTTGTCGCTGCCCTTGCGTCGTTTCCGGTGAAGCGCCGACCTCGTGTCGAGACGCAGTCAAGGTTGGCCGCCGCGCTGCCGGGGGCGCCGGCTGCGACGCTTCCAGGCCACGCCTTGAGGGGCGTCGAGCCGCCGGCCGGGATGTCAGTATGCCGATGGAAGTCAGGATCGTAGCCACGCGCTGTTTGGCATTGTCCAGAACTGATGAGTTTGGCGCAAGTTCCAGACGGCCGACAGTGCGCGTGAGCAAACATGCAGGAGTTGCCAAGGCGGCCAGCAAGGCAGTCGAACATGCAAAGGGAAGGCCGGGTGACTGCATCCCTCAGCGGCGACGAAGACGTCCGCCATGCCTCTCTGCAGGGTTTCCGAGATGACGAGTAGCCCGCCGCTTCGATCTGATGAGTTCAAGCAGCTCAGCCTCATCCGCGTCAGCCTCTTCTTCCAACGCGACCATAATATCCAGGGCGAGGTGGTCGGCCTCCAACGATGAGCGGGCGATATGCTCGTCACTGCATATCTGGTCGAATACCCGTTGGCATAGATCGAGATCGGCAGGGTATAGACCGGCCCGTTTGAACGGCATTTTGAAAACCCCTAAGCATTGTAGCAGTCAATGGATCTAAGGGCCGTTAACTGGGCGAGTCAACAGCATGTAAAAAGCGGACATTGCGATGATCGTTACGCCTCAGCCGACTACGGAAACTCGTCCCAACTGGCGGTTGGTGGACGCAAGCCGGCACCGCGCATACCGTTTCTAACTGGTCAAACACGTCCTCTTCTATCCACTGGCTGGATGGCAGCCATCCCAACAATCGATTTTACCTGTTTTACCGAATTCTACTAGGAGGCTCGGCGCCGGGCGGTGCCCTTCGGGTCGGCTGAGGCTACCGGGAAGAATTCGGAGAGGATCATGTGCGGGATTGTTGGCATCGTTGGGCATCAGCCGGTGTCGGATCGGTTGGTCGACGCTTTGAAGCGTCTCGAATATCGAGGATATGACTCAGCCGGCGTTGCCACCATCACCGAGGGCTCGTTGCACTGCCGGCGCGCCAAGGGCAAGCTCATCAATCTCGAGACGAGGTTGAAGGAAGAGCCGCTGAGTGGCACCATCGGCATCGCACACACGCGCTGGGCAACGCATGGGGCACCGACTGAGCGCAACGCGCACCCGCACTTTACGGACGGTGTGGCCGTCGTTCACAACGGCATTATCGAGAATTTCGCCGAGTTGAAGGACGAACTGGCGGCGGCGGGCGCCGAGTTCCAGACCGACACCGACACCGAGGTCGTCGTGCATCTCTTGGCAAGACACCGCCGGGAGGGCATGGGGCGGGGTGAGGCAATGCACGCCATGCTGAAGCGCGTCAGGGGCGCCTACGCGCTTGCCATTCTCTTCGAGGATGATCCGTCGACCATCATGGCGGCGCGCAATGGACCACCGCTGGCGATCGGTCACGGCGACGGCGAGATGTTCCTGGGCTCTGACGCCATGGCGCTAGCTCCCTTCACAAATGCAATCACATATCTCGTCGACGGCGACTGGGCCGTTATCGGCAAGGCAGGCGCCGATATCTTCGATTTCGATGGCTATCCCGTCGAGCGTCCGCGCCAGACTTCCACGGCCGGGGCATACCTGGCCAATAAGGGCAACCGTCGCCACTTCATGGAGAAGGAAATTTACGAGCAGCCCGAGGTCATCGCCCGTGCGCTCGGTCATTACATCAACTTCGAAGGGAATCGCGTCGATACGGTTTCTAGCATAGATTTCGCCAGCATCCCGAGCCTGGCGATCTCGGCTTGCGGCACCGCCTATCTGGCCGGACTGATCGCAAAATACTGGTTCGAGCGCTATGCGCGCCTGCCGGTCGAAATCGACGTTGCGTCCGAATTCCGCTACCGGGAGATCCCGTTGCCGCCGGAATCGGCGGCTCTTTTCATTTCGCAATCCGGCGAAACCGCCGATACGCTCGCCTCCCTGAGGTACTGCAAGGGGCGTGGGCTGAAAACCGGCGCTGTCGTCAATGCCCGCGAATCGACCATCGCTCGGGAGGCCGACGCGGTCTTCCCGATCCTTGCCGGCCCGGAGATCGGCGTCGCCTCCACGAAGGCTTTCACGTGCCAGCTTGCGGTTCTGGCCACACTCGCCATCGGCGCTGCCAAGGACCGTGGAACGCTAACTGAATATGAGGTGAAGGCGCTCGTCCGGAGCCTTGCCGAAATGCCGGGCGTCATGGGCCGGGTACTTAACAGCATCCAGCCAGATATCGAGCTCCTGTCGCGCGAACTGTCAAAGTGTCATGGTGTCCTGTATCTTGGCCGCGGCACCAGTTTCCCACTGGCGATGGAAGGTGCGCTGAAGCTCAAGGAGATTTCCTACATCCATGCTGAGGGCTATGCGGCTGGCGAATTGAAGCATGGTCCGATCGCATTGATAGACGAGAACATGCCAGTGATCGTCATCGCGCCACATGATCGTTTTTTCAACAAGACCGTCTCCAATATGGAGGAAGCGGCCGCCCGTGGAGGGCGGATTATCCTCATCACCGATGAAAATGGGGCCGCTGCGTCGAAACTCGACACGATGCATACGATCGTGCTGCCGGCCGTCGACGAGATTATCGCGCCGATGATCTTCTCGCTGCCGATACAGCTTCTTGCCTATCATACGGCGGTCTCCATGGGCAAAGATGTCGACCAGCCGCGCAATCTCGCAAAATCGGTCACCGTCGAATGATTGTGACGCGCTCATAGGTGGCATGCGTCCATCGAAAATACACTTCCAAGCATCACCGGCACTTGGATGTCGACGAGACGCAGATCAGGTCCGCGGCCAAGTGGACATATCTCTATTGCTCCACCGAAAGTTTCCAGTCTGAGCGATCCTGCCCATTCCCTCATCGCACCTGGTCGTGCGTAGTGTGCATTTCAGTTCACATCGCGCCGCGCGATGCTTGGCCCCGCATGTCCAGAACTGCGGAGCAAGCCAATGACGCCTACGAAGTTGCTGATTGGGCAGATCGCCGTCGTGTTCGCAATCGTGATACTCGGCGTATGGGCGGCCACGCAGTGGTGCGCCCACATGCTCGGCCATCAACCGCCACTCGGCGCGCCATGGTTAGTCGCGGCTGGCTGGCAGATCTACAAGCCGTGGAAACTGTTCGAATGGTGGTTCCACTTCGACGCTTATGCGCCCGAGGTCTTCGATAAGGCCGGTGCGCTTGCCGGCGCCAGTGGGTTCGTGGGCTGTGCCGCCGCGATCGCCGGCTCGCTCTGGCGCGCGCGACAGCTCGGGTCGGTCACCACATATGGGTCGTCAAGGTGGGCCGCGACTCACGAGATCGAGACGGCAGGGCTGTTTCGGCCGGCCGGCGTTTTCCTAGGCAAGCTGAAGGATCGCTATCTGCGCCATGACGGGCCCGAGCACGTCATGGCCTTTGCCCCAACACGATCAGGCAAGGGCATCGGACTGGTTGTTCCAACTCTTCTGTCCTGGACCGGCTCGGCCGTCATTCACGATATCAAAGGCGAGAACTGGCAGTTGACCTCCGGCTGGCGCTCGAAGTTCTCCTACTGTCTCCTGTTCAATCCGACCGATCCGAGGTCGGCGCGCTATAACCCGCTGCTGGAGGTACGAAAAGGTCCAGACGAGGTCCGTGACGTCCAGAACATCGCCGACATCCTGGTAGATCCGGAAGGCGCGCTGGACCGGCGGAACCACTGGGAGAAAACCAGTCACTCACTCTTGGTCGGCGCCATTTTGCACGTGCTTTACGCCGAAGAGGAAAAGACGCTCGCTCGCGTCGCCACCTTCCTGTCGGACCCGCAACGCTCGTTTGCCGCGACACTACGGCGGATGATGACGACCAACCATCTCGGCGCGGCGGATAAGCCCCAGGTCCATCCTGTCGTGGCCTCGGCAGCTCGCGAGGTGTTGAACAAGTCGGAGAACGAGCGTTCAGGCGTTCTTTCGACCGCCATGTCGTTTCTCGGCCTCTATCGCGATCCTACGGTGGCGGCAGCGACATCAGCCTGCGACTGGCGCATTGCCGACCTCCTGGATGCTGAGCGACCGATGTCACTCTATCTTGTCGTGCCGCCATCGGACATCTCGCGCACGAAGCCGCTGGTGCGACTTGTGCTCAATCAGATCGGCAGGCGTCTGACGGAGCGGCTGGAGGGGGATCCTAAGAAGAGCAGGAACCATCAACTGCTCATGATGCTGGACGAATTCCCGGCGCTCGGTCGCCTTGATTTCTTCGAAACCGCGCTCGCCTTCATGGCCGGCTATGGCATCCGTGCATATCTAATCGCGCAATCCTTGAACCAGATCTCCAAGGCGTATGGGGACAACAATGCCATTCTCGACAACTGCCATGTACGGATTGCCTTTTCCTCCAATGACGAGCGCACGGCCAAACGCATTTCGGACGCGCTCGGCACGGCGACGGAGCTGAGGTCCATGCGCAACTACGCCGGCCATCGCTTGGCGCCCTGGCTGTCGCACGTGATGGTTAGCCGCCAGGAGACCGCCCGCCCACTATTGACACCGGGCGAGGTGATGCAGTTGCCGCAAGCCGATGAACTGGTGTTGGTTTCAGGGCTGCCGCCGATCCGGGCGAAGAAGCTGCGCTACTACCAGGATCGAAATTTCACCGAGCGCGTGCTTTCTGCGCCGGTATTGCGCGACGGCGCTTACGCGGATCGGCCAGTACCGCGTCCGGACTGTTGGATCGGGCAGGTGCGGGGCGTTGACCGCCGTCTTGCTGGCGGCGGCGAAAGCGCGGGCGAGGCAATTGAAGATGAAGGAGGTGTCCAGCAACAGCGACATCCGGGTCTGCCTGAAGAGCATACAGCCGTCACTCTGGAGCCCGACCGGGACGACCTGCTCAAGCCCGCGGACGATGATAGCGAGGCAGTTGCCCACAGGCGCGTGATGGACCGAATTTCCACTGCCGCACGCGCCTATGGCATCAACGAGGGAACGGGCGACAACAAGGACATCGTGCCCGGCTTCTGAAAGAAGCTGCCGAAGGCAGAGCGCAAATCAGCGTAGATAACGGCCATAAGCAATTTCGAAGAAGTCGCCGATGCTCGTTCCCGCCCGCGCAACAGCGCTGGGACAGTTGGAACGAACCACATGAGCCCTCACCGCATTCGTCATCAGTTTCTGCTCGAACCCGACCTGAGCAAGAAACTGGACGACCTCAGCCGCGATCCATCGACGACCAAATCAGCGATCGTGGCGAAGGCAGTCGAGGCCTTTATCGAGCGGCGTGGCGAGAACGAGCTCGACCGGCGCTACGGCGTAAGGCTCGACCGTCTTTCCCGTGACCTCGGTCATCTCAGACGCGACGTCGAGATGATCCTAGAGAGCCTGGCGCTCTTCATTCGCTTTTCCGTCACGCTTCATGCTCACACACCAGTCCCGGACAGGGCGACGCAGGCGATTGCCCAGGAGCGCTTCGACAAATTCGTCGAGCAAGTGGGCCGCCAGATCGCCTCCGGCAAACGGTCGCTTGGGACGGATAATGGCGGGGGAGGGGAAGGATGAGTTCTCATCCGGAGGTCGACCATCGCCATCGTACCATGTTGCGCACCGCCATGGGCCCGGCAATCGCTGAGGCCCTTGCCGATTCATCTGTTGTCGAGGTGATGGTCAATCCCGACGGTGCGCTGCGGCTCGACCGGCTGGGAGAAGGTCGGGTCGGTACCGGCGTGCATATGCACCCATCCGAGGCGGAACGCATCGTCCGCCTGGTCGCTTCCCATGTGCGTGCCGAGGCGCATGCGGGTAGTCCGATCGTCAGCGCCGAACTGCCCTCGGGCGAGCGCTTCGAGGGGCTGTTGCCGCCAGTCGTTCTGGCGCCATGCTTCGCCATCCGTAAACCGGCCGCAAAACTCTACACGTTGGCCAACTATGTCGCCGACCAAATCATGCTGCCGCTGCAGGCCGATGCGCTGAGGAAGGCCGTGCGCGAGCGGCGCAACATATTGGTCGCAGGCGGCACGTCGTCGGGCAAAACCACGCTCGCCAATGCGCTGCTGGTCGAAGTCGCGGAATGCGACGAGCGGGTGATCTTGATCGAAGACACACGCGAGCTGCAGTGCGCTGCCAAGGACTGCGTTGCACTCAGGACAAGACGGGGCTCGGTGACGCTTGCCGATCTCGTACGCTCGACGCTGCGGCTCAGGCCCGACCGCATCGTCGTCGGCGAAGTCCGGGGTGCGGAAGCCCTCGATATGCTGAAGGCATGGAACACTGGCCACCCCGGCGGCATCGCCACGGTTCACGCCAATTCGGCGCGCTCCGCCCTCTACCGGATCGAGCAACTCGCGCAGGAAGCCGTCGTCACTGTACCACGCCGTCTGATCGCCGATGCCATCGATCTGATTGTCTTCATCGCCGGGCGCGGATCCTCGCGCCGCATTGACGCCATCGCCGAGGTCACCGGTCTCGACGGCAGCGGCGATTACACCGTCACCCAACTGACGCTCCCGCAACTTCAGCAGTTTTGAAAGGCCAATTCATGTGCAAGAAGCTTCGCTTTCTTTCGTCCACCGCGCTCGTGCTTGTTCTCACGGTCTCAGCCCGCGCAGCAGGCTCCGGCATGCCTTGGGAACAGCCGCTGCAGCAGATCCTGGAGTCTGTACAGGGACCGGTCGCCAAGATTATCGCCGTGATCATCATCATCACCACGGGCTTAACCCTTGCCTTCGGTGACACCGCAGGCGGTTTCCGCCGGCTGATCCAGATCGTCTTCGGGCTGTCGATCGCCTTCGCGGCATCGAGCTTCTTTCTCTCCTTCTTCTCCTTTGGCGGCGGGGCACTCGTCTGATGGTCGCTGGAGAGCAGCATATTGAGGGCTTCGCGGTTCCCGTTCACCGGGCATTGACCGAAGCCATCCTGCTGGGCGGTGCACCGCGAGCGGTGGCGATCCTCAACGGCACGGTGGCCGCAGCTATCGGCCTCGGTTTGCAGCAGTGGATCGCTGGGCTGGTGCTGTGGATTGCCGGCCACACGCTGGCGGTCTTTGCCACAAGACGCGATCCAGACTTCGCCAGCGTGCTCGTTCGTCACCTTCGTCTGAAGGGATGGTTGGCATGCTGAACCTGTCAGAATACCGCAGCAAAGCCGACAAACTTGCCGACCATCTGCCCTGGGCAGCGCTCGTCGCGCCCAGCATCGTGCTCAATAAGGACGGCAGCTTTCAGCGGACCTTACGGTTCCGCGGGCCCGATCTCGAAAGCGCGACGGAAGCAGAACTTGTCGGCATCTGCGCCCGGGCAAACAACGCGTTGAGAAGGCTCGGCTCCGGCTGGGCATTGTTCTTCGAAGCCGAGCGCATAGAGGCGCTCGGCTATCCTAACTCAACCTTTCCCGACGCCGCGTCTTGGCTGGTCGATGAAGAACGACGCGCAGCCTTCGAGGGCAAGGTCGCGCATTACGAGAGCCGCTATCACCTGACTTTGCTGTTCATGCCGCCCCCCGACGCACGGGCGAGGGCTGAAAGCGCGCTCGTTGACGCACACCAATCTGGCGGCGGGAGAGACTGGCCCCAGGAGCTGGCGCGGTTTCGCGACGAGACCGACCGGGTCCTCGATCTTTTGTCCGGTTTCATGCCCGAGGTGCGCGTGCTCGACGATGCCGAGACCCTGACTTACCTGCACGGCACAATCTCGACCCGCCGCCATCCACTCGCTGTCCCGGAAACGCCGATGTATCTCGACGGCATCCTGGTCGACGCGCCGCTTACCGGCGGCTTGGAGCCGATGCTCGGCGAACACCATCTTCGCACCCTTACCGTCCTCGGATTCCCGAATCTCACCCGGCCCGGAATTCTCGACGCGTTGAATCATCAGGATTTCGCCTATCGCTGGGTGACGCGCTTCATCCCGCTCGACAAGACGGAAGCCACGAAGACGCTGACACGGTTGCGCCGCCAGTGGTTTGCCAAGCGCAAATCGATCGCGGCCATCCTGCGCGAGGTCGTGACCAACGAACCTGTCCCGCTGGTCGACAGCGATGCCGACAACAAGGCGCTCGATGCCGACGCAGCCCTTCAGGCGTTGGGCGGCGACCATGTCGGCTTCGGTTATCTCACCACAACGGTGACAGTGTGGGATGAGGACCATCAAGCCGCCGCGGAGAAACTTCGCGCGGTCGAGCGCATCATCAATGGGCTCGGCTTCACCACCATCCGCGAAAGCGTCAATGCGGTCGAGGCGTGGCTCGGCTCGCTGCCTGGTCATATCTATGCCAATGTTCGCCAGCCGCTCGTTCACACATTGAACCTTGCGCATCTCATGCCGTTGTCGTCGGTCTGGGCAGGTCCTACGGCGAACGAGCATCTCACCAAGGTCACCCAGCGAGAGGCCTCGCCACTTCTGTTCGCAGAGACCAACGGGTCGACACCATTCCGGCTATCCACCCATGTCGACGATGTCGGCCACATGCTGATCGTTGGCCCGACCGGCGCCGGCAAATCGGTGCTGCTTGCCCTGATTGCACTGCAGTTCCGGCGCTATGCCGGCGCGCAGGTCTATGTCTTCGACAAAGGCAATTCGGCGCGCGCGGCAGTCCTTGCCACGGGTGGAGAACACCACGCACTGGGTGCTGACGGTGCGCTCGCCTTCCAGCCCCTGCGCAATATCGGCGACCAGGCTGCCCGCAGTTGGGCAGCCGAGTGGATTGCCGGCCTCATTGCCCATGAGAATGTCACCGTCACGCCGGAGGTGAAGGAGGCAATCTGGTCGGCACTCACCAGCCTTGCCACCGCGCCGGCGCAGGAACGCACGCTGACCGGCCTTTCGGTCCTGCTTCAGTCCAACGGGCTGAAGTCCGCGTTGATGCCCTACACACTCGACGGTCCTTTCGGCCGCCTGCTCGACGCCGATGATGATCGGCTGGCCTTATCGAATGTGCAGTGTTTCGAGACGGAAGAGCTGATGCAGAGCCAAGGCGCTGTGCTGCCTGTGCTCACTTACGTGTTCCATCGTCTTGAAGAGCGGTTCGATGGACGGCCGACGCTGCTGATGCTCGACGAGGCTTGGGTCTATCTCGACAATCCGCTCTTTGCCGCCCGTATCCGCGAATGGCTGAAGGTGCTCCGAAAGCGGAATGTCTCGGTGATCTTCGCTACGCAATCGCTGGCTGATATCGCGGGCTCTTCAATCGCGCCGGCGATCATCGAGAGCTGCCCCCAGCGCATTTTCCTTCCCAATGATCGTGCTGTGGAACCGCAAGCGCGGGCAGCCTACGAGCGCTTCGGCTTGAACGAGCGGCAGATCGAATTGATCGCCCGCGCCACGCCGAAGCGCCACTACTATCTTCAGTCACGTAGCGGAAACCGTCTCTTCGAGCTCGGGCTTGGCCCCATCACTCTTGCGCTTTGCGGCGCTTCCGATCCGGCGACGCAGACCCTGATCGACAAAATCCAGTCCGAAGACGGGCAAGACAGCTTTGCCTCCCGCTTTCTGAGCGCGCGCGGCCTCGATTGGGCTGCCGAGCTTCTCCAGCAATTCCCTCAACCAGACATGGAGCAATCCTCATGATTGGACGCCGTCTTTTCACCAGCCTGATCACCGTTTCCCTGATCGCCAAGCCAATGGCCGACTATGTGCAGCCGGCCTACGCCCTTATCGTGTTCGATCCATCCAATTATGCGCAGAACGTGCTGACGGCGGCGCGCGCGCTGGAGCAGATCAACAACCAGATCCAGTCGCTGCAGAACCAGGCAACCATGCTGCAGAACATGGCGCGCAATCTTCAGCGTCTGGATTTCTCTTCCGTGGGCCAACTCACCGGTTCGCTCCATCGCATTGACGGTTTGATGGACCAGGCGAGTGGCCTCAGCTTTGATCTGGGCAAGCTTCAAGACCAGTGGCGCAGCCAATATCCAGAAAGCTACGAGGCCACGATCAAGGTCAGCGATGTGGCAACCGCTGCGCGCGAGCGCTGGCAGAGCGCCATGCAGGCGTTCCGCCAGACCATGCGGGCCCAGTCGCAGATCGTCGAGAACGTCCGCGCCGACGGCGACCTGCTTGCCGATCTCGTCAACCGCAGCCAAGGGGCAGCCGGTGCGCTTCAGGCAAGCCAGGCCACCAACCAGCTGATCGCGCTTTCAACTAAGCAGCAGATGCAGATCCAAACGCTGCTCGCGACTCAGTTTCGAGCTGAGGCCGAGGATGCCGCGCGCAAGGCGCAGTCCGAGGAAGCCGCCCGCGAGACAACCAAGCGCTTCCTGGGTACCGGCTCGGCCTATCCCGGCAACTGATCACCAACTCTGACGAGGAAGGCGGCGGCATGAACGACCTTGGCGTCATCGATCGCTTCATGGAGACCTTCATCCGCTACATTGATAGCGGGTTCGGTCTGCTTTCGGGCGACGTCGCCTTCCTCACCACCATCCTGATCGGCATCGACATCACGCTGGCCGGGCTGGCCTGGGCGCTCGGCGACGAGCCCAACATTCTCGGCCGGCTTACCCGCAAGGTGCTCTATGTCGGCGTCTTCGCCTTCATCTTGAATAATTTTAGGAACCTCGCCGACATCATCTATCGCTCCTTTGCCGGGCTCGGCATCAACGCGTCCTCCGGCAATCTCTCCCCAGACAATCTCCTGCGCCCGGGCCGCATCGCCGCGACCGGTTTCGAAGGCGCTTGGCCGCTGCTTGATCAGGCAAGTCAGCTGCTCGGCTTTCCAGAAATCTTCGGCAACGCGCTGACCATCTTCGTGCTGCTCATGGCCTGGTTCCTGGTCATCATCGCTTTCTTCATCCTTTCCATTCAGCTGTTCATCACAATCCTTGAGTTCAAGCTCACCACGCTTGCCGGCTTTGTTCTGGTTCCCTTCGCACTCTGGAATCGATCGGCGTTTCTGGCCGAACGCGTGCTCGGCAATGTCATCTCTTCAGGCATCAAGGTGATGGTACTTGCCGTCATCGTCGGCATCGGCTCCACACTCTTCGGCGAGTTTGCTTCCGCGCTGCAAGGCAAGGAGCCGGACCTGGCCGCCGCGATGTCACAGGTGCTGGGCGCGCTGGCGTTGCTTGGGCTCGGCATCTTTGGGCCCGGCATCGCGTCGGGTCTAGTGTCCGGCGCGCCGCAGCTTGGCGCGGGCGCCGCACTTGGCACGACTGCGGCGGCTGCTGGTGCATCGCTCGTTGCCGGAGGCACGGCATTTGCTGGCGCGCGCATAGCAGCCGGCGGCAGTCTCGCCGCAATTCGGGCCGGCACAACGATGGGATCGGCTGCTTTAACGGCCTGGCAGATCGGGCGAGCAACCTCGCCCCACACCGGCCTGTCCGGTGTGGCTGCTGGATTGCAGGGCGTGACCAGTGCCGCCGGCGGCTCCGCGATGCGAGCAGCAAGAGCTGCCGCGGGAACGTTCGGGCGCAGCGCCGATGCCGGCCGGGAAGCGGCATGGACCGCGACCGGTGGTGCGCCCACCGCGTCCATGACTGGAAACCCAACCGCTGCAGATCCTAATGCCGCTCCGACGTGGGCAAGGCGCTTGCGTTCCGAACAGACCGCCCGTGCCCACCGCCACGCCGCCATGCAGGCTGTCCGTGAAGGCGACAGGCCGGGAGGCAGCGCCAATCCCTCTCTCAACGACAAGGATGACTAGATGCTGTTCAAGCGACCCGTTCAACGTTACGGCAAGACACCCGAACCGGTCACGCCGTATCAAAAGGCCGCCCAGCTATGGGACGAGCGCATCGGCTCATCTCGAGTACAGGCTAGGAACTGGCGGCTCATGGCCCTCGGCTGTCTGGCCTTGGCGACCGGGCTCTCTGGCGGACTCGTATGGCAGTCGATGCAGAGCCGTGTTGTGCCTTACGTCGTCGAGGTCGACCGCTTCGGCGAGGCACGCGCCGTCGCGCCGGCTATCCAAGACTACGAGCCCTCCGACGCCGAGATAGCCTGGCACCTCGGCCGCTTCATCCAGAATGTCCGTTCCGTCTCCACTGATCCGGTGCTGGTGCGGCAGAACTGGCTGGCGGCTTACGACCTTGCCACCGACCGTGCGGCACTCTTCCTCAATGAGTACGCCAAGGCAAACGATCCTTTCGGTCAGATCGGAACGCGCAGCGTGTCCGTCCAGGTGACCAGTGTTGTCAGGGCTTCCGACAGCTCGTTCCAGGTCAAATGGACTGAGCAGGTCTTTGAGCGCGGCAGCCTTGCCAGCACCACGCGCTGGACCGCGATCCTCACCATCGTGATCCGCCCGCCAAGCAATACGGATCAGCTGCGCAACAATCCGCTCGGTGTATTCATCAACGCCATCGACTGGTCGCGCGAGCTCGACAGTGCCGCACCGACATCCGTTTCCCCGAAGGAGCCCGCCGATGACAAATAGAGCCCAATCGTTCCGTGCCGCGCTGATCCTATCCGCATCGGCAGCAGTTCTCTCGGCCTGCGCATCGAAGCCGGTGCCGCCTGAAATCTCGTATGATGCTGCCGACTTCAAAGCAGCGGCAATCGAGAAGGCGCCAGAGACACCGGTCAAGATAGTCGAGGTGCCAAGGCCGTTGCCGCTCCCCGGCCAGTTGCAGCCAGAACCGGGCAAAATCGCCGACGACAAGCGCTCTCCTGAAGAACGCGTCGCCGACGCCAACAAGGCGGCGACGCAGCAACCCACCCGGTACGGCTACGTCAATGCGGTGCAGGTCTATCCCTTCACCGATGGCGCGCTTTATCAGCTCTATGCCGCGCCGGAGCGCGTCACCGATATCGCCCTACAGCCGGGCGAGAAACTGACAGCCGTGTCGGCCGGCGACACGGTGCGCTGGGTCATCGGCGATACCGTCAGCGGCACCGGTGACGACCAGCGCACCCATGTGCTGGTAAAACCCTTCGCGCCGGGACTCAGCACCAATCTGGTGATCACCACGGAACGACGCACCTACCACTTGCAGCTTCAAAGCACCGATAAGACCGCTATGGCGGCGATCTCCTGGACGTACAGCGAGGACCAGATCGTCGCGCTCCGCCAGCGTAACGCTCAGGCCGAGGCTACCATGCCGGTGGCGTCGAACGTGGCGCTCGAAAACATTCGCTTTCGCTACTCGATTAGGGGCGACACACCGCCCTGGAGACCGACGCGAGCCTTCGATGATGGCAGCAAGGTCTATATCGAGTTCCCGCGCCGCATAGACCAGGGAGAGGCCCCGCCACTCTTCATCGTCGGCTCTGACGGGGACAACCAGCTCGTCAACTACCGCATGCGCGGCAACTACTACATTGTCGATCGGCTCTTCGCCGCGGCCGAACTACGCCTCGGCACCAAGCAGCAGCAAGTGGTGCGCATCACAAGGACGGACGGCCGGCAACCGCCGCGTCGCGTATCTCTCTTTGCGCGCTCCAGCAGGTGAGGAGAGGGGCCTTATGACCGACACTTCCCCATCCAATGCTCCGCCAAAACTCGATCCCGAGCAGCTGCAGTTACGGGCCTCGCCCCGCCGCGCCGTGCGGTTCAGGCGCGGCGTGATCGTCGCCATCGCTGCCGTCGGGTCCGGTGCCATCCTGGGCGTCACGATGATGGCGCTGCAGGGACCGGCGCTTCGCTTCAAAGAAAAGGCGGAAGATCTCTACAACACTGACCGCAAGCCAACCCCTGAAGGACTTGAAACACTTCCCAAGGACTATTCCGGAGTGAAGCCGAACCCTCCTGTGCTTGGACCACCACTGCCGGGCGACCTCGGTCGCCCCATCCTTGAGCGGCGGCGCCAGCTCGGCATCGCGCCAGGGCAGGACAACTCCGCCGAGGAGCAGCGTGTTGCCCAGCAGGCGATTGAGGCGCGGGAATCACAAGTCTTCTTCCGCATTGAAAATCAACCCAAGGAGGCGGGCATCGGCGGTAATGCGAAAAGTGCTCAGCAGCCGTTCGGGGCGCCTCCGCAATCTGATGCCGCTCGGCCGTCAGATTCCGTTGCCCCGGCTGAGGGCGATCAGAACAATCAACAACGCAAGCTCGATTTTGTCAGCCAGCGCAACACCAGCGGGATCTACAACCCGCATGCATTGCAGACGCCAGCTTCGCCAAATCAGCTCATGGCCGGCAGCGTGATCGCCGCAAGTCTCATCACCGGCATAAATTCCGACTTGCCCGGGTTTGTCGTCGCGCAGGTCACCGAGAACGTGCACGACACGCTCACCGGCAGCATGCTGCTTATCCCGCAAGGCTCGCGGCTGATCGGGACCTATGACAGCGTCGTCGCTTTTGGGCAAAAACGGGCGCTTCTGGTTTGGCAGCGAATAATACTGCCAGACGGTTCTTCGATCGAAATCGACAATCTCCCGGCGACAGACACTGCCGGCTATGCCGGGCTCGAGGACAAGATCGATTTCCACACCTGGCAGCTGATCAAGGGAGTCGCGCTGGCCACATTGCTGGGCGTCGGCACCGAGTTAAGTTTTGGAGAAAACGAAAGCGATCTGGTCAAAGCGATCCGGGAATCCACTCAGCAGAACGTCAGTCAAGCCGGCCAGCGCATCACCGAGAAGAACCTCAATGTTCAGCCCACCATCACCATCCGCCCAGGTTGGCCACTGCGCGTCATCGTGCACAAGGATCTGGTGCTACGGCCATACGCGAGTTGAGCGGGAGTGAATATGGCCAACTTGAAACTTGGAAAGCTTCCAGACCGAACACCTTCGAAGATTACCATCACCGTCAGCGCGGAGTTGAGCCAATCACTCAAGGAGTATGCTACCCTTTATCGTCAGACCTATGGCGAGTCTGAAACGGTGGCGGAACTCATCCCTTTCATGCTGGCGGGGTTTCTGGAAGGCGACCGAGCGTTTGCCAAGGCCAGAAAAGAAGGTTTGCCGACGTCCAGCATGCCGGAGAAGTCGCGGCGTCTGGCAGGCTCAGATTCCGAGTAACCGAGGCAATGAGTAAACCGCCCGCACACGAGCCTCGATGGGCTAACTCCGCTTGAACATGCAACCCGATCCGTCAAGGATCACAACGTGAACGGGCTCACTCACAAATGGAGGCAAACAGGGGAGCACGTCACGGCGACCGCACTCTTTGGCTCAAACTGCAACCGAGTGCCTGGCCCTTCCGCTTTGGAAATATTTGTCGAACCTGGCCGCGATGCTTCGAACGAATGGGCGACTTTCAGCCGGCACGACGAAACGGTCGCCATCCAGTTCAAGCAATCGAACGGGATCGTGGAGGGCCATGGTACTCGACTCAAGAAGGAGCTTCTGGCCGGCTTTGCCGAAGCGTTCCACCAGATCGACTGCCGAGAAGGCGAAATCACACATCAGCCTCTCGATGATCCAGCCGCGAACGCGGTCGTCGTCGGAAAGCGCGATACCGCGGACAACCGCCAGCCCGCCATGCGCAACCATACTTCCGTACTCGGCGGTTGAAATATTGTTCTGCACGTAGCCCTGGCGAAAACGGCCGATGGACGAAGGGCCAAGCCCGATCAGTGTCTCGCAGCGATCCTCCGTGTAGCCTTGAAAGTTGCGATGCAAAGCCCCTGCCCGGGCCGCGATCGCCAAGGCATCGCCTGGCTTGGCGAAATGATCGAGCCCTATTGCTTCATATCCCTTGTCCACAATCGCTCGCGCAGCGAGTTGCGATTGCGCCAACCGCTCCGTGGGGCCAGGCAGCCACGCCTCTTTGATCATCGTCTGATGCTTCTTGAACCAGGGCACATGCGCGTAGCCGAACAGCGCCATCCTGTCCGGTTCCAGGGTCAGCGCCTGCGCTACGGTGGAACAGACGCTCTCCCTGCTCTGGTGCGGCAATCCGTAGAGCAGGTCCAGATTGATGGAACCGACGCGGCGGGAGCGAACTCCGTCGACGATAGCCTTCGTTTGCAAAAAGCTTTGCTCGCGGTTGATTGCCTTTTGCACTTTTGGCTCGAAATCCTGGACGCCGAGACTCGCCCTGGTCATGCCGATTTCGGCCAGCGCATCAAGGCGCGCCTCATCCATGTCGTTTGGATCGATCTCGACGCTGATTTTTGTATCCGGGACAAAATCGAAGCTGTCCCGCAAAAACGCGCCAAGCGCCACCATGTCCTCGGGCTTCAGCATGGTGGGCGAACCGCCGCCGAAGTGGACTGCGCGGACATGGCCCTTGCCGCTGACGAGACCCGCAACCGTCGCGATCTCCGCGTGTAGCGAGCGCAGATAGGCCGTCACCGGCTCATAGTGGCGCGTCTGCTTGGTATGACACGCACAGAACCAGCAGAGTCTGTCGCAATAGGGGATGTGCAGATAGAGCGAGATCTCGCCGCCACTTTTGAGCGCCTCCAGCCAGCCACGATAAACCGCAGGATTGACGCCCGCGTGGAAATGCGGTGCAGTCGGATAACTGGTATAGCGCGGGACGTTCTCGCCAACCCGGGCAGCTAATTCGGACTGCATGTCGTGGTCCAACCATGTTTGCATCGCTGGAACTCTGGGCTTATTGGCGAGCCAAAGCCCTGATTTCGGTCAATCAGCAACTCGGACAAACTGCCGCAAGGATTTTTCTACCCTAGATTGGTATCCTGCCGGCACTTGGGATCGGGTTGAGCGAGCGCATGTCAGTACGGCGACACATTCACACTTCCGGTATTCCCGTTCTTTGCGTCCATTGCGAAGCACGGCATCGCGGCGTCTGCGGTGCGCTTGATCCAGACAATTTGGTTGGGCTCGCCAACACTTGCTCGCGGCGCCAGATCGAGTCAGGAGTGGAACTGATCGGCGACGCACAGGCGGTCGACAGCTATTCGAACCTGCTTTCAGGCGTGGTAAAGCTGACAAAGAGCCTTTCCGATGGTCGCCAGCAGATCGTCGGTCTCCAGTTTGCACCGCATTTTCTGGGACGTCCTTTTAAGGTGGAAAGCTCGATCAATGCGGAAGCGGTGACAGCTGTCACGCTGTGCTCGTTTCCAAGGGCAGCCGTCGAACGGATGATGAAGGGGTCGCCGGAATTCGAGCATCGCCTGCTCAAGCAGACGCTGAATGAACTCGATGAAGCACGCGAGTGGCTGGTGACGTTGGGGCGCAAGACCGCATCGGAAAAGGTGGCGAGTTTTCTCCTCATGATCGCTCGGAATATCGATTCCAGTGTTGACCCGGTAGCCAGGTCAGCGTCCTTCGATCTGCCGCTGACGCGTGCCGAGATCTCTGATTTTCTTGGAATTACGAACGAGACTGTGAGCCGGCAGCTGACGCAATTGCGGGCTGACGGCGTGATCCGGATCGAGAACACACGCCATGTGATGGTGGACAGCATGAGCCGGCTGCGCTCGATGGCGATGCCGAGCCTGAGCCAGAAGACCGACAGCCTGGACAGGTTGTAGAGGCCGTTCGGCGAAGAGAAGGGGCAGGCCGTTGTCGCTCCTGATGGCGGAAGGCAGGCCGCGTTCCCTGAACAGGCGGATGGCGGCCTCGATGACCGGTCCTTCCTTCTTCGATTCGAGCGCTTCGCAGGGGAGCAGGTAGCGCGAGGCCGGGTCGGTGACCGTCACAATAACGACCATCGCCCGCCGGAACTCCCCTTAGAAGTCCGTGCACCACAACGCGTTGGTGATAGTTGCGTGCCGAAGCGCTGCCGCTGACGGGAGCGCTTTACAGGCCGTGACGATCGAGCACGGCATGCACCGGGCTCTTCGAGGGTATGCGGACATCGCCGGCGAGCCTCCTGATCAGGAGCTCCCTAATCTTCCTGGCGCCCAGTGCGGCTTGTCCTTCTTGGTTGCGACGATCGTCAGCTCGATCTGGTCGGGCAGCTGGTTGGCGTAGCGCACCGGCCGCCGCGAAGGTCAACCTAGCTGCCGAAAAATCGTGCGGCCCCTGACATGGATCAGGGCGAGCAGGCGGCGGCTGCGCAATTGATGCACAGCGGATTTGGCGTCCGCCGGATTCGAGATCGGGATTTGCGATGAAATTCGGCACAGAGATCGTGCTTCTAAGCCTGTTCGCTTTTGCGGCCCTGGTGGCTGCCGGTTTCGGCGTAGATGAACCTTTCCGCCAGCATATGTGGGTGTTGTTCTTCGCCGTAGCTGGTTTCACCGCGATCCTGTTGCGCAATACGGAGTTCAAGCCTGCAGTTCCGATAGACCCCGCCGCTTTTATGGACGGTCCAATCCGTTACGGGGCCGTGGCGACGGTGTTTTGGGGCGTCGTAGGCATGCTGGTTGGTGTGGTCATCGCGCTGCAGCTTGCCTATCCCGATCTCAGCGTCGAGCCCTGGTTCAACTTTGGCCGCTTGCGGCCGTTGCATACATCCGGCGTGGTTTTTGCCTTCGGCGGCAATGCGCTGCTTTGCACGTCCCTTTATGTCGTACAGCGCACCTGCCGCGCCCGGCTGTTCGGCGGCAATCTCGCCTGGTTCGTGTTCTGGGGCTATCAGCTGTTCATCGTCATGGCTGCGACGGGCTACCTGCTCGGCATCACCGAAAGCCGCGAATACGCCGAGCCCGAATGGTATGTGGATCTTTGGCTGACAATGGTCTGGGTCGCCTACCTCGTCCTGTTCCTCGGTACCATCCTGAAGCGCAGGGAACCGCACATCTACGTCGCCAACTGGTTCTACTTGTCCTTCATCGTGACCATCGCGATGCTGCATGTGATCAACAACCTGTCGATGCCAGTCTCGTTCGTGGGTTCAAAAAGCTATTCAGCCTTCTCCGGCGTCCAGGACGCCTTGACGCAGTGGTGGTACGGCCACAATGCCGTAGGCTTCTTTCTCACCGCCGGCTTCCTTGGCATGATGTACTATTTCGTGCCCAAGCAGGCGAACCGGCCAGTCTATTCCTACCGGCTGTCGATCATCCACTTCTGGGCGCTGATCTTTCTCTACATCTGGGCCGGCCCGCACCACCTCCACTATACCGCCTTGCCCGACTGGGCGCAGACGCTCGGCATGGCGTTCTCGATCATGCTTTGGATGCCCTCCTGGGGCGGCATGATCAACGGCCTGATGACGCTGTCCGGCGCTTGGGACAAGCTGCGGACGGACCCGATCATCCGCATGATGGTCATGGCCATAGCCTTCTATGGCATGTCCACTTTCGAAGGCCCGATGATGTCAATCAAGGCTGTCAATTCGCTGTCGCACTACACCGACTGGACCATCGGCCACGTGCATTCCGGCGCGCTCGGTTGGGTCGGCATGATTTCGTTTGGCGCGATCTATTTCATGGTGCCGAAGTTGTGGAACCGCGAGCGGCTCTATTCGCTGCGGCTCGTCAACTGGCACTTCTGGCTGGCAACGCTCGGGATCGTCGTCTACGCCGCGGTGATGTGGGTCTCCGGCGTTATGCAGGGCCTGATGTGGCGCGAATACGACGAGCAGGGCTTTCTGGTCTTCTCCTTCGCTGAAACTGTCGCCGCCATGCATCTCTACTATATCATGCGTGCCATCGGCGGCGCGATGTACCTGTCCGGCGCCCTGATCATGGCATGGAACGTCACCATGACAATCCTCGGCTACCAGCGCGAGGAGAAACCGATGCCGCGTCCCATCGCCGCCGTCCGACCTGCGCGATCAGGAGCCAGAAAATGGGCTTGATGGACAAACACGCCGTCATCGAGAAGAACGCCACGCTTCTTCTCGTCGGCTCCCTTCTGGTGGTGACGATCGGCGGCATCGTCGAGATCGCGCCGCTCTTCTATCTCGACAATACGATCGAGAAGGTCGAAGGCATGCGGCCCTATTCGCCGCTCGAACTCGCCGGCCGCAACATCTATGTGCGCGAGGGCTGCTACCTCTGCCACAGCCAGATGATCAGGCCGTTCCGCGATGAGGTCGAGCGCTATGGGCACTACAGTCTGGCGGCCGAGTCGATGTACGACCACCCGTTCCAGTGGGGATCGAAACGCACAGGACCGGATCTCGCGCGGGTGGGCGACCGTTATTCGAATGAATGGCACGTTCAGCACCTTGTGGATCCGCGCTCGGTGGTGCCGGAATCGATAATGCCGAGCTACGCGTTCCTGAAGGAAATGCCGATTGAGGTGAAGGACTTCTCGACGCACCTGATCGCGAACAGCCGTGTGGGCGTGCCCTACTCCGACGACATGATCGCGAGCGCGAATGCCGATCTCATGGCGCAGGCAGATCCCAACATCGACACATCCGGTCTTGAAGCGCGGTATCCAAAGGCCAAGCTCGGTGACTTCGATGGCAATCCGCAACAGGTCAGCGAGATGGACGCGCTGGTCGCTTACCTCCAGATGCTTGGCACTCTGGTCGATTTCAAAAACTACGACGAAGCCGCCGGTTACCGCTGAGGAGAATGGTGATGACCTACAACTTCATGCGGGCGTTTGCCGACACTTGGGGCCTGCTCGCTATGGCGCTGTTCTTCGTCGGATGCATCACCTTTGCGCTCCGTCCCGGCAGCAGGACGCGAGCCGACGAAGCTGCTCAAATCCCTCTCAAGGACGACTGATCATGAGCGGTGAGCACATTGACGAAGTCTCCGACGTCTCGACCACCGGCCATGAATGGGACGGGATCAAGGAGCTCAACAATCCGCTCCCGCGCTGGTGGGTGATCACCTTCTACGTCACCATAGTCTGGGCGATCGGCTACACCATCGCTTATCCCGCATGGCCTATGCTAAGCTCCGCCACCCGAGGCGTGCTCGTCTATTCCAGCCGCAACGATGTCAAGAATGAGCTGGCAGCGGCCGAGGTCGCCAAGGGCAAGTATGTTGCCGCCCTTCAGGCGAAGACTGTCTCCGAGATTGCCGCCGACGATGTTTTGCGCGGATTCGCTATCGCGGCCGGTGGCGCCGCCTTCAAGGTCAATTGCGTTCAGTGCCATGGCTCCGGCGCCCAGGGTTCGAAGGGCTTTCCCAACCTGAATGATGACGACTGGCTGTGGGGCGGCAAGGCCGAGCAGATCCAGCAGACAATCACGCACGGCATCCGCTTTGCCTCCGACTCCGACACGCGCCTGTCGGAAATGCCCGCCTTTGGTGACATCATTACGCCCGAGCAGATTAGACAGGTCAGCGCTTATGTCTCGAGTCTCTCCGGCGCTGTTGGCGATCAAGCATTGGTCATACCCGGCGCCAATGTTTTCGCCGAGAATTGTGCCGCCTGTCATGGTGATAAGGCAAAGGGGAACACGGAGCTTGGCGCACCCGACCTGACCGACGCGATCTGGCTCTACGGGGCGGGCGAGACGGCTATCGCCGCGCAGGTTCGCGCGCCAAAGCAAGGCGTCATGCCGGCCTGGGGTGGGCGTCTCGGCGAGGTCACGGTCAAGGAACTTGCGGTCTATGTCCATTCGCTTGGCGGCGGAGAATAGGAACGGAAGCCTATTCTCGGCCCTCCCCCTGCCAAGCGACGAGGCCCGGCGCGAGCCGGGCCTCGACACCATTCCGACTGCGACCTGAATCAACACGGGCGGACCGCCTACGGCGAGGCTGTTCCACGGGCGGCCCTGACATCGGCAGCGGGACTGGAGATGCTACGTGCGTGATAAAACGCAGACAGAACCGCCCGAAGCAGAAGCGATCGACTCCCCCAACACCCGTGAGCCGCTTTATGCTCCACGCAAGAAGGTTTTCCCCAAGCGAATCTCGGGTAATTTCCGTAGCTTCAAATGGCTGGTGATGGCGATCTCGCTGGCGATCTACTATCTGACGCCCTGGCTGCGCTGGGACCGAGGTCCGTTTGCACCGGACCAGGCCGTGCTGATCGATCTTGCCAACCGCCGCTTCTATTTCTTCTTCATCGAGATTTGGCCGCAGGAATTCTACTATGTGGCCGGCCTTCTCGTTATGGCCGGCATCGGCCTTTTCCTGATCACATCCACCGTTGGCAGAGCCTGGTGCGGCTATACCTGCCCGCAGACGGTATGGGTCGATCTGTTTCTAGTTGTAGAGCGTGCGATCGAGGGAGATCGCAATGCTCGCATAAAGCTCGACGCGGGATCCTGGACTGCGCGCAAGCTTGTGCTGCGTGTATCGAGACACGCCATCTGGCTGGCCATAGCGGCAGCGACCGGCGGCGCCTGGATCTTCTATTTCGCCGATGCGCCATCTCTGATTGACGAGGTCTTCGCTGGCACCGCTGCGCCGGTCGCCTACATCACCATCGGCGTGCTGACGGCAACCACCTACACATTCGGTGGACTGATGCGCGAGCAGGTCTGCACCTACATGTGCCCGTGGCCGCGCATCCAGGCGGCCATGCTCGACGAGAATTCGCTCACTGTGACCTACAATGACTGGCGCGGGGAACCCCGTTCGCGCCATGCCAAGAAGGCTCTTGCCGCAGGGCAGCCGGTTGGAGACTGCGTTGATTGCAATGCCTGTGTCGCGGTCTGTCCGATGGGGATCGACATCCGCGACGGCCAGCAGCTCGAATGCATCACCTGCGCGCTCTGCATCGACGCCTGTGACGGCGTAATGAACAAACTCGGCAAGGAGCGCGGGCTGATCTCGTATGCGACGCTGTCCGATTACAACGCCAACATGGCGGCGGCGACCGCAGGCGGCGCTTGCTCGGTGAATCCGTCGCTGGTGCGGACAGACGGCAGCGCTTTCTCCAACAGGTTAGCCCATTTCCATGTCCGCAAGATCTTTCGACCGCGCACCTTCGTCTACATGAGTGCGTGGTCGGCGGTCGGTCTCGCCTTACTCTACTCGCTGCTGACGCGCGATCGGCTCGAGGTCAACGTTCTGCACGACCGCAATCCGCAGTTCGTCACGCTGTCCGATGGTTCGATCCGCAATGGTTACACCGTCAAGCTGCTCAACATGATCCCAGAGCCAAGAACGATTGTCGTCACCATGCAGGGCCTGGCGGATGCCGAGATGAGCGTCGTCGGGATCGACATGCCTGCGGATCGCTCCCTCTCCGTTCCGGTCGAACCGGACCGGCTGAAAATGCTGAAGATTTTCGTCAGCCAGCCGGCGGAACAGATCAATGCCCAAGCGCAGACGTTCAAGTTCCGGGTCGAGGACAAGGCGAGCTTCGAGTCGGACGAATACACGGCCACGTTCAACGCACCGGAGATCGTTAGATGAGCGTCAATGCACGAAGGCCCCCCGAATTCACCGGCAGGCATATGTTGCGTATCATCCTTAGCTTTTTCGGCGTGATCGTTGGTGTGAACCTGACCATGGCAACACTCGCCAGCACAAGCTGGACGGGTCTTGTCGTCGAAAATACTTATGTCGCGAGCCAGCAGTTCAACCGGATGGCCGAGGAAGGGCGCGCGCAGGCCGCACTCGGCTGGACCGGCAAACTGACCATCGCACGGGGCGAGGTCCGCTACGGCCTCAGCGAGGCCGCCGGCAAAGCGGTCCAGTTGCACGGCGTCAGGCTCCTGTTCCGTCATCCCGCCTACGAGGCCGAGGACAAAGCCGTCATGCTTGCGCCTGCCGCGAGCCAGGAATTTGCCGCCCAGCATACGCCAAGGGACGGCGTCTGGATCGTCCAAGTCGACGCCGATGTTGGTCTCGCAGAACCCTATCGCGACGTCCGTCGAATTATAATTTCCCATGGAGCGTTACAATGAGCTGTTGTGCACCGGGCGCCGAAACGGCGCTGGATCTGGAAAGCAGCATATCCGTCCTGCCATCAAGCCAGGAGGTCAGGCTGGCGAGCCGCTCGCTTGGCGGCGATCTGCACCAAACCGATCTCTCGGTCCCGACGGTGCATTGCGCAGCCTGCATCCAGAGTATCGAGAGGGCGCTTGGAAAACTCGATCGCGTCGAGGGTGTACGTGTCAACCTGTCGACGAAACGGGTTGCGATCCGGTGGCGCGGAAATGAGGTTCCACCGTTTGTCGCCGCGCTTGGACGGCTGGGATACGACGCGCATTTGTTCGAGCCCGAGACAGGGGAGAAGGACAAGACGCTATCGGAGCTGATCCGGGCCGTGGGGGTTGCCGGCTTTGCAGCGGGCAACATCATGCTGCTTTCAATGTCGGTCTGGTCCGGCGCTGAAGGTGCGACCCGCGACCTGTTCCACTGGGTCTCGGCACTGATCGCCATCCCCGCGCTCGCCTTCGCTGGTGGCATCTACTTCCGCTCGGCATGGAACGCATTGCGTCACGGCCGCATGAACATGGATGTGCCGATTGCGGTTGGTGTCTCGCTCGCCTACGCGATGAGCCTTTACGAAACCATCAACCATGGCGACCACGCTTACTTCGATGCATCGGTATCGCTGCTGTTCTTCCTGCTGATCGGCCGCACGCTTGATCACGTGATGCGCGAGCGTGCCCGGACCGCGGTGAACGGTCTGTCACGGCTGGCGGCGCGCGGCGCCATAGTATTGCGCGACGATGGCACGCGCGACTACCGGCCGGTTGGCGAGATCGAACCAGGCATGCAGTTGCTGATCGCTGCCGGCGAACGGATTCCCGTCGACGGCAAGGTCATTCGAGGCTCTTCGGATCTCGACTGTTCACTGGTTTCCGGTGAGAGCACACCCAGAACAGTGGCGACAGGGGAAACCGTGCAGGCCGGCACGCACAATCTCACCGGCCCACTGACGGTCGAGGCGACAGCCGCCGCAAAAGACTCCTTCCTGGCCGAAATGGTCCGGCTGATGGAAGCCGCCGAGGGCGGTCGCGCGCATTATCGCAGGCTCGCCGACCGCGTTTCAGCGCTCTATGCTCCAGTGGTTCATCTGACCGCCTTCCTGACGTTCCTTGGCTGGATGGCGGCGACGGGCGATTGGCACCGGGCAGTAACAAACGCAATCGCCGTTCTCATCATCACCTGCCCATGTGCGCTCGGTCTCGCGGTGCCGATCGTGCAGGTGGTCGCTGCGAAGCGTCTGTTCGAAAGCGGTGTCATGGTCAAGGATGGTTCGGCCATGGAGCGCCTGGCGGCGATCGACACGGCGGTGTTCGACAAGACAGGAACGCTTACGCTCGGACAGCCTCGGCTCGTCAATGCGTCGTCAGTCGATCCGGCCATGCTGGCAATCGCTGCCGAGATGGCCGCGCACTCCCGTCACCCGCATTCAAACGCCATTGCCACCTTTGCCGGTTTCGCCGGTCAGCCAAAGCTCGAAGCTGTCAGCGAACACCCCGGATTCGGCATCGAAGCCACCGCGAGGGGAAGCACCTGGCGACTGGGGCGGCGCGGTTGGGCTGGATGGAAGGCCCGAACCGGTGGGGAAAGCAGATACGGCGGAACGGTTCTGACCAAAGACGGGATCATCGTGGCGTCCTTTGTCTTCAAGGACGCGCTGCGTCCGGACGCCAGGGCGGCCATCGAGCAATTGAACAACGCCCGAGTTTCCGTGGAAATGCTGTCGGGCGATACCGGGGCTGCCTGCGGCGAGGTCGCGACGACGTTGGGGATACATCACTTTGTTCCGGCGCTGCTTCCTTCGGGCAAGGTCAAGTATATTGAAAGCCTGGCGAAGGACGGCCACAAGGTGCTCATGGTTGGCGACGGCCTCAACGACACCCCTGCGCTGGGCGCGGCACATGTCTCGATCGCTCCAGCCACGGCGGCCGATGTCGGCCGCAAAGCTGCGGATTTCGTTTTCCTGCACGAAAGCCTTTCGGCCGTCTCCCTTGCGCTCGACGTTTCGCGAAAGGCCGGACAACTGATCCGGCAAAACATCGCCATCGCGATTGTCTACAACGCCATTGCCGTCCCGATCGCCATTTTGGGGCAGGTAACACCATTGATTGCGGCAATCGCGATGTCGGCCTCATCACTGCTTGTCATTGGCAATGCGTCGAGGCTGCAAGGTTTTGTGCCAGACGTGCCAAGGAGAACTGCTCCGCCTGATAGCCGCTCCCACACCGGCACATTGACGCAACCCTCATGACAATCCTGGTCTATCTCATACCGGTGGCTCTGTTGTTGGGCGGGCTTGGACTGTCTGGCTTCCTGTGGGCCTTGAGGAGTGGTCAATACGAGGATCTCGACGGAGCCGCCGAGCGTATCCTCATTGACCGGGACGAGAGGCCGGAACGCTGATTCCGTCACTCGAGGGCCTGCGTCGCCCGCGATGCAAGCGGCTGATGCCACGAAGTACCTCCCACGGCCGGACGAGCGCTGGCGATGTACGTGTTCCAAGTGCAACGGAGCGGATAGACCGGCGGCGCGGGTTTGTCGTGTCTGGCTGACCCAGATCAGTGCTGTCTCCTCATCGCCCTGATTTCAATGGACGAGTCTTTTAAAGGGGAGAACGCATGTCTAGCCGGACGGAAGCTGAGCGGCATCAGGTGCTGGCCGTGTTCGCCGGGGGCGCCGGCTTTGTCGAAGCCGTGAGCAGGCCGGCGCACGTCATTGCAGGAGCCGATGCGTTCGAATGAGCGAGTTCAAGCCAGTTCGGTTCGTTGATGTCGCGCTAGAGGGGCAATTCTGGCGCGAGCGGCTGGAGACGGTGCTGACACGGACTATCCCCAGCCAGCACGTCCAGCTTGGCAAGCAAGGTGTATTGCTGTCCCTCACACTGCCGAACCAGTCGCTGCCACTGAGCGTCCCAGGCAACGAGCACGATTCCGGGCAGGTGTTCTGGGATTCCGACGCCGGCAAGTGGATAGAAGCAGCATCCTACGCGCTGTCACACAGGCGTGATCCCGACATCGAGGCATGGATCGAAAACATTGTCGACGATCTCGAAAAGGCGCAGGCTCCCGACGGTTATCTGAACTGCTGGTACCTGCAGCGCGAGCCCGACAAGCGCTGGACCAACCTGCGCGACAATCACGAACTCTACAATCTTGGACATCTGCTCGAGGGCGGGATCGCCTACTTCCTCGCGACGGGCCGGCGCCGGCTCCTGGACATCCTTGAGCGGTATGTTGACCATGTGTGCAAGACATTCGGCCCGAACCCCGGCCAGAAGCGCGGCTATTGCGGCCATCAGGAAATCGAGCTGGCCCTCGTTAAGCTCTATCGCTTGACTGGAGACAGAATGCATCTCGACCTCGCGGCCTATTTCATGAATGAGCGCGGGCGTCAGCCGCACTACTTCGATCAGGAAGCGGTCGCGCGCGGGGAGCACCCCAGGGATTTCAGGGCGAAAAGATATGAGTACAACCAGTCGCACAGGCCGGTGCGCGAGCAAACTAAGGTGGTCGGACATGCGGTCCGAGCGATGTACATGCTTTCTGCCATGGCCGACCTCGCGGCGGAACTGAATGACGACAGCCTCAAGAAAGCATGCGAGGTGCTCTGGGCCGACGTCATCTCCTCGAAAATCTACATCACGTCCGGCTTGGGTCCGGCTGCCGCGAATGAAGGCTTTACTGAGGATCACGACCTGCCGAACGATACGGCGTATGCGGAGACCTGCGCCTCGGTAGGCCTGATCTTCTGGGCACATCGCATGCTGCATCTCGAACTCGACGGCCGATACGCCGACGTTCTGGAACAGGCGTTGTTCAACGGCGCGCTGACCGGCCTTTCGCGCGATGGCGAGCGCTATTTCTACTCCAATCCGCTCGAGAGCGATGGGCGACGCAGCAGATGGGCCTGGCACTCATGCCCATGCTGCACGATGAATTCGTCTCGTCTGATTGCTTCGATCGGAGGCTATTTCGTCTCGGCCAGTGAAAACGCAATCGCCTTCCATCTCTACGGCGGCGTTTCGACGAACATCCAACTCGCTACGGGCAATGTGTTCCTGCGGGAAACCAGCGCCTATCCATTTTTCGGCTCGATCAGGATCGAGGTCAGCCCTGACGCGCCGGCCGAGTTCACTATCAATCTCCGCATTCCCGGTTGGGCTCATGAAGCCGAAGCTTCGGTCGGGGGATGTGCAGTCGACGTGACGGCATGCACCAGAAATGGCTATCTTGCGATCTCGCGGCTATGGAATGCCGGAGACACCATCGCCCTCGAGCTACCGATTTCTCCCGAGCGCATCTATGCTCATCCCTCGGTCAAGCAGGACATCGGCCGGGTGGCGCTCAAGCGCGGGCCGTTGGTTTATTGCGTTGAAGAGGTCGACAATCCCGGGGGGGCGGTGCAGCAGCTCAAACTACCGCGAGACGCCAGGATCGAAACGGTGGAACGGGGCGATCTCTTCGATGGCGTGGTCACGCTGACCGCCTCCCCAGAGCGTATCGAAGACCAAGAGTGGGGAGACAGCCTATACAGGAATGCGCCCCCGATCGTTTCGGGCTGCCGGCTAACCGCTCTGCCATATTATCTCTGGAACAATCGGGCGAAAGGCTCGATGCAAGTGTGGCTGCTGGAAAGCTGAATTCAGCGCTGTCGCCGTATGGGAGGCCACTTCTCAACCAATGAATGCCGACAAGATGCAGTCATCAGAAGCCTCAGATAATATTCTCATTCGTCCGGCGGGCGGTCCACCGGTCCGTGCTCTGGTTGACGAGTTCCACGACCTGATTGGAACCGACCCTGCATACAGGGGGATAAGGGCGCCGCGTCGGTCAAAAACTGCCGACGTGACAATCTCGCTTGCTGGCTGGGTATGTGCTTGGCTGCGCGGACGCGAGCGCTGGTCCGATCACCCGCGTACGAGTTTGAGGCGATTTCCTGCTTCGTTGCTGATACATGCGGATTTTCCCGCCCTGCGCCTTGAGGCGATACGGCGGGCATTGGAACGCAGCGCACGACAGGAGGCTGAACTCAACCAGCGTCTCACGAGGATAGCCGCCGCGATGGCGGCACGCTGATGGGCGGCGCTGAGGACAGATTCGATATCGTTGTTGTCGGAGCCGGGCCGGTCGGCCTTTCCTTCGCCGCATCACTCGCTCAAAGCCAACTCAAGGTCGCAGTTGTCGAACAGAACTCAATCGATACTCTCGCCAATCCGCCTTTTGACGGTCGGGAAATCGCGCTGACCCACGCCTCGATCAGAATCCTTCGCGAGATCGGCGCCTGGGATGCCATCCCCGCTTCGGACAAATCACCGCTTCACGGCGCCCGCGTGCTCAACGGTTCGAGCCCTTTCGCTCTGCGTTTCGATCCTCCCAGCGGGTCTGGAGAACCCCTCGGAGTTTTGGTCCCAAATTGCCGAATTCGCGACGCGCTGTTCAAGACCATCCACTTGCAGAATCACGCGCGGCTGCTGTGCGGCCACTCGGTCGTAGATGCAACAACCAGCCAGACAGGAGCAGTCGTAACGCTGTCTGATGGCGTGCAGTTGAACGCTAGCCTTGTGGTTGCCGCCGATTCACGTCTGTCGGCCACTCGTGATCTGCTCGGCATAGGCGCCGATATCAATCGGCTTGGCTACTCCATGCTAATATGCCGGGTACGGCATGAGCGCGCCCACCACCAGGTGGCAATCGAATGGTTCGATCACCATCAGACGATAGCGATGTTGCCCCTGGCGGAGGGCGTGTCGTCGCTGCTGCTCACCCTGTGCTCAAACGAGGCCGATAGACTGCTTGCCTTCAGCGACCATTTGTTTCTGAGGGAATTGACGAACCGGTGTCGAGGGCGCCTTGAAAAAATGACCTTGGCAAGCAAGCGCCATGCCTATCCGCTGGTCACGACTTGGGCGCACAAATTCCAAGCTCCCAGCGCCGCACTCATCGGCGACGCTGCCATCGGCATGCACCCGGTAACTGCGCATGGTTTCAACATCGGTATCAGCAGCCAGAAGCAACTCGCCTATGGAATCCTAACAGCATGTCGCGACGGTCGCGAGATTGCCGATCCCGACATGCTGCACGGATACGAAAGGTGGCTTCGCCTGTCAGCGGCGCCGCTCTTCCATGGCACGAACATTGTCGTCGGACTCTACTCAAGCGAGCACCCGGCGGCACGGCTTGCAAGACATGTGGGGCTTCGGTTCGCCCAACATGTTCCCTTTATGCGGCATGGCATTTCGGCCATGCTTAGGCGATGAAACCGTACCAGCAGCTTTGGACCTTGCGCGATGAAAGAGGGCCTCATTCGCCGGAGTAATCGCTGCCCCTGCACGCAGAAGCGGCAGCTTCCCGCGGCAGGCCATAAATGTCGCCCCGAAGAGGTATTGTCTCAGCGCTTTATTTGGCTGATCAGCCCAGAGGCTGATGTCGCGCTGAATAGTTAACCCCTCCTTTAGTAGGCTTGCATAGACATGTGCTGCGTACAAGCAGGAGATGCAACCTGACCCGTCCGAACATGAAGAAAGAAGACGAGCTGGAGGCCAGAATCCTTCAGGATCAGCTTGCTGACCTAAGGGCAGGTCTCTTCGTATCAATGCCGATAAGCATTATCCTATCGGGCCTGATTTTGACCGTGCAGGCCCTTTCCGAGAACGGCTTTGCCGGCGTAGCCTGGTTTTTGGTTATCAATACGATAAATGCCGCCCGCCTCGGACTCGCCCGTTATCAGCTAAAGGAGACCGGGCATCAGGACGATTTAACAGGGATTTCGCAGCGGCTTCGCTGGTTTGGCATCCTTGCTCTTCTGGCAGGGTTTGCCTGGTCCTTTCTTGCCGTCCTTACTGTTGGCTACACAACACCGCAAGCACCGCTGCATCTGATTATTCTGGCCGGCATTTCAGCTGGTGCGGTTACATACGGCAGTTCATATGCCGCGGCAGCGACCAATTTCATAACACCGCCGCTTCTGATCGCGGTGGGTTGCTTGTCGGCGAAAGGCAACTTTGAAGATTACATTCTGGCTTTTGCCGTTCTGCTGTTCATCGGCGGCTTGGTTCGAGGCTCGTTTGTAGGGCAAGCTCGCTTCCGCGAAGCCAGCCGCCTGAGACATGAGGCGGAGCGGCTTGCGGCGGAAATGGAGCGCAATTCCAGAGAGGACCACCTGACGGCCCTCCTCAACAGACGGGGTCTCGAACACGCGATCAATCAGCTCGAGAATACGGACGGCCCCTTCGTTGCAATGCTGATTGATCTGGACGGCTTCAAATCTGTCAACGATACCTACGGTCACAGGACCGGTGATGAACTGCTCGTCATGATCGCCCGCCGCATAGAGCAGGAAGCGCCGGCAGGCTCAACGCTCGCACGTATCGGCGGCGACGAGTTCGTGCTGTTTTTTCCCTCACTCAGGAGTTCGCTTTCTCCCAGTAACCTCGCATCCAATATCATAGCCAAAGTCGCCAGCCCCTATCCTAAGGTCGCGTCCGTCCGGATCGGTGCATCGATCGGAATATACTTGGCTGAAAGGCCGGGGCTGACGGAAATGTTGCTGCGGGCGGATGTCGCCCTTTACACGGCAAAGCGTCGTGGCAGGAACGAATTTCGCCTGTTCGATGCCGAACTCGACAGGGAATTGCAGCGTCGCCAGTCCATCGAACGCGACCTTCATTCGGCGATAGAGGCGAGAAGGTTGGCACCTTGGTTCCAGCCCATCGTAAGACTCGACACTGAGGCCGTGATCGGTTTTGAAGCCTTGCTGAGGTGGTCCCATCCGATCCATGGTTCCATCTCTCCACCCGAAATCATGACAGCCGCACGCGAAACCGGAATGCTTCAACTGCTAACGCAAACGGTGTTCTCCGACTGTTGTGCTCTTATCGACGGCTTGGTGAAAGCTGACCGTCGAGATGTTCGTGTGGCAATGAATGTTTCGCCGCGCGAATTGGAAGCCGGCGATATCGACGACATGGTTCTGAATGGTCTGGCGGCAAAACACCTCCCTGCAACGATGTTCGAAATCGAGATTACCGAAGAATCTCCAGTGGACCCGGAAAGACTGGATGAAAAGCTCGGACGGCTTTCGCATGCCGGCATTTCCATCGCGCTCGATGACTTCGGCACCGGCTTTTCCACGTTGGCATCGCTCAAGGACAGTCGGATACGCAAGGTGAAAATAGACCAAGGCTTCATCCGCGGCTTGGCCAAGTCTCGGGAGGACCGGCTGCTTGTCAAAACGGTGATCGATCTTGGTCGGGCGCTCGGGATCGATGTCATGGCCGAGGGCGTCGAAACAGAGGCAGACCGGCAAATTCTGCACAAGCTTGGCTGCAGAACCGCTCAGGGCTTCCTATTCTCCAAGGCGGTGCCTTTGAGCCAAGCGCTTGAATTGGCACTAAAAGAGCACGCGAAGCAATGTTGATCGCCGCCGTCATCAGTCACTACATCGAGCAGAGCAGTCACTGCATCGAGCAGAGCGTCAAATGACCGATGGGCTGGGGCGAGGCGGGAATGGGAAACGCGTTGATCACTGGCGTGCCATACGCTGTTCGTGGCGCAGGTTAGGTTTTCCAGGGTGGCAAGTCGCCTCCAGTCCGCGATTCACTTCGGTTACGCCGATCATGATGTCCGGAAGCAAAGCGAAGGCTTAGAAGGGTAGTCCGCTTGCTCAGGTCAGACGAATCCCAGTTGTTGGGCGGTCTGGAACAAAGCGAGCAGCATGATCAGGCAGCCGACGAGCCGCAAAAGCGTCCGCTCGGCAATCGCCTTGAGCACCCATCCGGCAAGCGGAGCGGCGACTATGCCGCCCACGATCAGCCCCAGCACCGAGCTTGCATGGGTCGACAGCGCCCCCGCTTCCTGCCAGTGCCCACTGACGAGCGCGACGATGAAGGTGACGGACACCGCTAGCGTGATCAGGAACTCGGCCGCATTGACAGTGCCGATCACGTAGCGGGGTGGCGCGCCGGCGCCGAGCAATCCGGTCACGACCATCGGGCCCCATCCGCCGCCACCTGCAGCGTCGAGGAAGCCGCCGACAGTGCCCAGCGGCGCCACAAGACGGGTAGGAACCGGATTGCTGGGGATCTTGCGGAACGACCGGAGGAACAGCCAGAGCCCGATCACAGCGAGATAGGTCGTGACGTAGGGCTTCACAATGTCGCCGTCGAACGAGGTCAGCACGAAGGCGCCGAGGCAGCCGCCGAGAATGCCGAAAGGAGCAAGCCGCCAGAACAGCTTCCAGTCGATATTGCGGTGGTAGTGGTGCGCCGTGCCGGAAGCGGCAGTGGTGAACACTTCCGCCGCGTGTACCGCGGCGGAAGCCTGCGCCGGCGGAACACCGAAGGAGAGCAGCACGGTGGAGGAGATCGCGCCATAGGCCATGCCTAACGCGCCGTCAACCGCCTGGGCGAGGAAGCCGACAATGGCGAACAGAATGAAGTCAGTCATTGGTGTCCGCCGTGAACGTGCCGCCGTATCCGTATGTAGCCTTGTGGATGTGGCATCCGGCTTGGCTCCGCGTCAGAGAAAAGGGCGGCATCGCTGCCGCCCATCGAGATTGTTGAGGTGCGTGGACCTTAGAAATCCATACCGCCCATACCGCCCATGCCACCCATGCCGCCGCCGGGCATGCCGGCAGGCATGCCGCCGCCAGCCGACTCCTTCTTCGGAGCCTCCGCGATCATGGCTTCGGTGGTGACCAGCAGGCCGGCGACAGAGGCCGCATCCTGGAGAGCTGTGCGCACGACCTTGACCGGATCGACGATACCCATGGCGATCATGTCGCCATATTCGCCGGTCTGGGCATTGAAGCCGAAGGTCGGGCCCGTGTTCTCGAGGATCTTGCCGGCAACGATCGATGCTTCCGCACCGGCGTTGGCCGCGATCTGGCGAGCCGGAGCCTGCAGCGCACGACGCACGATGGCGATGCCGGCGGTCTGGTCGGAGTTGGCGCCGCTGACGGTGATGGCCAGCGAAGCGCGCAGAAGTGCGACGCCGCCGCCGGGTACGATGCCTTCTTCGACGGCCGCACGGGTCGCGTTGAGGGCGTCATCGACGCGGTCCTTCTTTTCCTTGACTTCGATCTCGGTCGCACCGCCGACGCGGATGACGGCAACGCCGCCCGCCAGCTTGGCGAGACGTTCCTGCAGCTTCTCCTTGTCATAGTCCGAGGTGGTCTCCTCGATCTGCTGCTTGATCTGGGCGACGCGGCCCTGGATCTCGGCCTTCTTGCCGGCGCCGTCGACGATGGTGGTGTTCTCCTTGGAGATCGACACCTTCTTGGCGCGGCCGAGCATGTTGAGGCCGACATTCTCGAGCTTGATGCCGAGGTCTTCGGAAATGACCTGGCCACCGGTGAGGATAGCGATGTCTTCCAGCATGGCCTTGCGGCGATCACCGAAGCCCGGCGCCTTGACGGCGGCGATCTTCAGGCCGCCGCGCAGCTTGTTGACGACGAGCGTGGCCAGAGCCTCGCCTTCGACGTCTTCCGAAATGATGACCAGCGGCTTCGAAGTCTGCACGACAGCCTCGAGGATCGGCAGCATGGCCTGCAGGTTGGAGAGCTTCTTCTCGTGGAGAAGGATGTAGGCGTCTTCCAGATCCGCAACCATCTTGTCGGCGTTGGTGACGAAGTAGGGCGAGAGATAGCCGCGGTCGAACTGCATGCCTTCGACGACTTCGAGTTCGGTCTCGGCGGTCTTGGCTTCCTCGACCGTGATGACGCCCTCGTTGCCGACCTTCTGCATCGCTTCGGCGATCATCGAGCCGACCGAAGCATCGCCATTGCCGGCGATGGTGCCGACCTGGGCAACCTCTTCCGAGGTCTTGATCTTCTTGGCGTTCTTGATCAGCGTCGCGACGACGTCGCTCACCGCGAGGTCGATGCCGCGCTTCAGGTCCATCGGGTTCATGCCGGCGGCAACCGCCTTGTGGCCTTCCTGGACGATCGACTGAGCCAGAACGGTCGCGGTCGTGGTGCCGTCGCCGGCGATGTCGTTGGTCTTCGAAGCAACTTCGCGGACCATCTGCGCGCCCATGTTCTCGAACTTGTCGGAAAGTTCGATTTCCTTGGCGACGGTGACGCCGTCCTTGGTGATGCGCGGTGCGCCGAATGACTTGTCGAGGACGACGTTGCGGCCCTTGGGGCCGAGCGTGACCTTCACAGCGTCGGCGAGGATGTTGACGCCGCGCAGCATGCGCTCACGGGCATCGCGGGAAAATTTTACGTCTTTGGCAGCCATTTTTAGCTCCTGGCAGGGGCTTGAATTGAGCCCTGGGGTTTAAGTGATGGTGAGGCCGAGATTCAGCCGATGATGCCCATGATGTCGGATTCCTTCATGATCAGAAGGTCTTCGCCATTGAGCTTGACTTCGGTGCCCGACCACTTGCCGAACAGGATGCGATCGCCGGCCTTGACGTCCAGCGGGACGAGCTTGCCGGCTTCGTCACGGGCGCCGGAACCAACGGCGATGATGTCGCCTTCCTGCGGCTTTTCCTTAGCCGTATCGGGGATGATGATGCCGCCTGAGGTCTTGGATTCGGATTCGACCCGACGAACGACCACGCGGTCATGCAGCGGCCGGAAATTCGACTTTGCCATTTTGGATATCCCTGGTGCGGAGGTTGAAAGGTTCTCCGTTGCCGGAGCGTGGTTAGCACTCGCCAGTGGAGAGTGCTAACGTGGCGCTGAAATAGGCTGTGGGCTCGTACTAGTCAAGACGGACGAGGGGACGGCCGAAGAGCAAAGGATTTGGAATAGGCGCGGAAGCCTCGCCCCCGTTACGGTGCATCCAACTGCGTAAGCGAGCGTTTCGGCCGTAAGCTCTGGGCCAACTTTCGTCTCTGTTTGGAATGTGAAATTATGTGAAATTAATGGCCGAGCAGTCGGCCGGAATCGATGGCCAGCCACACAGTCTTGAGCTCTTTGCAATTCATCATAACCTAAGTGGCATCGCCAAAAGGAGCGCTTATCGCAATCGATGGTCTGCAAATGCCTGCCGAAGCGCCTGGCAATCCTAAAGCAAGGTGCTCGCAATTTGCTTGTTCGGTAGGTTCCGATCAGCAGGTCGAGAGGAATGCTCGTTTTGAGGACGGTGTTTGGGATTTCGTGATCGAGGTGGATTGTTTCCGTGGTGAGGTTTGCGTCGGCGATTAGATAGACAAGATGGCGCGCCCGTCCAGTGCGCCCACCGCGCGAATCTCTCCCTTCACGAATTCCGCCGTGAACGCAGCGCGTTGAGCCGCAACGGCACCGGAAAGCCTTGACGATCATGCCGGGTACTGGCGTGTGCTGCGATGTTGTAGGTGGTCACGCGGGCCTTGACGTCATTGCGACGGTAAATGAGCAGCGGGGACCGGGTGGGGGGCTTGGGGTTAGTCCCCGCTGCTTTGAGCTGCCTTCGCAGGGTGCAGTGGCAGCACAACTAAATAGTGACTGAGCGATGACAGGCCCCAGACAGCGGAGCTTTGGGCACCCTGTCAGTCTTACACCGGCTAGTGCCGCCCCCAAGGCCACCCGGGCGGGTGTTTCAAGAGTGCGGCCGGGGACGGGCCTTCAAAGATTGCGACTTCCGTACCCCAGCCTACACTCCGGCCTGACGCGCGTGCCCACCCAATGACGAGTGCCCACCCAATTGACCCCAGCGTCAAGCGACAGGTCATTAGTAGCCGATAAAGATCGCCCCCAAATCGGCCGCTTGGGCTAGCTCGGATAGACAATTCGGGTGAGCGGGTTCAACGGGGTCAAAAGGAGGGGTCGGAATATCCGGGCCAAATTTTCTTACGACCCATCCTCCCGTGCCCCTTCGGTTTCACGACACAGGCCCGGGCGAGACGACCGCCAGACGCCGAGAGGCTGCCCGGTGGCGGTACCTCAGACCGACATGAGCACGCGCTGGCGGGGCTATCCTTGTCCAGCGGTTGGAGTGCGTAGGGCAGACGGTACGGACCACCTGCTTATGTATGACGTGGCGAGGGGAGCGCTAAATGGCTCCGCTTCGCCAGCCTAGCCAAGGTGCTCCTGGAGGCCCCGGTTGCGGCCACGATGTTGTTCCAGGACTGGCCCGCCTTGAGCATCTTCACTATGGCCGCATTGCGCTCCTGGTCCTCAGGCCGCTCCCGGTAGCGCCCTTCCTGCTTGGCCTTCTGGATACCCTGGGCCTGCCGCCGCCTGTCGTCATAGTCCTTGCGGGCAATCGCGGCGATCATGTCCAGCATCATCCCGTTGATGGCCTCCTGCATCCGGGCGGTGAACTCGTCGGTTCCGCTTGAAGCCATGCTCCAGGAGGTGGGAAGTCGAGACTGGTCTTCGTCTGCGCCATGTGGATCACCGTCTTCGACGTGCCAACCTGCTCGACGATCTATCTCGACAAGCCAATGAAGAACCACACTCTGATGCAGACGATCGCGCGCGCGAACCGAGTTGCGTCCGGCAAACAAGCGGGTCAGCGCGGGATCGATCCGCTGCGCGACCAAACGCAGTCGTTGCGCGTGTGCAAGGTCGAGGAGGCGATCTTCAAGTTTACGGATCCCAACATTGCGGGGAAATCCAAGCTCACGCGGCGACTCGCGCCCGGTCGGCCGGATTTCGCAATAACCATCCGCAGGAAACATCGCGGAGCGAACCGACGCCGGCAGACGATCAATGACAAGCGTCTGAATTGTGACGACCTGCTCGCGCCGATAGGCCCCTTCTGCGACATCCCGCCAACGAACGCGTCCGCGCTGGCGAACCCAACGGACCTCGGCGACGGTGATATGCATATAGTCGCCGGCAATGGCCAGGCCACGATCAGATCCATCGCAGCTTCGTTGCGCACCGGGACGACCGCGGCGACGGAGCACATAGCCTTCGGCCTGTTGGCCTTCGCGATACATTGGTTTTCGCGCGCAAGCGTCCACACCGCGTCTGCCGCTCCCTTCGCGCTGCTGTATTCCTCTATGAGCCTTTTCGCGATCGCCTCCCGCATGGCGTCGTCCATTAACGCTGCATGCTCTCTGCGTAGCCGAAAGGCCTCGAGGAATCGCTGGTGCAAGGAAGAGACTGCCATCCGGAACTCGTTCACAATGTCGTTGATCACTGCTTGTGCGACAGAGGGGTTGGCGGGCCTTCGTTCTGAATGATCTTGAGTGAAACGGAGCCGGGTCGGCTGCTTACGTCGACCGCTTAGAAAGAGGCGACCGTCGCGCGTTGGGCCGAGCAGCACGGAAATGGCTGCAGAGAGATAGCACGCGGGTATAGATATTGGGACATGCGAACAGCGTGTCGGAGGAGCACCGTGTCGATGTCATCATTGGCATCGACGTAGATGCCGCGCATCAGCTGCACCAGTTTGCCCGTCTCTGCGTGTCTTCTCGATCGTTTCCCCGACCAGATGGAGAGGCATTCTAATTTTTGCGTACTTCAGTACGCGAAAGTACTGCGGAGAAAGCCTTTCTTGGGTCGTCTTCCGAAGCGGAAACGTTGAAGGACAGAGGATCATTGGGCCTATGTGTCCACGCTAGCACGGTGATTCATCCAAAAAAATGCACGACAAGCTCCATCGAACAGGAGATTTGTCGTCAACCTGCCAGCGTATTACGTGATGTTGCTAGCACCGAAGAATTTCAAGCATCAAAGACTTGCCAATGAACGACCTCAAAAAGGTGTGCCCACACAATGTCACAGCAGATGAGAATGCGAAGCTTTGGTCGATCGAGGATCGACAGGATTCGACACGACACCCATCTCCTGCCAGCCCATTCCCGTCTACTCGACCTAGGGCTGTCGAGCATGAGCAAGACCGTCCTTGCCTTATGGTCTGTGAACTCCGGCTTTGACCTCGCCGAATGGCAGTCGTAAATAATGCAGTCAACAGTGTGCATACCGCGACGGCGACCACATTGTTTTAGTCTTTTCAACAGCCTAACAATCTGACGGTATTCTTGACGGTATTCCTTGGAAAGATGATAAGATTTTATCAATCAAAACAAGCAGTTATAGACCTAATTGATCATTGAGTGGGAGTGATTCAGGCCCACCCAAACGCCGCCGAAAATACGCCAATCTGCGACGTAACGTACTGAAAACAAATATAAATCATTTCAGAGGCAATCAGCGACAATCGATGCGCAGAGATTGGCTTTGACGGACCTACCGCATATTGCCCATTCGAATTTTTCTAAGTACCGTCAGAGCCAATGAGGCTCTTGACGGTACTTTTTTAGAGTCCCCGATAGGGATCTGTAAA